>CAYOSH010000043.1:0-27496 GCA_964406575.1 uncultured Eubacteriales bacterium | reverse complement strand
ATCATTAATCCAAACAGTAGCTCAGAGATGACGGAAAAAATCCAGGTTATTATTATTTAGCACTTGACATAGGGGAATAACCATGATATCAACACTCTTATAGGAGTGCTACAGGAGTGCAAATGCGCCATAAAACAATGCAAATTATCGGATTTCTGGTATTTCTTGGGGCTCTTCTCCTCTGGCTTAACCGACCAATACAAGCCGAAGGGCAAGGGTGGCTGGACAATTCCCTCAACCTGACAGTGGATCAAAACTTCGATCTCACGTTCAAGAGTCAGATCCGTTGTCATGACATCTCCTTCCAGGATCCGTTCGTGTATGTTTTAGAGGGAGGGGTCGGCCGTAAACTCCAGAATAATTTCCATCTCGCTGTTATCTACAGAAGGCAGACATCAAAGACGAACACATCCCAAATCAGTGAAAACCGTTATTCTCTGGAGGCCGGATGGGTGAAAAAGCTGCCCAAGAGTTTTTCCTTTGATTGGCGATTCCGGTCGGAAATTAGAACATCTGAACAAGACCTGGATGTGAACCATTTCCGCTTTCGGCTGCGTCTCCGGTTGAAAACAAACATCCAAGTGGGCAATCTCAAGCTGAAGCCCTTCATCGCTGAAGAACTGTTTTGGGACACAAAGACCGATAATTTCAGCCAAAACAGATTCTTCTTGGGAACCAACGTACCACTGAGTGAAAAAGTAGAGTTCATCGTCAGCTACCTCCGGCAGGACTTGAAGACCAAAGAGCCAAACCACATCCTGTACAGCGGCTTTTCTCTTATATTCTGATTTTCAACCGAGACATCAGATGGTCGGCAGGGAAAAAATTCTATACGGAGCAGCGAAATTTTAAGACATCGTCAGCTATTTCTCTTCCGGGTAAGCTAGGGATTTGAAATCGGGGTGATCACGTAAAGATCAATATGTCTTCTGGGCATTACGGACGGCGTCTTCGAAGATCTCGATACCCTTAAGCGCCAGTTCTTCCGTCAAAATAAGGGGCGGCAGGAATCTGGCGACATTGTTGTAATGACCACCGATCTCGATCAGGAGGCCATGACGGTGGCATATCGATCTCACCTTTATGGCCAAATCAGGGGCCGGCTCTTTAGAATCCTTATCCTTTACCAACTCCACGCCGAGCATCAGGCCCTTTCCTCGTGCCTCACCGATGATTTTGGAATCCTTTTCGATCTCCTTCAACCAGGAAAGCATCGTCTGTCCCAGGTTCGCCGCATAGTCGGCGAGGTTGTGGTCGAGCATGAATTTCAGGCCAGCGCTCCCCGCCGCATAAGCGATCACGTTGCCGCGGAATGTGCCGATATGTTTTCCCGGCGTCCATGTGTCCAGGTTCTTCTTGAAGGCGACACAGGAGATAGGAAAACCGAGGCCGCCGAGGGCTTTGCTCATCGTCATAATATCCGGGACCGTCCCCGTGTGCTCGAAGGCAAACATCTTTCCTGTTCGACAGAAGCCAGCCTGGATCTCGTCGATGATCAACAGAATGTCGTATGTATCACAGATCTGTCTGACCTTTGGGATAAACCCCCCGGGTGGAACGATAGATCCTCCTTCCCCTTGAATGGCCTCGATGATGAGGGCTGCAGGCTTTCCCACGCCTGAATGGGGATCCTCGAGCACATGTTCCAGGTACCGGGCGCACTCAAGATCGCACGATTCCGGTTTTTTACCATAGACACACCGGTAACAGTACGCATAAGGAACAAAATGGACCTCAGGCAGTAGAGGATAAAAATCCTCTTTGAACTGAAGACCACTGGTCAGAGAGAGGGCGCCTGCCGCCATCCCATGATAGGATCCTTCAAAAGCGATCATAGGGATGCGACCAGTATTATATTTGGCGAGTTTCATAGCCGCCTCAACGGCATCTGTTCCCGTGGGGCCGCCAAAAAACACCTTTTCGATCTCTGTGGGGAGGACCTGGAAGAGCATTTTCACCAGTGTTCGGCGCGCAGGGGTGGGCACATCCAAAGCATGTGTGATCCTCGCCAGCTGATATTCCGCTGCTTTTATCACCTCCGGATTGGAATGGCCGACATTCATCACTCCCGCCCCACCAAAAAAATCGATATACACATTTCCATCCACATCCATCACCGTCGCCCCTTTGGCCTTGTGTAGGGCCATGGGCATGCCTTTCGGGTAGGAAACAGCACCCCCTTCCGTGTTGGATTGGAAATCCAAATATTCCTGGGATTTGGGGCCTGGAGGTGAGACCTTGATCATAGGGGCATCCGGGAAAGAGAGACTCTGGAAATCCATGTGTATTCTCCTTCGAAGGGTTGGTGTTAGTAGCCGCCATTACTATAACCCATTCCACAAAGAAATTCTAATCTCGCCGTGCCAGGCCTCTCTTAAACCGTCCCGGATTTTCCTGTAAACGTATGGCCACAAAACTGCCAATGATATTACATGATCGCTTGTGTCTCCGGTACAGCTTGTGTCTCCGGCCAAGCTTGTTATGCTGAAAAACTTGTTCACATAAGAATTTATTTCTCCAGAACATTAAATTTGACATAATTTATAAGAATTATATATATTAGGTGTGTCTTTATGACAATTTAAAAAAAAGGAGATTAATATGAATAGAGTAGTTCATTTTGACATCAGCGCAGACGATCCGGAGCGCGCCATAAAGTTTTACAGTGATGTTTTTGGATGGACGGTGGAAAAATGGGAAGGTCCTATGGAGTACTGGATGGTGACAACTGGACCAGACGATAAGCCAGGAATAAACGGCGGAATCGCCAAACGGCAGATGCCCTCAGAAACTGTAACGAATACTATAGAAGTTCCCTCTGTGGATGACTTCGTAGAGAAAATCACGCAGTCAGGTGGGAAAGTCATCGCTCCAAAGATGCCCATTCCTGGAGTTGGATATTTTGCTGTGTGCCAGGATACAGAGGGAAATCCCTTCGGCATCATGCAGGATGACCCTACGGCTGGAAAATAGCGTTAATCATCGACAGTGTTGAGTCCATGAGAAAAAGTTTATAATCTAAACAACACATTTTTAAGTCAATCAAAAACAAAAGAGTGCACATTATCAAGGAGGACTATGATGAAGTATGCAAAATTCTTTATCGTGGGTCTAATCTTGGTGGGCTTGAGCGCCAGCCCCTTATCATCTGCGTTGTTCCATCATGAGAAGAGTGTTTCCAAAGAACCTTTAAATCTTGTTGTAGTGTGGACTTCTGGAGACCGGGAAGTCGCCCTCAAAATGGTGTACATGTACGTCACCAACGCAAAAAAATATCACTGGTGGGACAATATTCGATTCATTGTTTGGGGCCCCTCATCAAAACTCCTCTCCGAAGATGAAGAACTTCAGAAGGAGATTCAGAAAATGAAAGAGGTGGGCGTGGAGCTCTTTGCCTGCAAAGCCTGCGCCGACATGTACGGTGTTTCCAATAAATTGTCAGATCTTGGAATCGAAGTCAAATACATGGGGAAAGACCTCACCGATATGCTACAGAATGGCTGGATGCCCCTAACCTTCTAGAGTGAGTGTGTTGTGCGCCAACATAAGCAATCCCTGCACGGGAACGCCATAAGGGCAGGAACCCTCACAGTACCCGGAACAACTCCAGCATTTATCGGCTTTGTTCGGCGGAAGTGATGCGTACTTGACCATGGCTGATTTCTCCCGTCTCTGCGCCTGAAAATAGTGACTGTAGCGCATGATCGTGTTCACGGGAACTGCATGAGGACAGCTTGGTTCGCATTTTCCGCACGCATGACGGCAGTAAAGATCTCCGTAGAGAGCTGTGTAAGCGGCCAGTGTCTTCTCGGCTTTGAGGTCGAACCGGGCTCCCGATAGATTCCCATAGAATTCCAGGTCGCTGAAGTTCTTGATCGTGGGACAAGCACAGCTGACATTCGGATTACTGAGAACGAACTTCATGGCTGCACTACGGATCTCATCAAAATTTTTCACGCCGTACTGCTTCTGGAATGTTTCCGTTGCATCTGCTCTTGTCTTCAATCTCACGAGAAGGGTTTGAAGGCGTTCGGGGATTTCCTTCCCGTCGGCCTTAATCTGGTCTGCCTGTTCCTTGGTTTCCAAGTAATTCAAGACAGGATTGGTCTTCATCAAGGTCGCCCCGATATTTTTCTCTTTGTAGGCTTTTAAAATCCTCTCGCCCTCTTCTCTCTGGAGAAAATTATAGACGAGAAGGGCCACATCGAAACGGCCGTCTTCTGCAGCAGCCAGATGAACTTTCTCCATGGTTTCAGGCACATCGCCCCATTGCGACCCATGGTTGGAAAGGCCGCAAAAACGCACGCGCCCTTCGGTCTTGAGCTCCTGAAAAGCGGCATGGAAAGCTTCGTTCTTCAGTTGTTCCACAGTGGATGGCATGTGGATCATCAAACAATCGACATAATCTGTTTGAAGCCTTTCCAAACATTTAAGGGCACGATCCTTGATGGCTTCTTTGGTGAGGTCTCCTCTCAATCCCAATTTTGTCGTTACGAAAATTTTCTTCCGATCCCGGTTTTTGATGACGCTGCCGATGATCCTTTCGGTGCGTCCTCTGCCGTATCCCTCTGCGGTATCGATGTAATTGATCCCTGCATCCAGGACAGCTTCGAGCAAAGCAGGTTCGGCCAGTTCCCCAGATCCGAAGGCCATGTCCGAAACCCGAAATCCTGTACGGCCCAGCATGCGGTACTCTTTGATTTTTGTTTCCTTTTCTTGGATAGATGCTTCTGCGCCCAAAAGCTTCTTTCGGCCGCTTAATCCAATACCTGCCAAGACAGCAGCAGAGCTGCCGATGAAACTCCGGCGGCTAAAACCCTGGTTGGATGAATTCGTTTCCCTCTGCACTTCAGGAGACTCCTTTCCATGTCGCGATTTAAAACCTTGAAAACCTATCATAAAAATGGGAATTATCCTAACCTTTTAACATTCCCCGGTCAAGGAGAAATTCTAAAAAATCAAAAAGGGGACAGTCCTTTATTTGATGTAGCCGAGGGCTTTGAGTTCTTCGATCTCCTTGGGAGTCAGTGTTTTTTCGATGTCCTCTATCCCGATATTCACCAGCTTCTCCTGCACATTCACCCAATTGGACAGCCTGCTCCTCAAGTAGTGCGCCGCGATAGGGCTCCGGGTGATAAGATTTGTCCTTTCCTCAGGGTCTGCGTCGAGATCATAGAGCTCATATTCCCGAATATCATCTGTCCACTCTTTCCCGGTATGAATCAATTTCCACGTCCCATCGACTATGGCCTTCATGCTCAGGTCGGGGCCTGTTTCCAGAAAGATCTCCTGGTGGATGGGTGAATCGGTCGATTCGGATGAGAGCACAAATCTCTTCAAACTTTTCCCCGAAAGGTAATCTGGGATGCTCCCTCCGGTCAAGTCCAGGAGAGTGGGGAAGATGTCGATCTCCTGGACGTTGTCCTTGATGAGGCGTCCGGCATTCCACTGCTGGGGCAGCTTCATGATGAAAAGGTGCCTGACCTGTTCCTCGTAAAGTGTCTGTCCATGAGCAAACCCTCCGTGCTCGAAAAATTCCTCCCCATGGTCAGACATCAGCAGGATCAAGGTCTTGTCATACAAGCCAAGCCTTTTCAATTCGGCCATCAAATCGCCAAAAGCTCTGTCATTCTGGGTGATGGAAGCTTCGTACATACGAAGGGTATGATTCAAATCCACCTGGTATCGTGGTTCTCCCCTTTTTTCCACCACGACGATGTGAGGAACTCCCGTGACTGCGGGAGTAAATTCCTCCTTGAGCATGTACGGGCGGTGGAGCTCCATGGTGTGCATATACAGGAAGAATGGGGATGGCTTTGACTGGAGCTGCGCAAAAGCATACGTGTTGAGCGTCTCCGCAAATCCTCCATCCAGATTTGAGTGGTATTTGAAGAATGTGAACCCCTGGTTGAAGTTGAAGAATTCCTTGATCCCTGCGTTCGCGGAGATCCCTATCGTATAGTAACCAGCATTTTGCAATAGCTCGGCCAGCGTCTGGAATTCCGCAGCCAAACCGCTTTTTAGGGTGATCGCCTGGTGCTGGAAAGGATAAAGCCCTGTGAATAGGGCCCCGACTGACGGTCTGGTCCAGGAAGCCTGCGCGTAAGCATTCTTGAAGAGAACACAGTCCTTGGAAAATTCGGTCATATGAGGAGCAATATTTTTTTTATACCCAAAAAAGGGAAGAAAATCGGGACGGAGACAATCCACAAGGTAGATCAGGATGTTGAAGGGCTTTGGTAGATCGGGCTTTGCAGGCTCTATGTATGGAGAAGCCGGGACTCCCTCTTTAATGATCCTGGGTTTCTTCAGAATGAACGTCATTGAAGGGTCATCCACAAGGGAATCAGTCATAAAAACAAAGCTTATGCGTGAGATCTGGCCTTGGTAAGGAGAAAGGTCGATGGGCATGGAATTCTTATTCACTCTGGCTTTTGCCCCTAAAGAGTGTTCGTAAAGGACAAGGCTCTCCCCATCAAGTGTTTCAAGGGAAACGATAAGTTTCGTCTGCCCCAAGGAATTCATTTGGGCCGTGTCCAAGGCAAAATCAAAGATCAACTTGGATTGCTTAGGAATCTTAAGATGATAGCTGAGGCATGTGTTCAGCGCCAGGGCGATCGTTTTTTTTTCGAGATCGACCCTGGACCGTTCCGCCTCGCTGGTTTGGTCTGTCGATTCGGGGCTGCCTTCCTTGCCAAAGACGAACGTTCGCAAAGCAAGCCAGTGCCGGTCTTCGACTCCGAGGGGAAGGGGGGACCTGTGAAACTCTAAGAAATTCTCTCCGATGAGCAGGAATTCCTTTATCGCATTCAGAGAGATCCTCTGATAATCCTTCCAGTCGAGGGAAGAAGAGAAGACCTCATTCCCGTTGAGGGTGACATCAAAACTCGGTGGTGGCTCTATCCCCGGGGAGAGGAGGGACTTGACGCTAAAAGCCAGTTTGGTGTCTCTCTTCTCAAGGCACCCAAAGCGGTACAGGGCTGTATCTTTTTGTCTAGGTATAAGGACAGCATTTTTTTCGATTTGACGGTTTCTGTTCCACCCGAACATCCGGTCGCCCTCCTGCCAAGAACGAAAGAGATTATGACTGCGGTACGGTGCCACAGTTCGGGCATCTTCGAAATGCGCAATGAAGTCATAAAGCACGTCTTCTTCGGTTTTTTTACAGGAACTCAAAATCAAGAGGACCGGGATCACAAAGATCGGAATCAGGAGAGCAATTTTTCCCTTCGTTCCTGAAGCTGTCAATTTTTGTTTTGAAAGACAATTCATATCCTTGCTTATAGCAGAAGCAATATCCGAAGTCAAAAGCAAGCATCCTTCAATTTGTGATGAGTGATAACTGGGTGTCCCAACAACGCAACTCGTGTTCATACAATCATGGATCGAGCGATGCCTTCAAGTCGAAATTACCTCTATGGAGGAAATGGCGATTGTGCTATAATACGCCGTCTTGATTATTCCGGAAAGAAGAGGCAACCCATGACAGACCCAGTCGGCCATGAGATCATCAACGATAAAGAACCCATCCGTTTGTTCAAATCGAATTTTCTCGAGTTTTTCACCCACATCCATCCCGCTGTGGTTGCCATCATTTGGATCCCCGTTATGGTTATCTTTCTGGTTATTGCCATAAAGGACTATTTAGCCACATCACATCTTGGGGCGGGGGGAGGATTCCCTTTTCACATTGTTTTGGGTTTTCCCATAGGACTTTTTCTCTGGACTTTGGCCGAGTATTTCCTGCATCGATTTGTGTTTCATTTTCCGCCCAAAACACCCCGGATGGAGCGCGTGACATTTCTCTTCCATGGCGTTCACCACAAACAGCCGATGTGCAAGACACGTCTGGTCATGCCCCCGGCAGTCAGTATTCCTCTGGCATTCCTCTTTTACTGCCTCTTTTATCTCATCTGGGTGAAGCTTTTTGGAGCGCCCCACTGGCTCGCGCCCACATTCTCCGGGTTTATTGCCGGATATCTGATCTATGACCTGACGCACTACGGAACCCATCACTTCAAGATCAAAGGCAGATACTTCAAGTTCGTCAAGTTCAATCACATGCAGCATCACTTCAGATGTCCTGACAAGCGTTTCGGTGTCAGCTCACCGATCTGGGACCATGTGTTCGGCACTTCACCATCGGAATAGTCCGGTTCAAAGTGCCTGAGCTTCCAGTATCCGGCAGCGGCCGTCAGTTTAGAGGAAAAACATGGAACTGCACCCATAGACCCTGAAAATCGTATCCAAAGAGGACGATAGTAAAGTCGTTCTAAAACGTAAGTTCCATTTCCCGAACAGGTGTTCATACGATATCGGATTTCGATATGTTTAATTCTGGGGCTAATCTTTTAAATAGACCGGATAGATATCCTTGGGAATGTTCTTGTAGGGAAGCACCGTAAGGTCTGCCGGACCGAGGCCTGGGGCATCCACTTCGAAAATCGCTCCAGCCAGACCTGTCTCATGAAAGCCTCTCCGGAAATGGACCCGGGATTTGAGGACGATGATATCGAGCTCCTCTAGGTTGATTCCCAGAGGCGCAAAGATATCCGGTGTTGTGATCTGTGTGAGATGAACGGTCAGGATGACACGATTGTTCTTCCCGAAGTGAAGGACTGCGACAGTTTCTCGGCGTTGCTTTCCGAGGAATTCAATCGTGCCGCTGACCCGAACGGGATTTCCCGCGAACTCGTCTGAGTAACCGCCCAATTCGATCTCCAGTGCATCATCTTCTTTAAACTCCGCTTCGATCTTCTCCAGAGCCCGTTCATCCCTCAGAGTGGCGATACAGAAATTTTCGGCTCCCTGTTTGATGAGCTCCTCGAGAATGTGTGTCGACCCTCCTGTGCGGTCGCTCTGGTCTGCAATCACCACCGGCGTTTTCCCCTCCTTTGCGGCGGCCATCGCGAGAGCCACGCCCTCATGAGTTTTAGGAAGTTTCTTACCCGCAAATTCGTGCCGGAGGCGCCAGATGTAGTCCGACATGTCATCGGCAATTTTATCCGCCAGTTTCTGGTCATTGTTGGTCACGACCATGACCGTTGCACCCACATCGGGGACATCGGCATAGGCAAACCCAAAAGCGACAGACACATAGGCATCTTTCTCCTGGCATTCCCATCTTCGCGCCCGTTCCATGATCTCCATGGCCGGGGAGACACCTGTTCCCTGAAACACACTGGGAGTGATAACACGGGGTTTTCGCGTCGTCATGGTGGGTCTATATGTCCCTCGGATGGTTTTGATTATCACCCTTGCGGCCCGTTCGCCCTGAAGAGTTGTGTCGTAGTGCGGATATCTCTTTATGATGAACACAGCATCGGCCGCATCCGAAAGTTCATGGTCCTCATTGGCATGAAGGTCGAGAGTGACAAAAATCGGAATATCACCGACAACGGCCCGCACGCGACGCACAAGTTCAGCTTCCGGCTTCGGAATTCCTGTAACAGCCATAGCTCCATGGAGGGCTAAAAATACGCCATCAAATGGCCCCTGATCCTCGAGGTCATCGGCGATGCCGTAAGAATATTTGTCAAAGGCCTCCTGGGTGATCCAGCTGCCAGACGAGCCTCCTCGCGCTCCTCTTGGGGAGAGGACGCCTACAAGCTCCACTCCGCCATACTCCTCACACATTGTTTTGAAGCCTCCGATGTATCCCCTGTCCGAGCCTAAGAGATCTCTCGTGGGCGGTCCATAGTACTCCCAATCTTCGATGGTTGTGGGTTCCGGACAGAACGTACACGTTTCATGGGAAAATTGGGCGACAGCGATCCGCATTGGCTTCTTAATCTCTGATGTTTCGCGGCAGCCTACCCAAAAAAATAGGGTTCCGATCAAAAAAATCAAAAGAGTAACAGAGGCAAAGCGGCTTTTTTTCATAGATCTATCTCCCTTCGTGTTTCTATAAAAACCTATCACCGAATGCACGAAAAAGTCAAAGGGATTCCCATTGCTTGGAAGCATTCCCAAATTCTTGATCTTAAGAACACTTGTAGGGTCGGCTCTCCGAACAGACCGTTTGGGAAACGGTCCCTACATTTCAATAGATCAATAATCAATGGGGACACCCGGATATCAATCATCAAAGATTTCAGCATGTTTTCAGAAAAAATGTATAAAAAAAGGAGAGGGACATGTCCCTCTCCTCGATTTTTAATAGGAGTTAAAGATTACTTTTTTTTCAGTTCGACGTCGCCGCTAAACGTCTTGACTTCGAGAGTGGCTCCTCCACCATTCACAGACCCTTTGAGCTCTTTTTTGCTTATCTTTCCCGTCAGAGTGATCTCGAACTCCGAGTCAATGGAGCCACTAAAGGTCCTTGCCTCCAGGTCGAAAGCCGCATCTGAAGGGATGGTCAGGGTGACATCTCCGCTGTGGGACTTGAACTCGTAGGTCCCATCGGAAAAGATCACACCGGCATAGTCGACATCGCCACTCAGAGTTTTGGCCTTTACTGCCTTGGCGTCCGTTACGTCGATCAGATCCACATCACCGCTCGTGTTTTCGGCAGTGATCGAGCCTTTGACTGATCCTGCCTTGATCGTCCCAGAGACTGTATAGAGCTCGGCGTCGCCAATGACATCATCAACCATCACGTTCCCGCTGACGGACTTGCAGTAAGCACCTTTGGCTGCACCTGTAGCTGTAACGTTTCCGCTCACAGTCTTTCCTTTGAGAGTTCCTGCGATCTTTTCCAGAGTGACATCTCCGCTCACAGTCTCTGCCTTCGCTGCGCCGCCAATGTTCTGGAGAGTCAGGTCTCCGCTTACAGAGTTTATGTCTGCTGTCGCCAATGAGGGGATCATCAGTTTAAAGTCAACTGAGACGTTCATTTTATTGGGCCCATTCTTAGGGTATTTGACCACGATGTTCAGGGTTCCCCCTTCGTCTGTGACCTCGATCTCGACCAATCCGGCATACTCCCTGGCCTTATCCATGGACGAGTGCTGGGAGACCTTGAGCGCATCGATCTTCACTTCTCCCCTATCCCAAGTTTTGACCTCGATGTCTCCCGAGATATTATTGAGATAGACTTTTCCATCCTTAGCAAGGGCAACTGTTTTTTCGAATTTCTCCTCAAATTTTTCCTTCGCTATGGATGAGGAGGGGCTGAATCCCAGGATGAGAAAAAAGAACAACAAGACTGTTAGTGACGCGAGTGACTTTTTTAATCGCATATCGTACCTCCTATCTTACCTTATATTGTCTCCTCCAAGCCCCTTTGGGGGGATGGAGCGTCTGTGACCGCCATGATCTCGTTGATGAGATCCGTTTTTTCCTTATAGGCTGCCAACAAATATTTTCTCGACTCGATATCATCCGGATCGCTGAGCACAGCCTGTTTGCAGGAAGCGATCGACTGATCGATGATCGCGAGATTCGTTCGGAACACCTCTGCGACTTGAGGATCGAGCTGCTCCTTCTGAGCGGCCGCTGCTTCACTGAGAGCCTTGATGGCAAGCTGGTAGTGCTGCTCAGCTTCCTCAAGCTTTGCCAGCGTGTATTGCCGGCTGTTCAGTTCGGGGACAAATGCCTGGTCGGACCAAAACCTTGGCCCATAAATGAAAACGAGGCCGGCAACAACAACGAGCAAAAGGGCGGCGCTGAGAACATAGCTCCGTCTCGGCAATCTGAACCAGCTCTGCTTCTGAGAGGGGAGAGTCCAAACCTCCTGTTCTTGAGGCGGTATTTTTTCCTGGATCTTTGCCCAGATGGTCTCTGGTGGCGAATGCGGATCCAGCTCTTTCGCTCTGCTCGTGATCTTCTGAAAATCTTTCATGAGTTTCTGGCAATCCGCACACTGAGCACAGTGCTCTTCCAGGGTAGCTTTGTGTGCAGCATCCAATTCTCCGTCTATGTATTCGCTGATCCATTTCCTGGCTGTCAGACATTTCATCGGATTTCTCCTCATAACATTTTTTTCTTTTCAAGGTGTTTTCTAAGTTTCATCCGTGCCTTGAAAAGCTGGGATTTGGATGTTCCCACAGAACATTCCATGATCTGGGCGACCTCTGCATGTTT
Source organism: uncultured Eubacteriales bacterium (assembly GCA_964406575.1). GTDB lineage: Bacteria > Acidobacteriota > Aminicenantia > Aminicenantales > Aminicenantaceae > WTAW01. The sequence continues at coordinate 15,472 of CAYOSH010000043.1, read as the reverse complement.
GAATCCCTGGATGTCGTGGAGCATGAACACCGATTTCAACCTGGGAGAAAGGCCCTGTATGGCTTCATCCAGAGCTTTGTCCATCATGTCTTCCGGCTTTTGAGACTCCTTGTGATTCACAAAACCCTCCACTTCATCAAAAGGAACCTCTTTCTGGAAGATTCTCTTGTGCGTTCGCAAGTGGCTCAAACATGTGTTCACGGCTATCCGATAGAGCCATCCGACAAATGTCTTGTCATTATCCAGGGTCTGAAGATTGGAAAAAACCTTCACAAAAATGTCTTGGAGGAGGTCCTCTGCCACAGCGTGGTTTCGTGTATACTTGAAGGCTAAACCATATATGGATCTCTTGAAGTGTTCGTAGATGGCGCTCATGGCTTGCGTGTTGCCGTCGCGGCTTTGCCTTATCCAATCCCTAAGGTGCTCGACATGGGCTGACGCTATTTCCATGCGTTCCTGTTTTTGATCCTCGCTCATTGTGCGAACTGTCCTGTTTGCGCCTATTGTAACACATACGGCTTCTTCCATGCTTCGCAGGTTTTGCGTCAGGTTTTGTGTTCGGTAAATTGTGGGATAATCCATCTTTGTCCCTCGTATATAAAGATGAAACAACGGCCTAAAAGGTTGCCTCTGTGCAACATTTTCTTACAAATGGAAAAAACATAATTTAGTCCAGGCTTTTCAAAGGACATAGAAGAAAGATCGTTTCTATTAAAGAAATGAATTATTTTAATTTTTATGGCATTAATAATAAATTATATTAATTTGATACTTGACAATATTAATTTATTTTTTTATATTTATTAAGAAAATTGTTTCAAGAAGGAAGAAATGGCAAAAGATTGGCAAGAATTGACAAAGATCAGCCGGGGTGCTCCCTTATTGGTCGAGAGGGTCAGGCTTTTAGAGGGTGATATTGCTTTGGAAGGGACCTTCGAGCTACCGCCTCTTGCTCGCTTGACGCTCGAGGACCAGATATTTGTGACAGCTTTTGTCCGAAGCCATGGCTCTATCAAGGACATGGAAGAGCTCTTTGGGATCAGCTACCCCACAGTGAAGAACCGGTTGAACCGCATTTCCCGGCAACTGGAATTTGTGGAGATCAATCCCCCACTTGCCCGGAGTGAAATCCTCGAACAGTTGGAAAAAGGAGAGCTGAGTGTGGATGAGGCTGTGAAAAAATTGCGGGGAGAACAATGATATGGAGGTTCACGATGAAAGAAAACCGACGAAAAATTCTGGATATGCTGGCTGAAGGAAAGATCAGCGTGGATGAGGCCGAGAAATTGCTTGCCGCGATCTCATCCGTCGATTCCGATCAAAAACAAGGCGCAGAGGACTCTCCTCAAGGAGAAAAATCCAGCTACAAATACCTCCGTGTTTTGGTGGAACCGGGACCGGATGATAAAAAAGGCGAACGGGTGAATATCCGCGTTCCTTTGAAGTTGATCCGGGCAGGGCTCAAGTGGGCGGCATTTATGCCAAAACACGTCCAGAGCAGAGTGGATGATGCACTGCATGAGAAAGGCATCAATATGGATTTTTCGAGCATAAAGCCCGAAGACCTTGAAGAACTCGTCACTCATTTAAACGACCTCACGATCGATGTGGAAGGAAAAGAGACAGTTAAGATCTTCTGTGAATAGCACAAAATAATGGTGGGACAGGATCTCGTTGTCCTTGTCGATCCGTCATTTGATCATGAGGATTTACCCATCATACACCCTTATTCACTTTTTTCACTATTATATGGATATTGTACCAAGAGTTAAAAATTTACAATCCAATATAAGCATCCTTATTTCCGTGATAAGGGCATTAGACGTAAAAAAGAGCGAGTCAATGTCCTTATGAGTCGGATGGTGGCGGGTGGGGGGGTCTTCGACGAATATGGACTGTGACGAGCTCCTGCTATTATCATTTGACTTGAGAGTATCACGGAAATAAGAATGCTTCCCAATCCAATTCATAATCTTTTTAAGGGTATTTCGCCATAAGTCAAGAGGCACAAATGAAACAGGTTATGAGGAATGATCAGGCTGGCGGACGGATCAATTTGGGCCCCAGCGCATAAGAACAGGGGGGATCAGGGAAAGGAGCGCAAAAATAACCCAGATAATAAGGAGGGGGATGAGCCATTTCGCCCATTTCTCCCATCTCAATCGAGCGAGACCGAGAACACCCATCGTCACCCCCGATGTAGGCAGTACAGGATTGATGTATTCGGCCAGTTGGAAAGCGAAAACCGTGGTCTGTCGCGTTATGCCCACAAGGTCTCCCAACGGAGCCATAATAGGCATCGTGAGCGCCGCTTGAGCCGTCCCCGAATGGACAAAGAAATTGATAGCACACTGACTGATGAACATCAACTGTGAGGAGATGATCGGATGGAAATTTTTAATAGCGCTGGACATCGCATACAGAGCAGTGTCTAAAATTTTCCCATCCATGGCCACGACGAGGATGGCCCTGGCACAGCCGATGATGAGCGCGGCGTTGATCATATCCTTGGCTCCGCTGACAAACGCAGTGGCCAATTCCTCTGAACTCAGTCGGCCGAGGATTCCGCTCAAAATCCCCAAAGCTAAAAACAAGCCGGCGATCTCGTTGATGAACCACCGGTATTTCAAGATGCCGAAAACCATAACGGCCATGCCGCAGAGGAAGACGATGAGGATCCGTTTGTGTTTGCCCAGGAGATCTACTTTTTCACCCTGAGTGGTGTTGAGATCAAGCTCTTTTTTCCTCTTCAAGTCATCCTCATAAGTGGGGCTGATTTTGGGATTTTTTTGCACACGGGATGCATAGTTCATGACAATAAAAATCACAATGGCTGTGCCGATCGCCCACGCGATCAGGCGGTATCCCACGCCCGAATACAGGGGAAGGCCGGCGATCCCTTGAGCGATCCCTACGGTAAAGGGATTGAAGAAGGCGCCGGCAAACCCGGCGGCAGCACCCAAAAAAGGAATGGACACTCCAACGATCGTATCATAGCCCAGGGAGAGAGCGAGGGGGACAAAGATCAGGACAAAGGGCATCGTCTCCTCGCACATGCCGAAGATCGCACCTGCCAGAGAAAAAACGATCATGGTCACAGGGATGAGCAGCGCCCGCATGGCCTTGCTCTTTCCAAATTGCAGGGTCAAATTGTGAATAAAGGCTGTGATCGCTCCCGTTCTGTCGATAATGGCAAAGGCTCCGCCCACCACAAAAATGAAAATGATGATGTAAGCGGCATCGACAAAACCTTTGATCGGCGACACAAAAAGTGCCCCTAGGCCCTGCGGCTGGCTCTCCACAAACTGAAAAGACCCGTCCACAGGGATGGTGCGGCCTTCTCTCTCGACCCGCTGGTATTCACCCCCTGGGACGACCCAGGTAGCGATGACCGTCAGGACCACCATAGCATAGATCAAAACCAGTGTGTGGGGGAGTTTTATCTTTTTCATCTTCACCTGCATCCAGCCTTTTTGGTCTTCAGTTGTTTAAAACCGCTCTTCTCTTAAGGTCGAAACGATCACCTTGTTTGAGAATGTGCAGCCGAGCATTATGCGCAGATATTTCCTTAGAGGGGGATATTGTCACTTTCGCCCCAGAAAAATCGTACACAATAACATTCCGTTCTCCGATCACCTCAAAGATACCGTCCGGATTCACGATGATTGCTGTTGACTCGTCTATCCCGACACCTAAGAGTTCTGGGTTTTCAACCATAAGACTGAGTAGCCGGTTTTGCCTTTTTCGCCTGACAAAATGCTGGTCGATGATGGCGCTCTTTATAAATCCAAATCCTCGGACAGTCACGATATTGGCCGCCTCTATCGTTTCGAATGCGTGTCCATCTTCCACAACTTTTCTCTCATCGCCGGTGATCATGATCTCACTCATAACGGCCGCTCCGGCACTCTTCCCACCGATGACACCCCCGGCCTCATAAAAATCCACGAGCATTTTGTGGATGGGTGTATCCAGGAGGATATCGGCCAGACGCGACTGCACACCTCCAGAAAAAAACACGCCCCCGATATCATCGAATATTTTTGTGTTCTCTGGCTGCATGGCTTCTTTACGGCTCAATATGTGGCATTTGACACTTTTCGCGCCAAGGTTTTCGAGCTGGAGGGCCTGCTCCGGGCCCACATCCTCCGGCACACTGCTAGCCATGGGAAAGATGATGATCTTCCCGCTGCGGAATCCTTCGGACAAGGCGATGAACCGCTTCATCATCCGCTCGGACCTCTCCCCTCCTCCGATAATGAAGAGATACCCCTTGGGAGATGCTTTGAGGCCAAAAGGGAATAACAGAATGAAACAGACAAGCAGACTCACTAATCGTTTCATGAAAACGCTCCTCGTGTTTTCTGAGTGGAACATTATATCCATATCACCCCATGTTGTCTAATGAAAGAAAAAGGGGATAAAAAAGGGGAGTGTCACCTTTTTCCAGGGGTGAACAGAAAGGGAACTCTCACCTTTTACGTCGGGAAACGGACCCTATATATACATGCACGGCGCCCCTTTCACAATAAGACCTTTTTTAAATTGTTAAAAAATGATATAGAAAAAGGAGTGGATTCTTAACTCCTCGAAGAAAAAGGAGCCTCTCATGAAAAAAAGCGCATATTTATTTATAGCCTTGATTTTGATGGCGTTTGCATTAACTTCGTTTGGACGTATTGCCTCTTCCCAATATGAGGAAGTTCAACATGAGACGCTCCGCGTCAAAGGGCTCTGGGATTCGGTCGAGATCGTCAAGGACCGTTGGGGGATCTCTCACATCTATGCAAAGAACCAGAAGGACGTCTTTTTTGCACAGGGTTACAATGTCGCCAGAGACAGATTGTTCCAGCTCGAGATCTGGAGACGCCAGGCCACGGGAACGCTCGCCGAGATCCTTGGACCCAGAGTTCTCAAAAAAGACATCGGGGCCCGGCTTCTCAAAGCCCGGGTGAACATGAAGGAAGAGATGAATCACTACCATCCGGATGGAGAGGCTATCATCAACGCTTTTGTCAACGGAATCAACAGCTACATCGATCACGCAATAGACAATCCCAGACTCCTTCCTATCGAATTTACACTTCTTGGCATTATCCCCGGCCACTGGACACCGGAGGTTGTGATCTCCCGCCATAACGGCCTCTTCCGGAATCTCCGACAGGAAGTGGCTCTTTCGCAAGCCGTTACGCTTATGGGATCAGCAAGAGTGAAGAGCCTGCTAAACTTTCAGCCTGAGGGCCCAGACCTCGTTCCGCTTGAAGGAGTGGATCTTTCTCTGATCACAGACGATATCCTTGAGCTCTATTCCGCATCTCGGGCACCGGTCAAATTCAAGCCCGAAGACATTGTGGACAACTCTTTGAGAGAAAAATCCATGCCTCCCTCTCTCTTCAAAACTCCACCCGATGCACTTGCCCTGCTTTCTTCCCCTGAGTATCTTTCCCACGAAATGAACCTGGGCAGCAACAACTGGGTTATAAGCGGAGATCTCACCTTCTCCGGACATCCCCTCTTGGCCAATGATCCTCATCGGTCCCAACAGATACCCTCGCTCAGGTACTGGGTGCATCTCAATGCTCCGGGGTGGAATGTTATCGGAGGAGGGGAGCCCTGCCTCCCCGGCGTCTCCATTGGCCACAATTCCTACGGAGCCTGGGGCCTCACTATCTTCGCTATCGACCAGGAAGACCTCTACATCTATGAAACGAATCCATCCAATCCTCTTCAGTACCAATACAAAGGAAACTGGGAAGAGATGAAGGTGATTCGGGAGACAATTCCTGTCAAGGGACAGACGCCGGTGGAAGTCGACCTTAAATTCACTGTTCACGGCCCTGTTTTGTACGAGGACACAGAAAATCATAAGGCCTATGCTCTGCGTGCGGCCTGGCTGGATGTGGGGGGTGCACCCTATCTGGCTAGCCTGCGCATGGATCAGGCAAAAAACTGGGAAGAATTCAGAGAGGCCTGCAATTATTCGCATACACCGTCTGAGAACATGGTGTGGGCCGATGTCGAAAACAACATCGGATGGCAAGCCGTGGGAATCACTCCCATCCGGAGAGACTGGCCCGGCTTGCTTCCCATTCCTGGAGATGGAAGATTTGAGTGGCTGTATTATCTTCCCATCAAGGAACTTCCTCACCGGACAAATCCGCCACAGGGTTTTATCGCTACGGCGAACCAGTACAACCTTCCTGAGGATTATCCCCATCCCCTCGGATTTATATGGACAGACCCATATCGTTACATCCGTATTTTGGAGCTTCTCAGCTTCGCACAAAAATTTACCATGACCGATATGATGGAGTTCCAGCACGACTTTCTTTCCTTACCGGCGAGAACCCTGATCCCGCTTCTCAAAGGATTGACCGCAAGTTCAGAAAAAGTTGAGAAAGCGCGCCGCATGCTCCTCCTCTGGGATTTTGTGATGAACGCGGATTCTATAGAGGCAACCCTCTACCAAAGCTGGCGGAGGCGGCTTTCGCAGAATGTGTGGGCCCGTTACATTCCGGAAGCTGCAAGAGAAATTTTCCCCATCCTCTCGCTCAAAAAAATGGTGGATTTCTTGATCGTTCCTGACGGGCACTTTGGCCCGAATCCGACCGAGGCCCGGGATGCCTTGCTCATCCGCAGCCTGGAGGAGGCGATGCGTGATATCGAAGAGCGCCTGGGCCCTAACATGTCCAAATGGCAGTACGGCCAGGCAAAATTTCACCACATCGAAATTCGACATCCCCTTTCCTCTTCGGTAAATACGGCTATTCGCTCCACTCTCGACCTCGGACCGGAGCCACGGGGCGGAAACAATAACACCGTCAACAACACCTCTGCCGGATACAATCAAACATCCGGCGCATCCTTCCGGATCATTGCCGACCTGGAAGACTGGGATTTATCTGTGGGGAGCAACAGTCCAGGGCAATCCGGAAACCCGGACAATCCCCATTACGCCGACCTCTTCAAGATGTGGCTCAAAGGGAAATACTTCCCCATCTTTTTCTCTAAAGAGAAAATCCTATCTGTGGCGGAACGGATCTCGAATCTTGAACCGGATTGATGAGGAGAAGCACATCGCACGGCAGCTTTTATAAATAACTCCACTAAAGATGGATTATTCACGAATCGTAAGCTTTAAACAATGATTAGAAGCTTCAAAGAATGATTGAGATAGAGTGAGATGAGCTGATAATGAGGTGCATCATGAGAAAAACATCAATGATCCTTTGCACCTTTTTGCTCTTGATAGCCACCTATGCCTCGTCAAGGGGACAAGAGGAATCTCAGACCATCATCGTTGAGAAATATAAGGAGAGTCTTCAAAAATTATTAGACATCCAGAAAAAGATCGAACGAATCCACCCTTTTTTGAAAAAACGCTACCCTGTCGCCATCGTTGAGGCAGATCTCTTTTATGTGTTCGACTTGGATTTATCCGGGAAGCGTTATACTCTCGCCAAAATAGCCAAACCGGCCCTAATCGTCCCCAAAGGCATACGGGCCGCTTTCCCCCTGGATTTTTACGAAAACAAAATGGCGTGTGTTGTCTCAGAGGAAGTCTTCGATGACCTATCCGGATATGTCATGATCTTCCACGAGTTTATCCACTGCGCACAGACAGATTGCTGCGAGTACAAACTCAAGTCGGAGTTGAGTGTCGCCCAGGCAGCTCAAGCGAAAAATGATTTCATGTGGGAGCTTAATCACCCTTTTCCTTACGAAGACACTGATTTTTCGGAAATCTACACGATATTTCTGGAAGCAGCTTCGGATGGAGATGCGGACAAAGTGTTCAGATGCCGCGCTTTCCTTAAGGAAACCCTCAACATCCCCGATTTTGAATACATGGTCTGGGAAGAATGGAAGGAGGGCTTTGCCCGCCTGATCGAGAACAGGATCAGAAAAAAATTGGACCTCGCAGAAAACCACGGGGGCACTGAGCAACCCTACACCCGCGTCACCTTTTATGAGGGCGGAGCAAGGTTTATTTCGATTCTTATTGACAAAAACAAGGAATTCGAGAAGGATATCGAAGCGCTGTTCCACAGAATGCTGAGATAATATTCTATTTATTCCGTCGGAAGTTCTTCACTGATCCATTTTTTGATCTCGTCAGAAGGCGGCACACGCCCTGAAGATTTGACCTTCTTATTGATCACAAGGCCTGGAGTCGCAAAGACACCATACCTGGAAATCTCTTTGATGTCTTTAACTTTTTGCACATCGGCGCCCACATTGAGCTCTGCCAGTGCATTGATCGTACGTTTTTCCAGTTCGTGACACCGTGGACATCCCGTCCCGAGAATCCTTATTTCCATCACTGTCCTCCTTTCTCTCATATCATGACTGTGTGTGATCTTTAATTTTTTGCAGCAATGACATTTTTTATGGATGATTCAGCTTAGAAAAAATTTCCGTATATAAGACCTGTGATCGTGGCCATAACAACAACCAGACAGATGTAAACCAGGGTTTTTTTTGTTCCGATAATACTCCGGATGACGAGCATGCTGGGGAGTGAAAGAGCAGGGCCGGCAAGAAGCAGTGCCAGGGCTGGGCCCTGGCCCATACCCGCGCCCAATAAGCCCTCCAAGATAGGCACTTCGGTCAGCGTGGCAAAGTACATAAGCGCGCCGGCAACTGAAGCAAAAAGAGTGGCCCCAAAAGAGTTGCCGCCCACAAGGCGCTCCACCCATTGGTTGGGGATCAACGCCTCATGCCCCGGACGACCGAGTAAAAAACCGGCCACCAAAACACCGGCAAAGAGCAGGGGCAGTATCTGTTTGGCAAAGATCCAGGTGGAATCCACCCATTCTTGGCGCTCCTCCTTTTTAAACCACCTCCAAACCATCCAGGCGACGCTCAATAGAAGGCTCCCACCGATAAACCATTTTACCTGGTAAACGACTGTCCAGAAAGACGGCGATGCTTCTTCGGATTTTCCCCAGTTGATGAAGACAAGGAACCCGATCATCGCGGCAAAATAGAGCGCTGTTTTCCAGAGAGGTCGTTCTTCATGTTGCCCTTCGGCAAGTTCCATTTTTTCGATTTTTCGGCCCGCCTCCTCTTTACGGAATATTAAATGCATGAGCAGTCCGATGACGACAGCAAAGACAACAGCTCCAACAGCCCTTGCCAGGCCAAGTTTTGCACCAAGAACCTTAGCGGTCAGGATGATGGCCAGCACATTGATGGCCGGACCGGAATATAGAAATGCCGTGGCCGGCCCGATTCCGGCACCGCGCGTGTAGATCCCCGCAAACAGCGGAAGCACTGTGCAGGAACACACGGCCAACACCGTACCCGAAACAGAGGCAATGCTGTAAGACACGGCTTTTTTCGCCTGTGCGCCAAAATATTTGATGATCGAGTCTTTGCTCACAAAAACAGAAATCGCTCCGGCGATAAAAAACGCCGGCACAAGACAGAAAAGGACATGCTGCCGGGCATACTCCTTAAGAAGAGCGAATCCTTCAACCAATCCATTTTGAAAGTGCACACTTTCTACGGGCAGAAAATAGGCTGCCACGAACACGAGGACAATAAAAAGAAGAATTTTCCATTCTTTCATATTCAGTAACTCCGGATGCGATTATCCATAAAAAATCAACACAATTCAGCGACAAAGATCTTTTCGGTCGACTCCCCTGGCCTTATCCAGGTACGGGAGCAATTCAGGGTCATCCTTATGCGAGCCGCGCAAAAGCCGCATCATCTCTTTGACAAATGGCGGTGGGGAAGGGGCGAGGGAGTAATTCACCCACTTTCCCTCTTTGCGATCCTGGATAAGTCCGGCCTCATTGAGCAGGCTCAGATGCTTGGAGACCGTGGAAGGGGCAAGCTTAAGGGCGGCGGTGATTTCACACACGCACATAGGTTTGACCTCCAGCATTTTTACGATAATCAGCCTGTTCTTGTCGCTTAAGGCTTTGAATACCTTCAATTGAGACTTCACGGGAATCCTCATTATCCCCATACTTCAGTTCAGGGGACGTTACTCTATAATTTATTATTACATTTCGCCAAATAACGAAATATTATAGCATACACATCGCCCAGCATCAAGATTTTTTTAGAATTTCAAAGCATCCCAAAATCGTTGATCGTATGACCGCAATAGACACAGGGCCATGTCCATTTGGTGTAGGGTTCATTCCCCGAATGGACCAGAACACGATACGATGCAGGGTTGGCTCCCCGAACGGACCGTTTGGGAAACGGTCCCACCATTAAAAGCGGCACTCAAGGAGAGTCCGATTTGTCAGGTGATTTAAAAAATATAGGCCTGATCAAATCCTGGACATATGAGCTCATTCCCGATTTTTTTCAACACATCTAAAGGTGCTCTATACATGTGGATCATGATCGGAAATCCCCGCTCACCGCCCGCCCGGAGATCCAATCCCCAGGAGTGACACTCCAACTCTCCGAATGCCAGTGGACCCTTCCCGAGGTGGCTGTAGATCTGGATGGTATCTCCGTTTGTTTCCTGCTCTATCTTGGGCCTGTCCACATACCTGACATCTTGCTTTACAGGAAAGATCATAAACACCAAGGAGGCTCGTTTCTTATCTGTGTCAAAAATATAGCTGATTATTCCTTTTGATGATTCGGGCCGGATACCCACTTTATAGCGGCGGCTGCCATGAATGAAATAAGAAAAAGAATCCGCATTGGCTTTCACATAGTCCTCAGGAACAGGCTCAAAATAATTGCCACGCCAGGCTTCAGCCATGACTTCTTCCACCGGGACAATCATCGTCCCCTTCGGTGGAACCTGAATCAAACACCAAAGAGCCAAAATTCTATCAAGCATCTTTTCAGAGTTGTTTCTCAGTTTATGGACAAAATTTATTCCCAAGTATTCGTAATCAAGACCCTGAAAATCAGGACTGCCTGTAAGTGGATCCACCATTATGGCCATCTCACGTGTCAGGGTGAGGTCATAGTCTTCTTTCCGGTCATTGGAGGTTGTCTTGAAGGAATTCTGAAGCTCCAGGTTCTTGTTTTCATTGAAATAGACGACCTCGTAATTTCCGGGATCCATTTTGGAAAAATCCCTGTTTCCCGTCCAATCGGGGTTGAAGAGAAATCCCTTGTCTCCTCCTTCTGGCGATACCCAGGAACGCTGCCCGCCCTGGCCAGAGAGGACGTCAGGGTGGGTCCAGAACAAATTCTCGCCCCCAACGGAAACAGCCAGGATCCTGGCACCGAATTTGGGCACCACGACAAAGGCGTTGCCCTGGTTGTTTGTGAACACATAATGCTGAATATTCTCTTTATTCAAGGTCTCAACGATACTCTTCATATCGGTCCTCTCTTTGGATTTTTGGGGAGCACAAGACATAAAAAAAGTGCTTAAAACAAGAAATATGGCTGAAAGGGATGAAAGCCGTTTTTTCATATTGGTCTCCTAAACGGTCCGTTCGGGGAACGGACCCGCCATCACATTATCTCTCAATCAATCCGATTAATGGATCCTACACTAGGAATTTGTTCTCCAATCTCCGTTTATATAGGAACCGTTTCTCAAACGGTCCGCTCGGGGAGCTGACCCTACATTCATTTTTCAGAAATTACGACATACGATATAAAATAGCAAAGCCGGAAAAATTTTGTCCAATATGGCTATTTGGCCTTAAAGAGCGCAACCGTTTCGTCCTTGAACAGGATGATAAAGGAATAGATGCTCAGGGCAGTTCCCAGAGGAATAGCAATCAGGTTGAGAAAACAGAGGACCAGGACGAGAATTCGCGCCCACTCTTTCTTCTTGAGCAGCCCGATGCCGCCGATGACCTCAGGCAGTGCAAATATCCCGATGATCACACTGACAAATACACCAACGCTGCGGAGGATGTATATCGCTTCCTCGCTGATGTCGGGAATAAACGAGACTCCGATGAGCGTCGCAAAAACGATAAACGCCCAAAGAAGGCCCAGACCGCCGTAGACAATCCACATGACCGAGATCAATTTGACATGCTTTTCCATGTTTACCTCCTTATTTCTCTTACGCTTCCTGGCAGGCAACAGCCGTGCTGGTTGCGCTGACCATCATGAGCATCACCCCGGTCCCTTTCTTCCATTCCAGCTCCCTTATCTGAATTCTCTATACACCGTTTTCCCATTCAATAAAAGGGATTTTTCTGCTTTTTAAAATACAGTTGATTTTGTTTTCCATGTCTTTGAGATGCGTTCCCCTCCAGAACACGCGTCCGCAATCCGGACAGAGAGCGAATGTGTCTGCATTTTCAAAGACAAATGGCGTGACGAGGTTTTTAGCTTTTTCTCGCGACAGGTCTCTGAGCACGACGTTGCACTCGATACAGCGCGAGTTCGGATTCACATCCTTCCAGAGATCGAACTCATCCAAAACCTGCTCCGTCTGCTCCCGCCATTCTTCACTTGCGATGAGAAGAGAAGGTGTTCTCTTGGCTCTCGCGATCAGTCCTGTATCCCTTGTCAGGAGAGTCCGGCCTTCTTTTATAGCGATCTCGAGAAGTGCATCGTCTTCAATCTTGCTGAAGAAGACAGCATCAAACCCGAGAATTTTCAACCATTTGGCAAGCTTTCCAAGCATACAATCGACGACAAATTTCACGAGTCCCCTCATATGGATAATAAAAAATAACAGGAATCAATGCAATCTTAATCTTTTGATAAAAAATTAAACATTATCAGAATAATCCTCTAAAAAGAGTGTTTTTTATCGAGAACTGGCGTGGATTTTTTAGAGCCCGAGAAATTGAACGCTGAGGCCGGAGATAAAGATCATAGCACCAGCCAATGCATGCGCATATTTCTCCAGCTTTCCCAATCGAACAAAACTCACGCCATAGGAAGCGAAGGCAATAATGGTGAGCATCGTGAGAATTGTGATGATCCCGAATGTGAGAGCGACGACGACCACTCCGGTTGTATTGTGTTTGGCGGCGGGATACATGACCAACGGGATCAGAGGCTCGCAGGGTCCGAACACAAATATGGCAAAAAGGATCCAGGGTGTGATATTGGCTTGCTTTTTCTGGTCATGCACATGGGTATGAGCGGATTCGTGGGTGTGAACGTGTTCATGTACGTCACCTTTGCCATGGAAATGGACATGCTTATGGGGCTTTTTCCTGATAGCTCTGTGCAATCCCCAGATAAAATAGGCAAAACCAAAACCGATAAGGAGCCATGCCGCCGCACCCCCCCGGATAGATTCTATCGCCTCCAACTTAAAAACCGCTGTTCCCAATGCTATTCCGACAAATCCAAGGACAATGGAACTCGATACATGGCCCAGGCCGCACAGGAAAGAGATAAAAAGTGTCTTGGCTAATGTCCACTGCCGCGCGCGGCTCATAACGATGAAGGGAAGATAATGATCGGGTCCCAGCACGGTATGGACAAAGCCAATGGAAGCCGCCGTCCCTGCGATGACCCAAATTTGGCTGTCTATCATTTGATACCTATAAAAAATTGGTGGACGGTAGGGGACTCGAACCCCCGACCTCAGCATTGCGAACGCCGCGCTCTCCCAACTGAGCTAACCGCCCACACTTTGAGATTTTGTCCGATTCGAACCTAACGAATGTACCATTTTTGGGGGATTTTTTCCAGCGTAGCAAAGATTAGAAGGGCAACATTTTTTTGGACGCTTTCTCAAACAAAACATCTTGAAAGCCTCAGATGAGAGAAAATCACTTCTTCTTTAATATGAGTGATAGCATTTCTACTATCGAGTATTTTTATACAAATAGATCGACATATGATGAGTAACGAAATACGCGATTTCTTGAATAACCAGTGATTTCCTGTAGTATTTCCGATTCAACGAAACGATTCATAAGATTATTCGCTGCCATGAAACTGACCTGTGTAAGCTCCACGATATTGTTCACCGATATTATTGGACGGGAGTACAATGATTCGAGCACTCTCAGGCCGTTTGCTGTCGCCCGTCCAAAACTTTCCGTCACATGCGCTCTATCGCGTTCCCTTAATTCCACTATTTGTCTAGCCGTATCAGTAGCTTCATGAGCTACCTCAGTAACGGCAGTCAGAAAAAAAACAAGCCAGCTTTCCCAGTCTCCAGAATCTCTTATGGCTTGCAACTTCTCATAATATCTTTGACGATGCTGTCTGAAATAGTGAGAAATGTAGAGAACGGGCTTTTGCAAAATATTTCGTTCACATAATAAAAAGGCGATGAGCAATCTCCCTACACGACCATTTCCGTCAAGAAATGGATGAATCGTCTCAAACTGAGCATGAACTAATCCAATTTTCACAAGAATTGGTATGGTTTTATCGGTGTGAAGAAATCGCTCTAGATCAGACATCGCCTTCGGGACTTCATCAGGGGGAGGTGGAACAAACACGGCAGTAGATAATGTCCCTCCAGCCGGTCCAATCCAGTTTTGTGATTGTCGCAATTCGCCAGGTTGACGTTCCTGTCCGCGTACCCCGGAAAGCAGCATCTTATGGATTTCACGAATAAGCCTGACAGATACAGGTAAGTCTTGGAGACGGGCGAGCCCATGATTCATGGCATGGACATAGTTGATAACTTCATCGACATCGCGAGGTCTTTTCGCTCTGAACACCTGAGCCTCTGCTTCAAGAAGATCATCGAGAGAGCTCTGTGTTCCTTCTATTTGACTCGATAAAACTGCCTCCTTTCTAACATACATCAGGATAAAAAGATCGGGCGCCGGAAGAGTTTGTATCGAACCATCGAGACGTCCGAGTGCTCGATCCGCTTGAGAAAGAGCCGAGTATAGTTTCTCATCCATGTTCACTTGAGGTTTAGGAGGCAAAGAGTTAGGAATAAAAGCTTTGTATCCAAGACGTTGTTGGATGTAGGTTCCTGCCCTGTTAGGATTTTTTGTCATCTTCTGATCCATATTAAATTCTAGATTTAATATAACACGATTTTAATTTTATATTCAAGTCTAAATTTAACATAAGGCTTTTGTCATCGTTATATTAAACTTTATATTTAATAGATAGATGTTTCCCTCTAAACACGCGATTAATTTGAAATATATTATTGTGTCCCATATTGGCCTATTTTCAAGAGCTTATTGATTGATTTATGATCATTTTTGATGAGAACGGCCTATTTTATCCCATTCTTCCGGCTCAGCCGTCAATTTTTCACCGGGAGGCCGCGGTCATATAAGCTACTTCACCTCAATTTTCACCTGCTGACGTTGTGAAATAGACATATCCCGCTGCAAATGCTGCGGTCAACAGGATGGGAAAGGAAGAAAGTTACTCATGAGAGGCAGCTCGACCGATATTGGATAGACTTCTCCTCCGGCCTTGAGTACAGCTACTCTCTTCTAATTGACAGCATCATTTATGGTTTGATATGTTTCCTGTAAATGTAAGGAGGCTATTTCTATGATGCTCCCAACACACCAGGATATATTGGACGCAGCGAGGAGGATAAAAGGCAAGATCCTCAGGACACCGTTCA
>CAYOSH010000042.1:0-29049 GCA_964406575.1 uncultured Eubacteriales bacterium | reverse complement strand
TCCTGCACCAAAAATGTAGCGGCTGTATTTATTATTTACCCCTGTAAAAATGTACCTGCGCTATTTTTGGGTACATTTATTGGCAACTTTTTTCTCAATCGAGAGTATTAATAAGTAGAATATGTTTCAAGTTTTATGAAAGAAATTATATGATAGAGGACAATGATGAGAGGATTAACACGTAAGGAAGAATTGATAATGCTTTCCATATTGAACCTTCAAAAGGATGCCTATCTCGTCGCCATAACGGACCACCTGTCTCGAATCATGGGGAAAAAAGTCACGATCACGTCCGTCCATCTGCCGCTGAACCGCCTGGAACGAAGGGGCCTAATCGAATCGAAACTGGGGGAGGCGACTGCAGTCAGAGGGGGGCGAAGGAGACGGATCTACACGATTACGAAGCCGGGCTTCGCAGAATTGCGTGAATACAAAAAGATCCATGACAAACTGTGGGCCAAATATTCAAAAATGTCCACACAGGAAGATAAGGTCTGATGGCAAAGGGGAAACACACCCCGAGAATTCTGGAGTTTTTTCTTCAGCGGTTGGCATCATCCCAAGACAATGAGTCCTTGGCAGGGGACTTCGCCGAGATCTACGACAGGATTTCAAATGAAAAAAATAGAGCCAGGGCCTTGTGGTGGTATCTCATCCACGTTTTAAAGCTCATACCGTCATTTATCGGAAATCAAATTTACTGGAGTGTCGAGATGATCCGGAGTTACTCGAAAATCGCATTCAGGAACTTTATGAGACACAAGGCATTTTCGGTGATAAACATTTCGGGTTTGGCCATAGGCCTTGCTTGTGCCATTCTCATCTTGCTCTGGGTGCAGCATGAATTGAGTTATGATGGATTTCATGCCAATGCGGATAGAATCTACAGGATCATTCTGAACTATGGGAAAAAAGATGCCTTCGGACCACATGGCCCAGGTGCATTAGGTCCTGCTCTGAAGGCAGAGTACCCGGAAATTATCGATTCTACCCGGCTATTCTTTGTTGACAAAAATCCCCTGAGATATGGAGATAAGGTCTTGAATAGCTCTGTGTGTGGTGGAGATCCATCTTTATTTAAGATTTTTACATTTCCCTTTGTGATGGGTGATCCAGAGAAGGCCCTGCTCGACACAAACTCGATTGTATTGACAGAGACCATGACGCATAAGCTTTTTGGTCCAAAGAATCCTCTCGGGGAGACGGTGGGATTTGAATGGTGGGGGCGATGGTACGATTTCAGAGTGACGGGAGTTGTCAAGGACATTCCTTCGAATTCGCATATAAAATTTGACTATGTCTTGCCCATCAATTTCGTGACTCTCTCGGGAATGGACATCGAAAGCTGGGACGTCACCGCCTATTTTACATATATCTTGCTTGATGAGCATGTGGATGAAGAGGTTTTAGGTGAAAAGATCGCAGGAATCCTTAAGAGGCATTTGCCCGAATCTACTTACACTGTTCATTTGGAACAGCTCAGATACATTCATCTCTATAATTACTCGGGAGGAGGCCCCATTACCTATATTTATCTCTTTGGAATCATCGGACTATTCATCCTGAGCATTGCCTGTATCAATTTCATGAATCTCTCCACCGCGCGCTCTGCGGATAGAGCCTTGGAAGTGGGAATGCGCAAGGTCGTGGGGTCACATCGCTCCCAATTGATCACACAATTTTTAAGCGAATCTGTGGTGATGGCTTATGTCGCGCTTTGTTTAGCTCTTGTTCTTGTCCAAGTATTTTTGCCATCTATAAGAAAAATAACGGATACACGATTGGAAATGAGAATCTTCGGACTCCAATTACTGGTCTTTCTGGGTATTGCCCTTCTGGCCGGTCTTTTTTCCGGAAGTTATCCTGCCCTGTATCTATCGAAAGTTCTTCCCGCAAAAGTTTTAAAAGGGGCTCATCGATCAGGGGCTCGAAGCCTTTTACTTAGCAGATATCTTGTTATTGCCCAATTCGTGATTTCTATCCTGCTGATTTTTGGTACAGTCATCGCCTATGAGCAACTCATTTATTTGAGAAACAAGGACTTGGGAATTGATAAGGAGCATATAGTCAATTTTGAACTCAGGGGAGGAGTGCGTCAAAACTATACGGCAATAAAACAAGAACTCCTCAACAATCCGAATATTCTGGCTGTCTGCAGCACCAACGGTTCATTCTTCAAAAGATTTGCAACAGACGAGGCTGTTTGGCAAGGCAAAAAGGAAGACGAAAGACTGTTGATGGCCATCCATTCCGTCGATTATGACTATGCTAAGGTGTTTGGACTCCAATTGGTCCAGGGGAGATATTTCTCTAGAGAGTTTTCTACGGATGTCTCCGAAGGGATCATCGTGAATGAAACGGCTGTAAAGGCGATGGGCCTGGAAGAACCGATCGGGACACCATTTTATTGTCCCATGCCCTTTAACATGAGCAAGAATGGAAAAATCATCGGCGTCGTCAAGGATTTCCATTTCTGTTCACTGCACAGAGAAATCGAGCCGCTCATCCTCGCCATAGCTCCAGGGTGGCATACGGACATGTATGTGAAAATGAGGGGCCAGGATCTCCCAGCCACACTCGCTCACATTGAGAAAACATTCAGGATATTCGCCTCAGATTTTCCCTTTGAATTCAATTTTTTGGATGAAGAAATCGACAGCCTCTACAAGACCGAAATGCAGCTGAGTTCTCTGGTCAAATATGGGGCTCTGATTGCTATCTTCCTTGCGTGCCTGGGACTTTTTGGATTGGCTTCCTTCACAGCTAAGCAGAGAACTAAGGAGATCGGTATTCGGAAGGTTTTGGGAGCTTCTGTATCGGACATCACTGTTTTGCTCACCAAAGAGTTCACATTGTGGGTCTTGGCCGCCAATATTATTGCCTGGCCAATAGGCTATCTAGTCATGAAAAAATGGCTGGAGAACTTTGCTTACAGGATCGACATCCCAATCTGGGCGTTTGTGTTTTCAGGATTGCTCGTTCTCGGGCTTTCTCTCTTGACCATAGGGCACAAGGCTATCAAAGCCGCCCTTGCGAATCCTGTGAACTCGCTCCATTACGAATAGAAGATAAAATGGATAAAATGTAAAATGGGGACGGGCCACAGCATCTACTTGAAAACAATAAAGTTAACAAAAAAATCGGGCACTATTTCTGCCTTAACAGTACAGTTTTTATAGGAGAATGGTGCCTGTAAGAGCGTCTCTTCTCCCTAAGCTCGAACGTGCCTTTATGATCAATCAGTTTTCTCCCCCGAGCTTTATAACCTAATTTTTTTGATATTTGTTCTACAAATCCTTTACTTCCAACAGCTATACTCTCTGTCCACATACTCTCTCTTTTCATATCGTTCGTTTCAATCGCTTCTGAGATCCAATCTTCATAGCATGTTCGCAGCTCCTTTTGTGAGTTCAAATTAAGAAATTTTATCAAGAGATCAATATCTATGAGTTTATATCTCTGCCGATTGCTCAAGATCTCATTATATCCACAATGAGGCCATTCCTTGGGATGGTTCACAGCGCCTGCTCGAACCATATTTAGATCGATATATATCATACATCGAAGAAGGTGAGAATCGGATTCTACAGCTGTCGCATTATAACGATCTTCCCAAAATGCTCCTCTTCGTTTTTTCCTTCGATTGTATTCTTGAGCAGTTCTTCCGGAGGCTAAATGTACAGATTTAGGAATGGCATTGTTTTTCCCATCATCAAATGATAACAGATGGATATGATTTGAAGTTAAAGCATAATTTAAGATATTTAGTCCAAATTTTTTTTTCGCTTGAATGAGCCAGGACAACCATCTTTTCCGATCTCTTGAGAACTTTAGTAAATACTCCTTTTTGTGACACCTATGAGTGATGTGCCACGTGAGCCCTGGGATATAGTGGCGGTTTGCTCGTGGCATTTCATTACCTACCTTTTTTTCATTATTTTCTATCTTAAATAGACGATTTCATGGCCAAAATATCTCATCTAAGGTCAATTTTTAATAATAAAAATGACTTAACTCTAAATAAATCTATAATTTCTTGTGGCCTGTCCCCACTTATGGTAAAAATGTAAGGATGTCAAAAGAGATCCCCAAGCACTATGATCATTTGTTGTATGAAGAGAAGATCTATCGCCGCTGGATAGATGCTGATGCTTTTGCAGCAGTTCCTGACGAAAGAAAAAACTCTTACGTGATCATGATGCCCCTGCCCAATGTGACCGGCGCCCTTCATATGGGACATGCCATGGACAATGTGATGCAGGATCTCTTGATCCGATGGCACCGCATGATGGGGGATAACACCCTCTGGATGCCCGGGACCGATCATGCAGGAATCGCCACCCAGGCTGTAGTCGAGAAACGCCTTTTCGAGCTGGAGGGGAAAACCCGCCACGATATCGGCCGCAACGCACTTGTGGCCAAGATCTGGGCCTGGAAGGACGAGTACCAGCAGCGGATCATTGCGCAACTCCAGTCCATGGGCTGCTCGAGCGATTGGCAGCGGTCACGATTCACCATGGATGCGGTTTGCACACGCGCCGTCCGGGAGGCCTTTTTCCGGCTTTTCCGCCATGGTCTTATCTATCACGGGGACCGTCTTGTCAACTGGGATGTGCAACTTCAGACCGCTGTTTCGGATGACGAGATCATCTATGAGAAAGTCCAGGGACACTTTTGGCATATACGCTATCCGGTCATCGATCCCATGCCCGAGGAGCCCCGGCATGTCACAGTAGCCACAACTCGACCGGAGACAATGCTGGGCGATACAGCCGTTGCCTGCCATCCCGATCCTGCGGGCGAGCTCGACAGACTGAGCCGACTGCTCCCCGAGCGGATCAAAAGCGCACCCAAAAAGGAAAAACCACAACTGGAAAAGGCTCTTCTGGAGATCGAGGAACGGAAGAAAAATCTCCTGCCCCATCTTCTCAAACTGAAGGCCATGGCAGAGCAGGGAAGAAAGATCTTTCTTCCTCTAGTTAGGCGGGAGATCCCCCTCATACTCGACGAGTGGGCTAAACCCGAACTTGGCTCAGGTTGTGTAAAGATCACTCCCGGTCATGATCCCAACGACTATGATGTCTGGTCCCGCCACCGCTCGCAAATCGGTATCATCAACATCTTGAATCCCGATGGCACGCTCAACACAAATGCAGGTCCCTACGCCGGCCTCGATCGGCTTATCGCGCGAGAGAGTGTTGTGGCCGATCTGGAGAGCCAGGGTCTCATGGAGGGGATCGAAGACAGGGAGATAGAGATCGGCCATTCCGACCGCTCTAAAACACCTATTGAGCCCTACCTCTCCAAACAGTGGTTCATCAAGATGGACGATGAGGAAAGAAGCGTACGCTGCGGTTTAGGAACTCAGAAGGAATTCCAGGCCGCTGGGCTGGCCCAGGCCGCGATCGATGCCGCCGGCCGCGAATACAAATCCCCATCGGGCTTGCGCTTGGCCTTTCATCCCGACCATGCCCGATATGGCGGCACCTATAGGAGCTGGCTGTCGGAGAAGCGCGATTGGTGTGTCAGCCGCCAACTCTGGTGGGGACATCGCATCCCTATATGGCTCGCAACCTATTCTGTTGCAGAATTGGAAGATGCGATCGCGACGCTCCCCAAAGATAGCTGCGATGACCTCTGGGCTTGGATCGCCGACCAAGAAGGCCAATTGCACACCCTGGATGAACTGAAGCACCTGGACTCCAGCACTCGGTCCGACCTTCTTGTCTGTCTCAGGAATGAAGCAGCCGAGGATAAATATGTCCTAATGCTGGAATCCTTGGGATTGAAACAAGACCCGGACGTGCTCGACACCTGGTTCAGTTCCGCACTTTGGCCGTTCTCCACTCTCGGCTGGCCGGACCCTAAGACAGCCCGGGTCGATAAAGGTCAGAGGCCACTTGGCTCTGTCGCGGGGAAGGAAGACTGTCTCAGGACCTATTATCCCGGAAGTTGTCTCGTCACGGCGCGCGATATCATCACTCTTTGGGTGGCTCGAATGCAGGTCATGGGACTTTTTCTCCTGGGGGATGTTCCTTTTACCGATTGTTTTATCCATGCCAACATCCAGGACGGCAAGGGCGAGCGAATGAGCAAAAGCAAGGGCAACGGCATCGACCCTGAGGACATCATCGAAAAGTACGGCGCTGACGCCATGAGGTATGTGCTGTGTGACATGCAGACGGGTACCCAGGACATACGCCTGCCTGTCCAGGCGATCTCTCCCTTTACTGGAAATTTGGTCGACCTGGCGACGGCGAAACACGGCCAAACGATTTTTACTTATATCTGTCCCGAAACGGGAAAGGAATTTGATGTGCTGGGCACAATGCCCGACCTGCCCATGGCCAAGATCATCAGCGAGCGTTTTGATGTGGGCCGTGCATTCTGCACAAAGCTATGGAACGCCGCGCGCTTTGCACTCATAAACCTGGGGGAGCATTCGTTTTTGTCTCTCTCCAGCGACACACTGGAAGCCGAGGACCGTTGGATCCTCTCGCGTCTGTCCAAGGTGATCACCAAAGTCACAGAGCAGCTTTATGCTTACAATCCCTCTGCCGCCATTGGTGCAGCCAGGGAGTTCTTTTGGTCTGAATTGTGCGACTGGTATCTGGAGTTCATCAAACCGCGTTTCAGAGACGAACAATCTGCGCCGGTGGCCCGTTCGGTTTTATCTCTAGCGATCGACCAGGTGCTGCGGCTGTTTCATCCCTTTGTCCCGTTTATCACAGAAGTGCTCTGGGAACGGCTGAAGCTTCAATGCCCGGTCAGGGGACTGGAGCAACCGCTCCCTTCATCCGAGCTTCTGATCTCTGCGGAATGGCCCACAGCCCAAGCGGAATGGATCGACGACCGGATAGAGGATGACTTTGCCCTCGTCCAGGAGGTCATCCGCTCGGTCCGCGACCTCCGCTCCCGCTATCAGATCCCTCCCAGCAAAGAGGTTGATGCCCTTATAAAGGCCGAAGGCCAGAGTGCAGACATTCTGTCTCGTATGAAACACCTTATCCGGCACATGGGAGGAATTGGCGCGTTGGAAATTTCTCCTGATGTGATCCGCCCAGCGACTGCTGCGACACACGTTGTCGGCGACCTGGAGGTCTATTTGATCGGAGTGATCGATCCCGACCAGGAGGCGCAGAGGTTGAAGAAACAGCGGGAGAAGCTTCTCAAGGATGCTGCAAAGTCCGAATCGAATCTCCGAAACGAGAACTTTTTAAGCCGTGCACCCGCCCAAGTCGTAGAGGCCGAAAAGAAAAAACTCAAAGACTTTCACGCACAGATCGGCCTGATCGATAAAAACCTGAAAGCTTTAAACGAGACCTGAATCTGCGAATAACTCTGGCGAATATCTCTGGCTCTGCTGTCCGCTTATTTTTTCCCGAAAGTGATCTTTATACCCAGACGGAGTAACACTCCGGAGTAGCTGACTTCGGCCTTCCTCACATTCCTGTAATAGGAACCAGAAGGTTCTTGATCGAGGATCTGTACGGTTTTGTACCACAGACGGGTCAGACCATCATACTCTTCAGCATAATACCAATCCACAGATGCTGATTCCGAAGCCCCCAGGAAATCGCTGTACCGGTCTGTGCCCTTCCAGTTTTTCAGGTTGGCATATCGTCCCACAGTTTCAAAGAAAAGGGCCACATTTTCGGAGACGTTGAATTCAAACCCCACCCCGCCCTGAAAACCGAACGCACTGCTTGAGGCGTTGCCCTCGCTTTCATCCCATACCGGGGCCAATCCAAGGACTGTCTCTTCTTGCCGCACCGTGTATGTACCTTTTCCGATATAATATCCGACTCCCGCTTTAGCGTAGGCTCTTGCTTTTGTGCTGAGAGGAAGATTGTAGTAGCCGTTGAGAGTGATGGGAACAGCTGTAAATCGAGTCTGGACTCCCACCGAATTGTTGACACCGAACATGACCAATTCGCTTGTGCTGTCGCCACTTCTGACCAGGTAGCCCACACCGATTCCCACGGCAAAATTTTGAGGAAGCTCGAGGATAAATTCACCCTCAAAATCCGGGCCATAGTTCAATTCTTCGAACTGGCCGGTTAGATCCGCTCCAGTAAGAGCAGCGGTATTGCCCATCATCACGTTGAGATCCCGGAAAAAAATATTGATATCGCTCCCCGACCAGGATCCCATGCCACCACCCAATTTTAGGGTAAAGCCTTTGATGGCACCGTCGGCATAACTCATTGAAGACAGTCCCAGGGTCAAAAGAAAAACAATCCCCAGAAAAATCAATCTCTTTTTCATCGGCTTCTCCTTTGATCGAATTCTTTTCTCGGTGATATAAACATGCAACATTGAACTTCCAATTTCTCCTTTAAATGTCTCAGAATGATTGAACACCCGCCACACGATTTTGTGTTACCTTATTGTGTGGCTCTTTTGTGTTAATGAACACCCTCCTAAGTATATCTTTTCTTTTTGAGTTATGATCTTTTCTCTTAACTCATACGTAGCCAAGAAAGAATAGTTTTTTATTGGTTGTACTATTTCTCTGTTCCTTCAAATTCGGCATAAATAAAGACTGGTTCCCCTAGACTGAAATCCAAAAGATTCAAAAAAACTGGTATTGCCAGTCTGCTCAGCTGACATCCGCACAGGAGCGCCTACAACCTACAAGAGCCGGCCTCCTGCAGATGAATTGCAAAATCACCCCGAATATCACCGCTAGAGGTGATTGTTTTTTTTGGGCATTCGTGCGATTTTAGAATCGCTTGTTGTGCTGGCTGGGCAAGCCTCACCCACACCATAACCCCTTTTGCTTATTTTCCCCCAACAGCCAGCTTCCAACCTCATTGAAAGGTATGGGATTTTTGCTCTAAACTGAATCCGCATGTCCAATTGTAACAGAATTCCGCGCAATGACATTTGAGAGGTTCTGTCATTTTGATACCGATATCACGGTTGAGTATCGGGAACATCCAGAATGCGGCAGATGTTGTAAACTTTGGAGGGAGATAGAATGCTGGCTGTGAGGATTAAGCCAGGGTTTGGTTGCTCAGGAGGGACCTTACTCAGCCAGCAACGCAAGGTCATCAATTTAGTCGTCCGGGGAGGCTCAAAGTGGAATTTTGTGTTTTGAGAAAGGCAAAAAATGCTGGCTGTTAAGGAATCCCACATAAGCCGAGATGCAAGATCCTGTCTCTGCTGGCACCTTGCCCAGCCAGCCAAACAAGGCCTCATCAGTGTGACAGAACAATTTTTCAATATAAATCGCCTCTTAGGGTGATTTGAGGGGTGATTTTTTTCTCCATCATCGAATCTGATCGCTCAGTGATCCAACTTGTGTTCAGACGGTCACAGATTTGGAAATGTGTCCCAATTTTTTCTGAATAATGCAGGATGGAGAGGATTTTGGTATAATCGGATGCGATCTTTATTTATTAGGTAGAGATGTGATGAGATGAGATGAAAGTCTATATAGGTCGGATGAAGCAAAAATCCTGAGATATAAGGCCTGACCATAAAATATTAGAGGAGTGATAGGATGAAAAGAACAACGAGAAAACATCTTAAGGAAGATAAATTCCAGAAGACGATGACCGACATCGTCGATTATTCGAGAGAACACACGAAAGAGCTCTCTTATGCTGGAGTCGTCGTCTTGCTCTTGGCTTTGGCAGTCATCGTCGTCCAGGTGATCGGTGCCCAGAATATGAAAAAAGAGAATCAGGTTTTGGACCAGATCTTGGCATTGAGTTCTGAGATCAGGCAGAGTCCGGAGAAGATTGAAGAACTCGAAGAATTGGCGGGTCGAGGAAAATTTGCGCGCGTCGGATATCTTGAGCTGGCAAAGTACTGGTTTGAAAAGGAAGATTTTACCAAAGCCCGGTCTTATCTGGATGAGATCTCCAAAGGATCAAAGGACTTAGTCTATTACCAGGCTCAGGATCTTATGGGTCAGGCCTACATCCATCAGAAGGAATATGACCAGGCTATAGCCCTCTACGGAAAACTGGAGGTGGAAAATCCCGATGAGTATTTTCTCGATGTGATTCTGTTTCATAAAGCTCAAGCTCATGAGGAAAAGGGAGAGATCGAGGAGGCTCTGACATTGTATAAACGTCTTAAAGAGGAATTTGCAGAGACGTATTTTGGGTATGATGCTTCGGCCAAAGTGTTGGCGCTCGAGGGAAAAAAATAAAAGTTTAAAAAAGTTTTATTGAAAAATTTTATTAAATTTATATAATAAATGGTTATTCTGGATTTTGGCTTTGTGCATTGGTAGTTTTTATGAATCATTCATAATAAGATTTTGAGGAGGTTCTAAGATGGCTTATATGATCAATGAAGAATGTATTAATTGTGGAGCGTGCGAGCCTGAATGTCCTAATCAGGCCATTTTTGCCGGAGATGAGATTTATGAGATCGACCCGGACAAGTGCACCGAGTGTGTGGGGCATTTTGATGAGTCTCAGTGTGCGGCCGTTTGCCCTGTGGATGCATGTGTTCCCGATCCAGAGCATAAAGAGACCAGAGAAGAACTGGAGATGAAATCAAAGAAGCTCGCATAGTTCATCTGTCTTCACGATCAGCGACACATTGAATGGGAGTGATATCCATCACTCCTATTTTTTTTATAGTGAGGCCGAGTTTTTGTAATAGTAAGGTCAACAGTGTTGAGTGTCGGACAGATGGGTCAGGGCACGTGAATGATAGAACACATTTAATATGGTATAGCAGTATGGAATATTATTACTGTATCGATTGATGGAACTTTTTGTGTAGGACAAGATGGAAGAAGAGATCAAACAAGTTCAGGCCCCGCAGTATCAGGAGCCCAGGGCCATGTCCTTTTTTGCGAAGCAGCGGACATGGTTGAATGTTCTGCTTTTTGTTATCACCGTGGTGTCCAGTTTCTTTGTGGGCTTGACCTGGAGCGTCAACTATGTGTATGCGGATAAGATCGTCAATAATTCCATCGGCACGGTCGGCCTCCGGGATTTTTTAGATCCCGATGTTTTAGCATTGAGTATCATGTATGCCGTGGTGCTCATAGGGATTTTGCTGGCCCATGAGATGGGTCACTATCTGACGTGCCGATGGTATAGGATCGATGCGACTCTTCCGTACTTCATTCCTTTTCCGCCGCCGAGTCCTATCGGGACGATGGGAGCGTTCATCAAGATCCGCTCTCCCATTACGCGTAAACAGCAGCTCTTCGATGTGGGAGTGGCAGGACCTCTGGCCGGGTTTATTTTGGCTTTGCCGGCACTGGTGTACGGGCTCTCCCTCTCGAAAGCCGTGCCGCATATTCCGCAGGAGGGGAGCATTATTTTTGGAGAGCCGCTTCTGTTCAAGCTGTTGGGTGATATCTTCTTTAGAGGAGCGCCCGAAAATTTTGACTTGATCCTCCACCCTGTAGCTTTTGCCGGATGGGTGGGTGCGTTGGTGACAGCGCTCAATCTGTTTCCTATCGGACAGCTGGACGGGGGCCATATCGTCTATGCGGTGTTTGGAAAGAAGTCGAGGAAATTTGCCAAGCCGGTCTTAGGCGCCTTTTTGTTGATGGGTGTTTTTTTCTGGATAGGGTGGTTTGTCTGGGCGATCCTTATCGGGTTTATCGGGCTGAAGCATCCCCGCATTTGGGATGAGGATATATCCATATCAGAGGGAAGACGGTGGATCGCTGTACTGGTCGTTCTGATCTTTATATTTTCATTTATTCCCGATCCGGTGAAAGGGGGAAGTTTGCTCGATCTGGTGAGGGGAACGGGCATTTTAGGACGGTGACCAGGGGAAAATAGCGCCTGAAAGTTTTGCACAGAATCTGTGGAAAACTTGTGGAAAATTGGCGTGATTTTGAGCCGAAATTTCGAAATTTCTGACACATACAACAGATTGCACAAAAGTTGGGCATATGATGTAACTTGTTTAATATGAATAACTTAAATAATTCGTTGAAAATAAATAACTTACGCCGATCAGCAATTTTACCGCAGAAAATGCACCCGGAAAATGGACACGATACATTAATACAAGATGCGTTATTGAATGTCCCAATCGGTGATTGGGAAAACACGCTTAGTTTCCCCAGCGAGGAAACTTCGCTCGGTTCCGGGCTTCCCTCACATCTCTCTCGGGAGATGTACCTTGCCCGTACAGCCCTTCTCACGGTTTTCTCAACCACCGATTGGGATATTCGGATATCGTTCATTACGGATTTGGAAACGCTTTTGATGTAGAGAAAAGAGTTGCCTGTCCCTATTTTTTTTGAATATAATATTGCAAAAATGGACAAACAGTTCGTTGACATTGAGAGAGAATTCAACCTTCTCAGCCGCAAATTCAAACAGAAGAGAATCTCCCAACGGGAATACAAGGAGAATCTGCGAAAGCTCCGACTCAAGGATCCCGAAGGAAAGTGCTGGACTATCGGAGCACGTACAGGGAAATGGTATTATTTTGACGGGAAAAGATGGGTCGAAGCTCAGCCTCCCTCTATCCAGGAGGGAAAGGCCATTTGCATATACTGTGGCTATGAGAATGATTTTGAAACGATGACCTGCGAGTATTGTGGGGGAAACCTGGGGGATAAGATACACATATGCCCGGAGTGCGGGACAAAACTCGAGGACCCTTCACAGGAATGCCCCACCTGCTCGGGCGAGACAAAGGCCTTTGCATCCATCGGCGAGATCAAGGAAGTGAGTTTTGATAGCAAGATGCCGTTCGTAGAGGAGAACAGCCCGAACACGGTCATTCACGCGGTAAGCCCTGCATCGTTTTTCCTTTTTGCTGGAATTCTTGGGCTTTTTCTCGGGTTGCTTTTCGGTGTGTTTGTGGGCACAACCCCTTATTTCTCTGGCTTGATCAAGTTTTTTCCCCTATTTCTCCAGGAAATTCAGGGCAAGCTTCTCGGTGGAATAGTTTTTGGGCTTCTCGGAGGTGTTTTTGGATTTGTGATTGTTGCGGGGCTTGGTTTCCTTGAGGTCCTGATCATCAACGGCATTCTACGCTTCATCGGCGGAATCAAAGTCCGCGTGGAGAAGATTTAAAGCATAGGCGATCTGCCCGACAGAAATAGATTCATCGTTGGGGGAGTAAACAGTGGGGCGGAGCGTTTTGAATCCCTTTCGATCCAGAAGATTCAGGGTGGTTGTGAGAAGTCTTTTGTTGAGGAAAACACCGCCCGTTAAAACAACCGTATCAATGTTGTGTTCTTTTTTTGCTCGCTCTGCTACAGTGAGGATCACCCGTGCCAAGGTGTTGTGGAATTTAGCGGAGATGTGCGCCACAGGAACTCCCCGAGTCATATCCTGCAAAATGGCTTTGATCGTCGGGGTGAAACTGATCTGAAAAGGGGAGAGCTGAGCTATTCGGTCCGTTCTGGGACCGGACTGTACATCTCCCTGCGCCGTTTGGACCGATCGGGGACCGGACCCTACATCATTTTGGGGCGCGGGCTTACTATTATGAGTGATAACGAACCTGTAACTCCCCCGAATGCTCTGTGCGGCCGCTGATTCCAGCCTCATAGGCGCTTCCGCTTCAAATTCCATCTCTCTCGGCGCCAGCCCCACAAGATACGATACAGCATCGAACAGCCGTCCGCAGCTGGATGCCATAGGGCTGTTGACGTCCCGTTTGATCATCTCCAGGACGCCTTTTCTCTCCCTTGCGCTGATTTTTTTGAGACTCTTGAGCTCCGGGATCCTTTCACTCACTATGCCCCTTTCCCCATAGGTGTCGTACACATAAGACATCGCCATCCGCCAGGGCTGTTTTGCGGCCAGATCCCTCCCCGGGAGAGGGACGTATTTGAAATGCGCGTACCTCTCGTAGCCGGCATAATCCGCCAGGAGAAATTCTGCGCCCCAGGCGGTGCCGTCCTCACCGTATCCATACCCATCTAAGGACACGCCCAAAACTCTTTTTTGACCAGGGGAGACCTTGTGTTCCAGCAATGCCGCCAGCACATGCGCATAGTGATGCTGGACCTGGATGTGTCGTGCTCCCGATCTTTGTGCATAACGTGTCGTATGAAAATTCGGGTGGAGGTCAGAGACCACAATTTTCGGCTTTAGCTCGAATAATCGCACAAGATGCCCTATGGTTTCCTCAAAATATGAAAAATTTCGGTAATCATCGAGGTCACCGAGGAATTGACTTGTCACAACATATCCATTCTTGTAGATGGATATCGTGTCTTTGAGCTCACCCCCCAGAGCGAGCACATGATGGGGAGATTCGAGAGCTTTAGGGACCTGCTGGGGGAAGGGAACGTAACCGCGCGCGCGCCGCATAAAAAGAGGGCCGTCTCCAACAATCTTCATGACCGAATCGTCTGCCCTCATATGGATGGGCCTGTTGTGTGTCAGAATGTAATCACAGAGCTCTTCGATCCCTTCCTCGATATCCTTCATGATGGGAGAATCCTTTTTGTTCGAGCTCGTGGCGACGATGAGGGCGATCTCTTCGAACAAGAGATAATGAAGCGGCGTGTAGGGCAGCATAAATCCCAGCTCGTTGAGCTGAGGCGCGATGCCGGGAATATCTTTTATCTTTTGAAGAAGCACGATCGGGCGCCGCGCAGAGAGGAGCTGCACCTCCTCGGAAGGGTCGACCTCTGCGTATTCTTTAATGGTGGCGAGATCCCGGGCCATCAGTGCCAGGGGTTTTGTCCGGCGCTCCTTGATCTGTCTCAACCGCTTTACGGCATCGGGATTGAAGGGATCACAGGCCAGATGGAATCCTCCAAGCCCTTTGATCGCCAGGATCTTTCCCTCTTTGATTAGAGACGCCGCCCTCATTATGCCGCCTTTGATTTCCTTGTGAGTCCTGACCTTGATCAGCGTGACCTGAGGTCCGCACACAGGGCAGGCAATGGGTTGGGCATGATATCTTCTGTCCAGAGGGTTTTCGTACTCTTTGCGGCAGTTGCGACACATGTTGAAGCTCTTCATCGTGGTCTGTTCTCGGTCATAGGGGAGATCCTCGACGATCGTGTAGCGGGGTCCACAGTCGGTGCAATTGATGAAGGGATAATGATAACGCCTGTCTTGGGGAGTCATCATCTCCGCTCTGCAGTTCCCGCAAATGGAAATATCCGGAGATATGAAGACAAAGCTCCCGCCCTTTTTGGTTTTCTTAATGACAAAATCTCTGCGGTTGAGGAATCGAGCTCGGGATATTCGGATGTCCTCGACTTGGGCGAGAGGGGGCATGGCCCTTTTGAAGGTGGTGAAAAAATCCTCAAAATCTGTGTTGGATCTGGATTCCAGGTGGATCTCTACGCCCCGGCCTATATTTTTGACCCAGCCGGTGTAGCCGAGCTCCCGGGCGATGCGATAGACAAAGGGGCGGAATCCGACGCCCTGGACAACGCCAAAAACAGCGACATCGATGGCCGAGCCTTGGGATGCAGTTTTGCTTTTTTTTGAGTTCACCATGTCATTTTTACATATATGCAAAAAAAGAAACCTGAAATTTTTTTTCTAAAAATTTCTAATAAATCTTCCCGGTACTTTTTTCCGTACTTTTTTGTTCAACGCTTCGAATAGACACATCCGCAGTAGACCTGCCTGTAAATGGCGTGTGTTTGGCTCAAGGCGACGCTTTTTTTAAATCCGTCCTTTTTTTTAAAGTCGGCTTCGAGAAAATCGATGCCGTACTTTTGAGCGAACATCCGGCCCATACGGTTCATGACCTTCGATTTTTTCCAGGGGCTCAGACTCATCACTGTGGTGAATATCTCAAATCCAGCCTCAGCCGCTCTCCGAGCGGTCCGGTCGAGCCTGAGTGCGTAGCACACATCACATCTTCGGCCTTTCTCTGGCTCTTCCTTGAACTTCTCTGTCAGGGTGAACCAATTGTCAGGATCGTATACGTCTTCGATCAGGTCGAAACCGAGAGTTTGAGCCACTTTTTGTGTTTCCTCGAGTCTGAGGTTATATTCCTCTGCGGGATGGATGTTGGGATTGCAGAAAAAGCCGCTCACATCGTAATCCTTCTGGAGGAGGCTCATCACGTAAAGCGCGTCTGGGGCACAACACACATGCACCAGCATCTTCGGATTTTTCATAACTCCCTATTTTAATGAAAATAGCGGCCACGGGCTAGCTTTTCTTCTCCATTCCCGGGGCTTGACAAAAAGCATGGAAGAAATCAGAATATTGGGAAATCGACCCACTATTATGAAAGATTTTTTTTCTGTGATGTTTTCCCTGCAGGCATCCACTGCGATTGCTAAGGAGGGACTGCCTTACTGGACCTTTTGGTTGCTTATCAGTTTTATCCTTCTCCTCCTTGCATTCATTTTTCTAAGAGACAAAGAGCTGCGCCGGAAGATGGATGAATTCTTTTTCCGGACACGAAAGAGACTGATCCGGCTCCGGCATCAAAAACGTATGGCGCGCGAGAAGAAGAGAAAGGACCGTTTGATCAAAGAACTCGGCCAAACGGCTTGGGAAAGGAAGATCGAGATCAAAAACGGAAAAAAAGTCTTTCGTGAGCTCCAATATCTTGATGAGAAAAATCTGAATCTGGTGAAGGAACTGGAAGAGATCAATACAAAAATCTCGTTTTTGAAAACAAGCCTTGATGAGAACACCAAAAAGTTCAATCTCCGTTTGAGCGAGATAGAGGAAGAGAAGTTCCCTCATGCGGAGAAGCTCCTGAATGTCAAGATCAAAGAAAAGGAGATCGAAACCGAGATCATCAAAAAGCAGCAGGAATTGATCCTGGCGACAAAAACCGTGGATTCCATAAAAAAGGAGCTGCGCGAGCTTGAAGAAAATGGTATGGAATGGGACGACGAAAAAAAGGCCGATGTTCAGGGAATTGAGGAGAAGCTCGACAAGATGAGCGCACCTCGGGAATCGATCGATAATGAGATCAAGGCAATGGTCAGAGATAAGGGGGAGCTTGAGCAGCAGAGAAAAGAGCACGAGAAGGCGATAGAGAGGATCGAAAAAGAGATCAAAAAAATCGAGCAGGATAATAGGCATCAGATCAAAGAATACGAGAAAGAGATCAAGGAGTGTGAAAAGAATAAGAGCCGAGTGAGTGAGAGGGTTCAGAAGGTGGCTAGAGAGAGGGAGCCTCTGTTTGAAAATTATGGCGCCTTTGTGGAGATGGAAAGAGTCAACCATGGTGAGCTGGATGTGTTTTACAGCCAGATAGACCGGCTGACGTTACGCATCAGCGAGATCGAGAAGCAGATCCAGGCCCTCGATTAAAAGAATTTAAAGGTGACGGTCCCCTTTTTTACAGCTACCTATTTGCAATCGCCCATTCGATGACGTAAAGCATTGCGGGGATGTTTTCCCGGACGATCGATTGGATGTCTTCCTCGGGATTGTAAAAGCCGCCGTAGACCTGATCCACCGGAGGAAGCTCTATCGTGAACGCAGGAATCCCATAGACTCCCAAAGCCCAGTCTGTGGCACCCCCATTGGTCACATAGAGCTGATTCCCTGCCTGGCCGTATTCATAAACACGGCCGCTCACAGCCTCTATCCGCGCGGCCATCTCTCCGGCCATCTCCTCGAGCAATGAATCAATTGGCGATGGTTCATGGGTATATCCCCACGGATAAATGATCACCTGGGAGTAATTGTGATAGCTGATAAAAACTTGAAAATCTCTCTGGGCGAAAAGGTCTCTGATGGCTTGACTCTCGCGCTCGGAAAAGGGAGTCGGTCCTCGGTACACATAAGAGAATGTGAAGGGGCTCGATCCGTCATTGTCGTAGCCCCACATGTAGTCATAGTTTCTGTTTGGGTCGACACCGTAGGTTCCGTTTGCATTATCGCGCAGGTTCTTCCGCCAATACCTGTAGAAATGGATGGTGTACTCCAATCCATCAGGATTGAGGAGCGGCACGATCCAGACCTCGCACTGGTCCACCAGGCTTCGGATGTGAGCATCAGCCGCATAGTTCTCCACAAGATGTTTGGCCACATAGAGCGGGACTTCTACCGATATCCATTCCCTGGCGTGGTGACAGCCGGTGATAAGGACTTCAGCCTCGTTCTCCTCCTCGGCCTGAACATTGTCGCTGATTTTGATGGCGTAAATATTCCGCATCTCGAGGCTATTTCCGATAATATGAACCTGCGCCAGGTTGGGATAGGATTGCTCGAGGGCAAAGAGTTCTGTCTCCACTTCTCTGTATGAATGGAACGCCCCATTGATCGAGGTCTGGATGGAAATGGGCTTTTGGCCTTCGCGCGAAGGGAGATTATCGGACTCCTCATCATCATATAAGATCTCGGCATCCCTCAGTTTGCGGAGATCATCAGGGGTGGCGACGATATAAATTTTGCCCTGCCAATCCATCAAGATGTCGAGGCACATTGTGCCGAGTATCGCCACATTGTCCGGAGTTTTGTCCACGCAGACGATCGTGTTCTGCCCGTATTCTTGGGCTGAGAGTGATGATATTCCGAGAAAAAAAAGACATATAATAAACGAAAATAGTGGTATTTTCTTTATCATCTCTAAATCCTTATTCGATGCATCAAAAAATGCCTGAAAATGTACCGCGAAAATGCGCGAAAATGTACGCGGTGCTTTTTTCCATTTTTGCACCGTTTCTAATTATATTCGATAACCCAGGGTGAGAGCGACCTTTTGTGCGTTGAGGCTGTCCCCTGAGCCGGACTCTTTCCCGAACATTCCGGACAGATCCAGAGAGAATCTCCCCACGCGAAAGCCTGTCCCCACAGATAGGTAGAGATAGAGGATGTTCGGATCCTTCATCGGCTGCGGATCATAATTGAATCCCACCCTGAGCGGATAAAACCACTCCTTCCCGAAGAGTTGAAACGTGCCCCAAAACTCCGCCCCTGCGCTCGCTTTGACGACATCCCTGAACTCACGGTCCAGAGCCTCTTCAAAATAGTTCACCGCATAGCTCGACCAATCAAAATAAGTCAGGTCAGACGCCACAAGAAAATTCTTCGAAAGCTTATAACTCGCCCCCAATCCGATCGCCAGCGGCTCCTTGTAGGTGTTGTCTGCCTGGGCCTCTGTCCTGATCTCGATAAAGCGCGATTCATACCGAATCAGGCTCTCGCTCTTGGCTTTCTTTGTGTATGGCGTGCGGAAGATGACTGCCAACGTCACTTTATCCGACACGTCAAAAACGACCCCCCCATTGATATAAAAACCGGAATAATCGTGTGAATCCTTGCCCTCCTGCGTGACTTCAGGAACATAATACCGCTCCTCCACCGATTTATCCAGAACGCCTTTTATGAAGTTAGCTCCGAATCCTAAAGAAAGACGTTCGTTGATTTTATAAGCCAGGGCACAATTGATGGTTTGCAAAGCTCCTTCTTGTTTGAATTCCAGGGTGTAATAGGGTTGGCCCTCATATTCGTTCTCCACCCGCACTCCGGGCCGATAATAGTATTCCAGAATTCCATAGCTCAGCGCCAATGTGAAGCCTTTGTAACGGACCGATGCCCCCGCATAATCCAGGGCGATGATACCGAGGTTCACGTTGCCGTTTGTCGTCACAGCGCCGGTGTTGATGAGCGAATACTTGAGGAGAGTCGCCCGTGCTACAGCCCCATTGAGGCTCACCGTAAATTTGGGAAGCCTGCTGAGCAGCGCTGGGTTTGTCAGGGCCACAGAACTGTCCCGAGCGAGAGTAAACTGTGTTTCCCCCAAACCCACGGCCGGGGCTGTCTGAACACCGATGTTGTTCCAACTCCTGACGGGGGCCTCATCCACATATTGGCCGATCACGACTTGAGCCCATCCTGGATCAGCGATGAGGACTGAGAGGATTCCAATCGCCAACACCGATAAAAGCACAAAGGGGACACATACTATTCGTCTTCGCATGACTATAAATTCTAGCTCGCTTTCCCCCTTATTGCAAATTCCATGTAAGTGTGTTATTAAGTATGACTTTGGAGAAATTATGGCAGGCAAAACCAAACGCAAAATCAAGATTGTTGGGATCGGGTCCTACACACCCGAAAAGGTGCTGACCAATGCCGACCTCGAAAAGATGGTTGACACATCTGATGAGTGGATCGTCACGCGGACTGGGATCAAGGAGCGGAGGATCGCTCCTGACGATCAGGCCACGTCGGACCTGGGAATCGAGGCGGGCCGGATCGCACTGGAGGATGCGGGGCTGACGGTTGATGATATCGATCTGATACTGGTGGCCACGAATACGACGGATACGCCATTTCCATCGACAGCATGTTGGATCCAGAAGGGATTGGGCGCCGATAATGTGCCGGCGTTCGATGTGTCTGCAGGCTGTACGGGATTCCTCTACGGCATGATCATCGCGGAAAGCTTGATATTGAGCGGGAGGAACACGCGTATTCTTTTAATCGGGCCCGAGATGTTGAGCAAAGTTACGAATTGGGAGGATCGAGCCACCTGTGTTTTATTCGGGGATGGGGCTGGCGCATTCGTTCTGGAAGAGAGCTTCGATGAGTCGGGCATGTTGTCGTCGTATTGGAAGGCGGACGGCAACCTCGCGGATCTGTTGTGGCAGCCGGGAGGTGGTACGCGGAATCCCATAACCCATGAAATGATAGATCAAGGCCTTCAATATCTCGTTATGAAGGGCAACGAGGTGTTCAAGCATGCGGTCAAGCGTATGGGAGAGGCCGCGGTGCAGTCGCTGAAGAAGGCCGGGTTGAGCAAAGATGATGTGGATTATTTGGTTCCGCATCAGGCGAACATCAGGATCATAGACGCAACGGGACGGCGCCTCAATCTGCCGCCTGAGAAAGTCTTCGTGAATGTCGACAAG
Source organism: uncultured Eubacteriales bacterium (assembly GCA_964406575.1). Classification (GTDB taxonomy): domain Bacteria; phylum Acidobacteriota; class Aminicenantia; order Aminicenantales; family Aminicenantaceae; genus WTAW01. The sequence goes on along the minus strand of CAYOSH010000042.1, from coordinate 8,297 downwards.
TACGGAAATATGTCGGTGGCAACGATACCGGTGGGCGTAGATGAACTCTACAGGGGGGGCAAGTTCAAGAAGGGCGATATCATCGTGATGGACGCTTTCGGCGCCGGCTTCACCTGGGCCGCCCTCGTCTACCGCTGGTAAAAAAGTACCGGGTACATTTTTCCAGGGGTAATTAAAAAAAGTACCGGGTACATTTTTTGTATTTTTTGTCAGCACTTTAGTTTTTTTTACTTTAATTTATAGATGGATCCAAGAGGAATGATCCATTCAATTTCGGAATGACAGGCGTGCAAAATTCTATTGAAAAAAAATTGGAATAACACTATAATTACTATATATTCAATATAATTACAGTTAGATTAGGGAGATTATTATGAAAAGAATCGCCGCATCAGTTGTCCTGTTAGCGTTTGCCATCATGACGTGCGGAATATTATCTTATGCTGCCGATAATGCAGCCCCAAATTTCACCTTGACCGATCTTTCGGGTAAGTCCATCTCACTCTCAGATCTCAAGGGCAAAGTCATTTTTATCAATTTCTGGGCCACTTGGTGTCCACCTTGCCGTCAGGAGATTCCTGATTTTATCGAGTTTACCAAGGAAAACAAGGATAGTGGCGCCGTCATTCTTGGAGTGTCTGTAGATAAGAGTGCAGATAAGGTGCGTGATTTTGTGGATGAGAATGGAATCAATTACCCCATTGTCATGGCCACAAACGAAATGATCAGCGATTATAAACCCGGCAAATTCATCCCGACGACTATAGTGATCGACCCAAGCGGAATGATCAAAGAGAAAAAAGTCGGGGCCATGGACAAGGCAACGCTGGAGCACTATTTAAAAGAGTATTCCGGGAAATAGCTGTTGTGAAGTTCTCCTGGGTTGGATTATATAGAAATAATTCGGCTGTCACTGGTCCTCACTTCACAATCTCATCAATGATTTGATAAAATCGTGCCGTCTTAATATTTGATAAGGATGGAGTGCAAATGCCCGGATCCGAAAACATAAGCTTACTTGTTGCCTTTACGGCTGGATTGATTTCGTTTCTCTCGCCGTGTATTTTGCCGCTCATTCCTTCATATATGGCGTTCATCACGGGGGTTTCGCTCGAAGAGCTCTCTGAACACGAGAACCTGAAAAAAGTCCGCATGACAGTTGTTTTGAATTCTCTGTTTTTTATCTTCGGTTTTTCGAGCATATTTATTGCAATGGGGGCATCCGCCACATTTATCGGGACGTTTTTGCAGGAGAACATCCGATGGTTTGAGATTATCGGTGGGATCGTGGTCATAATCCTGGGCCTCCACTTTGCAGGTGTCTTCAAGCTGAAATTTCTGGAGAGGGAACGAAAGATCCAGGTGAAGAATAAACGTCTTGGCCTTTTAGGCACGTTCGCCGTCGGGATGGCGTTTGGGGCTGGCTGGACGCCGTGTGTGGGGCCGATTCTCGGGTCGATCCTGACATTGGCGGCGACCACACAAAATGTGGGCAAGGGGATAATCCTTCTGGTGTTATATTCTTTGGGATTGGGGCTTCCGTTTTTCTTGGCGGGCATCCTCATCCACAAATTTTTTGAATATTTTAAGGCCATCCGGAAGTATTTCAGAATCATCACAACTGTGGGCGGGATCCTTCTGATTATAGTGGGGGTTCTGCTGATCTCCGGCTACTTCACCGCTATGTTCTCCTATCTCAGCTATTGAAATTGTTAAAATTGTACCGGGTACATTTTTTTTTCATTTTTTTATTTCTCAATTTTTTTTCAAATTTTTCTTTCCACTGATAAAAATCCTACCTCTGCTACGTCTTCTTTTTTGTAGGGAAGAATAGAATAATGCCTAGAACTCCCAGAGGAATTGTGGAAGGTATGATTTATCATGTCCTAAATAGAGGAAACTCCCGCCAGGTCGTTTTCCATAACGCGTGTGATTATCGCGGATTTTTAAAACTGATGGAAGACGGGAAAAAAAACTATGCTATAGATATCTTCGCTTACTGTTTGATGCCGAATCATTTTCACTTTGTGGTGCGCCCTAGAATTGAAGACCACCTCAGCAAATGGATGCATTGGATAACAAATACTCATGTAAAGAGACATCAAATCTATTATCAAACGAGTGGGCGTATTTGGCAGGGAAGATTTAAAAGTTTTGTTATTCAGCAGGATAATCATTTATTAACGGTCCTCCGTTATGCAGAAAGAAATCCAGTTCGCGCCAATTTGGTTCCATCTGCAATAGATTGGCCGTGGTCAAGCTTCCGGGCAAGGATGGCTACTGCATCAAATTCTGTGATCGATAGCCCTCCTATTGATTTACCCTATGACTGGGAAGATTTTGTTAATCAACCTTTGACAGAAAAAGAGCTGGAGGAGATTCGATTAAGAGTAAACCGCCAAATACCTTATGGGAATAAAGTATGGCATAAAAAAATTTGTAAGGAACTTGGATTAGATCCAGTTTTTAGACTAAAAGGTCGCCCTAAAAAGAAAAAAGGAAGAAGAGATCGATAAAAAGATGGCAGAAAAGGCGCCCAAATAAAATATAAGAAAATATACGAAAAAGGTACCGGGTACATTTTCTAATTACCCCTGGAAAAAGGTACCGGGTACATTTTTTTGGTTATAAACGCCAAGCTCCTTACGGGAGTAAGAGTTGGCAGAAAAAAATATGCAAAGAACTGGTTAAACAAGGCTCATGCCGATCGTGATCGCCTTTTCATTGAGTGGGATAAGATTATGATAGCGTTCGGGCAAGGTCTCTTTGAGGGCGATCATGAGCGATTCTTTCTTGACAATGTTGTTGATTTTAACCAAGGATCCCAGGAGCAGCATATTCATCACACGAAGGTTTTTGAGCTCGTTGGTGGCCTTTTCGACCGCCGGGATCGGATAAATATCAATATCTGTTCGTGAAGGCGGATTCTTGATGTTTGTGCTTTCCCATATGAGGATGCCGCCTCCTTTGACTCTGGATTCGAATTTGCGCAGCGAAGGTTGATTGAGCACCACTGCCACATCGTATTCGCTAACGATAGGGGAGGAGATGGGCTGGTCGCTGATGTTTACGATGCAGTTTGCCGTGCCACCCCGCATTTCTGGTCCGTAGGAGGGCATCCAGCTGACTTCCTTGCCTTCTTTCATCGCAGCATAGGCTAAGAGAGTTCCCATCGACAACACGCCTTGGCCACCGAATCCTGCAAATATCATTTCTTGTAACATTCTTAGCCTCCTCTTAAAGCATAAGCACTCGAAAAGGGGTCGAAAAGGGGACTGTCACCTTTTTTCGCGATTTTTTGGCGGTTGCTTGAACACGCCGAGCGGATAATACGGGAACACATGTTCCTCCAACCATTTCAAGGATTCCTCTGGCGTGCACTTCCATCCCGACGGACAATTGGATGCCACTTCAACAAAAGTTGTCCCCAATCCCTGCATTTGATACTCAAACGACTTTTTGATCGCCTTTTTGGCCTTCCTCGTATTGGCCGGCGTGTTGCAGCTCACCCTCTCTACATACGCAACCCTCTCGAAAGTGGCTACAATTTCGGCCATTTTTATAGGCATTCCCGCTGTGCTCACATCTCTTCCATAGGGACTCGTGCTCGTTTTCTGCCCTTCCAGAGTTGTCGGTGCCATCTGCCCGCCTGTCATCCCATAGATCCCGTTGTTGATAAATATAAACGTGAAATTTTCACCCCTGTTGCATGCATGGAGAGTCTCCGCTGTCCCAATCGCTGCCAAATCGCCATCACCCTGATACGAAAAAACGATCCGATCGGGCAGCATTCGCTTGATCCCTGTCGCCACTGCGGCCGCTCTTCCATGCGCAGCCTCCTGCATATCCACATCCATGTAATGATAGGCAAACACCGAACACCCCACCGGACACACGCCCACGGTTTTATCCTGGATGTTCATTTCCACGACAACCTCCATCATCAGCTTATGAATGGTTGAGTGGAAACATCCCGGACAGTAATGCATCCGCGTATCCGTCAGCGCATTCGGCTTTTTATATATAAGCTCGTATCCTTCTTTCATCGCGGTTCTCCTTTATATAGCAGAACAAGCTCCCATTAATTTTATAGAAGAATGTACCTGGGACATTTTTATTCCAGTCCGTTTGAGAAATAAATCCTTCATGATACTGACCCATTTTTTTCTCCATTCCTGCAAAAAAGGGACTGTCCCCTTTTTTACTTTTTTACAAATGGCTCCTGATGGCATCGAAGACCTCCTGCGGGGTGGGGACAATGCCTCCTAATCGCCCATAAAAATACACCGGTTTCTTCCCACACACCGATAACTTCACATCCTCCACCATCTGTCCTGCATTCATCTCGATCGAGATGAAAAACTTCACGCGATCCTCTCCGGCAATGGCCTCGATCTGCGGCGCCGGAAACGGCCACAGAGTGATCGGCCGGAAAAGCCCCATTTTCAGCCCTTCCTCCCGCCCCATATCCACAACTTTCTTGCTTATCCGCGAACACAACCCGAACGCCGTCACGACAATCTCCGCATCGTCCATCATGTATTCTTCATATCGCACTTCATTCGCGACGATCGTCTTGAATTTCTCCTGCAGCTTGAGATTGACCTCCTCCATATCTTCTGACTTGATGTAAAGCGACGTCAAAATATTCCTCTCCCGGTCCGCCGTCTTCCCCGTCGTTGCCCACGGCTTATCCGGTTTGTACTCCCTCCGTTCAGGAAGCGTCAGTTTCTCCATCATCTGCCCCGTCGCCCCATCAGAGAGCAGCATCACGGGGATTCTATACTTATCCGCCAGCTCAAACGCCAAAACCGTATGATCCGCCATCTCCTGCACAGAATTCGGACCCAAGACGATCAGATGATAGTCCCCGTGGCCACCACCCTTTGTTGCCTGAAAATAGTCGCCCTGACTGGGTTGGATCGTCCCCAATCCGGGCCCCCCTCTGACAACATTCGCAAACACCGCCGGAATCTGTGCGCACACCAAGTAGCTAATCCCTTCCTGCATCAGCGTGAAACCGGGTGAGGAGGTCGTTGCCATCACTCGCCCCCCCGCACCCGCCGCTCCATATATCATATTCACCGCTGCGACCTCGCTCTCGGCCTGGATCAGCGTGTAGTCATACTTGGGTTCTTCCTGAGCCAAATACTCGATCACCTCGCTCTGAGGCGTTATCGGATAGCCAAAATATCCCTGCAATCCGGCCCTTATCGCCGCCTCAGCCAGCGCTTCATTCCCCTTCATCAAACGTGTTTCACCCAACTTGACCTCCCTCTGCTTCGCCCTTCGAGGGCTGCGCCACCTCTCGATAAACCGTAATTGCCGCATCCGGACAGATCACCGAACAATTCAGACACGCGATGCATTCGTCCTCATGCGCCAAATACGCATAATGCAGGCTATAACTGTTCGTGTCCTCTGTGTTCAAAGCCAAACACTCGGTCGGGCAATGGAGAACACACAAATTACACCCCTTGCATGCTTCGATATCTATCTCGACATAACCTTTTCGCGGCATTTATTCCTCCATGCGGCTCATTTTAGTCCTTTGGCGCCTCGTTTAAATCCGCCTGAATCCCGCTTCAATCCTTTGGATACCTCGTGATCATGAGAGTCGAGATCCAAAGAAACCCAAAGAATCTTATTTGATGAAATCTCAATCCAAAGGATCTCAAACCTTGTGATCTGTGTTGCCTCTCGATCCGAAAAGTCTCTTGAACATCAGGATCATATAGGAGATCGCCATAACGACCACCACAGCAAAGTTCAAGAAAAAAACACTGAGGCCATCTTGAAAATTTTTAAGTCCCGTATTTAAATGACTCATTAGATTCGCCGGTCAAGCCGACAAAGCGAACTTGACTGAAGTTAATGATCCAGCCGAAACGCCAAACACGACCGATCCTCTCCTGAGGATGGTCCTGACGCAACTGACCGAACCTCAATTTATAGCTCAAACGACAGCACCCGATGCGAATGGCACTGGATATTGACAGCTGCTGGCATCGATGCGATATGACAGGGGAACGCTTCCACATGCACGGCCAGAGATGTCACGCGGCCGCCCAAGCCCTGCGGTCCGATTCCCAGATTATTCACCCGCTCGAGCAGCCTGATCTCCATATCCTTGTAGAACGGATCGGGATTGTGGGAGCCCAACGGCCTCCGCAGCAAAGCTTTTTTGGCGAGCAGAGCCGAGTACTCGAAGTTCCCCCCAACACCCACACCAACCACAGTAGGAGGACAAGGATTCGAGCTCCCTTTCTCCACGGTCTCGACCACAAAATTCTCGATTCCTTCCTGCCCTGCGGCCGGGGCGAACATCCGCACCTGACTCATGTTTTCCGCACCGCCTCCCTTTGCGATAAAGGTCACTTTAAAGGCATCTCCGGGCACCAATTCCCAGTGGATGTAAGCAGGCGTATTGTCGCCGGTGTTCGTGCGACGGATAGGGTCGGCGACAACGGATTTCCTCAGGTAGCCTTCCTCATATCCGGTCCTGACACCTTCGGTGATGGCCTCCCTCAGGCTTCCCATACCGCCGTTCTTATTGAGTTTGACATCTTCACCGATCTCAACAAAAAAAACAGCCAGTCCGGTGTCTTGACATAGCCCCAATTTCTCTGTTTTAGCGATCTGGGCATTCTCGAGAATCTGATCCAGGACTGCCTTGCCAACAGGCGACTCTTCGCGTTCCTTCATGTCTTTGATCACTTTAACCACATCATCCTGGAGAATGAAGTTGGCTTCCTGAACGATGTACTTGATGTTATCTCGGACTTCACCAAGACTTACAGTTTTCATAGAGGACCTCCCGCCGATAAAAATGTATGAAAGTTAATACGTATGGGCATGAACAATCTAGTTTAGAACCCAAACCTAACCCTGTCAAGCAAAAATGGCCTCAAAAAAGGGGACAGTTCCCTTTTTCCAGGGGTGAAACGAAAAGGGGACTGTCCCCTCTTCCTAGTCAATGCAGGGTCAGCCCCTAACCGGTGCCTTTAATGACCCTTAACAATTTTTAGCTATGAATGAGAAAATTCTTTGTCCCAATCGTCTTCTAGGGCAGGAGGATGATATGACGAACGAATCTTATGGATTTGAAAATCTGGAGTGCTGGAAACAGGCCAAGGACCTGGCAGCGGATATGTACAGGCTCCAGGAGAACGGCAATTTCAGTGACGATTACGGGCTCTTAAAAGACCTCAGACAATCGGCTGTGTCTGTGGCATCGCTCATCGCGGGAGGTCGTGAAAGGGGAGGGGCAACCGAATTCATCCGATACTTATCGAAAGCGAGGTCTGCAGCGGCCCTCCTTCGCACTCAACTCGTCATCTCGCGCGACATCGGCTATCTCGGTGAGGGGGACTATCTGGATTTTGAAGACAAGATCAGCCGTATTACGGCCATGGTCAGCGGCCTCATCAAAGCCATCCGCAACAGAACCAAGGGCACAGGCTCTGGCGCAGGCAAACCCGAGAGCGCAAAACAAGGAGTTAAAAGCGGGAGAGAAAGTCTTAACAAGGATGAGAAAAAAGATGCGAAGGAAAAACGATAAAGCTGTATGGAGGTCGGAACACACTCAAATGATGGAAAAAATCATGTGATACAGGATTAGGTCTGCGCCCGCACCGATAGGCAATCCTTCTCTTCGATCGGCCATCCATGTGTTATAATTATAAATATCGCTCATAATCATTTTATGAGGATTATAAGGAAATTGAATAACATTCTCATGCAAAAATCAAAAGGCCGCCAACATGACTGAAAGACGAAAAGAATCGCGAAAACAAGAGAGCAATAAGGTCACCATCGAGCCTGTCGCCCAAGCTCCTGATGATTCCATAAAAAAAATCAGCTTTTCCCTCACAGAAGATATCTCTCTCAAGGGAATAAAAGTGATCTCTGATACATTTTTTCCTGTAGACACTTTACTGAAATTGGAGCTTTCTCTGGCGGAGATCGATGATCCCCTTGTGGTTCGGGGAAAGGTCAAATGGAGCAAGAGCCTCGAAGAGGATCTCTATGAGATCGGCATCGAATTCATCAATTTGATCCCGGATGTCGCAAGAGTTCTTGTCGATCACATGTATAAGTTCGAAGATGAATTTTGAACGATATTTTCCCCCTTTCATAATATAGGGTTCCTGTTCAAAATATAGGGTCCGTTCCCCGAACGGACCGATTAAAGCCAATCAGCATGTAGGGTCGGCTCCCCGAACGGACCGATTAAAGCCAATCGGCATGTAGGGTCGGCTCCCCGAGCCGACCTATCAGACTCTAAGGATTAAATC
>CAYOSH010000041.1:0-29226 GCA_964406575.1 uncultured Eubacteriales bacterium | reverse complement strand
ATCTTCCGAGTGTTCCAATTGGTGATTTCGAAAACACGCTCAGCTTCGCCGGCGAAGAAACTTCGCTCGGATCCGGGCTTCCCTCACACCTCCCCTCGGGAGATGTACCATGCCCGTCCAGCCCTTCTCACGGTTTTGGAAATGCTTACGATCTCAATCGGAACTTTGACAATAACGTTCAGAGAGGCATACAATATGACACAGATCGCCATTCTCGAATACTAGCGGGTGATGAGGCCGAAACAAGGTCAATCCAAAAAAGTCAGGGTCAACTTTTACTCGGGATTCAAAGGTGAGGAGAGTCCCAGGTCTGTTGTTCTCAAAGATAAAGAATTCCCGATCGATCGAATACTCGCGAGAAAGAGAATCTTAGACCACAAGACAGGAGAAGTGCGGGAGGAGTATAAGATCGAAGTGAACGGCAGGACGGCAATCCTAAAGGTCCATAGATCTCGGGAAGGTGAGATAATCTTTCTTTTGTAACGATTTTTTTGATGTGAAATCTTCGCCGCGTTAGAGGGGTGTCAAATCCTCCACCAATAGGAAAACTTGACGAACACGCTGTAGTCGGCCTGGGAATAATGGCCGAATTCATCCTCCAGCATGTTGTTGTCCACGCCAAAAAAGAACACGGTGCCCGGCCTCAAGACCCAGCTCACCAAAAAACTGCCGTAGACGGTTCTATCATAGTGATCATAATCGAGGATGCCACGTAGAGAGAGCGTCTTGGAGATCTGGTAGGTCAGGCGGTTGCGCAGCACATTGATATCATAGACCAGATCCCCGCCTCTTTCTTCCCAGAAGGTCTGTTTCGTAAAATCGATGGAGTATTGAAGCCGCTGGCTCGGTTTAAAGGTGAAATAAATTCCATAGGTGTTGCTGTAGCCAAGAAAGGGATCTTCGGTGTCATAGTAGATGCTGTCGCCTGTGCGGAAATACGCCCCAAAAGGAAGCCATCCGATCATGCTGATATTGGTGTCAAGGGTGATCGCATTCTTATGAAAATCGATCCCCACGTATCTCTCCATGGAATTCCGATAGCTGATATTCATCTGATTAAATTCGGTGAACCGAAGGTGGACATTCCCGCTGACCCACTGATCGGACAGAGTGTTGCTGAAATATTCGTACATTTGGCCGGCATTCACGCTCAACCGGATCTGGTTCATAAATTCTTTCTCCGGATAGATGTTAATGAAACCATATCCACCGAATTGCCTATAATCCACACGATTGACAAATCCTGATAGGGCTTCGAAGTCAGGATGCATGGATTGCCAGGATGCCCCAGCACCCCAGTATTTAGAAAAATAAGATGCTTCGGCATACAGAGCGGGGACAACAGGGGTTTCCCGGCCCTCAAACTTCGTTTTTGAACCGATGGCCTGGAAGGAGAAAAAAAAGTTGTTTTTCCACTTGATCTGTCCATCCAGGCCAGCCACACGATTGAAGGCGCCGTCGATCTTTTTATCCGTGAGGCATAGTCCTAGGTAGGAGCCTGGGGCAACATCGGCCTTCATCCGGAATATGCTAAAAAGAGCTTTTCCCTCCCGTTCGATGCCGTCATCGGATACTTCCCAGAGGCTATCTGCGGAATTGACGTCATAGGCGCCAAGCCCGCCGTAGGTGAAGCGGCCGACTTTCCCAGTGGCTTTCGCCCCGGCCAGAGGCTCGATGATGCGGCGCGTGTAGACCAAGTTGACCTGAGGAAAGTTGAAGATCTCCATTCCTTCCAGGAAGAAGGGGCGTTTCTCCAGATAATAGAGCGCATATCTCTGGTTGGCCTCTATTTGCGGGGCATCGGCTTCGATGTGGCTGTAATCCGGGTTTGCGGTGACATCGAGGGTAAGATCAGAGCTGACTCCCCACTTGAGGTTTAAACCAGCTTCGGGATCCATTTTTGAGTCCTTGGTCTTGAGAGAGGTGAGGACGGGCATGACCTCGAAATTTTTGCCTTTTTCGATGTCCCCTGAGATCCTGATCTCGCCGCTTTGGGTGATCAGCCCTGATATCTCTCTTGTGAAATCCGGCCAGAGAAGGATCTCCCCTTTTCGCGGAATGTTTCGGCCGAGAGTGATACCCCAGACTCTGTCTTCTTCGTCGGGAAAGCGGATACTCTTGAAGGGGACGGCCATCTCCACCACATAGCCTTCCTCATCGATTTTCCCGTTGCTGAAAAACACCGTATCCCAGCTAAAGTCCATGTTCTCATCCCCGCCTTCTTCAATACGGAGACAGTCCATTTGGATCCCGTGTGGATTCAGGAGGAAGCCGAAGGCTCTGCGCTTTTCATTAAAAGTGTCCAAAAAGACGATCACCCAGTCATCTTCGATACAGCTGTCGCGGTTGGTCATCGATGTTCTTATTTTTTTGGGATCGGAATCGGTACAGCGAAAAGCGACATACAGATTTCGTTCATCGTATCCTAAATAGGCCACAGTCTTTTCTGAGGGTTCGCCCATCTCTTTGGGAGATAGCTGATGAAAACTTTCTATCTTCAGAGCCTCTTTATCCCAGATCGGGTTGTCCAATAAGCCATCGATTTTGGGTGCTTTGGAAAGCTTGGGGATATTCAAAACCTCTTCCACAGAAAAACCCAACAGCGGCCCCATGCACAGTATCATGACAATCACGACGGCCGCAATGCTCTGTCTCCACATTATGTTTTCATCTCCATAAATATCGCTATCCTCAAATCAGCAGTGCCTGCATTACCTGATATAGACGAAAACAAGAGAGAAAAAGTTTATCCTGTGAACAATATTATCCGCTATCGCAGACTGGGTGAGGCAAATAAATCTTTCGAATCACTTGGCAAAAGCGCTGTTCAAAACTATAATTCAAACTCAGAAGAACGCAATTGAGAGCTGAAAATGAAGAAGCGATCAATCGGGACATTCAATAACCCAACTTCTGTTCATTAGATCATGGATTTAACGATTCTGCGTCCAACGCGCTTGACTATTGCTGAGTAATACTATAATCTATATATAGATTAAAGAACCCCAAACAAGGGGAGGAGGTTAAAATGAAAAGATACGCTGTTCCTCGAATCGCTCACTGTTCAGAAGGCTGCACGGCTAAATCCTGAGCACGATGCAAAACTGCTCATTAAACGGATTATAGAAAAAAACCCGCTGTCTCCGATAACTCGGACAGGGGGTTTTTTTATTTAGGAAAGACAAAACGTCAAACGCTGCCTATCAAAGAACTGTGAAAGAGGCTCATGTCTTATGAATGACGTTTGATCTTTTCAAGAATTTCTGAAGACGATCTCCCGGGAAGATAGGGCACAATAATGACCTTCCCACCCGCGCCCTCTACCTCCTCCCGCCCCACAACTTCATCAGGCTTCCAGTCTCCACCCTTGACGAGCACATCAGGAAGAAGAACTTTGATGAGCTCCCGGGGGGTGTCCTGGGAGAAGGCAACCAGGTAATCGATGGTCTCGATGGCTTCGAGGACTTCCAAGCGTTCATTCAGGGGAAAAATGGGTCTTGCAGGGCCCTTCAGGTTACGGACAGACAAATCGTCATTCACGGCCACGAAGAGGATATCCCCGTACTTCTTGGCTTCTTGAAAAAGATGGATATGTCCCGCGTGCAGGATATCGAAACAACCGTTTGTGAAGACAACAGCCTTTCTCTCCTGACGAAATCCCTCTCTGAGCTCCATCAAATCAGCAAGGCTTTTGGTTTTATGTATCTTAGGTGAACTCAACGTTGGTTCTCTCTATACGTTAGACCTATACGCAGGCGTAAACTGTTAGTCGTGAGTTCAGGCTGTTGCTAATCAAGGTAACCTAGATCCCGAAGCTGGTCCTTGATCTTTTCCATGTCTTCGGGCGCGATCTCTCCCTTAATGGGGATTGAGGCAAGGGGATGCCTCCCTTTTCCCCAGGAGATCCTGTGCCAGATTCTTTCATGAAGATAATAAAACGTGATCTTGGCGATCACCTCAACAATACCTACACCAATAGCGATGAACCATTCTCCGGTAAAGATATACACTACAGTCATGGTTATCATGGTGGCGAGAATGCGCCAACTGATCGTTTTGGCGAGTGTCCGTGAATGCGCTTCCCGTCCGTAGGTCAAGATATTCTTTGCCATCACAAACTCCTGGCGAACATTATACAAATAAACAGCTAAAATGCAACATTGTTACTGGCTCAAAAGTTGTCCGGAAACGTCTGTTCTCCGTCTGCATATTTTTCATCGGGTTTTTTTGATCTTGATCCCGGATGAGAATTCCCAGGAATGTTCCGGTCGTGAAATCCCGACATCTTTTCTGGGGGATGAAACTAAAAAGGAATCCAGATTGCGGTGATAGTCATAGGGATAGCCGTCCTTCTTGTGAACCGCCACATCCAAATAATACGTCCCGTTGATGAGGCCTATCTTTTCAATCCGGCAGACAACACGCCCCTCTCCCTCGATGGACTGAGCCGCAAACTCTTCCAACTGGGTGTTTGTCCCGTAACAACAGATGCCTTTGGGATTAAAGATCCCGATGCCAAAAACAAAATCCTTGATTTGGGAGTAGGCCGAAATATCCATCTCTATGACCATCCCTTCATCAGGCGAATACACATGTTTCTCCTGTCCTTCCATATCTTTGAGCCTGACTTTTTTGATCTCGATCTCTCGTTTGCCCCACCGGTTCTCTCTGCGTTCTTCCTCGAAACTCTCTTCCTTATCGACCTCCTGCTGGCGCCTCTCAAATTCTTCTTCCTGTTTCTCAGCGATATCCTGGAGGTAAGCATCCACAACCCGCTTAGGTTCTCCCATTGTCTGGATCTTGCCATGTTTGAGCCAAATGACCCGGTCACAAATCTTTTCAACGGTGGATAAATCATGGCTGACAAAAAGGATGGTCTTCTTCCTGCGGCGAAAATCATCGATTCGGTCTAAACATTTGGGCACAAAAGAGGCATCCCCGACGGCCAAGACTTCATCGATGAGCAGAACATCCGGGTTCACATTGATAGCGATGGAAAACCCGAGGCGCATGTGCATTCCGGAAGAATAGGTCTTCACCGGGGCATCGATGAATTCCTCCAACTCTGCGAACCGGACGATAGCGTCGAATTTTTCTGTGATCTCCTTTTTGGAAAGGCCCAGCATGATGCCGTTTATAAAGATATTTTCCCGGCCTGAGATCTCGGGATGAAAACCCGCTCCTAGCTCAATAAGCGCAGAAATTTTTCCCTCCACGCTCACAGAACCGGATGTGGGTTTGGCGATCCCGGTGATCACCTTGAGAAGAGTGCTCTTTCCCGAGCCGTTTTCACCGATGACACCAAACGTGATTCCTTTCTCGACCTTGAAGCTGACATTGTCCAGCGCTGAAACCAGCTCATCGGGCCTCAACGATTTGAAAAAATTTCCCTTGACGATCGCACTCTTGAAAGTCTTGAAGCGGTGCTGGGCAGAGTACTTCTGGTAAATCCGCGTGACATGATCCACATCAATGGCAACCACTTACACCTCCTCGGGAAAAGAATCCCGAAGTCTGTCAAATATTAAGTATCCGACGAACAGCAAAACGAGAGACAGGATCAAGGTGATACCCAGTCTTTTCCACCGAAAGAGCTCCCCATAGAAAATACAGTACTGATAGCCCTGCATGATATGTGTCATGGGATTCAGGTTCAAGAGAGTCTTGAGAAGAGAGGATTTCTCGACCGTGTGAAAGGTCATGGGATAGATAATAGGCGTGGCAAAAAACCAGAAAGTCAGCAAGTTCGCCAGGATGTCCTTGATATCCCTGAAATGCACGGTCAGGGAGGAGACAAAAAAACTGAATCCAAGGGTGAACACAAATTGAACCAAAATGACCACGGGTAAGAGGAGGAGATACGGCGTATAATGGCCGCCCAAGATCGGGACAAATATCAGGAGGATGGGGAGTCCAAAGAGAAAATGAACGAAATTGCTCGCAACGACAACAACCGGAAGGATCTCCACGGGGAAGAGAATCTTTTTTATCAGATTTCCTTGAATGATCAATACGTTGGCCGACTCGAGGGATGACGCGACGAACCATACCTGCCAGGGCAGCAATCCGCAGAAGAGGAAGAGCGCATACATCCAGGGCGAACTCTCGAACGATGGATCTCTGGGCATGATGATAAAACCGAAGACAACCGTATACACGATCAACAGAAGGAGAGGATTGAAAAAAGACCAGAAAAATCCCAAGACTGTGCCCCGATAACGGGCCTTCAACTCGCGGCTGACAAGGTTCTGGATAAGGACTCTGTACTTGTACAGATCCACCAGGTTCTTAAAGAGTCGGCCCATGGATCCTCCCTGAAAATATGCTCTGCGCTTCCCGTGTGTACTCTCCATCCCGATCGTAGAGGATGAGCGGCGGAAGCTGCTGGGTCTCCCGAGTGAGCCGGTCGCAACTCACAAGAAAAAGATTCGGATCGCTATGTCTGTGAGGATGGATATAGCGGATGCTTCTGAGTTTCAATCGCACGTCTTCTGTCGCTCGCATAAAATCTTCTTTTCGGATCGCAGGATATACAAAATACGCCACTCCTTGCGCCTTCAGCAATTTTTCGGTTTTTTGCATTATATCAAAAATTGTACACTTTAACTCGTGTTTTGCTACGGATTTCTCGTCCGATGGACTCAAATACCCTGATTTCTTCTTGATATAAGGGGGATTGGAAAAAACAACATCATATCTCTGTTCACTGGAATACGTCCTAAGGTCGGCACGGACAACCTCGATCCGGTCCTCAAGGTTATTGAGCCGGACATTGCGCTGGGCCAGGTCTATCAAAGACTCCTGAATCTCCAAGGCAGTCAGGCGCATGAACGGCTTGATGCTCAGGAGCAGTGCAATGATCCCGCTTCCTGTTCCGAGTTCGAGCAGTCTATCCGTTTCCTGTGTCTGGATGAAATCTGCCAGGAGCGGGGCATCGACGGAAAAACGATAGCCTCTTTTTTTCTGGAGGACCCGAATGCGTCCATGGTAAAAGGTGTCGAACGACTCGTCTTCACCCATCATCGGTCCGTCAGGGCGCGTCTTCATCCAATTCCGTAAAGACAAGAATACTGTCGGGCTGGACTCTGGCATATCCTCCTTTCACCTGGACCTGTTTTTTTGTCCTGGCTTTCCCATAACCGATAGATCCTTTCCCCAAAGCCATGAGCAGGTTCCTGTGGCCCGGAAGAATACCCAAGTACCCTTCAAGGCTCGGGATGGAGACCTCATTCACGTCCTCATCCACGAGAACTTGGTGAGATGTGATCACACGAAGCCTGAGGGATGAAGGCAGGGATTCGTTCATGCAGTTCTCAGATCCTCGGTTCTTTGGGCCACATCATCGATTCCACCGACCATGTAGAATGCCTGCTCGGGCTTATCATCATGCTGCCCTTCGACTATTTCCTTGAATCCCCTGACTGTCTCCTGGATGGGGACATATTTGCCCGGTCTTCCCGTAAACTCTTCGGCCACACTAAATGGCTGCGAGAAGAACCTCTGTATTTTTCTGGCCCGAGCCACGATGACCTTGTCCTCTTCAGACAATTCCTCCATGCCGAGAATGGTGATGATGTCCTGAAGATCTTTATATCGTTGCAGGATCTCCTTGACCTGACGGGCAACCGCATAGTGTTCCTCTCCGATAACTCGGGCATCCAGGATGCGCGAGTAAGATGCCAAGGGGTCGACTGCGGGGTAGATCCCCATTTCCGTCAACGCTCGGGACAGGTTGGTCGTTGCGTCCAGGTGAGAAAAGGTCGTCGCCGGCGCCGGATCCGTAAAATCATCGGCGGGCACATAAATGGCCTGTACAGAAGTGATCGATCCTTTTTGTGTCGAGGTGATCCTTTCTTCCAGCTCTCCCAGTTCTGTCGCCAGGTTGGGCTGGTATCCCACAGCTGACGGCATTCGCCCCAGTAAAGCCGAGACCTCTGAGCCCGCCTGCACGAATCGAAATATGTTGTCGATGAAGAGGAGAATATCCTGATTCATCTCATCCCTGAAGTATTCCGCCACAGAAAGGGCGGCCAAACCGACGCGGAGGCGTGCCCCAGGGGGTTCTGTCATCTGACCGTAGATGAGCGATGTTTTTTCGATGACTCCGGACTCCTTCATTTCCAGCCACAGGTCGTTACCCTCGCGTGTCCGTTCCCCCACTCCGGCAAAAACAGAATATCCTCCATGTTCCTGGGCAACGTTGTGGATCAATTCCATGATGATGACCGTCTTGCCCACACCGGCTCCTCCGAAAAGGCCGATCTTTCCACCCTTGAGAAACGGCTGGATGAGGTCGATAACTTTGATCCCTGTCTCGAACATCTCGAGCGTCGTGCTCTGCTGTTCCAATGAAGGGGGCAGTCGATGGATAGGATATTTGACAGACGCATTGATGGGGCCCTGATGATCCACCGGCTCTCCGATGACATTCATCACTCTTCCTAGAGTGGCCTCTCCCACAGGAACTTGGATGGGGCCTTCCAGGTCGATGGCTTTCATTCCCCGGGCCAGTCCATCCGTCGGATGCATGGATACACACCGAACCTTATCCTCACCGAGGTGCTGTTCGACTTCTACGATGATATCCACGGGTAGGGAGGTTCGGAAATCGCTCGTCATGTCTTCGTTCGCCCGGATTCCAGATCTCTTTTTTGTGTCATCCTCTTCATGAGGAGAGTAGCTGTCGAACCCTTCGCTCGTGATCCGTAGGGCATTATAGATCTCGGGAAGCTCGATATCTTTGAATGCGACATCAACAACAGGGCCGATGATCTGGATGACACGTCCTTCCCTTGCCTTCTCCCCTTTTTTGTGTTTGGTTCCGTCCGTTGTTTTCCGCGTGGAGGCATCTTGAGCTTTTTTTTCGGCCTTAGGCCTCGCATCACTCATTCTCTTCTCCTCGAAAATCTATTTTTTCGCCAAGGCTTCAACAGCAGACATGATCTCCAGGAGCTCTTTGGTTATTGAAGCCTGTCTGATTTTATTCAAAACCAGCGTGAGGTCATCTATCAATTCCTCCGCATTCTTGGTGGCATTGTCCATGGCCATCATTCGTGCGGCATGTTCCGCAGCCGATGATTCGAAGAAAAAATGCTGGATCTGGTTTTCCACATGGTGCGGGACTAAAGAATGGATCAGAGGAAGCACCCCTGGGTCCCAGTCAGGCCTCTGGCTGCTCGAGAGGTTCATCTCCCCTTCCCCAGCGGCCTTTTCAACATCTCCGGAAAACTCGATCGGGAGCAATTTCGTGATGACCACACGGGGAGCCAGAATGGATTTGAATTCATTGTAGGCCACGTAGACAGCATCGGTTTTGCTCAATATGTATAGCTCCATGAGGAAACGGGCCAACTGTGAACAATCCTCAGCCGTAAATGTGTGAACTTGGCCGAAATACGATCGCAAAATGGGAAGACCGGTTTTCTTAAAAAACTGAACGGCCTTCTTCCCGATCAGGACGAGCTGGATATCACTCTTTTCGCCTTTCTCTGCGAAGAAAGCCGCTGTCCGCACCAGGAGATTCGAATTGAAGGCGCCGGCCAGCCCTTTGTCCGAAGTGATGACCAGCCCAACGACGCTCTTTTCTTCTCTTTTGGCAAGCAGCGGGTGTAGGGAACGGGGGGCCCAGAATGCCGCTTCTGAAACGAGCTCGGGAGAATCGTGCCATCGGGGCCTCGACTCCAAGACTATCCGCTGGGCCTTCTGGAATTTTGCCGTGGCGACAGTTTTCATAGCCTGCGTGATCTGTTGTGTGTTGCGCACGCTCTTGATACGCTTGCGAAGGTCTATCAGGGCAGGCATTTAGTTCGCTTCCTTGAACTTTGTGTTGAATTCTTCGAAGGCTGAGTTGAGAGCTGCGTCGGCATCGGCATCGATAGCCTTTGCCTCACCGATCTTTCTCAACAGGTCGGAAAAATTTTCGCTAAAATATACGTAAAGATCCCTCTCATACTTTTGGATCTCAGACACAGCGAACTCATCCAAGTAACCTCTATTCCCCGCAAAGATGATCAGAATCTGGTCGATCACATCCAGAGGCGCATACTGGTCTTGTTTCAGGGTCTCTGTCAATCGTTCTCCTCGATCGAGTTGAGCCTGGCTTGCCTTATCCAGCTCGGTGCCGAATTGGGCAAAAGTAACAAGCTCCCTGTACTGCGCCAGGTCCAGACGAAGTTTGCCCGCCACTTGCTTCATCGCTTTTATCTGAGCATTCCCGCCCACTCGAGAGACGGAGATGCCCACATTGATGGCAGGCCGGATGCCGGCATTGAACAGCTCGGACTCCAGGTAGATCTGGCCATCGGTGATGGATATGACATTCGTCGGTATATAACCGGAGACATCGCCAGCCTGGGTTTCAATGATCGGTAATGCTGTGAGTGAACCCCCTCCATTTTCGTCATTGAGCTTGGCGGCTCTCTCCAGAAGCCGGGAATGGAGATAGAACACATCTCCGGGATAGGCCTCCCGCCCGGGGGGACGCCGCAAGAGGAGCGAAATCTCCCGGTAAGCGGCGGCGTGTTTGGACAGGTCGTCATAGATGAGAAGGGCATGTTTCCCTTTGTCCCTAAAATACTCACCTATGGCACAGCCGCTGTAGGGAGCCAAATACTGGAGCGGGGAGGGATCGCTGGCCGAGGCCGCTACGATGATCGAATAATCCAAGGCCCCGTGATCTTCAAGAACTTTGATGATCTGGGCAACAGTCGAGTTTTTCTGACCGATGGCGACATAGATACAAATGACGTCTTTTCCCTTTTGATTGATGATGGTATCGATGGCGATGGCTGTTTTTCCGGTCTGGCGGTCTCCGATGATCAACTCTCTCTGTCCCCTTCCGATGGGGATCATGCTGTCGATAGCTTTTATTCCCGTCTGCAGTGGCTCTCTAACGGGGAGGCGTTCCACAACTCCCGGAGCAAGACGTTCGACCACCATGAACACATCGCTCTGGATAGGGCCTTTCTCATCGAGGGGGACACCCAGGGGATTGACCACGCGGCCAACGAGCGACGGGCCCGAGGGCACCTGCATGATCTTGTGTGTCCGCTTGACCAGATTTCCCTCCTTGATGAGATGGCTTTCTCCTAAGAGGACGACCCCCACATTCTCTTCCTCCAGGTTGAGTGCCAGGCCATAGACATCATTGGGAAAAGACAACAGCTCGTTGTACATCACGCGGTCCAACCCATAAACATTGGCAATTCCATCTCCTACAGAGGTGACCGTTCCCACCTCTTTGATATCCACAGCTGTTTCGTATCCTTCGATCTGACGCTGTATAATCTTGGTTATTTCATCGGCCTTTAGGTCCATTTTCACTTCATCCTTCAATTATAATTTCTTTGAGCCTGTCCAAGTTGCCTCGAATAGAGACATCATAAATGATGTTTCCCCGCCTGATGGAGAGCCCTCCGACCAAAGTCGAGTCGCTCCTGTATTTCAAAGACACGGGCCTTTTTTCAAGCAACTCCAATTTTCCCTTCAGCTTTTCTTTTTGGGCCTCAGTCAGAGGAACGACCGAAGAGACCTCGAACGTAGATACGCCCTTCTCCTCATTCCACAGCTCGGGCAAAAAATCCAGAATTTCTGGCAAAAAATCCAGGCGGTCATTGGCCACACAGAGAGCGATAAAACGGGAGGTTTTTGGCCTATAGGACAACGTTTTCAGGAGATCATTCGTCAATTCTTTCCTTTTGGTTAAAGGAAGGAAAGGGCTATGGAGGATCTCCTGTAGCTTCTCGTGGGAAGCGAGCAGGTTCTCAAAGCCGCGGAGTTCTTCCTGGACAGCGTTAAACTCCTCATCATCACTGATGGCGTTTATGAGGCCTTGAGAATACCTCTTAACCAGAATGCGCCTTTTCATACAGACCTTCTAACCTTTCGATGGAGTCATCGATGAGCAGCATGTGTTTCTCGGGAGTGAGGCGTTTTTGGATCCTCTCCGCCGCCTCGGCGGCTGCCAGAGAGATCGCATACTCTTTCAAGGCTCTGACCCCCGCTCTGGAGAGCATTTCGATCTCCTGCTCCACAGCCTGCTTCATTCTCTGGCCTTCTTCCCTGGCCTTTTTGAGTATCCGCTCTTTTTCTTTCTGACCCTCCTCGGTCGACCGCTGTTTGAGTTCATCCACTTCCCGGCTCAATTCATGCAGTCGTTTTTCTGTTCTCTCCAAGTCGCTAACCGCTCCACGATGCGATTCTTCCGCATCATGGATAGTTTTTTTGATACCCGCAGCCCGGCTCTCCAAGAATTGTACGATCGGTTTCCGCAGAAGGTACGCCAATCCTCCAAAAAGTACGATAAAATTGAACACTTTCGCAATAAAAGCCATGGAATTGGCATCATGGTGCCCTTCTTCGACAGACATGAAGAGCAAAAGGGGCAAAACAGCGAGAATCAGGATAAAAGGAATTTTTCGGATTATCAATGGAGCAACCTCTGCTCGATTTCTTCGGATAAGGCTTTGCTTTCAGCTGCCAAATCCTTTTTGAGATCTTTTGTTTGTTTTTCCAGAACACCCTTTGCTTCTTCAACTCTTGCCCGGCATTCTTGCGCAATCTCTGTGAGCATCCTTTCTTTTTCCCTTAAAGCCTCGGCAGCAAATTGCTCCTGGGTCTCTTTTGCTGAGATTCGAGCGGCTTTGAGGCTTTCTTCGATCTTTTGGATGTTTAGTTCGTGCTGAGCTGCCGCTTCTTGACCGGCATTGAGGTTGTTTTGAATGGTCTTCTCGCGTTTGTCCAGGATGCTGCGGATGGGATTAAAAAAGACTTTTCTAAGCGCTATAAGAAGAATCCAGACGATAAAAAAAACGATTAAGAGAGTGGCATCAACGGCTAACATGGCAAAAGATCATTAACTTTCAAGACAAAAATTAGAGGAAAATTTAACACTAATCACACCAAAATGCAACCTATCCTCAATCATCAGGAGCATCCTTAAATCCGTGATGAGTAGAATTCGAGTGTCCCAATTGGTGATTGTTCTCTTGAAATGTAGAGACCGTTTCCCAAACGGTCCGTTTTTTCTCGGTCCATTCGGGGAATGGACCCTACATCACAAGGAACTGGCCTTATGTTTATAGGCTCGGCTCCGGACTTCCCTCACATCTCCCAATAGGAAATGTACCATGCCCGTCCAGCCCTTCTCACGGTTTTCTCCACCACACAATGGGGACACTTAATATCGTAACTTACGTTCAACCGATTATGGATTAAAGGATGCTTACAGCGGTCATTAATAGTTTTCTTTCGAAATGCGCGACATTGGCCGTTGCTGAATGAGATCTTTGAACGCTAGTCCCGTTCCTTGACAGAGTTAAAAATTTTTTTGATCTCCCCGACGAGGAAGAGGGAACCGGCGGCAAGGATAACACCGTCGGTAGAAACCGTTTGCAGAGCGGTCTGAACAGCCTGTCGTACATCGGGCTGAATGATCATCCGGCTTCGAAATCTAGAGGCCTGTCTTTGTATGTCCTCCGGCTCAGCAGCTTTGAAAAAAGGGAATCTCGTGAGGATCACTGTGTGGGCTAACGGAAATAGAATCTCGGACAATCCTGCGATATTTTTGTCTCTCATAACCGCAAAAACCAACACACAGGGAGACGCAATAAATTCCTGGGCGTACGCCCTCAGGGCTTTGGCTCCTTCTTCATTATGCGCTCCATCAACAAGGACGAGCGGACGCTCAGAGACGATCTCAAGACGGCCGGGCCACTGAGCCGCTTCGATTCCATGAATGATCCGAGACTTCTCCAAATGTTTCCAGTTTTTGGACAATTGCCGAGAAATGGAGATGGTCATAGCGGCATTTTTCCCTTGGTGTTCACCGAGTAGAGAGGGCGAATAGGTGTATATCTCGTTGTCCAGACCGTATTCGAATATGAAATTCCGCTCGGTCTTTTTTCTTTGGAAATGTGTATCCTCCGAAAGCACTGCAAAAAAAGGAGCGTCAAGCTCTTCGGCTCTCTTTCTGATCGTGACCTGCGCCTCCCTGTCTTCCACTCCACACACGAGAGGAACCCCAGGTTTTATAATCCCGGCTTTTTCCGCAGCGATCTCGCTGAGGGTCTCCCCGAGGAACTTTTGGTGCTCAGGAGAAATTGTGGTTATGGCCGTAACTCTAGGAGTCACCACATTCGTGGCATCGTACCTCCCACCCATGCCCACTTCAAGAATGGCCATATCCACGTGTTTCTCTGCAAAATAGAGGAACGCCAAACAGCTCAACATCTCAAAATAGGTGGGAGGCGAGAGGAGTTCTTTAGAAGCGATCAAACCATCGATTTTATCTCTGAGATGTGTGAGGTGCCGACTGAAATCATCCTTGGAGATAGGCTCCCGCGCGATCTGGATCCTTTCACGGACAGTGACAAGATGGGGAGATGTGTAGAGCCCGGGACAGAGGCCATGGTCCAAAAGCACCTGGCTCATCATGGCACACACCGAGCCCTTTCCGTTTGTTCCAGCCACCAGAACCGAGGGATATTGAGTGTGAGGGTCGTTAAAAGAGGAAAGGATCGTCTTTACATTGTCCAATCCGAATTTGATGCCTAAGTTCTGGATCTGGTCGAGATAAACAAGGGATTGTTCATAATTCATTGAGGCTTGTTCAGGAAGAGCCGCAGAGCCGTTATGAGATAACGGCGCAAGTCTCCGCGTTTCACCACATCATCGAGCATACCGTGGCTGAGCAGGAATTCGGATCGTTGGAATCCCTTGGGCAGTTTCTCCTTGATCGTCTGTTCGATGACCCGCGGTCCTGCAAATCCGATAAGAGCATCTGGTTCAGCGATGTTGATATCGCCGAGCATGGCGAAACTGGCTGTGACTCCACCGGTTGTCGGGTCGGTCAGGACAGAGATGTAAGGGATCTCCTTCTCATCGAGGCGTGCTATCGCAGCGCTGGTTTTCATGAGCTGCATGAGCGAGAGCACACCCTCCTGCATCCTTGCACCACCAGAGCAGGAGACAACGATCGCAGGGATTCTTTCCAAAAGCGCCTTCTCAAACGCACGCGTGATCTTTTCTCCGACAACAGACCCCATGCTCCCTCCCATGAAAGAAAACTCCATCGCGGAGATGACAACTTTGATCCCGTCCATGGTGCCGATGGCATTCAGCACAGCGTCCGGGAGAGACGTTGTAGTCTGGTTCTCTTTCAAACGGGTGGAATACTTTTTGGAATCCTTGAAATGAAGAGGATCTTCCGGATAGATGCCCTCATCGAAGAGCTCATATTTCCCGTCGTCAAACAGCATGTGGAGCCGACTTTTCGCCGAGATCCGGAAATGGAAGTCACACTCTGGACAGACAAAAAGATTGTCCAGAATGTCCTGTTTGTAGAGAATTCGGCGACATCTGTTGCATCGCGTCCACAAGTTCGTCATATCCTCAGTCGTCATTGAACACACTCAGAAATCTCATAAATACTATGCGCTTTCCCATCATTTTGCAACCCTACAGCCGAATTTTCATAACGTGCTGGCTGAATTCTTACTAGCGCTGTGAAGGGCGCCGACCGGACGAGGAATAAAACGATAAAAGCAGGATTGGAATCTTTTCGAAGATGTGCGTTCATTTCATAAACGGTCCGATCGGGGAACAGACCTTACAAAAAAGATTTTGCTCCCCTTTATAGGACCTAGGAGGGTTTATCTTGTTTTTGAGGGGATGCTGTTTTTTTGGACATCTGAGAAAGATACGAAAGGACTGTTTCGGGGTCCGGAAGATCCTCTTCGATATCGATCTCATCGGAAAGCAGGTTCATGACAGAATTGACCAGTTGTTTATCATCAAAAGGTTTCTCAAAATAGTCCGCGGCCCCGAATGACCGGAGGGCTTCACTCTTGTATTGAGCCCCTTTATAGAGGCCAGTCACGATGACGATCGGCACACTTCCCTTGGTTTCGGTGTAGATCTTTTGGGTCAAGTCGAAACCGTGGAGCTTGGGGAGCATCGCCTCAAGAATGACCAGGTCGGGTTTTTCTTCTTGGTATTTCTCATAGGCCATTTGTCCGTCGTTGGCCGTTACGATCTGCAGTTTATGAGCGAGGAAGAGGTCGGACATATGTGCCAGGTTCTTGGCATCGTAATCGACGATCAATATTTTTTTCTCGGACATTACATCTCTTTGCTCGGATTAAATTTTAGAAGATAAACCCATCGATGTCAACACACGTATTTGTTGGGAAGCATCCTTTTTCTGTGATAGGCACATTAGCTGGAACAAGGAGCGAGTCACTGTCCTTATGAGTCGGATGGTGGTGGGTGAGGGGGGTCTTCGACGAACATGGACTGTGACGAGCTCCTGCTATTATCATTTGACTTGAGAGTATCACGGAAATAAGGATGCTTACTATTCGTTCATGCCTTTCACAATGCAGGATTTTAAAATTCTGCTCATCTCAGCAGGCAATGCTGAGGTCCTTCGTCGATATTGAGTGATTCCAGTGTGCGCGCCGCTATTTACGATAAAGCGTGGAATGTGATATATTGAGCGAAATGAATCGAAAAAATCCTCTTGCGCTTTCCATCGTTGTGCCTGTCTTGAACGAGGAGAAAAATCTGCCCGAGCTCTATGAAGAGATTTCAAACTCCTGCAAAAACCTGGATCTCACTTATGAGATTATTTTTATCGATGACGGAAGTTGGGATTCGTCTTTTCCTGTATTGCGCGGCATCCAAAAAAAGGACTCCACGGTGAAAGTCATCAGGCTGAGGAAAAACTTTGGCCAGACGGCAGCACTATCTGCTGGCTTCGATTATGCCAATGGAGAGGTTATTATCACTCTGGATGCAGACATGCAAAACGACCCCAAGGACTTCGGCCTGCTTATCGATAAAATGCGGGAAGGGTACGATATCGTCAGCGGCTGGAGAAAAAAAAGAAAGGATCCGCTCTTTACGCGCCGGATCCCCTCCGCTATAGCCAACTGGCTCATTTCCAGGATCACGGACATCAAGCTCCATGATTTCGGCTGTACCCTAAAGGCCTTCCGCAAAGAGGTCGTCAAGAACATCAATCTCTACGGGGAGCTTCACCGGTTCATCCCGGCCATTGCGAGTAATCTCGGGGTTGCCATCGCAGAGGTCGAGGTGCACCACAGGCCTAGGAAACACGGCAAATCCAAATACAGTGTCTTTCGCTTCGTAAAAGTCATGCTCGACCTTCTCACTGTGAAATTCCTTTTGAGTTATTCCACCCGCCCTCTTCAGATATTCGGCATATTCGGACTGGCTAGCGGCCTCATCGGAGGCATTATCGGTGTGTACCTCTCTTATCAGCGCCTCATCCTCAAAGTGGGCATCTCTGGCCGCCCATTGCTTCTGCTGGCCATACTGCTCATTGTCATAGGGATCCAGTTCATCACTCTGGGGCTATTGGCAGAGATCATGGTCCGTGCGTATCATGAATCTGTGAATAAAAGGATCTATTTCATTCGGGAAATATTCGATTCTGAATCAGATCAGCCATCCGAATAATTAGAAGACCGATGAAAATTCTCATGCTCGCCCCAGAACCCTTCTTCCAGCCTCGAGGCACTCCCATCAGCGTGTACCAGAGAATAAAGGCACTTTCCGACCTCGGCCATGAGATCGACCTTGTGACTTATCACCTGGGTGAAGACAAGGTCATCGAACGCCTGAGCATATTGAGGATCCCCAATGTGTTTTTCATAAAAAAGATAAAAATCGGCCCATCACTCAAAAAGATCCCTCTCGACTTCCTTCTGTCACTCAAAGCGGGCTGGCAACTCCTCCAAAAAAAACACGACCTCATTTTCTCCCACGAGGAGGGGGCTCTTTTTGGCGTTGTTTTGAGCAAGATATCGGGAACCCCGCACATCTACGATATGCATTCCAGCCTCCCGCAGCAGCTGGAAAACTTCGATTTTTCCCGCTCAAAGCTCCTCAAAAAAGTATTCATCGGCATGGAACGGTTCATCTTGAAGAACTCACACGCGATCATCGTCATCTGTCTGGACCTGCTCAAACAGGTGGAGAAGGAGGGTTATGTCGATAAGGCCATTCTTCTTGAAAACTTTATCGACTTCGAAACACGAGGGTTCTCTGAACAAGAGATCCGTGAAAAACGCAAAGAATTCGCCTCTGAGGACAAAAAGATCGTGCTCTATGCAGGCAATTTTCAACCCTATCAAGGGATTCCTCTTCTCCTGGAGGCTGCATCTCAAATCCATGACGACCGCGTCGCGTTCGTGCTCGTGGGAGAGAGCCCTGCGGCTGTGGAACGGATGAGAGAAAAAGCGCAGGCTTTGGGAATCGCTGGAAAAGTCTTTTTTACGGGACAGGTCCCGCCATCGGAAATACCGCTCTTTATCAGTCTGGCGGATGTTTTGGTCTCTCCCCGCCTTTCCGGAACGAACACTCCGCTCAAGATCTATTCCTTCCTCAAATCGGGTAAGCCGGTGGTCGCCACAAATCTCTGGACACACACCCAGGTCCTTTCCAACCGGATATCCGTCCTCGTTGAGCCTGAGTCAGAGTGTTTGGCCGAAGGGATCGTTTTTGCGCTCTCTGATCAAAGGGCCCAGGAGCGGGCGAAATTTGCAAAGGAAATGGCCGATCGCGACTATACTTATCCCCGATACAAGGAAAAAATCAGCCAGGTTCTCGATAAAGCCATGGAGTCAAAAGACTAAGGATCGATGATCATGAGAGCGTTCATCACAGGAGCCTCCGGATTCATCGGCCGTGCTTTGATCGGCGAATGCATCCGAAGACAATGGGATATTTGTGTTCTTCAGCACACACAACCTCTGGAAGAAAAAAACTCATCCATCAATAAATTTGATGTGGTTACGGGGGATATCACAGATCCTTCTTCTTTGGACGGGATCTTTGAGGGTGTAGACATTCTCTTTCATTGCGCAGCGGCTCTAGGCGGATCCCTCATATCCGAAAAGGATTTTTACCGCATAAATGCCGAGGGCACGAAAAATGTCTTCCAGGCTGCAAAAGACACCCGTGTTCCAAAAATCATTCACTTCAGCTCTGCGGGTGTTCTGGGAACAGTCCCAAATGGGGAAGCGGCCGATGAAACATTTGCTCAAAATCCCCAGAACAGATACGATAAAAGCAAGCTTGAGGGAGAAAATATCGCCAGGAGCTTCGCCGACCGGGGGATGGATCTCGTCATCATCAGACCAGGATGGGTTTACGGACCCGGGGACAGGAGGACATTCAAACTCCTCAAGGCGATCGCGAAAAAAAGATTCATTCTCGTCACCAAGGGCGGGGCCCTACAAACGCCGGTCCATGTCGATGACCTCATAGATGGGGTGATGCTGTGTGCAGAGAAAGCACAGGGGGGCGAGATCTATCACATCGCCGGGAGTGAAGTTCTGCGAGTGAGAGACATCTGCGCAACCATTGCGGCTGCAACAGGAAGCAAGATCCCCGCGATCTCCCTCCCTCTTTGGACTGCAAATTTGGCTGCTGTCGTCTTGGGAAAATCCTTCGCCCTCTTTAAAAAAGAGGCTCCGCTGACCCAGGGAAAGCTGAGTTTTTTCATCCACCCCAAACCTCTGGCTATCCAAAAGGCCCGGCAGGAACTTGGTTATTCTCCAAAAATCAGCTTCCAGGAAGGGATGCAACAAACTGTTGAGTGGTGCAAGGTCCACAATTGGCTTTAATTGATCTATTTAGTCTATGCCCATTTTCACGCTTTTTTGATCACGCCTGACTCGATAACTATCCTTGAATTTTCAAGACATGACTTTTATAGCATTCCATGCACCAAGTTTTTCCAAGTTCATAGACAGCATCTTCTTCAAGTCTGCGACTGCAACCTGCGCAAACGGAAACGCCTCCCTGGGGCACTCCTGGAGAACGATCTCCTTCCTGAGCTGGATCCTTTGATTCAGGAGCTGTCGATTCGGTGTGTTTCTTCTTTTTTTTCCTAAGAGAAATGAACCCTAAAAATTCTAATATCTCTAATAAGATATCCAACACCGTTGTTCTCCTTATTCATCTGAATGGGTGGGATGCCACAGGTTTCCCCTTCTTGCAGTCCGGTGAAAAGAATATCATTGAAGAAAGAAAATGTCAAAAAATGTAAAAGATGCGCACACATTACTAAATCCGTGATCATATGCACACAAGTTGCGTGATTGAGTGTCCCAATTGTGTGGTGGAGAAAACCGTGAGAAGGGCTGGACGGGCATGGTACATCTCCCGGGGGGGATGTGAGGGAAGCCCGCAACCGAGCGAAGTTTCCTCGCTGGGGAAACTGAGTGTGTTTTCGCAATCACCAATTGGGACACTCGGATATCATTCATCTAGGATTTAGGAATGCTTCCAAAAAAGGCCGATAATATGAGATCGAGGTTTAGTAAAGTAGGTATCGGCCGCTTTTATGAGTATTCCAGATGAATTGACTTAAAGGAAATTAGCCGATAAGATATCCTCTATTTCAAGCACCGCACTTAAACAGATACTCCAAACAGGGCAGACAGAAGAATGGATAAAGAAAAAGTCGGCAAGTTTTATGATGTGGTCTGGACAGAATACCTTCCCGAGTATGAAGAATCGGAAAATCATTGGAAGCTTTTCTATTCCATCGAGGAAGTCGCAGGAAAAAGCGTCCTCGATGCCGGCTGTGGGACGGGAATATTCAGCATCATCTTTGCCCGGAACGGAGCAGGAAACATCATAGGGATCGACATCAGCGAGGGAAGTCTTGAAACCGCTTTGAGCTTGAAGAACAAATTCAGCCTCGACACCGTGCGGTTCCAGAAAGAGGATATGCTGAACCTCCCCTTTGCGGATGAGAGCTTTGACATCGTCTGGGCCTGGGGCACCGTCCATCACACCACGGATCCCTTCAGCGCCATAAAAGAACTGATCAGAGTCTTGAAAAAAGACGGATCCATCCTTCTTGCGGTGTACACAAAAACAAAAGTCACGTTTATTCATGAGATCATCCGAAAGACACTGATCCGGACACCCAGGAAGTTTTGGAAGGCACTCTGCAAGGTCCTGGCCGTGTTTCTCGCTCCTGTCGTTTTCCTGTTTAAAAAAAGGGAAAAATCCCGCAAAGGCGAAAAGCTGGAAGAGCTCATCATGGATTGGTATTTTGTCCCGATCAGACACTATTACTACCCAAAAGAGATCGAGAAATTTCTGGAAGAAAAGGGATTCACCATAGAAAAATTTCTTCCCGCCTCCGGCCGATTCGACAGCACATCCAACTTCATATACAAGGCGCGGAAGCATTAGGACAGTGAACGGACGGCATCCATGAAAATCAAACTCCACACCAAAATCTTTTTCGGACTCATCATTGGAATTATCGCTGGCCTATTATTCCGAGAGAAAGTTTTGCTCATCGAACCAGTGGGAACAATCTTCCTCAATCTGATCACCATGATCGTCGTTCCTCTGGTCTTTGTCTCATTGATGTTGGGAACGGCCAGTCTTGGAGACATCAAAAAATTGGGCCGCATCGGCGCCAAAACATCCGTCTATTTCGTCATCACGACAATCATTGCGATCTGCGTGGGTCTATTCCTCGCAAACATCATCCAGCCGGGAAAGGGACTCCCCGAAAATGTCCAGGCCCAGCTTCTGGAAAATTATGAGGCTACAGCTCAAAATGGAATTCAGCGGATGGAAGAAAAACCCTCTCTGATCGAGATCCTGGTGAATATCGTCCCTAAGAATCCCGTCAAAGCGTTTATCGACGGCAACATGCTCCAGATCATTTTTATGGCCATCCTTTTTGGCATCGTCCTCACCCTCATCCCGACGGGGAAATCCGAATTCCTTGTCAAGATGCTGGATGCTCTCAACGATATCTTCATCCAGGTCGTCCATATCGTCATGAAACTGGCACCCTACGGCGTATTGGCTCTCAGTGCGGCGGTTATCGGCCGGTTTGGTGTGGATATCCTCCTCACTCTGCTCAAATACTGCCTCGTCGTTATCGGAGGGCTTATTCTCTACGGCATCACCTTCAACAGTTTAGCAGTAAGTATCCTCGGCCGGACAAACCCCTTGTATTTTTTCAGGGCTGTGAAAGAGGCCCTCATCATCGCCTTCAGCACATCCAGCTCGATGGCCACACTCCCCGTGGCTATGGAGAGCGTGGAGCACATCGGTGTCAAGCGGGAATACTCCAGCTTTGTGATCCCGCTGGGCTCGACAGTGAACATGGATGGGACCGCCCTCTACCAGGGAGTCTCTGCAATTTTTATCGCCCAGATCTATGGGATCAACCTGGGCCTGACCGGCCAAGTCACCATCGTGCTCATGGCGGTTATGGCGTCAATCGGTGCTGCCGGCGTTCCCATGGCCGGAATCATAGCGCTGGCTCTAGTCCTTAAACAGCTGGGCATTCCTCTCGAAGGGATCGCGCTCATCCTTGGAGTGGAAAGGCTCCTGGACATGGTGCGGACAAGCGTCAATGTTCTCGGAAACATGGCCTGTTCGGTCGTCATCCAGGAGCTGGAAGAAAAAACGCATGCGCGTAAAGCCTAACCAACTCCTTTAACATTTCTTGATGAACAGCACAAGATCTACGGTTCTAGCTATCGTGAATGGGCCAATAGAAAAAATGAAAATAACAACCAGAACAATATGGAAGAAAGCCTTTTTAGATAGAGAAAACAACCGTCCCTGGACACCAAAAGGATAGAGAGATTGATTGGATTAAACCCGTTTGCGCTTAAACCGTTGTCTTCCGGTCTTTGAGCTTCTTTGCAGGGCTCCCGACCGCAATGCAGTACTCAGGAAGAGACTCGGTCACCACAGCTCCCGCGCCCACTACGGTTCCCTTGCCTACGTTGGCTCCATCCAGAATGATGACACCCGCCCCCAGCCACACATCTTCGCCGATCGTGATCCCCCCTCTGGAGTATGAGGGCTGGAACATGATCGGAACAGAGGTGTCGTCAAAAGCATGATTCCCGCCGGCCACAAGATAACACTGCCCGGCTAAGAAACAGTATTTCCCCAGCTTGATCTCGGTCTCTGAGAGGAGCATACAGTTGGCGGACAGGTTGCAGTAGTCTTCCAGAGTGATAGACCCCTCTTTACAGCTCAGGATGGTGTTCCGGCCCACATAGACATTCTCTCCGATCCGGATGCCCTCATTTGCCTCTCCCTTGGCATCCAGTACCACATTGTCATCGATAAAAGTGTTGTCCCCGATCGTGATTTTTTTCGGGTGCCGCATCGTGATGTTTCGTCCGAAAACAACACCTTTCCCCACCTGCTTGAATAAACCCGGAAAGAACATTTTTCGAAGGAAAAAACCCAGAGCTCCGGGCATCCCGGAAAAGAGCAGGGTCACGCACTCATACCTGAAAAATGCAAAGAATCCTTTCTGCCCCAGAAAAAGGGTGGAATATTTTGAAAAAAAAGACCGCTTCTTTTCGATAAGTTCCTTCTGCACACTCCCTCTGTAATCGTCTGTCATCCCACTCTCCTCATTACTCTTTTTCGCATGGTCTTCCATGCGCATCCGTTACAGTCTTTTCTCACACTCTCAAGTGATAAATGTGCCGTTGAACGGACTCACGGATTCGAATCTTCAAGGTGTTCGACCACAGGTTTGACATCGACATAATCGAGCCAGACATCCCCAAAACCGGTAAAGAGAAACTTCAGGCGTAAACTCTCCTCCCGGCTTTGGTAAAAAATGAAACGAAAATCCTGATAATCCCCGTCTGTTTCGAGCATATCACCAGTCACCATGAGAGACGCCGCCTGGTCTTCATCCGATCCTTTCAATACAGCTAGACCAAACAGCCGATCCTCCCCTCTGTCAAAATTTTGTGCTTTTAACCGCACAGAGATCGCATAGCGTCCGGGCAAAAAGCTCTGTTCTGTTGTGTAATCACAGACCTTGCTTCCATCATCTTCTTTAGGGAAGAAAAAAGCGCTTCCTTTTGATGCATTATTCTCGTATGTCGTTTTCCCGAAAAGGACGGGGAGCCATTCTCCCTCCATCGTGTGAGGAGGGCCGGTGAGCTTTTGTTCTGTTTCGTTCCACAGGAAGACCTCTGACATTCCGTCCTTTCCTCTGAAGACACGCTTTTCTGAGTCGGACTTGATGAACAAGGCGATATCCTCTTTGATATGGTCTCTCCGGAGCATGGAAGGGGAGGTGATGATCCAGACTTTGCGGCCGGGCTCTTCCTCCACAACCCGTCTAAGGTCTTGCAAATTGTTGATCCACCTGGCGCCGATATAAAAATCCTTCCATCCCTCGGATGTCTCCTCCCACGCATCCCATGTCCCGGGCCCCCCGGACCACAGCCAATAATCCACGCGTCCCGCATAGATGTGCTGGAAGACCACATGAATGGCCACGACGATGTCATCATCTTCAAGATAGTGCCGGACATACTCGCCCGGCCCTCTGTGATCATAGTGCTGGTGTCTCCCAGACCGGGAGATGATATCCGTCTGGATTGGGTCCCCATACTGCCGGTCGACAATCGACCGAACCTTTCCCAAGCCAACGCCCTCAGCAGTCAAAAAGAGAAGAATCACAAAACAAATGCCGGCGGCCACAGAAAAACCGGCTGCCCTTTTTTTTGAGAAGGGCGTGACCAATAGTTCTATGAGAATCTGAGCGATCTTAAAAAGACTCACAACATAAAGGACAACAAAAAGAGGATAGAGCTGGTAGAGGTATCTCGGCTGGACATGGGTCCTGAAAAAACCGAGGAAGAGGAGGGGAAAGATCAGGCAGAGATTTAAAAACAGCCAATTCGTCGAGAAGGAATGGGCCCCGGACTGGTCTTTTTTTCTTTCCAAGAACCAGAAACCGAGGCAGAGAAAAGATCCGGCGAAGATGACCAGGCTCATCAGTGGAAAGCTCCGGTAGAACTCATAAAAATATTTAAGGGAGAAACTGGAGAAGAAATATTGGATCATGCCGTGGACACTTTGATCCGTTTTGGCATACACGTATCCGACTTCCCAGTAGAAATACTCATGGAGCTGGACGAGGAGATAAAACACGGATGTCAATGAAAAGCTCAGCAGCACATCTTTGCGGAAAAATCTCTTCGCTCCTTTGATCAAGAAAAAAGCAGGAAAACAGAACCAGACACCCATCCCCAGCTGATGCACCAGCGGAGCCATCAAAAAAAAGGCTGTGGCTAAAACCTTGTATTTCTTTTTATCGTTAAAAAATCCTCTGTAGAAAAAATAAAGGCCACAAAAACTCACCAGCTGGAGGGGGGCAAAATAGAGGTCGACGCGTGCGTATTCAGCAACCCAC
Organism: uncultured Eubacteriales bacterium; assembly: GCA_964406575.1. Classification (GTDB taxonomy): domain Bacteria; phylum Acidobacteriota; class Aminicenantia; order Aminicenantales; family Aminicenantaceae; genus WTAW01. The sequence goes on along the minus strand of CAYOSH010000041.1, from coordinate 3,974 downwards.
ACACACAGGGAAAAAACAACGGCCGTGCTCAAGCCGACCATTCGGTTGAACAGCCTCTTGCCCAAAAGATAGCTTACGGGAATGAGCGCTACGGTCGAGAGAACACTGATCAGCCTGAGGTTAAAAACCGTGAATCCCAGAATGCGCGTGAACAGGGCAGAGACGTAAGCATAAAGGATCGCTTTGTAATAGATATGTCCGGAGGGGAAGAGCGGATAACCGCGTTCCAAGATCTTCTGGGTGGCGAGATAATAAAACCCCTCATCCATCCAGAGGGAAAGAGCATCCAGGGATTGGACTAAGAGGATAAGGATAAAGGCGGAAAATAGGGCAATTCCCACCCACAACCAAAGATCGGCCTTCTGTTGAACTCTCTTAAAAAAAATATTGTTCAACAGCTCTCCTTCACTCTGGACCCGGCTCAGCTCTCCTTTTTATCACCGGAGGAGCTATGGGATTTGAGCTCTGCCACCGAATAGATCCGCATCTCGTGGGTGGTGAAATAGATGCGCGATATGACTTCTGCCAAAAGTCCGGTCATGATGAACTGGAGTCCCAGGATCATCAGGAACACAGCGAGAATGAGATTCCCGAGGTTGTCTCTGATCGACCATTCAAAAATGTAAAACCCCACTGTCAGGATGAGGGCGATGGTGAAACCGATGCTCCCGAGGACAAGGCCGATCAACCCAAAAAATTGAAGGGGCCGGTCGATAAAACTGATGATGAACTTGACTGTCATCAGGTCAAAGAAAACCCTGCGGATACGCGAGAGGCCGTATTTCGATTTGCCCTTTTGGCGGACCACATTCTTTATCGGGATTTCTGTGATCTTTACTCCTGTCCGGCTGATGAGCGCCGGGATAAACCGGTGAAGCTCCCCATAGAGCCGGATCCCTTCGAGGACATCCCGTTTGTAGACTTTAAAAGTTGTGCCAAAATCGTGGATCTTCACACCCGAGAGAAGCCGCATGATCCGGTTGGCCACCCAGGAGGGAAATCGCCTCAGGAGAAAATTATCTTTCCGTTCTTTGCGCCATCCAGAAACAATATCGTAGCCCTCTTCCAGTGGGGCCAGCAGTTTGGGAATATCCTCAGGGTCATGCTGAAGGTCTCCATCCATGGAAATGATGACCTTGCCGCAGGCGTTGTCAAATCCCGCCTGGAGAGCAGCCGTCTGTCCGAAGTTTTTCCGAAGCCTGATGACCTTCACTGTCTCGTCAGCGTCGAACACTCCTGTTAATATATCGGGGGTCCTGTCCGTGCTTCCGTCGTCGATGAAAATCAGCTCATAGGTCACACCTAACCCCTTGAGGACTTGAGTTAATTTTCCATAGAGCTCTTCGATGTTGTCCTCTTCGTTGTAAAAAGGGACCACGACTGAAATCTCAATAATTTTCTCTTTATCGTTCATGTTTTAACGTTTCCGTTTGCGCTTACATTTCCGTTTTCGTCTGTCTCGCCGTTTCCGTTTATAACTGATTAAAATTTATCAACTGAATGCCGAGATCCGCGATCATTTCCGGCAATCTCTCATCGAGCAGAGCATGCAATTCCTTCTCTCTAGACGTGTTGATGTAATAAGGGCCGATCAGTTTTTCTAACTCTATCATGTCTTGCGAGATAAATCCAGGATGAACCATGATTTCTGTCACTCCGTCCTTAACGCTCTGAAACACATCCTTGAGTTTATCGCCCGTGATCTGGCCGCTGTCGCAGACTCCATAAAACCTGTCAGGGGTTCGAATCCCCTCTTCGTTCATTCTAGTCTTCATGGAGGCCGAGGACAGGGAGATAAAAAATGATTTTATCGTCTGCCCCAAGCGCGTGGAGAGACAGTATTCCTCGATGAACCGGACTTTGTTGATTTTATACTCTTTGGCGAGCTTCAAGACAATCCGGAAAATGGGCCGGATCAGATGAATGTGTTTTTCGCTGTCGATGTGGCTGAGATGGATACCGGCTCCCAGGATCTTCTCCAGTTGGGCCCTGAATTCTCTCTCGATATTATCCGGTTTTATTCTCTTCAGGGCGATCTTCCAAAGGAGGCCAGAAACACTGGGAACGAAACGATTCTCCTTCGAGAGTAGGCTGGCCACCTCCTGGGCTGATGAGACGGGCTGTCCCCTGAGTATATTGAGGTGGGCCCCTACGCCCAAATCCGGATTTTCACCGGCCATTTCCACAGCCTGGTTGAATCCTGGCATGTTGGCCATGAGCGTTGCGCTCGTCAGGATCCCCTCGCGGTGGGCTTTGATTATGCCTTCGTTCACCCCTTGGACCAGGCCGAAGTCATCGGCGTTGATTATGATTTTTTTCATGACTTTCGAAATAGAGACAGGGCGTTCGACAGAGCCACCTGCACATCCCGGAAATTCCGGATCTGCCGCACCATCTTAAAAAGATAGGATGGCCTGAGATAAAACTCCCGCACAGCCCGGCTCCTGAGTCGCCAGACATCTTCCTTCGAGAGGTCTTCTGTCTCGATCACGGGGAAGTCCGTGCTGTCGAACACATCCGCACCGGTGCTCATCCACCCTTTTTGCAGGGCCTCTCTCCGCAGCGGTGTTCCCACATCCGGCGTGGCGATGGCAAAGGAGGCATAATGAAGATCCAGCTCTTTGGCTAGATCTATCGTTTTGCGGATGGATGCCTCGTTGTCTCCGGGCAGGCCGATGATGAAATAGCCAAGAACGCGGATCTTGTAGTCGTTCAGCATGCGGATCGTGCTTTTAATCTCGTCTGTGGTGATCTTTTTGGAATATTTTTTAAGGATCTCATCGCTCCCGCTCTCGATCCCGAGAGAAACCGTGTGGCATCCTGCCGCCTTCATGTGTTTGATCTTGTCCTCGTTGAAGGACTTGATGTGGGCGTTGCAGCTCCAGGTGAAATCGAAGTTGTGTTCGACCATCCTGCTGCAGAGTTCAACCACGCGCTTTGTGTTGATGGTGAATGTAGGATCCTGGAACAGGATCTCTTTGACGCCTAAACGAGACAGGAGCTTGAGCTCTTCGATCACGCCGTCCACGTCCCTGGTCCTGTACCCATACGCGCCAGCCGTACAGAATCCACAGCTATGCGGGCATCCCAATGACGTCACGACTACCGTGAAAGGAAATCTCCGTGCGATCGGGATCCGGTATTTGTGAAAATCGAAGAGGTCATGCCTGGGGACAGGAACGGTGTATGTCAGCGGTGGCTTTTCGGTGCTTTGAAGAAATTGACCGTTTGTCCTGGTGATAAGCCCTTTGAGAGGCCCGTTAACTTTGCCACGGATGAATGTGCGGATATCCTGGCTGGTATAATCCAGGAGGAGTGCGTCGATACATTCATATCGTTCGAGCAACTCTAGTCCGATGAATGATAATATCCCTGCGCTGGCTACGGTTTTGATGTCTGTTTTGTCTTTGATCTTTTTGATCAGGCGAAGGTCCGACTGCATCGTGGCTGTCCCGGTCGTGAAGATTAACGCACGGGCTCCAGAATTCAGGACTTCAGAGAGGGCATCGTCCTCAGTTTTTCTGTTGATGATGGCGTCGATGACCCTGACCGAATACTCCTGGTCCAGGATCCCGCTGAGGTAGATCAAATCCTGAGGCGGCCAATAATAATCGGCTTTGGAGGAAAAACTGCAGTAGTAGTCGCGGATATAGAGCTTATCACCCGGCGGGTTGAGCAGGATGACTTCTTTCGATTCCAATCTTTCGGTCCGTCCAAAATTTGGCTCAAATTATACCACACCTCGATGTCCTTCTCACGCTTTCATTCCAATGGTAAACATTTCCAAAACCGTGATAGCATGAAATCGCTTTTCATTATTGAGTGATCCAATTGTGTGGTGGAGAAAACCGTGAGAAGGGCTGGACGGGCACGGGACAGCTCCCGAAGGGAGGTGTGAGGGAAGCCCGGATCCGAGTTGAGTTTCCTCGCCGGGGAAACTGAGCGTGTTTTCGAACCTTCAATTGGATCGCTCG
>CAYOSH010000040.1:0-33889 GCA_964406575.1 uncultured Eubacteriales bacterium | reverse complement strand
ATGAACTCAAGATTTGATAATTTAGAATTGTTGAATTACAATCTATTGCATCCATAAAAAAGAGGAGTATTTCATGAAAAAATGGGGTGTTGTTGGTTTCTTTTTGATCGTGTTTGTAGCAGGGCTCTCACAAATCTATTTCGCAGATGAGGGGATGTGGCCCATCAGCGAGATCCACAAGCTCAACCTGAATGCCAAGGGGTTGGAGATATCTCCGGATGAGATTTTTTCGCCCGATGACTTGAGTTTGATCTTTGCCGTCGTTCAAGTGGGCGCAACAGGATCTTTTGTGTCCCCAGAAGGATTGATCATCACCAATCATCATGTGGCTTACAGGCCTGTCCAAGCTGCGAGCACCACAGACAATGACTACATCCGGCATGGTTTTCTCGCAATGAATCATTCTGAGGAAATCCCAGCCAGGGGAATGACAGCCCGCATCACGGAATCCTTCCGGGATGTTTCTCGAGAGGTGTTGAGTGTTGTCAAAGAAGGCATGGATCGTGCAGAAAGAACAAAGGCCATCGAAAAAAGGATGAAGGAGATTGTGGCAGAGACAGAAAAGAAAAATCCCGGGAAACGCGCTGAGGTTTCCGAGATGTTCAGCGGGAAGTCCTATGTCCTCTTCCTCTACACACACCTCAAAGATATTCGTCTTGTCTACGTCCCTCCGCGTTCCATCGGAGAGTTCGGCGGGGATGTGGATAACTGGATGTGGCCGCGCCACACGGGCGATTTTTCGTTCTTGCGTGCCTACGTGGCTCCTGATGGTTCTCCTGCGGATTATTCACTCGAGAATGTCCCTTTCCGTCCCAAACGATTTTTTCAGATCAATGCCAAGGGAGTGAATGAAGGAGATTTTGTCTTCATGTTGGGATATCCAGGCCGAACCTACAGGCATCAGACCTCTCATTTCTGGGCGTATGATGAAGATGTGCGAATGCCCTATGTCGTGGATTGGTATGGGTGGCAAATCACCCTCATGGAGAAGATGGGAGAAAAAGACCGGGGCATTGCCCTCAAACATCTTTCCCGAAAAAAAGGGCTTTCCAACACCATGAAGAATTACCAGGGAAAACTCAAAGGGATGAAGCGTCTCGATCTGGTCAAAAAGAAAAAACAGGAGGAACAAGCCCTTCAGGAATACATCTTAGCTGGTAAAGATCGCACCGTAAAATATGGAGATCTCTTAAAAAAGATGGGGGAAATGGCTGAGGATATGCGCAAAAGGGCCGAATATGAGCTGCTTCTCAGCTATCTCGGACGCAGCGCCATTTTGACATCGTTGGGATGCACTGTATATGAAGCAAGCATTGAGCGCAAAAAACCCGATTTGGAGAGGGAGTCCGCTTACATGGATCGCAATTTCTCCCGCACAAAAGAAAGATTACTGCTGTCCCAGAAAAATTACTACGAGCCTACGGACAAAGCTATCCTCAAAGAGATGTTGATGAGGGCTGCGCGTCTTCCCGGAGAATTTCGAATTCCTGCTGTGGATACGATCATCAAGGACAACGATCCAGAAAAAGCCATCAATGAGTTCATTATAGAGGCCTATTCCCAAACAAAACTCTCAGAGGAAGACGTTTTGAAAAAGACCTTTTCCCAATCAACAGAAGAGCTCATGAACATGAAGGATCCCTTTATTCAGTTGGCTGCAGACCTTTACCCCACATATATGCTGCAGAGAGAAAGGAATAAGGCACGCAAAGGTCTTTATGATCAGCTCTATGCCCAACTCCTTGATGTGAAACAGGCGTTTCTCAAAACAGCCTTTATCCCGGATGCCAACGGAACCCTGAGGCTAACCTTCGGACGTATTCGTGGTTACACACCTATGGATGCAGTTTTTTATAAACCCATCACGACACTCGATGGTGTCATCGAAAAAACCTCGGGAGAGGAACCCTTCGATACGCCTGAAAAAATCACTGCCTTGTATAAAGCGAAGGATTTTGGCCGTTATGCTCACCCTGATTTGAAAAGCGTTCCTGTATGTATCCTCTACGATATGGACACAACAGGGGGAAATTCCGGAAGCCCTGTCCTCGATGCGCGTGGACAGCTAGTGGGGGTGAATTTTGACCGCACTTGGGAGGCAACGATCAATGACTATGCCTGGAGTGCCTCCTACAGCCGGTCGATTGGTGTGGATATCCGATATGTTCTCTGGGTGACACAAAAATATGGGGGTGTCAGTCATCTTATCAAAGAGATGGGTATCGCTGAATAAGCTTTAAGGAGTCCGTTATGGCAATTCTGGTAACTGGTGGCGCCGGATACATCGGATCCATCTGTGTCGAAGAGTTGATCAGGCTGGATCATGAAGTTGTCGTTGTCGACCACCTCCAGGAAGGGCACAGAGAAGCCGTTCTTCCTGAGGCTGCGTTCTATTTGGGAGACATCGGGGATAGGTTTCTTCTGGACAGGATCTTTCATGATTTTCAAATCGAGACAGTCATGCACTTTGCCGCAGAGGCCACAGTGGAGTTCTCGATGAAACACCCGCAGCTCTTTTTTGAGACGAATGTGGCTAAAGGACTTGTCCTCCTCGATGTCATGAAAGAGAACGGATGCAGCCGGATTATCTTTTCGTCCACCGCTGCTCTTTTCGGAAATCCCTTGTATGTTCCCATCGATGAAAACCACCCTGTAAATCCGATCAATGCCTATGGGGAGTCAAAGCTCATGTTTGAAAAGATCCTGGATTGGTACAACTATGCTTACGGATTGCAGTTCAATTCCTTCCGGTATTTTAATGCTGCTGGAGCATCGGAACTTTTGGGAGAAGCTCACAAAAAGGAATCGCACTTGATCCCCATCATCCTCTCGACGGCTCTTGGACAGCGGGACAAATTCTACATCTTCGGTTCTGACTACCAGACAAAAGACGGCACGTGTGTTCGCGATTATCTGCATGTTATCGATATCGCCCAAGCCCACATCCTCGGATTGGATAATCTCGAGAAGAGGCCGAAGGCAAAGTACAACCTGGGGAACGGTGTCGGATTCACAAATTTGGAGGTCCTTCAAACCTTAAAAAAAATTTCGGGAAAAACAATATCCTATGAATACACAGGCCGGCGTGAGGGTGATCCCGACCGATTGGTAGCATCCTCACAGTTGGCGAAGGATGAGCTGGGTTGGAAACCGAGATTCGAGACTTTGGAGAGCATCATTCGTTCCGCATGGGAATGGCATTCCAAATATCCTGACGGGTATACACCCAGGGACCAATAGATGAAGGGAGGATTTAATGAAAGAAATGATCTCAATGTGCGGACTTCTCTGTCATGAGTGTGGCGCTTTTCAGGCAACTCAAGCTGACGACAACGCAAAACGATCGGAAGTCGCTAAACTTTGGTCGAAGGAATACAAAGCGACTATACGACCGGAGGACATCAACTGCGATGGCTGCATATCTGAAGGTCCGCGTCTTTTCAACTACTGTACGATCTGCGAAATAAGAAAATGTGGGAAAGAGAAAAATGTTGTGAACTGCGCACATTGCGGTGATTATGCCTGTACCAGGCTTGAAGAGTTCTTTCTCATGGTCCCCGACGCAAAGAAAAGACTAGATGCGATAAGAGAGGAGATACAACGGTAGAGCTTCGTAAGAGGAGAGTTTTGTGATGATGGGCCCATTTGTTCTCCAATCGGTCATTGCCATTTTTCTGTTCATGACGGCGGTTTTTCTGTTGGCTCTACTGAAGAAGGACAACTCCATAGTGGACATAGCTTGGGGCCTGGGATTCATCGGAGTCGCCCTTTTGACATTTATCTTGAAAGAAGGTCGGACGAGCCGGCAAATCATTGTCTCCGGCTTAATCCTTATCTGGGGAATACGATTAGCTGCTCATATCGCCATCCGGAATAAGGGCAGAGGGGAAGACTTTCGGTACGCTAAATGGCGTCAAGATTGGGGGCGCTGGTTTGTGCTGAGGAGTTATTTCCAGGTTTTTATGCTTCAGGGAGTACTCCTATGTGTCATCGCCACACCTTTGCTCCTTGTCAATTTTTCTGACAGACCTGATCTGACAGCGATTGACTTTGTCGGAATCGCAGTGTGGAGTGCAGGATTTGTTTTTGAAGCCGGTGGGGATTTTCAGTTGAAACGGTTTAAGCAGAGGCCAGAGAATAAGGGAATGATTATAACAACAGGATTGTGGAAATACACCCGTCATCCCAACTATTTCGGAGAGTCGCTCATGTGGTGGGGGATCTTCCTTCTCGCCCTCTCCGTGCACAATGGTTGGGTGGCTATTGTCAGCCCCCTTGCGCTTACATTTTTGCTGCTTCGTGTCTCTGGAGTGACGCTGTTAGAGAAAAAATACATAGGAAATAAGGAATATGAAGCTTACTCCAAACGGACGAATGCCTTTTTCCCCTGGTTTCCTAAAAAAACTGACAATCCTCGATGATCCGTTGAACCTTTCCAAGACTGTGAAGAGTGACCTCCCGAGCGTCCTATACAGATTCTTCCCCCTCACCATCGGAGCATTCCATGACACTACAAGCATTCAGGCAAGGTATCGGATATACTTGTGGTGCAAATCTGTTTTCGGAAGCATCCTTATTTCCGTGATGCTCTCAAGTCAAATGATCATAGCAGGAGCGAGTCACAGTCCATATTCGTCGAATACACCCCCCCACCCACCACCATCCGACTCACAAGGACAGTGTCTCGCTCTTTTTTGCGTCTAATGCGCTTATCACGGAAATAAGGATGCTAAGTCTGTTTTCCAATTTTTTGACAGGGAGGGAAGGCTGTGGTATAAATGTTGCAGTTTGCAGGGCATCAGGAGTGCCTGTATTTTTGGCGCGAATCGAAAAAGATTAGATTTTAGATCGGCACAAAGGTTTCTTTATGAACAAATTCGTTGAGATTCAAATTTTTCCTAAAGTCTCCAAGAGTTATGAAGATGTCTCCGCTGCTATCAAAAGCTTTGAGAACTTGTTAGCGGAGAGCGCAACATTTAACTCTGCAGACTATTACAGAGCCCGGAATTTTGTTAAGTCGGCAGAGTCACTTTTCCATGAGGCTTTGAAGAATGCCAAGAAGCTTCTTGGTACTCTTCCAGAGTATGCTTCTGGAGAGTTTATCCATTGGCGGGCGGAGATGCTTGAGGAGCATCATATCCTCGCGAGGAGCCAGGCGTTCGAGGATTTAAAATCCGAGCTTGAGAATGATGACAGCATGAGGGCCTGGTTGGAAAAAGAGGAGATCGAGAGATTTCTCAAAAAGCATTTTCAAACCCAACAGGAAGGGAAACGAAAGCTGGTCAATATCAAGGTCCGTATCGTGCTGGACAAGCTTCAGGAATTGATCGCCCAGGCTAAAGACCTGCAGAAAAAAGCCTTCGAAAAGCAACAGTCCGGTGGTTGATCACTTTCCGCTGCATGGCTTTTTGGGCAGAATTGAAGACAACTTCTGTCCATTTTTGGAGTTCCCGAGAAGTTTAAACTCTTATTTTATGTCTATCGTGTCTCGCCAATAGCGCAGTTTACCAATCCCTGTTCGATCCGGCGGACTCCCATCGAAAGCCAGTCCAAAGAAAGACGGACTGGGGTCCACAAGAATCCTGTCCTCGAATACAGCTCTGGTCAGATTGACGATCGTGTAGTCCAGTGCGCTTCCCCGCATGGAGTAGAAGATGAAATCTCCGTTGGTCTCCATTCCGCCCAAACGAATTTTGCCCGATTCATATGTGTAGCGCGGACGCCTCCAATCCCGGGTTATATCCATGCGCAAGTCATTTTTTACGCCCACACAGTAGGTTCGATCACCATTAGCTATTTTCACGCCCAGTCCTTTTTTGGGATTATCCAAAGGGAGGAGTTGGATCATATTCGCAAGACTCTGTGCGGGAACTGTGGCTTCGTGGGGGATCAAGATGGTGATGAATCCCACTGTCTCTCCGAGTTCGAAGTGTTGTGCTGTAGTCTGGTGAATAAGCACTTCGTCCTGGTAATGCCTCATTTGCGTCTCCGTGCCCTCTAAGCGGTAATGGGTCAAGGGGAAGACGATAGCCAGACGAAAATCCGTGGATAGGTTATTTTTTTGGATCTGGTCGTAAACAGTGTCGTACCAGTGTTCTCCCTGTGCCGTGATCAATCGTGAGTGCCAGAGGTTTGTCAGGGTGAAGTATTCCTCTTTGTGCGCTTTGAATATATCGAACACGACAAAAGTTCCGATTTCTTTGATGTAGGTGATGATCCGGTCCCATTCATATCCCATGTTGTCATCTGTGAGGCGTGTCCGGCTGTAGTCAAAATCCGGCAGTGTCAGAAAGTCCACTTTTTGTGTGCGCACGATCCGGTAGGAGCCGGCGTTGTGGAGGAAATCGAGAACCGACTGTCCAGGAACAGCCTCATGGACACTGTACCGGTGCTGCCCCACTTCTTGGCCCAACCAGATTTTCTCAGTCCGTACACAAAGCCGGTTGTGGAAATAGTCCTGACGGTAGGCACCAAAAGGGCCGCTGGGCATGTAATCTCTGTAACCTCCATCATGGAGCAACACCGAACCCCCCGACATGAGGAGCACTATGCTGTTTTCATCCGAGTGCCCGTGGGTCATTTTTTCTTCTTCGACGGGGATGGTGTCTCTCAGGTAGTCCCTGAAATTCAATCCCCCATCGCCTTCATCCCTGTAATTGAGAAGAAGATATGTTGCCCGGTCATCCCAGCCGTTCCGGAACACGATCTTCTTCCCCTGAACATCTTCCATAACTTCCGTGGATAGACTATTTGGCGGGATTGCGGGGATACCATCATCGGACCAGCGGTAGCAATCGAGCAGCATATAGCCCAGCCCAACACTGGGATCAGTAGCAGAAAAATTTATGAATGTTCTGGCAATTGTCGATGCAGCCCATTTCAATTGAGGGTCATGATATTGTGCGGCCGCTGTTTCGAAAAAAACAAGAAATCGATTCCAGTTGGACTGCCAGTTGGCATCGCCAAAATCGGGAATCATCCCGTCTGGGCACATCAGGTTCAGAAAGTAATGGGCATAATAATACATTTCTGGTGTCTTGAAGAGTTCCCTGAGTTGTTCCATGGCATCTGCATATCCGCAGAGGGCATAGAGCCAAACGCCATGGTAGATCGTGGCGTCTTCTATCTGCCAGTTTCCCCAGTTGTCGTCCCCGATGGCCTTTCTCTGCATCTCCCATATTCTGGCATCCGGATGGTCGGGGAGTGCACGGACTGCCCATGCCAAGGATTCGGCCCGAAGCGCTGCCCGGTTCATCGGTCCCCATTCCTGCGTGCGCAGGAGGTACTCCATGCTTTCGGCGATATTGTTTTCGATCTTTTGTTTTTCTCCTTGCGTGAAGAGATTTTGACCTTGGAGCAGGTTATACGCTCTGATATATCTCATGGCGGTGAAAAAATCTGGCAAAACGGGTGGCCTTTTGTCGTAGTCCGGACGCAGTTCGACGGCCCATTGGGGATACAAAGAGCGGAAATCTCCATAGGTGAGCAGGATTTTTTTTGACCGCTCGGCAATTTCTAGATTGTTCTCTTTTGCGGATAAAAAGGCGTAGATCACAGCCGTTTCCAGGAGGCCCCCCGGTGGCCTGTATCCGAACACATTTTCAGGATCAAGGCTTTCCTTCCATCGAGCGATCAAACTGTAGTAGTTTGTCCAGACCGAGTCTGCCGCTCGATGTGCATAAGCCAAATACTTGGCACGGGAGGTTTTCTCTAGAGGCCAAACACAAACGATCGTAAATAGAAAAAGACAAAGAAAACATATCATAGCGAAAAAAGTTTTTGACCGATTAATCCATTGCCCTCCATATTATGAAATCCCATATGGGAGAAAGTCAAAACTGAGGATACCTTTCACTTCATAGAGATCGTTCTTATCGGTCCTCAGCTCTCGGTAAAGAGCTGGCCTTTGCGTTTTTGACCTTTGAGAGGACCTTCGAGCCAGACGTAGGTGACCATAGTGATCCCCTCGATCCTGTGATTATCGCCTGCTGGAGTATAGACCATATCACCAGGACCGACCTCGATTTCATTCCCGCTGTCGTGGACACGCGCCAGGCCATTGACAATGATCCACCACACGTCGCAGTCGTGGAAATGTTTCTCCGATGACGCTCCCGCAGTTAGAGTGTCCACACCGTAATCACAGATGTGGGATTCCTCGGGTATGGCATCCACGGGAGAGATCTTTAGAGTAAGGTAAGACGGCAGATTCGTGTTTTGTTTTGCCTGAATATGGGGCATGACTATCCTCCTTCTTATATCTGATTCGATCTTTGTGAATGTTTTGCCTTGATTCTCACAGTCCTTGACTATATGAACCACGAGGTTCATCTTTGACTTGTGTTAGATTTGGTTTGCTACTGATTCCGTGACAATCATAAAGTAAAGCTCTTTCCTATGCAACTCTTTCGGTGTTTATCTTATCCCTCATGCTTTTTGATTCCTGCTTTCACTTTTAATACAGATGTGTTTCGATTAGAATAGGTTTCTATTTAGGGACAGAGCCAATGACACGGTCCAGAATTTTTCTTGAGCACCTTGGGGACAGGACGATCGATTTCTTTACGGCTGTCTATGAGGCATGGCAGCTCACCTTAGACACAATTCAAGCATTGCCCCAAATCTGGTTTTACCGGAGGCAGGTGAGCGAACAGATTTATGTCTTTCTCGTCAAAACACTCCCGATCGCCATAGTGATTTCTGTTTTTGTCGGGCTGGGCGCCATGATTCAGGGACAGTATCAGTCATCAGCACTGATCCCCAGGACTTATGTGATCAACGTCATTTTTAAGAGCACGATTATCGAACTGTGTCCGATCATATTATCTTTGGTTCTGGCTGGAAAGCTGGGAGCCTCTTTGGCCGCAGAATTGGGGAGCATGAAGATCTCAGAACAGGTCGAGGCGTTAGAGACAATGTCTCTGGATCCTGTTGGTTTTTTGGTCATGCCGCGGGTTCTGGCTGGGGTGGTCATGCTGCCGGTCATCACAATTTTTGCCAATCTTCTAGCTATGTTCACCGTTTTTTTTATTGCATCCATAGCCACAGGTTGGATTTCACCAAAAGAATTTGTTGTTGGCTTGCATATGAATTATCGCGTTTTTGAATTCTATTTCGGAAATCTAATCAAGCCAGCCTTTAACGGTTTCTTCATTGCCCTCGTTGGCAGCTATTTTGGGAAAAGAACTCATGGCGGAGCCTTGGGTGTGGGGAGAGCATCGACGAATGCCGTTGTGACCGCTGCTATTCTCATCGTGTTTTTTGACTATTATCTCGCGAGGATACTTTTATGATAGAAGTCAGAAACCTCACCAAACATTTCAACGGGATGACCGTTCTCAAGGGCATCAACCTGGACATCAAAGATAACGATACTCTGGTTATCCTCGGCCCCAGCGGACAGGGAAAGACTGTTTTTATCAAGTCACTCGTGAGGCTGGTTGAACCGGATTCAGGAATTGTCCGGTATGATGGAGTCGATGTCCTATCCATGCCGAAGAGGAAATTCATCGCTTTCCAAAAGAAAATCGCCTTTGTCTTTCAAGACAATGCTCTTTTTGATTATCTCAATGTCCGGGACAATCTCAGCTTGTATCTCCGGATGCACTCGCAGCTCTCAGAGGAGGAAATTTTTCAGGAAGTCCTGAATGCGGTGCAGTTTGTCAGATTGGACAGAGGAGTTCTGGATAAGTTCCCCGAAGAGTTGAGCGGAGGGATGATGAAAAGGATCGCCATAGCCAGAGCTATGGTGCAGCAGCCATGTTATATATTTTACGATGAACCCACAATGGGCCTGGATGAAGCCAATGTGGAAATGGTGGTCGAATTGATCCATAAATTCAAAAAAAGAGTGTGTGCAACGGCTGTGATCGTAACCCATGATATCCATCTGATGCGTGCAGTATCCGATAGGGTTGTACTTCTCAAAGAGGGACAAATCGAATTTGTGGGCTCAAAAGAAGAAATAACCGAGAATGCTTTGCATACACTCTATAGGACAGGAGTTGAGGATGTCTGATAAAAAAATGAGTGCTATAGCGGGATTGATCGTTTTTGTGGCCGCCATTGTTTTTCTTGCCGGAGTTTTGTGGCTATCTGGAAATCGAATCTTTTTTGCCAAGGAGTACCGATTGTTCATTATCTTTGATGACGCAGTTGGGCTGCAAGATCAGGCTCCGGTTTTTATGAGAGGTTATAAGATCGGGTCTGCCAAGGAAGTGAATTTTGAGCCAGAGAGGATTCGCGTGACCATTGCCCTTAATAAAAAATACCGTATCCCTAAGGACTCTCGAGTAGAAATCAACATGTTAAACTTTTTGGGCGAAAAAGGGATCATTATCGTACCGGGTCATTCCATGGAGTATCTCGAGCCAAATTCTGTCTTGGAGGGAGAGAATAAGGACCTCATGTCCATGGCTAAAAACATCCTCTCTACGGCAAAGGAAAAAGTTGAAGAAGGTGACCTGAGTCGGGTGATTGCGGATGTATCAGAGTCCGTCGGATCTTTCCGTGAACTTCTCCACAAGGTTGATACGAAAGTCGGCCAACTGGATATGTCGCTTTATAATAATCAGGTTTTGGAAATCGGCCGGGCAGGAAAAGCCTTAAAAGAATTTGTGGAAGTTGTGCGCGACGAAACCCAGAGTATAAGCACGGAGAGCAGTTTGAGTTTGGAGAAGTTCAGTCAAACCTTGGATCAAGTAGAAAACACTTTGGAGCAACTGTCATCTCTGTCTTTTGAGCTGAGTGAGATCGCTCGAGATATCAATGCGGGCCGGGGAACGGCGGGTCAACTTCTGCAAAACAAAGCGTATATCGAAACTTTGAACGAGACCATCAAACAATTGACGGCATTTCTCGAGGATATCAGGGTAAATCCGAAAAAATATGTGAAGTTCTCGATTTTTTAGGGAGAAGCACATATTTTTCGGAGACAGCATGGCGAATTTTCTGATCTTCACTCTGGCAGATCGAAATGACCTAACGTTTAGCCACCGCAGGTTTGCTGTTTACGCACGAATTCGGGATTTTGATTCTCGGAGCTCAATGGGTGTTCTCGGTTGATCGAAGCGCCCTGGCTCTTGGACGAGGAAACTCATCAGTACTTGGACGCCCGGTTTATTGCGTCTTGTCTTTTTCTTTATCTTTACTCTCCGGCGGTTTTTCGAACTCAAAATCTCGGCCCATGATGTATTTTTCCAGCCACTGGAATTCCTTGTTCATCTTATAAAGTATGTGCCGGAGTTCCCTCGGGCCATGTCCAGCGCGCGGAAAGATGACCAGTTCCGTAGGAATCCCATTGGCCTTCAGTCCTCGATACATTTCGTATCCCTGGGGAAGAGGCACGCGTCGGTCGTTTTCCCCGTACATGATCAAGGTGGGCGTTTTGGCCTGATGGACATAAAAAATTGGGGAGTGTTTCCTGTAGGTTTTGAGAGGAGAATCGGCATGCCACGGATCTCCCAGGAACCAGGGAGTCCGATAAATACGCACATCGCTCTGGGCATACATAGAGATCCAGTTTGATGCTCCTGCGCCGGAGGAAGCCGCTTTAAACTTGTGTGTCTGCGTGATCAGCCAGTTGGTCATGTGCCCGCCTGCACTCCAACCCAGAGTTCCTAATCTGTCAGGGTCGGCCAAGCCGATCTCTACGCAATAATCAACTCCGGTGAGAACATCGTCATCAGCGTGAAGGAAATAATGCCCGACCATATCCCGAAGAACCTCGTTGCCATAACCCGTGCTGCCTCTGTAATTGGGTTTGAGGATCGCATATCCTCGCCCCGCGCGCGCATGGGCATAACCATCGAAGGTGAGCTTGTCTGAACTCTGAGGTCCTCCATGCGTGTGAGCCAGTAAAGGATAGCGCTTTCCCTTTTCATAGTCTACAGGATAGAAAAGAACTCCTTCTATGGCCTGTCCATCTATACTCTTCCACTGAATGGCCTCAACCTTGGCCATTTTATAGTTATCGAGCTCAGGATAGGGATCGTAGATCATCCGGGGATTAAAATCACCCATGTCGGCGGTCCAGAAAGTGCCGGGATTTTGAGGAGAGTTGACCAAATAGGCGATTGTGTTTATTTTGGGGATGTACTCGAAACCGTAGATGGCGTGTTCTCCATTGGTTAGCTGTGTGAATTTCTTGCTGCTGAGCTCAAGCGTGAAAATTTCAACATGCACACCCATGTTGGCACAAAAGATAATGTTTTTTCCGTCCGCGGACCAAGCAGCATTGTAGATTTCGTAGGTGAAATCCGGCAGCAATAGCTCGGGTGTTCCTCCGCTTGAAGGGACGAGAAAGAGGGTATCTTGATAATAGGCCTCGAATTTTTCGTTGGTATCAGCGTTGAATAATATCTGGGAGTTATCCGGAGACAATGAGAAACTGCTCTCCCAGACGTGGTTGTCCGTGATTTTACGCTTGCTTCCGTTCTCGAGCTTCAGGAGCCAGATTTCAGCATTGAGGACATCATCGTAATTTGGGCTGGGTGCTGCGCTGTACAGGATCTTCGTTCCATCTCTTGAAACTTGAAATCCTATTACGGTGAAGTCGCCATCCGTCAGTTTTTTTTCTTCTTTGGTTTGGACATCGATCTGCCAAAGGTGGGTATTTTTTTCATCTGTTTCGAAAAGGAAAGCGTCATCCTTATCCTTTTTTTTCTGCTCCTCTTCTTCGCTCAGAGGATCCTTGGCCGTAAAGTAGATCTTTGTACCGCTGGGAGACCAGGTGTGGGAGAGAATACCTCCCTTATGAGCAGAAAATTCTACGGCTTCACCGCCGCTATTGTTCAAGATAAAGATCTGGCTCTCATCGTTCCTTTTGGCGACAAAGGAGATCATCTTTCCATCGGGAGACCAGATGCCGCCGCTTTCTCCATCTTTGCCGTTTGTCATTTGAACCAGCCCTCTTCCATCCGTATTCAGGCGCCATATGTAAGAGACGGTTCCGTTCTTGTCCCAATCGGCATTGGTGATCGTAAAAAGGATCTGTGTTCCATCGGGAGAGAGGCTGGGGCCTGAGACCCGCTTGAGGTTGATCGTGTCGATAAAAGTCATCGGCTTTTTTACCTGTGCCCAAAGAGATGCGGTCAGGAGAATAACCAAGACTGCCATAATGGCCAAGTATCTTTGTGTTTTATATGTCATTTGCGCCTCCTATTCATAAGAAAAAATCATTCAGAAAATGTATCTTACTTCAATATCACTGGGAAGTCTATGAAAGGCAGAGTGCGATCCTCTCTCCGAAGGGCCGTTTGGGTAACGGTCCTATCATTAACCTCCACTGCTGTCTCATCAGGGGATGAGGAATGCTCACTTTGCCCATCCTGAATTTTACGGCATAAAACACATTTGGTATAATTTTTTCAGGTTGCGGGAAGAAAATCAGACAGAGAAAATAACCGACGGAACATGAATCAAAGATTTCGGAGGAAAAAATGAACCATAACCACGATCATGGTCATAACCATAATAACACCTACGGCCGCGATCATGGGGGAAAGCGAAGTTCTTCAGACCAGGCGGAACAAGCCATGCTTGAGCAGGCCCAGGCGAAGATGAGGGCCTTGTTTGCTGAAATGCCTCGGGATGTTCCCCTCGTCCTTTTTTCAACTCCCGGAACAGAGAATGTTTTTACAAAAGCGACAAGAGATATTATCCGCGTCATCCAAAATTTACGCCTAGAGTGACACTCACAGACTAGGACCTCGGCCATGAACGTGCCCAAAAATGGAGAGCGGATCATTTGCCGACACTGCTCTTCGACCCGGAGCATTTTTTGATCCGTTGGCAGGGCGCGCCATTGGGCGAGGAAAGGAGGGCATTTATAGAGGCTCTGGCCATGATGGGATATCGCAAGAGCAACGCCAGCGATCAATCCAAAAAAATCCTGGAAAGAATCCAGTCGAAGAGAGAGATCAAACTGTTCGTGAGCGTGACCTGTCCATACTGTCCTCAACAGGTTGTCAATGCTCTGAAGGCTGCTATCGATAAGCCCGACCTGATCTCGCTCGATATCATCGATGTCCAGGTGAACCCTGAAATGGCAGATAAATACGCCGCGCATGGAGTTCCCATGACATTTGCGAATGGAACGCTCATCGCGCAGGGTGCACAGACAGAAGAATTGTTTATGCTCTCCTTGGAAAGGATGGAACAGCAAACGTTTTTTATCCCTGAGAGTAATGCCGATGAAGTCGCCGCGGATTTAGTGATTGTCGGAGGTAAGACTCTTGTGGACATTTTGGTCACTCATGCCCTGCAGTATGTCAAAATTTTTCCAGGGGAAGAAGTTTTCAATATCCAATGCAAAGATATCTTTGTCATCCAGACAACACGCCGACGTTTTAAAGCCAAGGCGATCCTCCTGGCTACGGGAGCGGCCTATAAACGCCTGGGGATTCCAGGGGAAGTCCGCCTTTCCGGCCGAGGTGTCAGTTACTGCAGTACGTGCGACGGTCCTCTGTTCAAGGGTAAACCCGAAGTGGGCCTTGCAAAAAAAATCGGAGTGGAATTGACCCTAGAAGGCTACATCAAGCATGATTTGTTCCATCGAACAAATATTCCAGGGATCTATTCCGCTGGAGATGTGGAGGGAGGTTATAAACAGATAGTAACTGCTGCCGGGCAGGGTTCTGAGGCAGCTTTGGCTATCTTCGAAGACCTGATCAATCCTTACTGGAAACAAAAAACTGCATAACATCTGTGAAAAGAGATAGATAATGGTATCGGAATAATTTATGAATAATTCAGATATGTCCAAAGAACCTTTTAAAGGTTGTGTTCGTATATGCTTAATAAAGTGTTATAATGGCAACGATAACGTCACACGAATTGACCAGAAATGAGAGGAATGCGATGAAAATTTTACTCTGGCTTATACTCCTAGTCCTCTGCTGGCCCTTGGCTCTGCTTGCTCTGATCCTTTATCCGATTATCTGGCTTTTGCTCATCCCTTTCCGGCTTGTCGGGATAACGGTCAGCGCTGTTCTTGACTTCTTTAAGGCGATTATCACCCTTCCTGCCAGAATTTTAAAAAAAATCTGACTTCAAGAAAAATCCTCCTACGGAATCCTTGCATCTTAGTGTATAAAAAGTGTAATAATAAAGGAGATTTTTCACACTTGAGAAAGGAAGAGGTCAATTGGCAAAAAGGATAGGTATTATCGGTGGGATCAGTCATGAGTCTACGATCAAGTACTATGAATTCATTCTAAAAAAATATTTCGCCAGAAAGAGAGATTATCATTATCCAGAGGTTGTCATTTTCAGCCTGGACCTGGCGAAACTCGTGGGTTTTGAAGAACGGGGAGATATTGATGGATACATCAGGTACCTTATAACTGCGATCAAATTTCTCGAGAAGGCAGGCGCCGAATTCATCGTTATTGCCGCAAACTCTCCTCATTCTGTTTTCGACATACTCCAAAAAAAAGCGTCTGTGCCACTGCTCAGCGTCGTGGAGATCACTGCTTTGGAGGCCAAAAGGCTGAAGATGAAAAAACTGTTGCTCATTGGGATCAAGCACACGATGCAATCACCATTTTATAGAGATGCGTTTGCCAAGCATGCTATGGAGGTAATCATACCATCTGAAGAGGAACAAGAGGAGATCAATAAAATCATCTTCAAAGAGTTCGTCCTGGGCATCTACAAAAACACAACACGCCAGAAACTTCTCGATATCATCAACAGTTATGATGAGGACGGTGTCATTCTCGGCTGCACAGAGCTTTCCTTGGCCATCAACCAGGAAGACACAAAGATCAGGCTCTTGAATACGCTCGAGCTTCATGCCATGGCTGCCCTGGAATACTCACTCAAAGACTGAATGGAGGTGCAATCTATATATGGTTGTACACTTTTTCCCTGCATGCCCCCTTGTGCACCTCTCCGAAGGTTGGATTCTCCACTTCCAACAGGGGAACGGAAAGATATCCGCGGTCAATGGGCGCGGGGAGATAGAGAAAGAGATAGAGGTTTGACTCTTTGTCTGCAAATTGATATTCTTTCTGCCGAGAGAAGGGAATCGCTTTTGCAGGCGTCTTGTGATTTTTCCCCTTCAGAAGACGGGTTGTTCTGACACATCACACAGTAAAGACGTTCGAGTGCCTGGATGATTGGCGAAAAAATAGCCCACTACAAGATCCTGGAAAAGATCGGTGAAGGGGGGATGGGTGTCGTTTATAAAGCCGAAGATACAAAGCTCAAACGGAAGGTCGCCCTGAAGTTCTTACCGGCTCATGAGTTGCAGTTCCCAGAGTTTAAAAAGCGTTTTATCCAAGAAGCGCAAGCGGTTGCTGCCCTGGACCATCCGAATATCTGTGTGGTTCACGAGATCTATGAGAGTGACGCGCATACATTTATTGTGATGGCCTATATCAAGGGTCAAAGCTTAAAAGACAAGATCTCCACACTGAAGCTGAATCAGGATGAGGCGCTGGATATAGCGATTCAAGTGGCCCTAGGTTTGGAAGAAGCCCATGAGAAAGGCATTGTTCATAGAGACATAAAACCCGCCAACATCATGATCACAGATAAGGGCCAGGTGAAGATCATGGATTTTGGCGTAGCCAAGCTCTCCATGGAAACCGATGTCACTCTGACGGTTGGGATCATCGGAACTCTGGCTTACATGTCTCCCGAACAGGCCAACGGCGAGGGTGTGGACGCCAGGACGGACATCTGGTCGCTGGGCGTGTGCCTTTATGAGATGCTGGCGGGAAGACATCCTTTCGCAGGAGATACACAGCAGGTGATGATTTCTGGAATCCTAAATAAAGACCCTGAACTCTTGACGGTGTCTGTTCCCAAAATCTTACCAGGGCTTGATCGAGTCATACACAGAACTTTAGCCAAAGACAAAAACTTGAGATATGCCTCTGCCAAAGAGTTGCTTGAAGATTTGAAAAAAGTCCAAGAGAGACAGATTCCCTCCACTCCCCTGGTAAAGCTATCTGAACAGAAAAACTCCGTGGCGATTCTCGACTTTGCCAATATCACAAATGACCCCACGTGTGATTGGCTGTCCAGCGGTATCGCTGAGACGGTCACTGTAGACTTGAAAAAGATCGCAGCTCTCCAGGTTGTCAGTCGCGAAAGGATCTCTGCCGTCCTTGGAAGGGATACGGGCCAAAAAGTTACAGAGCAGCGGGTGATCGCTCTTGGGAGTTCCCTCAATGCCCGATGGATACTCTGGGGTGGTTTTCAGAAGATGGGCGAAGAGATCCG
Source organism: uncultured Eubacteriales bacterium (assembly GCA_964406575.1). Classification (GTDB taxonomy): domain Bacteria; phylum Acidobacteriota; class Aminicenantia; order Aminicenantales; family Aminicenantaceae; genus WTAW01. The sequence continues at coordinate 16,657 of CAYOSH010000040.1, read as the reverse complement.
GATCACAACCCATTTCACCGAAGTATCCACCGGGAATCTTGTCGGCTCTGCAAAAGTTGATGGCACAATGGACAACATTTTCAGACTTCAGGATCAGATCATCACCAATCTGATGGAGTCCTTGGACTTGGAAATGTCCGATACAGAGATCCAAAAAATCGAGACACCTGAAACCATTGAATTGGAAGCCTATGAGTATTATGCAAGGGGCCGTCAGATCCACAACCAGATGGGAATAGAGGGAATGTCGGAAGCGATAAAACTCATGAAAAAAGCCCTGGAGATCGATCCAGAGTATGCATTGGCTTACTCAGGCCTTGGGGCTATCCATATGATCAAGTTCATTGTTCAAACGGATCCGAACGATCTTGATACCGGCATAGTCTATTTGGAAGAAGCCATAAATAGAGACCCGGATCTCTCTGATCCCTACCAGTGGTTGACCTACGGCTACTCACGAAAACTGCTTTTTGATAGAGCTCTTCGATTGGGGAAAAAGGCCGTGGAGCTTGAATCCCACAATCCTCTTGCGCATTATTTTTTAGGTGTGGCTCTCACTGTACAAGCGGTCATGGAATACACTCTGGAAAACTATCCGGATGCCGTGAGACATTACCAAATAAACATTGAACTCCAACCCAATTATGTGCCCGCTTACATGAACGTGGCCTGGATCTACCTCCTTCATGGGCAGTACGGAGAGGCAGAGAAGTATTTGGAGAAAGCCGCCGCCATAGAAGAGACTGGAAAACAGGCTATGGTCAGGTTTGTGGGGGCACAAACTTTGTTGGGCAATGTATTTTTTCGGCAGGGTCACCTGGAAAAAGCTAGAAGCTTGTATCTGCGATCTCGTAAATTTCTCGAAAAAACCGATCATGTTTACACAGGCCCTTTTCTTGCCTTGACCACCTGTCAACTCGGAAATGTAGATCTGGAGAAGGGCTCGATTGACCGAGCTCTCGAACAATACAAAAAAGCCAACCAGATTATCCATCAATATTCAAAATCACTCGGAATCGGCTACATATTGATAAAAGTCTGCGTGGGAATGGCCAAGGCATTCCACCTTCTCGGGATGAGCCGAGAAGAGGAGAAACATTTCCTGAAAGCACGCGAACTCTTCCAACATAAAGAGGGCTTCGACTTTAGCTGGATCTGGGAGGGGAGTGATGCGCAAGTGTATTATGAATTCGCGAGCTATCATGCATGTGTTCACGATGAGAAAAACACATTCTTGAATTTGCAGAAAGCCGTTGATTGTGGATGGGCAGAATTGCCCTTGTTGGAACGAGATTCGAGCTTTGAATCTTTACGAAGTCATACGGCGTATGCAAAAATCGTGGAATTCCTACAAAAGCGAGAGCGGTTGCCCTGAACCAAAGGTCATTAGCCGGGAAACTCTCTGGATGAGAATATGTATTTTTTGATATATACGGCATTGTCGGTATAGGTTTTTTGATTTAAGCGACCCTAATCTTAGAATGTCAAGGAGGCAATATGAGCAACGAGCAAAACATCCCTCCGACTGCGCCTGATATGTCCCATCAGGTTTCTGGTCCGTCCACTGGACTCCTCATCACGGGAATCATCGGTGCCATTTTTTCACTGGCAGCCTTTTTTTCTCTTCTTATCGGGACTGGTCTGGGATTTCTCGGGTGGGACAGACTCCCAGACAAATATGAGGAACTCTGGGAGGGTGCTGCAGGGATTGGAAGTTCCTTTGTCGGTATTCTAGTGGCAGGATTTATTATCTATGCAGCTCTCAAGATGAAGGAGCTCAAACAGTGGGGTTTGGCCATGGCCGCAAGTATACTGGCTATGATTCCCTGCATAAGCCCATGCTGTATTTTAGGTCTGCCCATCGGAATCTGGTGTCTTACGGCGTTGACGAAACCTGAGGTTAAATCTGCCTTTCACTAGCCAATTCTATGCCAAAGGATTCTCTTCAGCTCGACCGAAAGCCTGAAAAACATCCGCAGAGAGAAGGAGAACTCACGTCCCATTGGGTTGTGCTTTTCTTCTGTATAGGTATTTTGGTGGGTGGGGTGCTGCTGTCTCCGCCAAGACCGGGCTCTCCTTATCTTCATTTCGGGCATATCCCGATCCCTGATACATGCTCCTTTCGCAACCTAACTGGGTTGCCATGCCCCGGTTGTGGGTTGACGCGGTCGATCGTTGAAGCCATGCACGATAATTTTCAAGCGAGCCTGACATATCATCGTTTGGGATTGCTCACGCTCGCTTATATCTGGCTTCAATTTTTCTACCGGCTAAGTGCAATCTTTTTTCCCGTTTTATCCGCTCGAATCTTCGGCTCGGGGAAAATCTTGAATAGAGGGATCATCGTTCTTGCTGTGCTTTTTGCATTCAACTGGGGATACACCCTTTTTTTTTGAGAGGTAAAGACCGGTTCAAAAAAATTATCTCACTCAAATTTTGTCTCTCCTGTATAATAGATATGGTGATGTTGTGAGGTGATCCCGGCTCCGGGATTGCTGGTATCCTATACTGATACAGAGAAGGCAACATGAGTCATATGAAGGAAAATCCACTGGCGTGGATAAATGGCGACGCTTATGCCACAGGAGATGGGTATTTGGGTAAGGTCTGCGAGGTCAGCAATGAGGATGGTTCTGATGCGGAACTCCTTGATGCCTATTCAAAGGCAGTCATCAAAGTTGTGGACACAGTAGGTCCGGCCATAGTTTCTATTTCGACCGGGGAGAGAAACCGGCAGGCTGAGTATGCTCCCACAGGTGCTGGATCTGGAGTCGTTTTCACACCAGACGGATACATTCTGACTAACAATCATGTTGTGGCGAAGGCAAAACAGATTGAGGCCGTCTTTATGGATGGGAAACGCCTTTTGGCAACAAAGATGGGTCAGGACCCATCGACAGATTTGGCTGTTATCGCTGTCCATTCCTCCAACCTATCCTATGCCACTCTGGGCGATTCTTCTAAACTCCGCGTAGGGCAACTGGCCATCGCGATGGGAAATCCTTATGGTTTTCAATCGACTGTCGTTACAGGAGTCATCAGCGCCCTTGGCCGGACGCTTAGAAGCCAGGAAGGCCGCCTTATCGAAAACATCATCCAGCACACAGCCCCTCTCAACCCAGGAAATTCCGGCGGAGCTCTGTTGGATTCACGAGGAAGGGTTATCGGGATCAACACAGCTATCATTGCTATGGCCCAGGGAATAGGTTTTGCCATCCCCTCCCTTACAGCCAAATGGATTGTGAGCCAGTTGATGACTCAAGGGAAGGTCAGGCGGAGTTATCTGGGCATCGTAGGATTCAGACGTCTCCTGGATCGGAGGATCGTTCGATATCATAACCTCAAGAGTGAGTATGCTGTGGAAATCGCCTCTGTTGACCCCGAAGGTCCAGCCAAAAAAACGGGATTGATCCCAGGTGACATCATCGTGAGCATCCACGATCAAGAGGTGAAAAGTATAGATGATATCTACCGCGTTCTGGCGGAATGGGAGCCCAAACGGGCCATAAAGCTCAAGAGGATCCGCGGCAAGAACCAAGCCAATATCGAAGTCGTCCCAGACGAAGCTGCATAGATCGAAAATCATTGCCTTCCCTACGACCCTAGAAAACAGTTCCATTTTTTCCTGGCCTGCCTTTTCCGGAGTTTCGTTAAGCGGTAGGGCGGCTACTCCGATTTTTTTCTGGGATTTGCTGTGTTCATGAATTGGAAACGGCATCCTGGGCTGACTTGAAAATACCCACCCGATAATAGCTTGAAGGAGTGGCTGGAAAACATCCCGAAGTCCCTGACGGCATGACACCTGAGTGTCCTAAATGTGGCAATTTTGCCCGAATTCGTCTAGAATTGAGAATTGTGTTGGAGGCCTAACATGAGTGTGCGAATGCAGAACAAGACGATCATTTTTATGCTGTTTTTTGTCCTGGTGTTTTCCATCGTTCTCAAGTCTCAAGAGGAACAGGAGGCAGCTCCGGAGTACAGGCTATTTATGAGGGCCCGGAGGATTGAAGATGCGAATGCGCGGATCACAGAGCTGGAACGGATCAGATCTGAGTATCCAAACAGCAAATATGCGGGTCTTATCCAAAATGCCATCACAAACGCCAAGATCGAACTCAGCACGTCTTTGGAAGAGATCATCAAACTGCAAAGCATGAAGTTTCAAAAGGCTTCAGGTCTGAACAGGCTTTTCATGTTTTACTATGCGGGTCTCGACATATTGCAGCATGCCAGGATTTCACAGTTCGACAAAAAAAAAGTCACCCAAATTATCCTTCTGTTTGCAAATGAAACAGAGAAGCTCGCGAAAAATCCAGAATTTTTGCAAAAACTTCCTGAGCGCCAGAAGCCATTTGTCGAGAAGGGACTGGCTCTGCGTTATCTCATGATATCTAAGGCTTACCTCAATGAGGGGAGACCACAAAAAGCACAAGAGGCCTTGGCCTTATATGTGGAGAACGGGGGAGAAAAAGATGGGGCATTTTGGTACGCTCAGGGAGTCACTTTTGAGCAGTTGAATCAAGCCCAGGAGGCCTTTAACAGTTTTTTTAATGCTGCGGTCGGGAATTTCGAAGATTCGGTTGACCGGGCCAGGGGATTGTATCAAAAACTGCACGGAAACCTGGAAGGATTCGAGAGCCTTCTGGAGGCCAGGCAACGCGAACTCCCTTTTCACCCTGCACAATTCAAACCCACACAAGAATGGCGGGGGAAGGTTGTGCTTGCAGAGCTTTTCACCGGTTCGGAATGCCCTCCTTGTGTGGCTGCCGATGTGGGTTTCGATGGATTGCTCGAGGCTTTCAGCCAAGATCATCTGGTGATTCTTGAATATCATCTCCCGATCCCCAGGCCTGACCCTCTGATGAACGAAGCCACAAGGGCGAGAGCGTATTTTTATAAAGTGAACAGCACACCCACGGTGTACATTGATGGAGAGAAGAAGCTCAGTGGTGGAGGACCCATTCAAAGAGCGAAAGCAAAATTCGACGAATATGCCTCTGAAATCAACGCGCGTATCTATGAATCACCAAAAGTCAAATTGCAGATCAGCGCGAAACGGAACGGGGAGAATATCAGGGTTAGTCTCTCGTTCGACAAGGAGATCACAAACGCCGATTACAATCTTGTTCTCCTTGAGGATGAAGTCAAATATGCCGGAGAGAATGGAATTCTCTTCCATAAGAATATTATCCGTGATTTCCGTATCGTTCTTCCCAAAGAAATCAAAGAAAGAGAGTTCGTATTCAACATCCTGGATGCAGAACGGAACGGGGAGCAACGATTATCCGCTTATGAAAAAGAGACTAATTTCACTTTTAAAGAGAAGCACTACACGATCGACCGTGCCCGTTTGAAAGTGGTTTTTTTTGTTCAGGATAGATCAACCAAAAATGTTTACAACGCTGTCATCTGCAATGTGGAATAAAAATATTTCTTACGGCCTTTTTTTGGACTATACTACTGTCCATGGATATGGATCCTTTGAAAAGGGAGCCAAACAAGGATTGATAGTGAGACAAAAATGACACAAGAAAAAGCGAAGAAACAGGAAAACCAAAAAGTGTCTCACAACAATGCTTTTGGCATCTCAGGTAAAAAAAAGAAAAAAGAATCCTCTGCCCTCAACGAGCGCGTCTGGCGCTGCACGCTCTTGATCATAACAGGGTCTTTGATCGTCTGGCTGATCCGGATTTTGTCAGGCTTCGAACACCCCGGATCGCTCTGGCTGGCAGCGCTTGTCGCGCTTGCGACGTGGATATGTGCTATCCGAATGCTACTCCTCGATTCCAAATTCAAGAAATTTTGGATCGTATGGCTATGTCTAAGCTTGATCCTTGTCGTGATCTTTTCCTCTGAATTAGGAATTTGGATCGCAGCCCAGGCTTTTGCCTTTGTCTTCCTCTTGATCCGGCTCTATAAACCTTATAGGCATCTTACGTCCCGACGCCGGGCAGCTTTATATCTGATCGGTTTTATCGTTTTTTGTTTGTTGAGTTTGGGATGGATTCCTGGAAAGACAACTGAGATCGGTGCTCGCGCGGAAGCCATTCCACAAACAGAAGATTTTTTGTTCTCAAGTTCACAGCCCTTTAGCTTTGTGGATTTAGGACAGCATCTCGTAGACTATTCGGTTTGGTCTCTCCGCTTTTTTTGGTTTTTCAGCATTCTCCATATCTTCCTGAATATCCGCCTCCATTTTATGAAACTGAAGCCCAAATTGGCCGTGAGTGCTATTTTGATCGCTTTTATCCCTCTCCTCCTTGTCAATGTCATGGGAGCTCTCACTATCTACAGCACCTTAGGCGCAAGCCGTGCCACTCGCGCCAAAGCTATCCTCAAAGATTGGGCAAGCCTTGCCGCTGTTGATGGTACATTCATCGGCACGATATCGAACAGTTCTTTCATGTATGTGAGCGATGGTGTGAATATTCAGAAGGAAGAGAATACACCCGCATGGTTTTCGGAATTTCTGCAGGCATTACAAACGGACGCATCTAGAGTCAAAGAATGGCAGCAGTCCAGGCAGGCACAATTTTTCTGGATCGGCTCGGATATATGGCTTATTCGATTTGGAGATATCGCACTCCCGTCAATGGATATCAAAGGATGCCTTCTGGATAGCAGCATGATGAACAGGCTCGCGGATATCCTCCAATCGGATGTCAAACTATCCTTTTCAAACCCTATCGATATCGGGATTTCTAGGGATATCCTGATACGCTCTGTTCCCAAAGGCGAAAAACCCTCGCAAAAGGAGATACACGGGAAATATCAGGCTGAGCCTGGAGAGAATGGAACTCCCAGAACGACAAAAGTCACACTTTGGAGGAAGACGCTGTATTTTGGGATGACGGATGTGGATGTTGTCTCTTTTGCCGAGGGGAAGTTTCAAGATCAAAAAATTCTGTTGATGACCGAATCCAGCTTATTCAGTATTGTTCAAGCGTTTTTTTCGGAACAGAACCCTCTCTCCCTTCTGGTGATGTCGGTACTTTTAGCTCTCTTTGTCATCCTTCTGATCCTCGAAGCTTTTGCCCTCTTTTTCGGGATCAGAATAGCCGGAGGAATCACCTCAGCGGTGAAAGCTCTTCACCAGGGGACAAGACAGATCGCAAAGGGAGATTTTGACATCCAGATCGAAATCCCCAACGAAGATGAACTCGGTGACCTTGCCGTATCGTTCAATGAGATGGCTGCTGCCGTCAAAAAAGGCCAGGAAGAGGCCATCGAGCGCGAACGCCTCGAGCGGGAGCTCGAAACAGCTCGAGAGATCCAGGAGAAACTCTTGCCGCATGACATGCCCGTCTTTTCTGGGTTTGAAATCACAGGAACCAGCTTGCCCAGCCAGCAGGTAGGCGGTGATTATTTTGATTTTCTGGATGTCGGCGATGGACAGTTGGGGATTGCTATTGCCGATGTGTCTGGAAAAGGAATCCCCGCAGCTTTGCTCATGGCCAATCTTCAGGCATCCCTTCATGCCCAGATTTTCCAGCCCGGAAAAGTCGCAGAAGTGGTCTATCGGATAAACAACCTTTTATACCTTTCCACGGATACACACATGTTCGTCACCTTTTTCTATGGCATCCTGGACAGACAGAGATCCATTTTCACCTCGACCAACGCCGGCCATAACCAACCTCTGCTTTTTCGCTCGGATGGGCGGATCGAACGCCTGGGAGAGGGTGGTCTCATCCTGGGATTTCAACCGGATGTGCATTATGATCAGCAGACAGTCGCCATCCGAGCTGGAGAGGTGATCGTGCTTTACACCGATGGGATCACCGAAGCCGCAGACCCTTTCTCCGAGATGGTTTCCGATGACCTCTTTGGGGTTGAACGTCTTGTGGACGTCATCCAGGCGAATCTTGACCGATCTGCGCGGGAGATCCAATCCGCGATCCTTGAGGCTATTGCCCGACACACAGGCAATGCCCCCCAGTACGACGACATCACCCTTGTCGTTATCAAACGTAATGCATAATTTTTGATTTTGACTTCGATTTTGAAGACTGATATCATCTCTGTATCAAATATGTGCGTTCATATATATCACCCGGATCATCCATGAGAAATAACGGTGCTTTATGCCTTTTCTGTTGGCAACGCACGATCAAACGACTTTACGGAATATAAAGGGGAGAAGGGAGAGGAAAACTATGCGCAAAATTGCATTTCTTTTGATAGGTGTCTGTCTTTTGGCCTGCACAACTGCATTCAGCGAACCCCAAAAAACTAAAAAGATCGTTGCTCTGGAGAAATACGATTTTTATCACTATTTCACGTATGATGAATTGACGGACTATTTGCGGGATATGCACAATGCCTACCCCCATCTCACAGAGCTCAAGACCATGTGCAAATCTCAGATGGGCAGAGATGTTTGGTTGTTTGTGATCAACAATCCAGAGACCGGAAAAGCGGAGGAAAAGCCGGGATTCTTCTTGAATCAGATCCATTCGAGCGAGGTCATCGCATCCATGTCCTGCAATTACACGATCTGGTATCTGCTCGCCAATTATGGCAGAGATGCCCATGTGACCAAAATTGTGGACGGTGTCGTCTGGTATATCGTGCCGCGACTGGATGTGGACGGCGCTGAGGCGTACTTGACGGGAAAGCCGGCAGGGGAGGACCCCAACCCCGTGGATTCCGACGGCGATTTCCTCTTCGACGAGGATCCTCCTGAAGATATCGACGGAGATGGATTTATTGTTCAGATGAGGCAGAAAGATCCCGAAGGAGACATGAAGATCTCTGCAAAAGATCCGCGAATGATGATCCAAAAACCGAAGGATGAGACAGAAGGAATATATTACAAAATCTATTCTGAGGGGATCGACAATGATGGAGATGGCAAGATCAATGAAGACAGCTTCAGCATGAGGTTCCTCTCTAACAGGAATTATCCCGGAAACTGGAGGCCGGAAAGCGTTCAGCGTGGTGGGGGGAAGTATCCCATGGAGGAGCGTGTCACTCGTGCAGAAGTCGATTTTATCTCCAGTCATCCCAACATTGCCGTTTACGTCCAGCATCACTGTTGCGGCCGTGTGATCCTTCGCCCTCCGACGACCAGTCCGGACAAGGATTTTGAGCATAAGGGCGACCTGGAGCTCTACAAAATTGCCAGCACCAGAAGTCTCGAACATTCCGGCTGGGACTTAGCGACTTCAGTCTACGACTGGAATTTTCCGCCGGAGACTCCCAACAGGAAATCCACACAAGTGTACCGGGATAAGGACGATAAGTTAAAGAATGCCCCAGAGAGTATGTATCCCGACAGTCAATTTTTGGATGGGAATTTCGATCTCAGCAGGGAATCCGGAGATTGTGGATGTGAGCGTGGTTATTTTGCTTGGGGCAGTTCTATCGAGACCGCATACAACCTCTTCGGGATCTTTTCCCTTGGAGATGAGCACTGGGAGACACCGGATTATGACAAGGATGGAGAAGTCACCACAGAAGAGCGGTTCAAGTGGAATGACGAAGAGATGGACGGAAAGATCTTTGTGGATTGGCATACGTATGACCACCCTACATTGGGGACCGTGGAGATCGGCGGATGGCGCCGGAGCAAAACCAGCCCTCCTGAGGGCGATTTGATTCAGAATGAATGTGAGATGGGGAACAACTTTGTGATCTATCTTGCTGGCTTGATTCCTAAAATTGAAATCGGTGAGACAGAGGTGACCGATAAAAAAGGCGGAATTTATCAGCTAGATGTCACCGTGAAGAACTCAGGATTCTTGCCCACAGCCACAGAACAAGCAGAAGCATTAAAGATCGCAGAGCCCGTCATTCTTCAGGTGTCTCCTGATGATAATCTCGAGATCATTTATGGCGAAAAAAAGAAAAAGATCGGACAGATCGATGGATATTCCAAAAGCCCAAAAAACACATATATTCTGCGAGTGAAGGATCCATCGCTAAAAGCGGTGCTCAAAATCTTCGTTTCGTCTCAAAAAGCGGGCCAGACAGCAAAGGATATCGTCATATCAGAATAGCATGCGACTTTTGGAACGACTTGAGATTCTTTTGATGATTTTCCTTGATTATTCCGACAAAATAAGTGATATCTGGGGATACCCCCATTATTCTGAGTGTATTCAGGAGAGATCATATGGTAGAGAAAGATCTTCGGTTTAAGAAAAGGATTATGACAGAGAGAAGGCGGACAGGTTTGCTGCTCGTCCTGATCGGGATAGGGATACCTCTCATCCTGTCGTTCTTTCAGGAGGAAGGGGAGTTTCGATTTTTCACCACAACGCATATCTTTGAGAGAACTCTCACACCTGGAGAAGCTGCTGCGATCAAACAGTCCGTTCAAGAGGAGAAAATGCAAATGAGCGCCACACAGAGGGTCGTGGAAGAGATCAAAGAGAGATACAGAAAGCAGCTCGGCGAGGATTACTACAAGGAGAAATGGACCTACAGAACATACCATGGTTTCATCCTCCCCTTCAAATATGCGCTCGCTCTCGGACTCCTTCTTGGCCTTGTGGGTCTCGGCCGATTCATCCTGGGTTAGCTTTTAGACTGTTACCCATATCGACAGCATTGACCATAAATTCGTATCTTGAAATATCAACAGCATGCTCTGTTCCAGGGGGACAGTCTTGTCCTTGTAGCCATGGACGATCAATGTTGGGGCTTTGATTGTTTTTATAGCTTCTTACCGAAGGTGATTTCTCTCTTGCACAAATAACCCTTGTGGAAATTCAGTATAATTTTTAGAAGCAGGAAGTGAATGATCTGAGCTTTTGACCAGAGTGTTTGTTCTGGAGTTTCTTCAATGCTTTGGATTCGATTTGTCGGATCCTTTCACGGGTCACATTAAATTCTTGTCCGACTTCTTCGAGCGTGAATTCATCTCCATCGCCGAGTCCAAATCTCATCTTCAGGATCTTGGATTCTCTCTCGGACAGATCGTTGAGGGCAATCCCGATCTGTTCTCTAAGGCTGGAGTGGATAACAGTGTCTGGAGGCGAAGGAATGCCTTTATCCTGGATGAAGTGGACGAGAGGATTATCTCCTTTCTGGCCTGAAGGGAAATCGATGGAAACAGGATCCTGTGAAATGGTGATGATTTCTTTGATTTTATTCGGAGACAGCCCCAGTTTTTGAGACAACTCTTCGGGAGTTGGCTCTCTGCCTTTTTCATGGACGATAGCGCGAGTGATCTTTGTGAGTTTTTGGATGGTCTCGGTCAAATGCACAGGAATTCTGATGGTTCGGGATTGGTCGGCGATAGCCCGAGTGACCGCCTGCCTAATCCACCAGGTCGCATAGGTCGAAAATTTGTGTCCCCGACGATAATCATATTTTTCCACAGCTCTCATCAGCCCTATGTTGCCCTCTTGAATCAGATCGAGAAATGGCATTCCTCTGTTTTGGTATTTTTTGGCGATGGAAACGACAAGCCTCAAGTTCGCAGAAACCATTTTTTGTTTTGCCCGATCTCTGAATTGAATTCCTTTTTCGATCTCTTGAACTCGTTTTTCCAAGAGATCTGGTGAAAGACCCGTCTCTTTCCGGAACCTTTGGATGCCCCTCTTGATTTGTGCAGTGCGCTCGTTCTCGTTAACTTTATGATTTGCTTTTTTTATGGTTTTGATCCGGAGATCCTTTGATTTGAGACACCTCAATGCACTTTGAGCCACCTTCAATCGGTCATAGATCTCGTCGATGATACTGTCCATGCGTAAGGGGCGGATGTTAAGATTTTCGATAAGCCGTCTCATCTGGATGACGTGTCGGGCTCTGGCAATGGAGTGCTTTTTTGTTTGCGGAATGCTTTCCAGCTGTTCTCCCAGTTTTTTGATTTGGCGCATCTTCGACAGGATCTGTTGTTTCCTCTTTTCCAGCTCTTTCGCCCTATCCCCTTCCTCGTCATAATCAAATACACCCCGGATGATTTCTGGATTTTCCCTGATCTGTGCTTCGAGATCGCAAATTTTTTTGTAGATAAAAGACGTTTTATAGAGGGCATTCAGAATGACTCTATTTCCTCTTTCGAAGTCCTTGGCTAGAGCGATCTCCTCTTCTTTTTTAAGAAGTTTAATATTCCCCATCTCCCTCAGGTAGAGCTTGACAACATCTGATGTGGATGCGGATTCTTGGGTAAACACCATTTCTGTGTTCTCTGAATTCCCGTCCTCTGAGCTCTGGATAGGGATGGAATTTAGGGCGTCCTGGTCCCGACCGGGAAGGCCTTTGCCTTGATTTTCGACAGGCGATAAACCTGCCTCAACTCTGGCGCTCAATTTTTCGGATAAGAAATCCTCGTGTTCCGTTTCAGAAAAAAGAAGATGAGAATATTCATCAAATCCGTAGTTATTTTCTGAGCCCATATCTTATCTTCCATATATAAGAATATTAACATATTATAAACTAATTTGTGTTCCATTTCGTTTCATTTTTTTAGATTTTTTATTGTGATTGTGACTTTCCTTGGTATAATTCAATGGAGTCGGGTTTCTGTTGATGTGGCTTCGATGTCTTTACAATTGGATAAACCTCTTTCTGCCTGGCTTTTGCCCATCAGGGGGAAAAAGGCGGGTGAGAGAGTTATTCTGGAATCTTGATTCCTCATACCCACAAGGATATTCGAAGTGATATAAGGCTATCGTTAAATATGTCAATTAGCCTGAACTATTCATAAAAAATGTCGATAATTTGTTCAACAAAAGTAATATCAACCATTTACACTATTCTTCCAGTAAATCACCCTGACATTTCCATTTTCAATGTACTTTCTATGCTTAATCGACATTTTTTACCTTTCAGGCGAGCCGATCTCACCGTATATGCTTCGTTGCAAAGGATTTGCAGTAGATTATCTACAGCTGCATCCTTTGCGCCTTGCCTCTACGGCAACCTCGACTCGTGAATAATCCAGGTTAGATAGATAAAGCCAGGGGAGATTTGAAATGCAAGAGATTATCTATGAACCAATTGGCATTGTTCGGACGCCTTTCAAGAAGCCTGAAGGGACACCTATACAGGCTTCTGGATCTTGTGGAGCCAAAGGAACTGTTGAACTTTTACCCGAGTATACGGCGGGATTAAAGGATTTAGAAGGCTTCTCTCATATTATCCTCATTTATCACTTCCATCTGTCAAAAGCCTCCCGGTTATTGGCAGAACCATTTTTGGATGATAAGGAACATGGGATTTTTGCTATCCGCGGACCCAGCAGGCCTAATCCTATCGGCATTTCTATAGTGCAATTGGAAAAGATTAAAGACAATGTGCTCTCTTTGAAAGATGTTGACATCGTTGATGGAACGCCTCTCCTGGATATTAAACCTTATGTTCCTGAATTCGATCAGAGGGAAGTCAGTAAAATCGGGTGGCTCGAAGGGAAACTTAACAAACTTCCGGATTCAAGAGATGATGGAAGATTCTCCAGATAATGAAGCCAATTTTCGCGCTTTTCATAACAACTTTTGATAACATTTAAGAACGATAAATAACTTGACTCCACCAAACCTAGATTATTCAAACTATTTCTTCTTCTCTGGGGCCACAGAAAGAATCTTCTTTATAAGCTCCTCATCCTGAGGTAGCTGACCGACGTGGGGAAGTCTGGGCAGGAGGATCGCCCAATTGGTATCCATGGCAAAAACCTTTTTAAACAAGGGAAGGCTTTTCTCCACATTCCCTGTGGCGGCGAGTGTGACTGCCGGCCAGAATATCATCTCTGCATTATCGGGATACATCTCCATGGCTTTTGTGTATGCCATCATGGCGTCCTCGACTTTATTCTCTGTGAGGAACTCATCACCCATATTCATGTGATCGTAGGCTTCGTTCAGCATGAGGAGCCTTTTTATTTCTTTGACAGGCGTTGGATGGTCTTCGATCCGCAGATCATAGAGCCTGTCTTTCCACCAGACCCCTGAACTTTCCCCCTTGACTACGATAAGTGCAGCAGATTGTTTTCCTCTGATGTCGCCGCCCTCTGCTTCGGCGGCTTCCAATGCCGCCAAGAGCTTGTCAGCCAATTCTCCCTGTGTGTGTTGAAAGGCCTTAGCCATAGCATCCCAGACAGTGTTATTGAGCATTAAATTGGCCTGACAGCTAAATCCATCCCCTATAAAATGGCCAGCTTCAGGAATGCAGTTTTTTCCCGTGTGAGCCGCCACTCTTCCTTTGGCATCCACCATGGCCACCTGACGGACGTCTTCATTCTTATCGGCCTGAATCAGAGCGGCTAATGCCTCCTCTGGACTTTTACCCGCCCTCATAAGCTCCAATCCCAAAGGGCCGTAAGATACTTCAACAAAGGATTGTGTGGCGATCGCGCCGATTCCAGATTCCGCCCACGGTACGATAGACCCGACCGAGAACCAATGGGATTGGACCGCCACACCCAACTGGCCGGTCTCTTTGTCGTATGCCACTATGGAATAGGTATGGACTGGACGGATATTATGTTGGCCCATACACACGGACACAATGACGCTGACGACCACGACTCCAATGATTATTCGTCTCATATCTCCCTCCTCTTTGATATCCAATGAATTTTTACCACAACAGTATTTCGGGGTCAATACAAAGAACACATAAGAAAAATCTTTTTTTTATTTTGTCTTGAGGCTTGTTTTATTTTGCCTTTGACTCGGCATTTTTCGTGTGTTATATAGATGACTCAATCCGTTTGATGTGACACTATCTCCATCGATAATCGGTTGTTTTTTGGAGCTGTTTTGAACCAAAAAAGAAAATTCGTCCTTCGACATTCCACCGTTTTTAACATTCTCAGACTCATATTTTTTCTCTACCTCTTTCTTTTCAGCCTCGAGTTGATGGGGGCCTCTTTGAAGTTGTTCGGCAAAGGCTTCGCATCCAGCCTTATCGAGACAACAACGAATCCTATCGTGGGGCTTTTTATCGGTATACTCGCAACATCGATCATCCAATCCTCATCATCCACGACATCCATCGTTGTGGGTCTTGTCGCCGGCGGCGCTCTCACCATTCCCAATGCCATTCCTATTGTAATGGGGGCCAATATCGGAACTTCTGTGACCAACCTTCTTGCCTCTCTTACTCAGATCAGACGCAACATAGAATTCCAGAGGGCCTTTGCGGCCGCGATCGTTCACGATTTTTTCAATATTTTGGCAGTTCTGGTGATTTTCCCTTTGCAGTATTTTACCAATTTTTTGGGCCGGGCAGCGACATTGGTGGGTGAGGAATTCCAGCACATAGGAGGCTTGACCTTTCTCAGCCCCGTCAAGACAATAACCCTGCCTGTCGTGGATGTTTTTAGGCATTGGATAGGGGATCACCCCTGGATTCTACTGATCCTGGCTCTTCTCTGTCTGCTTTTGGCCTTATCGCAAATGGTGATATCTTTAAAGGTTCTTGTCGTAAAAAAGGCCGAGGTTTGGTTTGACCGCTATTTGTTCAAAACAGCCCTGCGTGCGTTTTTGGTGGGATTGTTGCTTACGGCTACTGTGCAGAGCAGTTCAATTACCACGTCTCTTGCAGTCCCTTTGGCTGGAGCAGGCCTTTTGAGCCTCGTCCAAATTTTCCCCTACACTCTCGGAGCCAATGTCGGAACAACCGTTACGGCCATTCTCGCTGCTCTTGTCACGGGGAATCTGTCTGCCATCATCGTGGCTTTTTCTCATTTGCTTTTCAATATATCGGGAATTCTCTTTTGGTGGCCCTTGAAAGTTGTACCCATAACACTCGCCCAAAAGTTTTCCGTTCACTCCACAAGGCACAAATTTATCCCTATTCTGTACATCGTGGTTGTTTTTTTCTTTATCCCGATACTGCTCATATATCTATTCAAATAAGAGGAGTCTGAAATGTTTAGACAACTGCTTTCCATCTTTAAGAAAGACACCTTGATGGACCGGGCATACCAGAGATCTTTCGAGATGCTGGATATAACACAGGAGATGTTTTTAAAAGCCAAAGAGTCCCTTCGGTTCAGGAGCGACTGCGAGGTGGATATCAATGTCCGCGAAAAGGACAAAATCATCAACAGCTATGAGCGGGAAGTGCGCAGGGATGTGTTCAACCATCTGGCCATACGAGGCGCGGAGAAGCTGCCCTCCGGCCTTGTCCTGGTGAGTATTATCATCGACATCGAGCGCATCGGCGATTATGCTAAAAATATGATCGACCTGGCGTTGAACCACCCTGGAATGTTGCATGGGGGGAAGTTCGAAGGTGATTTGGAGCGAGTGGAGGCAGCTGTGGAAGAGAATTTCATGAACACGAGGAAATGCTTTGAGTTGGGTGACAGCTCGATCGCCATGAACCTTCTGGAAAAGTACAAGTGGATCAATTCTGTCTGTGATGAGGCTTTGGTAGCTCTGATCAAAGAAGAGGACAAGGATATCTCTCCAGGCGATGCCATTGCTCTCGCGATTTATTTCCGCTGGCTCAAACGGATCAACTCGCATCTGCGCAATATCACAACGAGTGTCGTTAATCCCTTTGACCGGATCGGCTTCGAACCCAAAGAAAGTTGATCCAGGTTAATTCAGCTTAGTCTCTAATTCGTCCGTGTTTTGAGTCGATCTGGGGGATGTCGAATCGGGCCATGACGGCCATCACTGTGACGAACTCCTGCTATTATCATTTGACTTGAGAGCATCACGGAAATTGAGATGCTTACATATATACGATAAAT
>CAYOSH010000039.1:3073-35432 GCA_964406575.1 uncultured Eubacteriales bacterium | reverse complement strand
GTTTTATTCCTGGATTGACTTCCACCCTGTTTATTTTTATCATTATGAACAATGGGGAATAAGATGGAGAACGTCCAATGCCCGCATTGTTTCTCTATCAATCCGGACGACAGCCATTACTGCAGCAAGTGTGGATCATCCCTCGAGGAAAAAGACGAAACTATTTCCTACGCTCCTGACCAAGCACAATCCACTAAAGACCGTATTCATTACAAACCAGGCGATCATTTCGGAAAGCGTTACACCATCGTCGAAGAGATCGGCCGAGGAGGCATGGGAAAAGTCTACAAGGCTGAGGATAATGAATTGGGAACAACTGTCGCTCTCAAGGTTATTCGCCCCAAACATTCCAGGAACAAGCGCTTTATTGAACGCTTTAAAAAAGAAACTCTGCTGGCCAGATCCATATCACACGAAAATGTGATCCGTATCCACGATATCGGTGATGTGGAAGGGATCAAATACATTTCTATGGACTACATTAAAGGGCAGAGTCTTAGAGATTTGATCCAGGCCAGCGGCAACCTAACCTTGGAGACTGCTGTAAAGATCTCAGAAGACATATGCGAAGCGCTCAAAGCGGCCCATAAAAAGGGAATAATTCATCGGGATCTCAAACCCCACAATGTCATGATCGATAAAAGTGGCAATGCTTACGTTATGGATTTTGGATTAGCAAAAGCGGTCAAAGCTCAAGAGGCTTCAGCACCTGGAACAATACTTGGCACTCCCCAGTATATCTCACCGGAACAGGCAAAAGGAGAACGAGCTGATCATCGTTCGGATATTTATGCACTGGGCACGATCATGTATGAGATGCTGACCGGAAAACCGGTCTTTGAAGCCAAAACAACCAAAGGCTACTTCACAAAACATATATATGAAAAACCTGTCGAACCCTCGAAAACAAATCCTCAGATTCCCCAATTTATTGAGAAGATTATATTAAAATGCTTGGAGAAGAACAGGGATGAACGGTATCAAAATATTGATGATCTCCTTCAAGATCTGGATAAACATAAAGAGAGGGAGAAGCCTTCTCCTGCATTTAAGTGGATCGCTAAATACCGCGTGACTGCAATAGCCTTTGTGATCATTTTTGTCCTGTCATTTCTGCTGTGGAAACTGAGTAACAAAGAGGTCGAAGCTCCCCCCGGGCAAGACAGCAGAATTTCAGTGACTGTTCTGAATTTTCGGAATAACACTGGAGACCCCCAGCTGGATAATTGGCAGATCGCCCTACAAGATATCTTGATGACAGACCTTGCACAATCTCAATATTTGCGTGTCCTAACCATCGATCGCCTATCTGAAACTCTAATGAGTCTAAATAAAACAAACACTGAGCATTACTCATCAGAAATCCTCGACCGAATTGCTGACGAAGAAAACATAGACTATTTCATCCAGGGAGGATACACACAATCGGGGGGAACTTTCCGAATAACTGCACAGATAGTTCCAGCTCATTCCAATGAATTTTTAGACGCCACAATGGTTCAAGGCCTAGGAAAAGAAAGCTTTCATCAATTGATCGACCAGCTCACTCTCTGGGTCAAATCAAAACTAAATCTCACTCCTATTGAGATAGCCAATGATATTGACAAAAATATTGGGGAGATTACGACCAAATCACCCGAGGCCTTAGACAATTATCTTCAGGGTGAAAGATACTATAGAGAAAAAAAATTCCAGGAAAGTATAGACAATCTAGAAAAGGCAGTGGCAATCGATCCGGAATTTGCCGCGGCTTATGGTCTGATGGGTATAAATTACGGATATTTGGGGCAGACAAAGGAAACTAAAAGATATCTTGAAAAAGCTATGGCTCTCGCTGAAAGAGTGTCTGATAGGGAGCGTTTTAACATCCAGGGGACATACTTCAATATCGTCGAAGAATCATACGAAAAGGCCATAAAATCCTACGAAGAAATCTTGAATATTTACCCAGATGATGAAGACGCTAAGCTCAAGCTCGGTGCGATCTACCTCAATCTTGAAGAATGGGACCAAGCATTAGTTTGGTACAACAGAGTGTTCGAAACGAAAAGAAGATCTGAGGAGGTTTGTATCAATGTCGCCTACATCTTTATGGCAACCGGTAAGTATGATCAAGCAAGGGGGATTCTAAAAGCCAATAAAGATATATTTTCCAGTGAGGTCTACTATTACAGGAATTTGAGCCACACTTATCTTTATGAAGGAAACTATGAAGCCGCTCTTCTTGAAGCCGAAAAAGCTCACTCCCTTGATGCTGAGGATTATCGAAACGATGAACTGACAGGGATCATCTATCACCTGAAAGAGCAATTCCGTGAGGCAGAAGAAAAATATCAAAAATTGCTTCAAACAGACGTCCCAAGCGCGCAATCTATAGGAAGATTAAGGTTGAGTCAGCTGTTTCTACTGAAGGGACAGTATGAGAGATGTTTAAACGATATCAATGCGGGGATTTCCATAACGCAAAGATTCAATCTCAAAGAAGACGAAGCAAATTTTCATTTGTTTTTGGCCTACATCAATTATCAGCTAAAGAACCTTAATAAGGCACTTGAGGCCATTAACAGAGCTTTGGAGATTGCTGTAGAATTCAAGTTTAAAAATATACAAAAATCAGCTCTTCACTTAGAGGGACTGATATATTTAAGACTAAACAAGAGTGAAGAGGCAGAGAAGATATCTGCGGAATTAAAAATGTTGATCGAAGAATCCGAAAACAGAAAGCATATGAGGTATTATCACAGCCTTGTAGGCTGGATTGCTCTCAAGACCGAAGATACACGGAAAGCAATCGACAGCTTTAATGCATCCATTATGCTGCTACCCTCCCAGGCTTTTTTGCTCGGTGACCAGGCTTTTTATCTCAATTCTATTGCTTTCGCTTATATGAGAACGGGAGATTTGGAAAACGCTAAAATGAACTACGAAAGAATTATTTCCTTAACATATGGGAAGCTGCAGTTTGGGGATATCTACACAAAAAGTTTTTATGAGCTTGGTAAGATATACCAAAATCAAGGTCTTAATGATCGAGCGATTGAGTATTATACGAAGTTTATCAACTATTTGAAAAATTCTGATGTTGGGCTGGAAGAGATAAATGATGCAAAAACACAACTTTCAAATCTAAATTAAGGCTTCGAGAATTATCCCCTATCCATAAATTCAATGCTCAACTCCGTGCGATGCTTTCCAATTCTTCCCAGAAGAGTTTCTTTCGATTCCTGAAGATTTTTTTTATTTCGCAGGCCCAAATAGGGATTTTCCCCAGTATGGAAGTGGATAACGCCGCATCCACAGGACAGGCTGAGCACTCTAATAGATCAGAACAATCATGACAAGAGCAATTATCGGTGTGAAAATTATCCATATGCAGTTCTGAATAATTTTCACGGACTTCAGGATAAATTTTTTCATGGTTCTTACTAAAAGAATCAAGCTGTCCAAAACAATACTTGTTAAATTCGGGATTTCCCTCCCTTCCTTTGAATAATTCAGGAAAGAGGTAGCAACCCCAAAGTTTCCCATCAGGAGCCAATGCCATTCGGTCATCACCAGCGGTGCATGAAAAGACACTTTTCTCAACATCTTTCCTAAAAAATGACAGGGCGAAGGTTTTTGTTCTTTCATAGTATGGGAGAATTAATTCACTCACAGCTAAAAGTTCTTCCCTTAATTGTTGAAGTGATGACTCGCTCCAGGACGGAATCGTATTAAGGGCAAGATGGATATCCGGAACGCCGAATTCCAGGAGGGATCGGATCGATCTTGAGAGATGTCCAACCGTTTCCTGAGTAAATACGCTGTTGGTTACAAAATCGATATTCGAACTTTCCAATAATTTTTCCATGACTGAGACAATCTGCCTGTGACTTCCCTTTTTTCTGGATATATCCTGGGCATCTCCATCAAAGCTCAACCAAACAGAAAATGCATTCTGATTCAGAAACTCCAAAATACCATCGTCGATAAGACTCCCATTCGTCGTGATATTATATTGGAGTTGTTTGTTGAATGTTTTGTTTTTAAATTGAATGAAGTCTACGGCTTGTCTTATCCGATCAAAAGCAAGAAGGGGTTCCCCACCGGTAAAGGCTATGAGGCATTGCTCCGATAAAAAGGGGAAGAAAAAATCTAAGGCTCTTTCAAGTGTGGATATATCAATGGTTTTTGCGGCTCTCGTCTGGTAACAATACGAACAGCTATAATTACACTCTTCTGTCAGAATGAACCTGAAATCAGAGATTTCCATTCATATACTGGGAATTTGGCAACAATAGCTGATCTTAAAAATTAATCGGGAATTGTGCTTCCTACTTTGCAAGTTCTTCGACCGGTTTTCTCCATTAGCGTATTATCAAGTAATTCAGCCGCACCTCTTATCTTCTTTTTGTCTCCACTCGAGACATCAGTTTTATCATGGACTTCTTTTAAATCCTCAATGGCTGCTTCATAAAGTTCTGTAATCGTTTTTTTCTCTGCGGACATGGTTAACCTCCCTTTTTTTAAAAAACTCTACCAAAATAAAATTAGGGTGTCAAATTGTATTTCGTCCTCAAAAATATCGAGCGTATTTGGACCAGAGGTTGTCGCCGAGTTTCCAGTAAGCATCGACGGCTTGGTTAGCGATATCAAGACAGTATTTCGTGAGGAACGCTTTGGCTTTTTGGGGATCTTCTTTATGGAGGCGGAGGGCTTCCTCCTCGATCTGGGCCTGATCGGCAAAAGCTTTATCTTCGATGGTTTTCCACACTTTCTCGATGTCCTGGGTCATATCCTGCCAGCGGAACAGAGCCAGCTTGCTCACCCTGCGAAACGCCCACCAGGCACAATCCGTCCGGTAACCCCAGCGTCCATCCACCATATAAGAGTCGGGCATCTGGGAGATCCCGCAATAGAAGGGGGTGTGCGGAGTTGTGGCGGGATTATCGTATCCCAACCAGACGACTCCTCCGATGGCGTCGGGCAACCATTCTCTGGACTGAGTGATTTGCAGGTATGTAGCATAGGGCACACAGATCGTCCTGTGCCGCTCGATATTCATGAGTTGTCTCAAATCGCCATTCATAAACGGTGTGGCGACCGGGCTTTTTATGGTTTCACCCTTGCGATTCGTAGTCATCATCTGTTTTGTGATATCAAAATCTGTGTCATCGTAGGCATCTCTGAAGATCTCGAGAATCTTGGGTACGGAGACTTTTTCGTCGGGTTTCACCGAAAGCGGGTAGTTTTCCGAATAGGGATTCAAATTGAGTGAGGGCGCAACCCGGCTCAAGACCCTCCATTCACGCAGCCGCGAGCCCATCTGAGTGCGTGTTCCCGGAGCATAGGCATAACAGAATTCAAAGGCTTTACTGCTTTTAGTATCCCACCAGCCCATCTCTTCAGCCAACGAATACACATTATCAGAGGCCATGAAATGATCGCCATCCTTAAGATCGATCTCTCTGATCCGAGAGGCATTGGATGAGATTGCAATCTCATCATCGGGTATCCTCGCTGCGGCCCAAACAGCACCTTTTTTCCCCTTCCCAGGCCCTAATATCTCAAAGAACCAAACCTCATTAGGGTCAGAAAAGGTGAAACACTCCCCAACATCGATATACCCGAATTCTCTGGTCAGGGCATCGACAACCTTGATGGCTTCTCTGGCTGTTTTGGCTCTTTCCAGACACAGACGGTAAAGCTCAGGCGCATCCAGGATCCCCTCGCCGCTCACTAGCTCACGCCGTCCTCCAAAAGTCGTTTCTCCGATAGCGAGTTGATATTCATTCATCACAGCATAAGCGGTGTTGATGTATGCATATGTTTCTGAAACCTGTGGGATCTTTCCTTTAGGCAACCGGTCGGGATGATCCGGTCCCTTTGTCCTTTTGGAGTGGTAGTAGATGGTGCACATGTCACCAGGATTATGTTTTTTATGAGGAACCACATTGATCCATGTGCGGTCGGTGCCCGAGTCACAGGAATGCGATGTCATTGTCGAACCATCGACAGAGGCAAGCTTTCCAACCAGAATACTCGTACAGCGATCAAACTCTATGAGTCGAACATCTGGAAGATAAGCTGAAGTCGCGTGTAAGATGAAGGCGACAAAAACAACACATCCAAAAAAGACAATGGTTTTCTTCAGATCAAATCTTTTCATGAATCACTCCCTTCGCAATTTTTCTCTTCTTTTGATACATCCAAGACAAAAGACCGTATCGGTTTTTTTGGAGATAAACACGGATATCCTTCCACCTGGTATGGCCGCTCACGAACGACATTTTACAAATTTATAACACAGAGACAATTTGAAGGTCAACCACAGCTTACTCTTCTTCTCCTCCTCTGAAATGTTCTAAGTGTGCTACAAACGACATACAAACGGCTCCTCCATTGACTGTTAAACACGCCTGTGTTATAAGTGCTGTAAGATGGAAAAAAATCCGAATGAAAGAGTCCGAACCATCCAAAAATAATAAAAACTCCGATCCTGCTTCCCAAACTCAGGATCAGGAAAAAATCACTCCCCATACAAATCTCCTTCCTCAGGAAGAGATGCTGAGTTTTTTCTTGCTGGATGAGGCCAGCTCTCAGATCACTCCTTTTGAGCCTGAACTGGAGACACAAAAACGAATCGCCGCCGACAAGACACAGCCCCTCGAAACACGGTTGGAAGCTTACGAGGACATTTTTGAGTCACAAGTGGGAGATACATCATTAGCCCGAGCTCGAAACATCGAGAGGGAGGTTGGATTCCGACAGGTCTACCTCAAATTTGAAGGTGGGAACCCCACGGGTACGCAAAAGGACAGAATTGCCTTCACTCAAGTTCGGGATGCCGTCCGGCGAGGATTCGATGCCATCACACTGGCCACCTGTGGCAATTACGGTGTGGCTATGGCATTCGCCTCCTGCCTTGCGGGAATTGGGTGCATTATTCATATTCCCCAAACTTTTCACACAAAAAGAGCCCAAGAAATGATTGATTATGGCGCAGATATTATCCATGTTGAAGGGGATTATGAAAAATCCGTCATAATGTCACGGGAATATGCCGAAGCCAATGAAATTTATGACGCTAACCCAGGAGGAGCCAACACTGTTTTGCAGATGCGGGCTTATGGAGAAATCGCCTACGAAATCTACGATGAGCTCAGAGATGCGCCCAGCTTCGTGGCTGTTCCCGTCTCGAACGGGACAACACTTGCGGGAATCTATAAGGGTTTTCTCAGCTTGTATCGCCGGGGAAAAACATCCAAGATCCCCCGGATGATCGGCGGATCATCATTCGGAAAAAACCCGATCATCTCTGCCTTCCTGAAAAAAATCCCCGAATGTACAGACCTCAAACCTGAACAAATTCACGAAACATCAGTCAATGAACCATTGATCAATTGGCAGTCTTTGGATGGAGACCATGCGCTCGAAAGCATTCGTCTTTCAAGGGGGTGGGCCTCATACGCCAGCGATAAAAACATGATGAATTTCTCGCGTCTCATCCGTGAAAGGGAAGGTTTGAACGTTCTCCCTGCTTCCACCGCAGGCCTGATCGCGCTGCTTGACCTCCACACAAAGGAGAATCTCGGAAATGACCGCTATGTCGTCATCCTGACGGGAAGGAAGTGATGACTGATTTCCCGGAAGGAAACGCGATTATCTTCTGTGAGGGAGCCTTCGGAACCCCTAACGGCAAGACCGCTCACGGCCTCGTGCGTCGAACGAAACGCTACCGTGTCCTATCGGTGATCGACTCGAAGTGTGCATTCAAAGACTCAGGAGAAATCTTGGACGGTAACGCCAACGGGATCCCTGTATTTCCAGATCTCTCTGCAGCGCTGGACAATGCGCGGACAATCAGCTTGCATGCCACCCATTTTGTCATCGGGTTGGCTCCTGACGGAGGTCGATTGAATCCGGAGCACCGTGTTTCGGTCATTGAAGCCATCCGATCAGGGCTGAACATCGACTCTGGCCTCCACGATTTTCTCTCGGAGGATAAGGAAATGTCTCGATATGCACAGGAACACAGGATCTCCATTCGGGACGTGCGAAAGCCTCCGCCGCGTTATGCTTTACACTTTTTCAGCGGAAAGATCGAACAGGTTTCCTGCCTGAAAGTCGCTGTCCTCGGGACAGATTCCGCTGTAGGCAAACGCACAACAGCCTGGATCTTGACCGAAGCTCTAAACGCTGCCGGATACAGGACAGAACTCATAGGGACAGGTCAGACGGCATGGATGCAGGGGGTGAGCTATGGCATCCTCATGGATTCTCTGGTCAATGATTTTGTCTCTGGCGAGATCGAACATGCTGTTTGGTCCGCCTGGAATGAAGTCCATCCCGATGTGATCATTATCGAAGGACAGGGAAGTTTAATGAATCCCGCATACCCCGGTGGCTTTGAAATATTGGCAGCGGGTCGTCCGGACATGATCATTCTACAGCATGCTCCCGGCCGCAAAGATTACGATAGCTTTCCCGGATACCCTATCCAGCCACTGGATATCCAGATCCAGGCTGTAGAGCTCATTTCAGAAAAACCTGTGGTCGCCGTCACGATCAACCATGAGAACCTCTCCAGGGATACGATCGTCTCGATCTGTCAGGAGATCGAGCATCAGATCGGAAAGCCCACCGTGGATGTTCTCTTACAGGGAGCGGATAAAATCATTCAAGCGATTCAATCATCCCTTGAGGCAAAAAGCCCAAAAGAATAAAAAGTTTAGTCAAAAAATGAGCATAGACACCTCTACAAAAAAAGTAAAAACACCCATGTCTTCAGAAGAGGATCCACTCCGCATACTCAAAGTGATCCGAAAATTGGAAGTCGGTCCCGTCCAGGTCAGGTCAGACAGGTTGATTTCTCCCTATTCGGTCCAAACGGACGAGGGTCATTCTGTTTTTAACCTCATCTACCGTTTTGAAGAAGACGTCTTTGACTCAAAAGAACATTCCTCGGTCAACCTTGCCAGTATGATCGCCGCCCAGATGGCCATTAATTACGGCCTCTTCTGTGACAAAATTGTCTTTTACGATTGTATGGATAAATCCGACATACGCTTCATCGAAGATATGATGGTGAACACGGCACGCGAGATCTATGTGATGAAATTTCTCCGGCCCAACCCTTTCCTTCTCGGAGAAACATCAGGCCTCCCTATTGTGAAGAAGGACAACTATCTTCAAGCAAGCCTTGAGTTCCCATGCTGGACAGAGGAGAAAACAGAAGTCCCCTATTGGGGAGGGGATAAATCCAAGCATGCTGTCCTTTCTAGCGGTGGTAAGGACAGTCTCCTGAGCTTTGGACTCTTGAAGGAGATCGGAAAGGAAACCCATCCTATCTTCATCAATGAATCGGGAAGGCATTGGTACACAGCGCTCAACGGGTACCGTTACTTAAAAGCCACCTACCCCGAAACAGCCAGGGTGTGGACGAACTCGGATAGACTTTTTTCCTGGATGCTAAGACATATGCCCTTTGTGAGACAAGATTTTGCCAGGATTCGCTCTGATGATTATCCGATCCGTCTTTGGACAGTGGCGGTGTTTCTATTTGGCGCCTTGCCTCTTCTTAAGAAACGAGGGATCGGACGAATCGTCATCGGCGATGAATTCGACTCCACAAACAGGTCGTCACACCAAGGGATCACTCATTACAACGGTTTTTTCGATCAGAGCCGTTATTTCGATAATGCAGTTACTCGGTATTACTACCAAAAAGGATGGCAAATCAGCCAATTCTCCGTAATTAGGCCGCTTTCAGAGCTTCTCATTGAAAAGATCTTGTATGAGAGATACCCCTTCCTCCAAAGACACCAACTTTCCTGCCACGCCACCCATATCAAGGGCGAGCGTGTCTTTCCCTGTGGGAACTGTGAAAAATGCCGCAGAATCGTCGGCATGTTAACAGCCTTGGATGCCAATCCCATCAACTGCGGCTACACGCTCAAACAGACCGAGGATTGTCTGAAAGCGCTGGAAGAAAAGGGAGTCCATCAAGAATCTGCCGCTGCTCAGCATCTTTCTTACCTGCTTTCAGAAAAAGGACTTTTACAGAAATCTGCGGAAAAAAAGCGACAACAGGCACAACCAGAGATCATGAAGATCCGTATCGATAATGAAAAATCCCCGGTCCATGGCATTCCTGTTGACCTCCGCAAGCCCCTCTACAAAATTTTTCTGAAACATGCTGATGGGATTTCCAGGCGACAGGGCCGAATCTGGATAGACTATGACCTCCTAAAAGCACCGGAGCTACTGATACCTTATCCATTCGAATCCCCTGAAGACAGTGTGGAAAAAAGTGAATCGCTCTCATCCAAAACAGAAAACGCAAAAAATGTTTCTTACCTTTTGGCAGAGATGACCTGGCCAGAGGCTCAGGTCCGGTTCAAAGAGGTGGATGTCGCGCTTCTACCTGTAGGTTCCCTGGAACAGCACGGATTACACCTGCCTGTAGACACCGATGCTTTTGACGCAGACTACCTTGCACGCCGTGTGGCAGAAGCCTGCGAACCTCCAAAGCCACTGGTGCTTCCTCTCATTCCTTACGGAGTTTCCTATCATCATGAAGACTTCAGCGGGACTCTCAGTATCGACCCGAAGACGTTAAGCCAGCTCATCTATGAAGTCGGAATGAGCGCCGCCCGGAACGGAATTACAAAACTTGTGATCATCAACGGCCACGGAGGGAATATTCCCGCACTCCAATTCGCCGCACAGATGATCAATCATGATGCCCACATCTTTACCTGCGTTGAAACGGGTGAAACCAGCGAAAAGGACATCGGGGCATTGACAGAAACCCCAAACGATGTCCACGCGGGGGAAGTGGAAACCAGTACCGCATTGGCTAACAGGCCTCACCTCGTCAAGCTCGACAAAGCGAAGAAATTCATTCCCCGATTTTCCAGCAAATATCTCAATTTCAGCTCCAAACGAAGTGTCGAATGGTACGCCCGGGTTGCTAAAATCTCGACAACAGGAGTTTTGGGAGATCCGACCAAAGCAAGCAGGGAAAAAGGGGAAAAGATATGGGAGATCATGATCAAACATCTCGTGGAATTCGTTGAAGATCTCAACAGCATGAGCCTGGATGAGATCTACCACAAGAGATTCTGACAGGAGCACGATGATAATCACAAAACTAGAGGCGTGGGCCATTTCTATGCCCTTAAAAGAACCCTATGCCATCGCATACGAAACCATTGACTCAGCGACGAATATCTTTCTCCGCTTGGAAACCAACAGCAAAATCACTGGGTTCGGTTGCGCGGCACCCGACCTTCAGATCACTGGGGAAACACCCGAGACCGTGCTGAAGGCCTTGAACGAGATTGTTTATCCTTCGATCAAAGGTTCAGATCCTTTACGCATGGCTATGTTGCTCGAGCGTGTGGCTCCTCTCCTGGGCTCTCAGTCCTCGGCCCTTGCGGCAGTCGATATGACCCTTCATGATATTCTCGGTAAAGCGTGCGGACTTCCGCTTTGGAAATTACTGGGCGGTTTCAGAGACCGGATCAAGACCAGCGTCACCATAGGAATCCTCCCCGAGCAAGAAACCGTCGCACATGCCAAAGAATGGTTGGCACAGGGATTTCGAAGCCTGAAGATCAAGGGGGGCAAAGACGTAGATTCAGACATTGTCCGGGTGCATAAGGTGCGCGAAGCTGTAGGCAAAGAAATCGAATTGCGATTCGATGCCAACCAGGGTTTCACTGTCGAGGAGGCAGTCAAATTCGTTGAGGGAACCCGACAATGCCGGCTTGAATTGATCGAACAACCCACACCGACAGGACAGCCGGACTTTCTGGGAAGGGTCACATCAAGTGTATCCATCCCTGTCATGGCAGACGAAAGTCTGATGACCTTGAGAGATGCGTTTCGACTGGCGCGAAGGGACCTGGTGGATATGGTCAATATCAAGCTGATGAAAGTCGGAGGAATCACTATCGCCCGTCAGATCAACGCCGTCGCACGCTCGGCTGGTCTGGAAGTCATGGTCGGTTGTATGGATGAGTCCGCTCTCAGCATTGCCGCGGGGCTTCATTTTGCTTTAGCTCGACCGAATGTGCACTATGCCGATCTTGACGGACATCTCGATCTTGTTGAGGATCCTTGCGATGGGGCTGTCATTATTCGCAATGGAATTCTATACCCCACTATTCATCCTGGCCTTGGATTCGATATCCCCTGCTAATACGTGCCTCGAGACTTACCACGGTATGGCGATTTCGTCCAATACGATTCTGTTTGATTTTACATAAATTTGTAATAAGATAAACACCTGGATCCAGCGGCCCATTCTGACGTGGATGGAAAGAAGAGATAAACACAAATGAGGAGAGACCTATGAAACTTGACAAATTCTACAAAAAAGTCGTGGAAATCGGGGTTAACAACGACCTCAGAGGAAAAAATGAGGTTAAAAAGCTCTTGAAAGAAGAAAAGGAAAAATTTGATAAGCTCGAAAAGGAAGACCTCGAATTCTTTGATAAGGATAGGCTTTCTAATCCCTACGCCGACACACGCATTCTCAATGGCGACAAAAACCTGGAAATCCGGAAGATCATCGTCGGTATTGATATGCAAGTGGGGGAAATTCTGTTGACCTACCTACTGAACAGGGAGAGAAAGAGCCAAATCGACCTGGTCGTCTCCCATCACCCCGAGGGATTTGCACTTGCAGGGCTCTATGAAGTCATGAGGCTACAAGCCGACATTCTGGCCAATACCGGGATCAGCATCAGCGTCGCTGAACAACTCATGGAGAAGAGGATCAGCGAAGTCGAACGGAGATTTCTACCCATCAACCACACCAGGGTCGTAGATGCCGTTAAAGTGCTGGGTATTCCGATGATGTGTATCCACACCCCTGCGGATAACTGTGTGGCCAATTACCTAAAAAAGGCCTTTGACAAAGAAAAACCTTATAAGTTGAAAGATGTTCTGCGTCTCCTGAAGGCAATGCCTGAGTATAAAAAATCCTCGAGACTGCAAGTGCCTCCCAAGATCGTTAATGGTGCAGAAAACAATAAATGTGGAAAGATCTTTGTCGATATGACCGGAGGGACTGAAGGATCTAAAGAGATATTCGAGAAATTCGCCAACAGCGGCGTGAGCACATTGGTAGGCATGCACTTCAGTGAGGAGCACTTGGAAAATGCGAGGAAAGCGAACCTAAACATGATTATCGCCGGCCACATATCCAGCGATGTTCTAGGATTGAACCTCTTATTCGACGAGATCGAAAAGGAAGAAAAACTCCAATTTATCGGTATATCCGGCTTCGAGCGCATTCGTCACAGGAAAACATAAGTCAGCGATTTCGAAACTCCGTAATCCTATCACTATTTCGTGGATAGAATTTCTTTTTCTGTTTAAAATAGAATGGCATGTTTGATTTATCAGATTATGGAAAAGCTGTCACAATTTCGGAAGAAAGAGGAATGCTGGCTGTTGGGTATTGGGGAAAATAAGCAAAAAGGGGATAATGAAGGAGGGTATTACGAAGCCTTACCCAGCCAGCAAAAATAAGACTTATATTTATTATACACCAATACAAAAAAATATCAATATTTTTCTATAAAAAGTAAGCATCCTTATTTCCGTGATAAGGGCATTAGATGTAAAAAGAGCGAGTTACTGTCCTTATGAGTCGGATGGTGGCGGGTGGGGAGGTCTTCGACGAATATGGACTGTGACGAACTCCTGCTATTATCATTTGACTTGAGAGCATCACGGAAATAAGGATGCTTCCCCATAAAAATGGTCATTTTTTCTGAAAAAAATGATTTTTTTAAGCCCACGACTTATGGCTCAATGCCGATGAAGATGGCGGTGCATGATTTTCCGGACTTCTTTCAGAAAATCATTCCCGGCCAGTCTTTCCAATTTGGTACTCAAATTGGCATCGTCTTCGTTTTTGAGCATATCGATAACATAATCGATAATGCTAGAGGGAAAAATTCCATTTCTCTCGTAAAGATCGCGCTTTTTCGCCAACAATCGACTCGACTCCACACAGCTGGATGGCAGTTGCGGAAAAGAACTCAGTTTTTTCTTATCTTTGTTAATGTCAGCCTCTCCGTACAGCTTATCCGCCAACTCTAGAGATCTTTCATCTCTGAAGCCCCATTCAGCTGCCAAAACAATGCCTGCAAGAAGCAAGTGAACAAGGGCACTTCCGTCAGGACTCCGAAGCTCTACAGTTTGCTTACTCCGGAAATCATTGATCTCATTCATCTCTTGTGGATTGATCTTTTTGGCAAGGTCCTTGATATCCGACCAGGCCAGTGGGACACGAATCAGAGCGCTGCGATTCAAATCGCTCCAGAAGATGCGTGTGGGTGCCTCTTGTTTGGGCACCAGACGCAGGTAGGAAGAAGGGACGGTGTTTCCAAAGGCAGTCAAGGTGTCGGCATACTCACACAATCCCCCCACCAAGCGCCGCGCTGCCTCAGAGAGTATATGACTTTCGGCCAGCATGATGTTTTGTCCCTTTTTCATCAATTCTAGATGGAAATGCAGTCCATTTCCAGCAATGCCCTTTTCGATCTTGGGAGTAAAGGTCGCTAGACATCCATACTGGTGAGCCACATTCCGAATAATCCACCGGCCGAGCATCACCACATCCGCCATCTCGACGATGGGTCTGGATAAGAATTCGACCTCCAATTGTTCGACACTCTTGCCGTTGATCTCTGCCAGGTCGCTTTTGAGGTCGTCCATATAGCCCACTTCACTGTGAGAATACTTTACCGCCCCTGTAATCTGGGTGATGTAATGAACAATCTCATCCAGGATCTCTCCTCCCTTGATGAATGGGGCAGACTCATGGTAGCCCTGCTGTTTCTTCAGCTGAAAAATGTTGGGATTTTTATCTAAAAGAAGATAAAACTCCAGCTCTCCGAGGGCATACAACTCCAAACCTGTGGACTGTTCGAAATGAAAATTGGCATTAGCCAGAATATTGTCCAGAGCAAAAGCGGCTCGTGAGCCATCTCGAGTCAAGTAGCGGCAGATAAAATCAAGACTGCAATCATCAAATGGATTGAGAAATGCCGTCTTGTAATCAGGGACTACGTACAGATCCGAGAGAGAGGCATCGACCAGGCCCTTGAATAAGGACGATCCATCCGCGCGTTCCCCTTCAGCAAGGACCACCTCAGCACGGCGGCGATTGGGGATGGGGAACTTCAGTTCCTTGAGGTGGCCATCAAGTCCTGTATAGTGGAATGTGATACGTTCGATCTTTCTCTGTTCGATGATTTTTACAAAATCTGCCCGCTGAAAATCGTGGGCAGCCTTATTCAACAATGCAGATAAAGGCTTCTCCAGAGCAAAAGAAAAATCGTGGTTGGGCATAGCGTTCTCTCCAATCTTGAGTGTCTTTTCACTTCCTAAGAAAGGAACAGACATTCTAAGGGAAAATTGCGAGTTATGCAAACTCAGGGACGCGATCGGGATGGGAGATGTGATAAGGGAATTGACTCGCCTGGCTTCTAAGAATATATATAGACAGACTGTTCACACGCCCATTCTCACGCTCAGGTTGAAAAAACGGGGCCACTCCGACGAAAAACTCAGGAAGATAAGGGGCCGAAACTTCCTTCGGATATAGAAAGAGGTCACAGACAAATAGATAGATTGGAATAAGATGAATGCATTGAAGGATAAAGCAAGACAATTACTGCGAGAATTCAAAGGAGATGATTACATCTTTGGCCTGGGCTGTTTAAAGAGACTGGGTGAGCTGGTTGCACCTTTTGGAAAAAAGAGTCTGCTCATAACAAGTATGGGAGAGTGGAGCAAATCCAATTTGGTGAATACTCTTGATGCCTTAAAGGAAAATAGCCTGGATGTCGTGGGCCCCATACCCAGTGCAAGGCCGAATGCTCCACGCGAAGATGTCATACGTCTGGCAGAACAAATTTTGAGGACAGATCCCGATTCTGTTGTTGTTGCCGGAGGAGGCTCTGGAATCGATGCCGGCAAGGCAGCGTCCGTGCTGGCTGGCCTCGGCGGAGATGTGGAAGATTATTTTGGAGTGGGCAAAGTCTCCGAGAGATTGTTATCCGAAGGGAAGACACTCATCCCTTTTATTGCCGTTCAAACGGCTTCGAGTTCTGCAGCCCACTTGACAAAATACTCTAACATCACTGATCTCCGAGCGGCTCAAAAAAAGCTCATCATCGACGAAGTCATTGTGCCGCCAAAAGCATTATTCGATTACGGAATGACGAGGTCCATGCAGTGGGATTTTACTCTAGATGGGGCCTTTGACGGAATAGCCCACAGCCTGGAAGTTTTTTTTGGAGCCCGGCCGGAAACATTCAACAGAATTGCCGAGATTGCCGAAGTCGCCATCGAATTGCTGATCTCCGGTCTAGAGGACGCAGTCAAAGACAGGAATAATCTTGAGGTGCGCGAGAGTCTGGGATTGGGGACAGACCTCGGTGGCTATGCCATCATGGTGGGAGGCACCAATGGTGCTCATTTAACAAGTTTTTCTCTGGTCGACATCCTGAGCCATGGGAGAGCCTGCGCCATCATGAATCCCTATTACACAGTCTTTTTTGCCCCTGCCATCCAGCCACAACTCCAGATTTTATGCGGGATATATAGAAAGCACGGATTGATCGAAAAACAAAGGGCTGGAATGGGACCTGTTGAGCTTGCCACAGCAGTCGCAGAAGGCATGCTGAATCTGGCTAAACGAGTCGATTATCCTACGACCCTGGGAGAGATCAACGGATTCAGTGAAGCCCACATCCAAAGAGCGCTCGCTGCCGCGAAAAATCCTCAGCTCGAGATGAAGCTCAAGAATATGCCGGTTCCTTTAAGTCAAGAGAACATCGATGAATACATGGGCTCAGTTCTCAAGGCCGCAGCGAGTGGAGATTTCCATTTGATCAGGCATGTGTGATTTTTAAATCAGATACATATGATTTAATCTTGTTCCGGTCCAATCATCTTTTTTTTTCTGAAAATGCATATTAGCAGGAGTTCGTCACAGTCCATATTGGTCGAAGCCCCCCCACCCTCCACTATCCGACTCATAAGGACAGTGACTCGCTCTTTT
This sequence comes from uncultured Eubacteriales bacterium, assembly GCA_964406575.1. Taxonomy (GTDB): domain Bacteria; phylum Acidobacteriota; class Aminicenantia; order Aminicenantales; family Aminicenantaceae; genus WTAW01. Next base: position 18,361 of record CAYOSH010000039.1, on the reverse strand, counting down.
TTGCCTCTAATGCCCTTATCACGGAAATAAGGTTGATTACGTCATCCGTCTAGCTATTGAATTAGGATAGCTTATCACATATATTTGTATAAACCTGTAAGAGTCATTAGAGACAAGGCGACAGAACACAATCATGAAACCAAATGGGAATCACAAGCTGCTGAGGATGCAGGGGATAGGAAAACTCTTCTCTGGAGTTCGTGTCTTGGACTCTGTGGATTTCGACCTCGAGCCCGGTGAAGTCCATATCCTTGCCGGTGAGAACGGCGCTGGGAAGACGACGCTGATCAAGATTTTAGCCGGGGTTCACGCAGACTATGAAGGCCGGATCGTGCTGAACGACCGCGTCGTGAAATTCAAATCCCCCCATGATGCATCCATCTTTGGGATATCTGCCATTCACCAGGAAATGTCCATGGTCAATCCCATGAGTGTTGTCGATAACATCTTTCTCGGCAGAGAGAAAACAAGGAATCAATTTTGGATGGATTTTCACTCTCAAATCGAAATGGCCAAAGAACTGCTGGCGCAGCTCGAACTCAAGGTGGACTTGTTAGAACCCGTAGAAAACTACCCCCTTTCCATGAGGCAGATGTTTGAGATTGCCAAAGCGCTGGTTTACGAAACAAAAATCATAATCATGGACGAGCCAACGAGCGCTCTCAATGACGTCGAAGTCTCACGATTATTCCAGATCATCAGAGATCTCAAGCAAACAGGCAAGGCAGTCATATACATCACGCATAGACTGGATGAAATATACCAAATTGGCGACAGGATCACTGTGCTCCGGGACGGAAAACGTGTGGGGACGAGCGCCTTAGACTCACTTTCCCCGGATGAGTTGATCCACTGGATGGTCGGACGGACCATAAGCCAACAATTCCCGGAACGCTTTCCCCGCTCCGGTCAAGAACGATTGCGGTTGGAAAATGTCTTTATCCAAGATCCTTCAGGATCGAAGAGATGGGCTGCAGAAAATGTTTCACTCAAACTCTATGATGGGGAGATCCTCGGAATTGCGGGGCTTCAAGGATCAGGCAAAAGCGAACTCCTCAACGGTCTGTTCGGCACATACGGGAAGACCGTTCAGGGGCATGTTTGGTTAGAGAATACACCGATCAAGATCCGATCCCCTAGGCATTCGGTCGAATCAGGGATAGCATTGCTCACAAACAACAGAAAAGACACCGGAATAATACCCGAAATGAATATCGTGCAGAACATCACCGTCGCGTCATTGGAATCATTTGCGCTTATAGGCTGGATGCAGAATCAAAAGGAAACCCTTGCTGCTCGGCAACACGCGGACAACCTGGATATTCGTGCACAATCACTCAGTCAAGAGATCGTGACCCTATCGGGCGGAAATCAGCAAAAAGTCATGCTGGCGAAATGGCTCGAGACCAAGCCAAAGATATTGCTCTTGGATGAGCCGACGAGGGGCGTTGATGTGAGCGCAAAGCATGAGATTTACGAATTGATGAATGGTTGGACATCCCAGGGGATCGCCATCCTCCTGATCACATCGGAGCTTCCTGAACTCCTGGCTATGTCAGATAGGATCATTGTCATGCACAGGGGACGGATCACCGCCCAATTTTCTGCGGAAGATGCCACTCAGGAAAATATCATTCAGGCAGCCATGGGGGAAAACACAGGACAATGACATCAAACGCCAGGAACACAACCCAGGATTCACAGCGAAGGGCCTGGCTCCGCTCTCCTGTTTTTCGGGCTCTTGTGGCTTTGCTCTTTGTCTTTCTCCTGGGATTGGCTTTCAATGCAGATGGCAGTTTTTTCAAATGGGATACACATCGCGACATGCTCAGGCATATCTCTGTGTTCGGAATTCTTGCGTGCGGGATGACTTTAGTCATCATCACGGCAGGTATCGATCTATCGGTAGGAAGTTTGCTCGGCCTGACAGCTGTGCTTTTCTCACTGTTTAGTATACGAATGGGGTGGTCACCCGCAATAACCATTTCTATTTGCCTCTTGGTGGGAGCGGCATGTGGGATGCTCTCCGGAGGACTCATCGCAAAATTCAAGATTCAACCGTTCATTGCGACTCTGGCTATGATGGTCTTTGCCCGGGGTTTGGCCAAATGGGCATCTGGAGGCCAGAAGGTGTCGACCGCAGTACTCCAACGTGACGGGACCTATAAATATGTGGATGTTCCGCCCATTTTTAACTTCCTTAACTCAAAATTAATCCACGAAAATATCGCAGTGGTCACGCTCATCTTCTTTATCTGTATCTTTATCTGCTGGGTCATCCTGAACAAGCTGCGTTGGGGACGACACATCTATGCCATCGGCGGTAATGAGGAGGCGGCGCGGCTCTCAGGAATCCCTGTTCTAACGACAAAACTTCTGGCTTATGGGGCGAGCGGATTTTTTTGTGCTGTTGCCGGTATATGCCAGGCTGCCCAGGAGCTGCAGGGCGACCCTGAAGCAGGAATGACCTATGAGCTCACGGCCATTGCGATCGTCGTCATCGGTGGGACAAATCTCATGGGAGGAAAAGGCGGGATCGGGCTTACCTTTATCGGCGCTATGACGATCGGCTATCTGGAAAAAATTCTCAGCATCAATGCCGTGGGAGAGGCCAGTCGATTGATGCTCACGGGTGTGATAATAGTGGGAGCTGTGCTGTTCCAAAAATTCAGGAGATGAGAAGGGAGATGCAGAAATGATGAGGCGATATTTGCTGCTATTCGGAATATTCATCGCTCTGATGAATGCTTCCGGATGCGGAAAAACAGAGCAAGCAAAAGCTTCGGAGAAGACAAAAGAGGAGGTCGGCCGAAAATGGACCATCGGCATGAGCCAGTGCAACCTGGGTGAACCATGGCGGGTTCAGATGAACCAGGATATCAAAAACGAAGCTGGAAAATATCCAGAGATCCGGGTGGTCTATAAAGATGCGCAAAATGATTCTCTCAAGCAGAGAGCACAGATCGAGGAGTTCATTAACGCTGGAGTGGACCTGATCATTGTTTCGCCTAAAGAAGCTGCCCCTTTGACCCAACCTGTGGCGGCAGCTTATGAAAAGGGAATCCCTGTTATTGTTCTCGACAGGAGAGTTCTCGGGGACAAATACACGAGTTTTATCGGTGCCGACAACAAGATCATCGGGAAGGCGGCCGGGCAGTGGATCGTTAAAAAATTGGGAGGGAAAGGCAAGGTCGTCGAACTGAAAGGATTGATGACCTCTACACCCGGACAGGACCGTCATACGGGTTTTCGCGAAGGCATTGCGGATAGCGCGATCGAAGTCATCTTTGAAGCGGACATGAAATGGCTTGAACCTGCAGCACGGAAAGAAATGGAATCCGCATTGGCGAGATTCCCCCAAATCGATCTGGTCTATGCCCATAATGATCCTGGTGCCCATGGAGCGTACCTGGCAGCCATGGCAGCCAACAGGGAAAAAGAGATGCTGTTCGTGGGAATCGATGCTTTGCCTCAAGAAGGAAAAATTTACGTCGAGCAAGGGATCTTGGCCGCCAGCTTTGAGTATCCCACTGGAGGAAAAGAAGCCATTCAAAGCGCTCTTGAGATCTTGAGTGGAATAAGTGTCTCCAAAGAGATCACGCTGCCATCCAGGGTATTCACCCGAGAGAATATCGCACAGGGTGGAGAACTTATCCAATAATAAATCCGCAGAGCATGTATTTTCAAAACCTTGATGAGCGACACAAAAAGATGTATTCACGCCGTCACGATTTTGGAAGTACACCATACGTAGACTAAATCCAATTGATCAAAATGATGCCCTTTAAGTAAAAAAGGAGGTTTCTGATGAACAAGGTTGTGGATATCTATTTGCCTCTAGATAGTCGTGACACTGCTAATGCAGAAGTGTGGCCTGTGACTGAAAAACAGTTGAAAAAATTGATCGATGTCATAAAAGGATGTGGATGGATGGCCCATGTGCTCAATCCGGATAAACCCATTGCTAGTGTCGCGGAGGGGATGCGGGTCATCCGAAAAGCAGAAGGTGACCGATTCATCAATTTTATGGGAGGATGGGCCTATCCGGATTTTTCTGTCAGCCCTATGTGGCAGCTTCCCCGAGAGGTTCCAAAGCTTATGCTGGGCAGCGCGATCCCCGATTTTCCAGGGGCTGTGGGACTTTTGGCCTGTGTTGGAGGGACAGAACATGTGGGCATCCGGACCGATAGACTGTTCGTCGAAAACTTCGGCAACCCTGACGAGTATGAGGCTGCCCTGGCGGAATTTTTATCAGAGGGAACCTATGATTATCCCCTTCCCAAATCCATTGATGTTGAGGTGAGTGGAGTTCATCGAGAGAAGGCCAGATCTGTCATCGAGCAACTCAAAGGATTCATATATGGGGTTGTAGGACCGCGGTCAATGCAGATGTGGAACAAGATCTCTGAGGCGGATTTTCTCAGGTACTTCGGAATTTCAAGAGAAGGATTCGACGGGCTGCGTCTTCTCAAGATGGCCGAGAAGATCCCGGATAAGAAGGCGGTCGATGCAATGAATTTTCTCTTAGAGAAAGGAATGGATATTCGGTTGGGCAAAGACCCGGTCAAGGAGTTGACCAAAGATATGGTTATTTTCCAGTTGAAGGTTTATTATGCTCTGCTGGAGTTGAAAGATCAGTTCGGCCTGGATTTCATCGGCGTGCAGGACCAGTTGGATTGGGTAGAGCATTATCCGGCGACGGACTTAGCACTTGGAATCTTGAACAACAGACTGCGGCCGGATTCTGATGGAGAGACTTTTGTTGCGTCAACGGAGGCGGATGATGGGGCTGCCATCACCATGCAGGTTATGAAACTTCTCAGCGGAGGTGAGCCTGTGGGATTCAATGACCTTCGCTATTGGAAATCTGATGAAGGTCTTTATTGGTTTGTGAACTCTGGAGCACTAGCTCCCTTTTTCGCCCGAGGAAGTCATATGTCTCTCGAAGGAGCCTGGTCTGAACGCCAGACATACATGTATTTCAATTCGGGGGGAGGGACCTGTTCGGCGGTTGTACGGGCCCCAGGAATCGTGACATGGGCCCGATTTTCCTACAGGAATCATCAGCTTTACCTTTGTGCAGGCAGAGGTATGACAGATGTGCCGACAGAAGAACAATGGAGAGAACGCTCAGCTAATTGTAATCCGGATTGGCCCCATTGGTATCTGAAGCTCTGCGGGAAGATCGAGTGGAAGATCAACTCAAATCACCCTGTCACGGTTCTTGGCGACCATCTCTCAGAGCTGAAGGCCGTAGCTAATGAACTGGAGATTCCCTTCGAATGCTACGACCACCTCACTCCCGACCAACTCCGCTAAAGAGATATTATTTCACCTCCAGCGTATCTTTATCCGGCAATTTCGGGAATTTGGCGTGCGGTTCTTGTTGATACCAGTAAGCCACTGAGGCCAAATCATCCTGGAGGGGCAAATATCTCCCGCCCGATCTCCATCCTAGGGCTTGAATCGTCACCCTCAAATCCTTTTCAAACCTGATGGGGTCCATGATGTGCCAGCGGTACAGTCCGAAGCGTTGCTGGGAATTCATGAATCCGTCTGGCCTTAAAACCTGGGGCATTCCAGCGTATGGGGTTGTGAATTCTCTGTACTGGTTATCCACATCGAACCCATAGGAGCCACAGAAATAGTCTTCAGTCCCGGTGCCGCAAATGGTGGGGAACTCTGTGTCGCCATCCATGTAGAATTTGATCTCTCCTTCGCCCCACCATCCGGTGCTGTTCGAGCCCCAGCATATGTATGTCCCCACGTAATGGCCCCACCCTTTGATGCCATCGATGATCGTGTAAACGGATTTATATGGCACAGGGTTTGTTCTCCGGAATTGGGCATGGAAGTAAGCCGCATCTTCTGGAACATCCGTGAGTGTGTAGTTGATCTGATAATAGAGGGTCATTTCCTTCTCGTCCAGGTTTTCCATGGTGATCTTACAGCTCTTGCGGAAGGGCATGACCCAATAACAGTTGAAGGCGCTTCCCGGATTCACACATACCGGCAACGAGCTCACTTGGGCATACTTGCCCCAGCCACAGGCGAAGAAATCACCCACAGGGACTTCGACTGAAGGCTCTTTTTCTCCATCCCAGTAGAACCGCAGGAGGGAATAACGCCAGTTTCCAGTGGGAGTCATCCAGATCTGCTGGATGGCGCCTGACCCCTCGATCTCCGCGAGTATAAACGACTGTTTAGGCTGTATTTTGATATAGGGAGAGACTTTCCATTCCTGGCCGAGATCCCTGGCGGCATTGGCAGCCAGACCGTCAACAGACATCCCGGCTTTCCCTTTTTCTCCTGTAAAATTTTCCGGGCTGATCGAGCGTGTTTTCGCACGGGACAACTGTGCTAGATTGCCCAGGTGCAAGTACAGCCCATTAAACTTGGCATCTTCGGCGTAATGGAAGGCTGCTAAAAGTATCAAAGAGATTACAGATCCCATAAGTAACACGAGTCCTTTCACTTCTCATCCTCCTTCAAAAAAATTTAAAACCGATGAAAACGACAAATGACTCAAAATTTTGATTTAACTTTCCAATATAATTTATCAGATTAAATGTCAAGACAAACACCGAAAGGGTCAAATTCTGGGTTTTCAGCTTTCTACTGCTCGACATTGAATTTGTATTTGTGGGGGAGACGATTGAGCTGAGATTATCGAATCCGCTTTCTTCAATTTTCTATTTTATGTGTGATCTCTACACCACGAGATTTTAGAGCATTAATAAAGGGCTCATACAGATTCCCAACAAATATCTCTTCGGGAAAAACGACTCCGCGCTGTGTGATCTCTCCATTCAGGATCATTTGGGCTGCGATCGAGGCGGGAAACGTTGTAGTTTTTCCCATTGAGGTATAGTTTTTCTCTTTGTCAAAATAATCCACCATCTCGAATACATGCGTTGCGGATTCGCCTGACTTCTGCCCGGATACAACGACGCGCAACAGAGTCACATCCCTTTCCTCACCCAATGCTATTCTTTTATCAAGAAGTGACTCTGTAACTCTCCTCGGTTTAATCTTTGTGTTATCGATTTCTATCTCTTCTCTCGAGAAAAAGCCACACTCCTTGAGTGTCTGGATCTCTGCAGCATGTCCCTTATAACGGATTGTCTTCTCTGAGAGCTCACCCGTTATCTTTCCCTGCATGGTATGCGCCAGCGAATTCAATCCATCCGTATAAAAACACTCCATCTCGGGAAATGCCGGAGGAAAGTCGATTGGCTCCACAGCCGACAGAGCCTCCACTTTTATCAGTTTTCCATCCTTCAAAATCAACGCCTTCCTCTCATACAGACCGAGCAAACTGTTCACAGCGTAGACGATCCGGTATTTCAAAGGGGGCTTTGCCTCCACAGGATTCCCCCCGACATAAATCAATGCGTTCTCTGTCTCGTCCAGAATCTCTGCTCCCCTTCCCACACACACATTGGTGATCCCGGGCGAAACCCCACATCCAGAAAGCGCAGTAATGGATTTATTCTTCGCTTCTTCATCAAAATCAAGACGCTCCAGCGTAAATTCCCCCACAACATCCACAAAATGAACGCCTAACCGGACGGCCGACTCAAGAACAGGGAGACTGTGACGATGGAGTAAAGCACAAAGTACAACATCTTTGTCTAACATGACCTTTTCTCTCTGTTCTTGGTCTTCGATATCCCCTTGCAAACTTTCAAGCTTATCGCTCTGGATAAACTCTTTTGCACGCTTGAGCGCATTAAAATCAACATCTACGAGCGTGACCCTATAGTCGGAACCACTCTCAATAAGATCTTTAGCCAGAACAACTCCCATCTTCCCAGCTCCCAGAACCAAAAAATGACTCATGTCGAACTCCTCTTATAATGCAGTTTTTCAATCCGTACTGTGATTTTCCTACAGTAGACCTAAAGCAATGTAGAACACCGACACCACTGCCGCCACGACCAGCGCATGAAGACCCACTTAATATCCCGATTTCCGAGAGCTTTAGCCAGGAGCTCCTGAAAACCGAGCAATCCTTGTCCCATCATCAGGACACCGGCCAAACAGGCCAACGCTTGGCTGAAGACCGGCTCTCTCGTCAGGAATGCGAGGAGTATGGCTAGGAGCGGAGGGATTAGAGATAGCCACCTGTAATCCATTACAGCTCTTTTTTGAAGAGGTCAGCCAGACGTTTTATCCCTTCATCGATCTGCTCTTCAGAAGGATACGAAAAGTTCAGCCTCAATGTATTCCTTCCGCTCCTGTCAAAATGAAAAGCTGAGCCCATTACATAGGCCACTTTTTTTTCGACGGCCTTAGGAAACAGGGCGTCCGTATCTATGTGCTCAGGCAAACACATCCACAAAAATAGCCCGCCTTCAGGATGAGTCCAGTCAATCCCTGCATCCTTGGGCATATATCTATCCAGGGCCTCGAGCATGGCCTGCTGTTTTTTTCTATAGTAATCGATAGATTTTGTAATATGAGGCTTAAGAAGACCGCGATTGAGATATTCGAACAGTATCGCCTGTGCAAAAGAAGATGTACACAAATCAGCAGGCTGCTTGGCCATCACCAGCTTGTCCATGATCGCCGGATTGGCCACGATCCAACCCAAACGGGGTCCTGGCGCAAATATCTTCGAAAACGTGTGTAAAGAAAAGGCATAGCCTCTTTTGTCCATGGGCCCGACCATGGGAAGGGCATCCCCCTCATACCTTAGATCACGGTAAGGGCTGTCTTCAACAGTCACAGTATCGTATGTGTAGCAGAGGTCGAGAAGTCTCTTTCTCCTTTCAAGGCTCAGGGTCACTCCTGCAGGATTCTGAAAATCGGGGACGATGTAGATAAACTTGACCTTATGCCCTTTTTTGGCGAATTCCTTCAAGATTTTCTCCACCCTATCCACATCCATACCCTGCTTATCGACGGGCACGCCAATGAGATTTGCTCTATAACCCATAAAAGCCTGAATTGCACCAAGATAGGTTGGCAGGCCGACGATGATGGGGTCTTCGGGATCGATGAAAACGCGGCCAATAAGGTCCAATGCTTGTTGCGCACCGGAACAGATGAGGATATAGTTCTGATCGATCTCAGCTCCCTCCTGGTTTCTCATCCACTGAACAAGCCATTCGATCAGCCGGGGATCCCCCTCTGTCGGGCCATATTGAAGGGCTTGGCCACCTTCCCTATCCAAAACCGTCGCCACGATGTCTTTCAATTCTTCAAGCGGGAAAAGCCCAGGAAAGGGCAATCCTCCCGCCAATGAAATAACTCCCGGCTGTCTTGTGAGCTTGAGAAGCTCACGAATCTCAGAACGTCTTAAGACCTTTGAGTTATTGGATAAGAGTCCAGGTAAAATATCTGCCACTTTTTTCATTGTTCTTGAACCTCCAAAAAAATTTTACAGCATTGAGTCTGCACATCCTTCTAGGTGAATCCAAATGAACGCTTTTCGATGGAAGAAACGAAGAGTGCTGTGCATAAAGGCAAGATATGTCCATAAGCTTATCAAACGTTATTATGAAAATACAGGTGAGGCGAAAAATTGATTATTTTCAAGAGAATAAAATATAAGAAAATTTTGGGTGATAGTCAAATAATCATCGATTAAAAAATTTATTTACTTTTTTGGGAAAGATGTGATATAAACAATTGAGCCTTGTTGTGCTGGCTGGGCAGGGCGCCCACCTTAAAACATTTCATATCCCCCTTTTGCTTATTTTCCCCAAAACAGCCAGCACCTCTTCTCATGCGGAAATTTTTCTATCGGTATAAATTATTTTTGGCGCTACTCAGGCGAGATGGACAAGGCCCATCCTTAACTCCCCTTTTGCTGTTCCTACACCTTCTTCAGCTGATCGGGAAATTCCCGATTGGATTCGATACTTCCTAAAATATGTTAAATAACAATAAATATATTAGTACAATGCTTACTACCTAACGCACTAATAAAAATAAGCGATTTGCTTGTGCTTGTCAATTAATATATTATTTCTGCCTAAAAAAATATGCTATTATATTTTTAGGAGATCACAATGCTAAAAAGGTATCAAGTGCTCTTACCCGACTGGCTCGAGGATTATCTCAAATGGGGGGTTAAACAAACGGGGCTCAGCTTTTCTGAGATCATCAGGGTTGAAATTTGTGCTGCGGTCATGGCGATGATCACAGAGTTACACCCGGAATACAAGCCAAATTTTTCGCTGATCGAAATCTACGGAGCTGTCAAGTCGTTCCAGAAAAAGAAAATTGGAAAAGAGGATCTCAATAAACTCGTATCTCAGATCTATTTCGAAACACGAAAGGCTATCGAATACAGAACTTCAAAAGCAAGGGGAAAATAATCCTCAGGGCTTAGGAATCCCGCTGGTATTCACTCGTTGGAAAAAGCGTTGCAGAGACTGCATAACCGTTATTATCAATGCCTGTAGCCTTCACTGCGAGGTCTGCGTAGTAGGGAGTTTTTATGGACCCCTCCAACTGGATGAACAAGACCCCACCCGGCTCGATTCTTCCACCGGGACGGGAGACAACCTCACCTGTATTCGCTCCTGCCTGGTAAGAGTAATCACACCAAACTCTTTCTATATTGCAGCCTATACCGTTCACTTCTGTTATTGTCACTTCGATAGTCAAATCCCACCTCTCTTCAGCAGTGTTCCAGACATGAACAACAGGCTCATTCACGCTGAGTTCGATTTTACCCTCGTCCTTCCACCAGCAGGACTGAAGAAGACACACCGAAAAAACGACAGTACCCACCCAGCACAAATATTTCACACATTTTTTCATCTGTTAATCTCTCCCTTAGTAAATTCTTGATCGTGCGTGAGGCCTCCTTGAGTGTCATACAGTTAATCGTTTTGAATGTTTATTCTTTTTTTAGGGAAGCGATGAGTTTTTGTGTCTCTTCAACGTTTTTTCCCCCATGGAAGAGGTATTTCTCATAACACTCAAGGGCCTTCTCTGTATTTCCTTCCATCTGATAAATTTTTCCAAGTTCAAGATATGGTTCCGAGTTTTCAGGTTCGATGGCAGCTGCCTCCTCATAGTGGACTAAAGCTTTTTCATTCAAATCCTGCTTTTTGTATAACATTCCCAAGGACATGTGTGCCAAATGGGAAATCGGTTTTCTCTCAACAGTTAAAACGTATTGCAACTCGTCTTCCGCTCCCTTTTCCCCTTTTTCCTTGGACTTGATGTACATTTTTTCAAGTTCAATGGCCATTTTCCATTCCTCTGAGGCCTGGACCCAATCAGAAAGGAGGTAATAAGCCTGTCCCAAATTGTAATGCACATAAGGATCAGACGCATCGATATGCAGGGCTTCCAAAAACTCCTCTTTTGCAGCTAAGAATCTTTTTTGATAATAATAGATGTTTCCCATAAGATCATGAGCGCCCACCTCATGCGCCTTGGAAACATGAGTAAAATCTTTGACCCATATTGCGCGAGCGCAGTATTTCTCAGCCATGGCCAAAAAGTCAGAGTCGAAATCTTCAATCTTGGCCTCATCAAAACAGGTAAGGGCAAGGTTCATGTTGATGACAAAAGATTGAACATCCACATCTAACGCATTTACGAGAACATAGATTGCCTCTTTGATCCGCCCTTCTTTGAGGACTTTAAAAAACATGTTGTGCCATTCCTCGAGTAAATTATTGTCATGATCGATCAGCATGTGATGAAGCTTGATCTTTAATCCTGTATCCATGCCATCGTAGAGCGCTTCCTTGGCTGCACTAAATTTTCTCTCCGCCTCCTCGAGTTGCCCTCTTTCACGGCTAATGATGCCTTGTGCGCAATAAAAGGCTCCCTCGTTCTTCTCATCAAAGGCCCACAGATGAACGATGACTTCATTTTCACTCAGTCTCTCCAGGAAGACCTCTTTTTCATTTTTTATTCTCGCCAATTCAGCACTATCCAGGATTTTTCCGCTTTTTTTCCAAAACATATCGGCATCTGTGGTCCAGCTGTCGTCAAAAAAAATATCATTTTCAATCTTTACAAGCTCTTCTTGGGCTGCTTCAAAATCTTTATTCATCAGTAGTGTCACAGCAAGATAGAAGCGCGCGTTGTAATTATAGGGATGAAGAGAGAGGGCTTTTTTTAAGTTCTCCTCAGCTTTTTTGAGATCACCCAACTGCAAATAGGCAAAACCTATATCATCCCAGATGAGTGTTTGCATCTTTCTTCCGGAAGCGCTTTGGCGTCCTGAATACAAATTTATCCCTTTAAAATAGTTCTTAATGGCTTTTTGATAATCATTGGTGAGAATAGCTCTGTCGGCCGTATTAAAATACCTGTTGGTCCTGGAATCCGCACCAAATGAGTGGAGGAGGAAATGGCATGCCAAAAACAGAAAAACAAAAATAATGACCCGCCTGTCGCCTTTTTTCATTGTAAACCCTGCCCTAATGCCATGTTTTTTGTGTGATGTCCTTTTTATATAATCTCACATCCACTCAGAAATGCAAATACTATGCCAATCTCAGGACATTTTACATAAGCTTAGGGATAATAAAGAATCCGGCTATTATGTCTTCAAATCGTTACAATTAAAAAAGAAAATTGAAAGTGTGATCCTTAGGTCTTGTCTGTCCAGATGATTCGATAGCGCCTGAGTGAGCGATATCCTGTTTCTTCATCGGTCTTCATGTGATACATTTTTCCGTTGGCAAAGAGGCCGGGAGGGATGTCGCTCCAAACTCTGGCCTCAAAATAGCCATCTTTATTAAAAATGTCATCCCTGAGTTTTGTGTCAACTATAATTCCCAATTTATTTAGAAATTGTCCTGTAAAATTCTTTAAAATATAAAAAATATTTACACCCTTAAAAGCAGTGTGTCACCGCATTATATCTAATTTCTTTATTATCAATAAATTCATGAATCTAATGAGGTTGGCACGGATTATGCAAGATGATCTGTGTGCTGGAAATGAATGGAAAAACCGTTACCAGGAATCGAGAGAATCCAAACCATCAGAGAATGGTTTTTCAATATAAGGGTTGCTCTTTTTTGCCGGCTGGGAAGAGCCCTCCCTCCTTTTTTGGTTCCCATCCTCAACCCCTTTTTTGCTGACTACAGCCGGCCCCGATCCCTTTTCATGACCGGATTCTTGAGCAATTCTTGAGATACAGCCCATATTGTGGTATAAAAGCCAGTTCGGAAGGAACAACATATTGATGAAAGAAAATTGTGTCATTATTTTTACTCTATGGAGGAGGATTTATCGATGAGTCATGCATTCAGTGCGGATGAGATATTTGATATGGCCGAGCAGATCGAACGAAATGGAGCGAAATTCTACAGAGACGCAGCGGATCATGTGAGCGATTCGGAGACAAAGAATTTTTTGCTCATGCTCGCCAAAATGGAAGATAACCACCTCAGGACTTTCTCCAACATGAGGGTATCCCTTTCGGAAAAGGAAACCGAATCTCCCACCTTCGATCCCAATCATGAGTCTGTTCTCTATCTGAGATCTCTTGCTGATTCCAAGATCTTCTTCAAGAAGGAGATCAAGACATCTTCTCTTGAGGATGTTTTCAAGGCCGCTATCGTTGCCGAAAAAGATTCGATCGCATTCTATTTGGGTATGAAGGACCTTGTTCCAGGTCCTTTTGGCCAGGATAAGCTGGATGGGATCATCAAGGAAGAAATGAAACACATCCGGATCCTCAATGACAAACTCATAGACCTCAAAAGCTGATCAAAAATCTTTTTGCCCTATGCTCAGAGTTAAGGAGATACTGGCAAAAAGCATCCTCAACAAATCTAAGATATTCGATTATTGCGTGAATCCCTACACGGGATGTCAAATTGGGTGTCCTTACTGTTATGCCCGGCTATTCATGAGGAGGTACTCAGGCCATATTGAAGCATGGGGAGAATTTGTCGACATCAAAGTTAACGCTCCTGAAATATTGAAAAAGCAATTGGAGAGGGCCAGAAAAGGCACAGTTTGGATTTCTTCGGTGTGCGATCCCTACCAGCCATTGGAGAAAAAATACCGTCTCACACGAAGGTGTTTACTGGAACTTTTGGAACGACAGTTCCCCATCAATCTCCAGACGAAATCGGCCCTTGTTGTGCGCGACTTGGATTTGCTTACGCAATTCGAGGAGGCTGAGGTAGGATTTACGATCACCACCGATAATGAAAAAGTTGCAAGGCTTTTCGAGCCTAAAGCATCAAAAGTTCAAGGCCGGATTGAAGCGCTTGAGACAATACACTCCCAAGGTGTTCGAACATTTGTGTTTATCGGTCCGATCCTTCCGGGCAATCCGCGGAGGCTTGTTGAAGAACTCCGAGGGAAGGTTGACAGAGTGTACATCGATCGAATGAATTATATGAGCAGTATTATGGGATTTTATCGCAAACAGGGACTATCAGAAGCCGCAATCGACGCTTTTTTTCAAAATTATAAAATTGAAATCGTCGAGGCACTCAAAGAATATAGAATCCCTTATGAGGTATTCTTCTAGATCTTGACGACTCCTTTATGCTATTGCCTCAGATGGACAGCTAAAGCCGAAAAAAACTGTTTTACAATTCCGCTACTCGCTTGTAAGTCAGTCTCCCGTCCTGGAATAACCGCATGACAACTCACTCTGATCCTCCCATTTTCGTCGTGTAAGTAGACATTCAAGTGAGGAGGGAGCATCCGCGTATCAGGATTGTTTTTTGCCTGGGCGAAAATAAAGCCGCTTTCTTTGATTTCTTTCTGGACAGCAAATTCAAGGTCATCGATCGCTAAAAGCGCAGCCGTCCACACAGCATCGGATGTGAAATGATCATAGAATTTTGTCTCTTGAAGGGGAGGTTCCTGTTCGATGGTAGGAGAAGGAGCACAGCTCAACAAGAATAAAAGGAGTAGAGGTAAACACAAATACCTCAAGCTCTTTATTTGGACTTTACTCGTGAACTCTACCATTTCGGCATTATTTTAGCTTATAAGAGTCGCGTTTGTAAAAAGAGGATTAAAATCGGATAGAAAAAACGAGCCAGATATTTGCAACTTGGATATCGAAAAAAAATCAAAAGAAATCAGACCAATTGTATATATGAATTACCGAGCAGAGATATAAATGTCTGATCCGCGCAATGAATAGCTAGCAGATCATCCTGTCCAAATATAGCGGTGATTACAGAGCTCGTCCCCCTGCATTAAGGTTTTGTTGCGGACCATCTTGATCTGTGGATTGAAGCCTTCGGCCCACGTGTAGTCGCCAAAGCACACGTGAGCATAACCGATATCCCCAGCTTTGGCATCGAGAAAAGTCTTGGCCCAGATGCATTC
>CAYOSH010000039.1:0-2973 GCA_964406575.1 uncultured Eubacteriales bacterium | reverse complement strand
GTGTGGCATAAAATTGTTTAACAGTCAGTTTCCTTTGGAGTTCGTTATCAAATTTGTGCTTTTCCTCCTGGAAAACAGCTTTGGCCTCGGCTGGTCTCCATGCTAGAAGATGACCTGCACCAAAACAGGCAACAGAACAAGCGGGCATGGCTTTGGAAATAAATTGTCTTCGGCTGATCCCATTGAAAGGTGTGTTTTTAGTCATTCAGTGACCTCCCATTGAAGATTAAATCAAATGAAAGCATATAAGCCTCTCAGAATTGAGTGTGTCATCTTTATTAATTGGCAAGAAACGTGCCACTCAGAATTTCTGGGAAAGCAAACCTGAGCTTAGCTGGAATTGGGTTTAAAGCGTTCATATGTGTACAACTAGTGTACGGGGATGAACACCAAAATCGAGTTGGTTTAAGATCCTTAGGTTTAAGTTTTTGCTATCCAAAACGTGAATCTAAGGTCTTTTTATGGCACCATATTTAGTTTAATTCATTTTTTATCAACTAGATATGCCAGCCAGAGCAAATATTAAAGACAAAAAGGGAACTTCCTTTTTTTTATTTTCGTATTCCTATGTGGAGGACACATTCCGGAGGAGGACTCTATGTTTAAAAATTATCTGAAAAGCGCTCTTAGAAATATTAAAAGACATAAAGGTTATGCTTTCATAAATATTGCCGGTCTTGCCATCGGGATGGCCTGCTGCATTTTGATCGTCATGTACATCACAACAGAGCTCAGCTACGATCGTTATCATGATAATGCAGGCCGGATATTCCGCTTAGGCCTCGATGCTAACATGGGCGGAACCGCTGTCGTCACTCCGATCAGCAATGTCCCCTCTGCTCCCACCCTCATTCAGCTTTATCCTGAAGTGCTGAATGCCGTCAGGATTCGTACGGTCTCCAAAAGAGCCGTGCAGTATGAAGACAAAGTCTTTTTTGAGAACGGCATCCTATTCGCCGATAATTCTATCTTTCAAGTTTTTACCTTTCCGATGATACAAGGCGATCCCAAGACAGCCCTCAAGTCTGCCTACACGGTCGTTCTCACCGAAGAGACCGCCCAACGATACTTTGGCAGCGAAAATCCAATAGGTAAAAATCTGAAATACAACAACCAATACGACCTCACCGTAACAGGAGTCATGAAGAACGTGCCACGGAATTCCCATTTCACTTTTGATATACTCTGCTCCTATGAAACCCTATATGACCTTGACAGAGAGGCCATGGAAGAGTGGTTCAACTTTCGGGATTACACATATCTTCTTCTTTCCGAAGGTTTTGATCACAGAGAGCTCGAAACAAAGTTTCCAGCGCTCATCGATAAATACATGGGGGATATGCTAAAGGCATTGGGAGGAGAAATCTCATTTTTCCTCCAACCTCTGACAAGTATCCATCTTCACTCGAACCTGGAAAACGAGATAAGGCCGAACAGCAGCGTGACCTACATTTATATATTCACCGCGATCGCCATATTCATTTTAGCCATAGCCTGCATCAATTTTATGAATCTGACGACCGCCCGCTCCGCCATCCGCGCCAAAGAGGTGGGGATGCGGAAGGTCGTCGGCGCCAAGCGAAAAGAGCTGATCTTACAGTTTCTGGGAGAAAGTCTCATTTACAGTGTATTTTCCCTGATGATCGCGATCCTGTTTGTTCGGTTTGCCATGCCCCTTGTCGAATCCCTATCCGGCCGTGAATTGAGTTTTAACTTCATCGAAACACCCTGGTTAGTTCCTGGTTTTATTGGGCTGGTGCTTCTTGTCGGATTTGCCGCAGGAAGTTATCCTGCTCTGTTTCTCTCTGCATTCCGTCCGGCCCAAGTCTTGAAAGGAAACCTAAAAGCTGGATCCACTCACGCCCGAATGCGAAGTGTCCTTGTCGTTTTCCAGTTTATCATCTCTATCAGCCTCATCATCGGAACCGGGATTATTTTGAGCCAGATCAAGTATATGAAAAACAAAAACCTGGGATTCGAGAAAGAGAATGTGCTGGTGGTGGATATTAAGGACAGAAGTATGCAGCAATCGCTTGCCTCCATAAAAGCCGAAATTCAAAATATTGCGGGAGTTCGCAGTGTCTCTTCGGCATCTTTAGTCCCCGGACAAGAACCTTCTGTCCAACCGTTTGTTCCTCAAGGGTATACGGTAAAACAGGCTCAGCTTATGGAAAGTTTCAGTGTCGACCACGACTATTTTCCAACCCTGGGTATGGAGGTCGTTCAGGGCAGAAATTTCTCGCCAGAGTATGGGACAGATAGCAGCAGTGCCGTTATCATCAATGAGACAGCAGCAAAAAGATACAACTGGGACGATCCTATCGGAAAAACGATCCGGGCGCCCACTGATGCAGTCGGCAAATGGGAAACCTTTACAGTAGTCGGAATCGTCAAGGATTTCCACCGGACATCTCTGCACAGCGTTATCATGCCTCAATTTATCAGCAATGATCCCGGCAGTTTTGATACACTCGCCATAAAATTTAGCCCGGAGCATTCTGAGGACACACTGAGTCTATTGAGGGAAAAATGGAAAGAACTCGATCCAAACCGGCCATTCGATTTTCAGTATCTCGATGTTCTGATCGACAGTCAATATGGAGCGGAGGAACGCCTGAGTGATATTTTCTCCTCATTCTCTGTATTTGCCATTTTTATTGCCTGCTTGGGATTGTTTGGGATGGCCTCCTTTGCTGCAGAACAGAGGACTAAGGAAATCGGCATCCGCAAGGTGCTGGGAGCGACTGTGCCGGGAGTTGTGATGCTTCTTTCCAAAGATTTCCTGAAACTCATTGTAGCGGCTAATATCATTGCCTGGCCTCTCGCCTACTTCGGAATGAACAAGTGGCTGCAGAATTTTGCCTATAAGGCTGGAATCAATGCCTGGGTATTTATAATCACAGCAGTCCTGGCTGTGGGGATCGCCATCGCTACAGTCAGCTATCAATCCATCAAGGCTGCACTCTTAAATCC
>CAYOSH010000038.1:0-35697 GCA_964406575.1 uncultured Eubacteriales bacterium | reverse complement strand
ATTTTTCTTTTTACGCTTCTGGTGATTTTTAGCACACACTGCGAAAAATCAAGCATCCCCAAAGCCACTCGAGTTGGAGAGAAGGCTGTAGAATCCATCCCATTCAGTTCTGATTCAATTAATATCGAAGGGGATTTGAAGAGCTTTTAAGCATCGTGGACATCAAAGGAGATCGAAAGAGGTGTGGAGTTGATCAATCTCCGCCTGACGTCTCCGACCTATGCGACACCACCTCGATTCTCGGTTAGGTGGAATTTTCCCTCTCTTGATATCTTATCCTTCTGGAATTCCAACATCAGTGTGGACAAAGTGAATTATTATAGAAACCGGGTCACATCCAGAGCCTCCAGTCAAGCTCCAGTGAGCGCGTTCCTGAACGGCGAAGATATGAACAGGTTCACCTTTGCTTGCTCCGATGCCCTCAACAAGATCAACCTGCAATCTTATCTGAAGGAAGAAGACGCCAAGTTTTATTGTGCCCTCGTATTCTTTGATGAAAAGATCCCCCCGCTTAAAGAATATACCGTTCAGATCCGTATCGATACTAGGGATGTTCCTTATTACCAAGCGCTCCATGACGTCTCGGAATGGTGGGCCGTGCAGGAGAATTATACGCCCGCTCCTGTGCCTGACCAGGCCAGATGGCCGATGTATTCCACCTGGTACAGTTTCCACCAGAACGTGACTGCAGATGAAGTGTTCGAAGAGTGCACGATCGCCAAAAAATTGGGCTTCGAAGCGGTGATCGTGGATGATGGGTGGCAAACACTCGACAGCCAGCGTGGGTATGCCTTCACCGGCGATTGGGAGCCGGTCCGGATCCCAGAAATGAAGTCCTTTGTGGAAAACGTGCATTCGCTGGGGATGAAATTTCTCCTCTGGTATTCTCTCCCTTTTATCGGGGAGAACTCAAAGAACTATCAGAGATTCAGGGGCAGATATCTCACCTATTGGGATGGTCAGGGAGTGTACGTGCTTGACCCCCGCTATCCTGAAGTCAGAGAGTTTATTATCAACACCTATGAGAAAGCCTTGAATGAATGGGATCTGGATGGGTTTAAACTGGATTTTATCGCTCGGTTCGCCTCCAATGAACAGACAGTCTTGACAGCTTCAGAGGGCAGAGACTATGCGTCTGTCAACGAAGCGGTGGACAAACTGATGACCGATGTGATGGCGCGATTGAGAGCTGTAAAGCCCGATGTTTTGATTGAGTTTCGTCAGCCTTACATCGGGCCTCTCATGCGGAAATACGGAAACATGTTCCGGGCCACGGATTGCCCGAACAATGCTGTGATCAACAGAGCGAGAACCACAGACATCAGGTTGCTCTGCGGAAATACGGCCGTTCATTCCGATATGTTCATGTGGCAAAAAAACGAGCCTGTCAAGTCAGCTGCTCTCCAAATACTCAACATTATTTTCAGCGTGCCGCAGCTTTCTGTCCGTTTGGATTCGCTCCCAGATGACCAACTGAAAATGATTCGGTTCTGGATCAACTATTGGCGACAAAACAGGGATGTGCTGCTCGATGGCGAATTTATCCCCCTTAACCCGGGTGCCGTCTATCCGATGCTTATAGCCAAATCACGAGAGAAAACAATTGTGGGTCTTTACAATGATATGGTCATCACCTTGAATGGGGAAAAGTGTGAGAATCTGGACGTGGTTAACGCTAAGAGGAGCGAGCAAGTTGTTGTCCATATGACTCAAGGGATGGGAAAAGTGAACTTGGTCACCTATGATTGTTTAGGGAATATCCTTCTCAATCGGACATTGACACTTAAGAAAGGGGTCCACAAATTTTTGGTTCCTTCTTCCGGGCTTCTTACGATCACAAAAAAATGACTCTGGAACTCCAATGGGATAGCTATCTAAAAGGACTAAAGCTTTAGGCCTGAGCGAGTGAACACAAAAATACGGTATCGATGTGCCGGCGTCATCTTCAATCATACTTTACCGAACAACCGTATGGTGAGCTGGTCTTTATTGAGACTTCCTTGCCGGCCAGCAGTTCATTCAAAGCCTTTGCGACGTAATTGGTGGCCTTGTCGATATCTAACGGATCAGTTGATGGTTTGTTGTCGATGCCGCCGTTGTAGACGAGAATCCCTTCTTTATTGATGATGAACATATGCGGAGTGGTCTTCGCCCCATATTTTTTTCCCACACTTCCCAGTGGATCGAGGAGAACAGCTGTCGGGTGGGCGTTTGTGCTTTTTGTCAGATCATTAGCCTTATCGGGAGTGCAAAATCCCTGCTTTCCAGGAGCAGAGGAAATAACCGAGAGCCAGATCACATCTCTTCCAGTGTAGATCTTCTGCAGCTTCTGCATGTTGCCGCTTCCGTAATGTTTTTTAACAAAGGGGCAATCGTGGTTGAGCCATTCGAGAACGACGATCTTCCCTTTATAGGCAGAAAGTGCATGGGTGACTCCATTTGAGTCATTACACACAAAATCTGGCGCTGGTTCACCCACAGGTGCCTCTATGGCCATCAAATTCATGCCTAGGATTGTAAAAAATACACATGAAAACAGCACAAGTTTTTTCATCGGGAAACCTCCTTTTATGTTTTTTTATCTTCCTTCTTAATTTGTACGCAGGGCACAACAATACGGAGAGCTCTTTTTTCAGAGACGTGAGACCAACTTTTATCGGAAACCAAAACTCCTTGGATTTCTGTAGGAATTTCTCGGACGAGCTTGGATAGTCCAACCTGGATGGAATATCCTTCCTCAACTTTTCGAAATATCTGAGGTTTGGCATAGTTGAAAAGCCCCATTTGTTCCGGGAAGAAACTAATGTGTGTGAAGTCGCTCTCGAACCAGAAAGGTGAAGTAATGCGGATAGTAGCTTGATCACCATCGGTGAATACCTGGATCCCCCAATCCATCAGGCTTATGGGCAGCTTCTTGCGAGCTTCAGCAAATTTTATGGCCCAGCGCGAATCGGCTGAGGCAGCATTTTTTACAGGGAGATCCATCACTAAATCCGCATGACCAGGAAGACATTCATCCTTACAGACTAGCCAGTCTACACGTGCAGAGATTCTTATTGTCTCATCGGGTTTGATCATCTGAGAAGCCTTGATTTCTGTGATCAGCAACACTTCCTGTTCATACCCGAAGTTCACAATTGTGTCTGTTCCCAATCGATTTGGATAAGGCCATTGGATGCCGCCGGGAACGAAGCCCGGCGGAAGGTCCCACGCTACAGTTGTGGGTAAGCCTGAATCACCCGGATTAAGCCAATATGTGTGCCAGCCTTTTTCCATTTCAAGGAGCAGCCCCACATGGAATGATGCTCCCGGCTGAATGGATTCGACTTCAGAAACAAGGTGCGCCTTCACAGGCTCGGATGGTTGGATGTCACTTCCGAGCAAATTCATGCCTATGAGCCCATGAGCAGAGAGAAGAAGAAAAAAAATTATTCTCATCTTAAATTTACTAATATCATAGGAATTATAAAAATTCAAGCCATTGAGGAATATCGTAAACAACCTTATTTTCGTGATAAGGGCATTAGAGGTAAAAAAAGGGGAGTCACTGTCCTTATGAGTCGGATGGTGGCGGGCGGGGGGATCTTCGACGGATATTGACTGTGACGAACTCCTGCTATTATCATTTGACTTGAGAGCATCACGGAAATAAGGATGCTTCCAGGAATATCTGACTAAAATAATGGAATCGCTTGCTTTCTGGAGTCTATCTCTTGGTATAATGTGCCTATATTGACGCTAATGCAGCTATCAATCAACCCGAACAGGTATTTCGCATTATGGCGGAGATCAATTGCCACTTCTAACACACTGAATTATTCATAGAGGTTGTCGATAAAACACTTGGATTTCAGTGATAGACTTGCTAGACATGATCACCCTTGATTCAAATAGTACGTTTCGCTTCATGGGGCACAACCTTGCAGTGGCGCTATCCCATACGGGCTATCACTCGACGTGTGCATTGGCCAGGTAGATATCTTAATGAAAAAAGTCGGACTTATCGTTAATCCTATAGCCGGAATGGGGGGGAGAGTTGGTCTGAAGGGAACGGATGGCCCGGATATTCTGAGGAAAGCCTTAAAACTGGGAGCCATTCCCGTCGCTCAAGTTCGGACCGCTGAGGCCCTCAATTTATTGCTGCCCCTTAGAGATTCCTTCACTCTTTTTACCGGTGCCAAAAAAATGGGTGAGGAAACAGCTCTTCGTTGTGGCTATGTTCCACGAGTTATCAATGGCATTTCTTCGTCCTTCACGACAGCCCGGGATACACAGAGAATCGCCCGGGTCATGCGGGATGAAGAAATGAATATCCTGCTTTTTGCTGGAGGCGATGGGACCGCTCGCGATGTCTTTTCAGCGATCGGGGACACAGCAGTGGTTTTAGGTATCCCGACAGGGGTGAAGGTCCATTCTGCCGTCTTTGCCCGGAATCCCACTGCCGCCGGGGAACTGTGTGCGCTCTATCTTCGGGAACAGGCGAAAAAAGTTTGTGACGCCGAAGTCATGGACATCAATGAAGACGACTTCCGCCAAGGGATTTTATCGGCGCAATTGTTCGGATATCTCAAAATTCCCTACAGAAGCCGTTATGTTCAGCGTTTAAAATCGGGAAGTTCTCCTGACGAAAAATATGCGCAGGAAGCCATTGCCGCATCGATTGTCGAAAGTATGGATGACGCTTATCACTATGTCATTGGCCCGGGAACGACCACACGAGCCATCATGGAGAGACTGAGGCTGGATTATTCTTTGCTGGGCATTGATATCATTTATCAGAAAAAGCTGGTGGGCAAAGATTTGAACGAAGCGCAAATTTTGAAACAAATTAGAGGAAGACAAAACATGCTGATCCTCACGCCCATCGGTGGCCAGGGGTATCTGTTGGGACGGGGGAATCAGCAACTGAGCCCAGAAGTTATCGCCGTTGTCGGAAAGGCAAATATCCTGATCGTAGCCACGCCGAACAAGATTCATTCGCTCAAAGGGCAGCCCCTCTTAGTCGATACAGGAGATCAGGATACGGATCGACTTTTGAGCGATTATTTTCGGGTGTTCACCGGTTACCGCGATTCCATTATCTATAGGGTCAAACACTGACGCAACCTCTTCAGTCTAATAGTTTTCCTGATCGAAGAGAGCATGGCTATTTTTGATGCGTTTGACTTGGAAATAGTCCTTTGTTATAAGTTTTCCTTACCGTTGAGGAGCAAAACAATGAAAAAGGCACTTGTTTGTGGTGCAGGTGGTTTTATCGGGAGCCATCTGGCAAAGAGGTTGAAGAAGGACGGGTATTGGGTGCGTGGGGTGGATTTAAAGAAGCCCGAATTCAGTGTGACGGCGGCTGATGAATTTCTCTTACTCGATCTCAGAGAGCCGAATAACTGTTTGACATCCGTCACGACGCCTGAAGGAATCCCTTTTGATGAAGTCTACCAGCTCGCGGCAGATATGGGAGGGATGGGTTTCATCGAAACCTCTGAGTGCGCAATCATGAGAAACAGTGCACTGATAAACATTCACATGATCCATTCCAGCATAGAAATGGGAGTGAAACGCTACTTTTTCTCGTCTTCGGCGTGTGTTTACAGGGATATGAAAGCTGATGAACCGGAATTGGCGGAGGAAGAGGCCTATCCAGCACATCCCGATAATGAGTATGGTTGGGAGAAGCTTTATGCCGAGCGAATGGCGATGGCTCATGGGAAAAAATATGATATACCCGTACGCATCGCCCGTTTCCAGAACACTTACGGGCCTGAAGGGACCTGGCGAGGAGGTAGGGAGAAGGCGCCTGCAGCAATATGTCGGAAAGTCGCCGAGGTCGAAGACGGGGGGATCATAGAAATCTGGGGCGATGGGACGGCTATGAGGGCTTACACATACATCGACGATCTGATCGAAGGGATCATGGTGCTCATGCACTCTGACCTGGAGAATGGCGTAAACATGGGACGTCAGGAGTATGTCTCTGTCAACGAATTGGTGGATACAATCGCTGAGGTCGCAGGAAAGAAAATCCACATCCGACACGTGGAAGGTCCTGTAGGTGTGGAGGCGAGGAACTTCCGCATCGATAAAATCCGAGGAATCGGGTGGCAATCCCAGTTTTCACTCAAAGAGGGAATTGAACGAACCTATCCGTGGGTTAAAGCCCAGGTGGAGGCCAGTACGAGGAGTGAGTGATCGCTCATAAAGGCATGCGGTTCTTTCCGGTCTATTGTCTCGCACAAAGCCCATATACTGAGAGCAAATATGTCTGAAGTGTTAAAACCCTGGGATTATCTTATCCTCACGGCATCCAATCCGGAACAGGCATCTGCATACAGAAACCAGCTTGACACGAGACAGAAGCTGGGATTTCTATCGGGGGTAAAAAATATCCTGGTCGTCTCGGACCCAGATGACCATCGTGTGGGGAGCGCAGGGAGTACGATCTCTTGTTTGATGAAGATCCTTGACCATGAGCTGGCACATATTGGTCCTAGTGCAACGCCGAACTCTCCAGATCTCTGGACAGAAAAACTGGTAAAATTGCGCATTTTGATCATTCACGCCGGAGGGGATTCCAAACGATTGCCGGCCTACGGGCCCTATGGCAAAGCATTCATTCCCTTGCCCGGGGAATCCGATCGTGTTTTGGGTCCGACAATTTTTGATCGGCAGCTCCCGGTTTATCTCAGACTCCCCGAAGGGTCCGCTGGCAAAGGGCAGATTGTTGTCACGACTGGGGACGTGCTCTTGGATTTTGACACATCAGAGATCCAATTTGCTGAAGATGGGATCACTGGAGTAGGCTGTCTGGCTGTGCCCGAATTAGCGAGGAACCACGGCGTTTTTGTTTCCAATGAAGACGGCTCTGTAAGGCTCTTTCTTCAGAAGCCGTCTGTTTCGGAGCTGATTGAAAGGGGAGCCGTCAATCAAGAGGGCAATTCTCTTCTTGACATCGGTATTTTGAATTTTAACTCGGAGTCAGCCGTGAAGCTCTTGAGCTTGGCCGAGGTTCAGTGGAGTTCCCAAGAAGGATTCACATGGAATGGCCCCATCACAAATGCGATCAGCGAAGTCGGTCTTGACCTCTATCGCGAGGTATGCTGTGCCATGGGAACAGATGTGGATTTCTCCCAGTATAGAAAGACCATCGTTGAGAGCGGGACCCATATGGAGGAGTCCTGTCTCAGACGAATATTTGAGACGATGTCAGCCACTCCATTTTCAGTGCAAACCCTATCCAGATGTGATTTTTTGCATTTTGGCACGATGCGCCAGCTCCTGTTAAGCGGGATAGAGCTGGTGCGCAAAGGTCACGGATACCAAACCAAAGAGACCCTCGTGAGTGTCAACAACCAGATTTCGGACGATGGACTTATAAGTGGGCAAAATGCCTGGATCGAGGGCTGTCGCATCAACGCCGCTTTGGAGCTCGAGGGCGAAAATGGTGTGGTGGGTGTTGACATCGATGAGCCCTTGACCCTCCCTGGAAAAGCTTGCCTCGATGTTATCAAGGGAAGATTGCCCAACGGAGAGAGAGTCAGCTTTGTTCGCATCTACAGTATCGAGGACAGGATCAAAGATTCTGTTGCCTCGGGCGCGACGATCTGTGGTGTTCCCGGCCATGAGTGGATGAGGAGTTTAGACGCCACAGCCGAGGATCTCTGGGAAGAGGATCTCCCCCCCGAGGACAGGACGTTCTGGAATGCCAGGGTTTTTCCCGCAGTGGAAAAACCCCAGGAATATAAAGATTGGCTCTGGTTGTTCGATCCGCTGAAAGCTACCCCCAAAGAAAAGCACGCTTGGGACTCCAGGCAAAAATTCAGTTTCCAGGATATGGCGCGTTTGGTCGATCAAGATGAATTTTACACCCGGAGGATATCGCATCGATGCGGCATAATCCAGAAATCCTCAGGACGGATGTTTCAGCCGGAGAGTGAATTCTCTGCCCATGAGTTGGCCTTCCTGTTCGGTCAGCTCGATGAAGGAGCTTGTTCCCGATTTTTCGTTTCTCTCATCAGGGATATTCATAACCTTCAGGCCGATACTTCGATCCGTTCGGGATTGGCTCGCCTCAAACTTTCTCGTGTTCTTCATACAATGGGAGCTTCTATCAGGATATCCGGAGAGGATTATGGAGTTTCCTGGAAAAAAATATTGCCTGAACTTCAAGGAAAATTGAATGAATCCGAGATAATCTGGCTCGAGTCTTTTGGCTTGGATATCCAAGGGATGTTGAATCCTGATGACTGGATCCGAAGATTACAGAAGAGCGCTTTTACAAACTTGAGCCAGACCATTGTGATGAGCGAGAAAAAAAAGGACATCCAACCTCAAAACATCCTGCGCACAGATGAAATCATCTGGGGTAGGGCGCCGGTGCGTCTGGATCTCGGGGGCGGATGGACAGATACACCTCCCTATACCCTGGAACATGGAGGAAGAGTACTCAACGCCGCCGTCAACCTTAACGATCAGCCTCCGATCCACGTCTATGCCCGACGGATCGATGCTCTTGAGATTCGTATTGCTTCGATCGATCACGGAGTGAGAGTCACTGTGAATACGCTTGAAGAGTTGTTGGATTACCGCCAACCGACCAGCGAGTTTGCCCTAGCAAAAGCGGCTCTGGCCTTATCAGGGCTCGCTCCAGACAGAGCTACCTGGCCTAAAAGCGCTTCAACGTTGCACGATATTCTGCAGCTCTTTGGAGGAGGTATCGAGTTGACCACACTTGCCGCAATCCCCAGCGGGAGCGGGCTTGGGACCTCCAGCATCATGGGCGCTGTTCTGATGTCTGTCATCCATCGCATGATGGGCCGGGAGTTGTCCCACAGAGAGCTTTTTCATGGCGTTCTGCAGCTGGAGCAGGAACTCACCACTGGAGGAGGATGGCAAGACCAAATCGGCGGCACGATCCCAGGAGTTAAGATGATCGAATCCGGCCCGGGAATTGTTCCTGATCCCAAAATCCACCCCGTTCTTCCCGATCTTCTCGATCCAAACGCCAATGGCGGGAAGACGTTATTGTATTACACTGGGATGCAGCGCCTTGCGAAGAACATCCTGAGGAATGTTGTGGGCCATTACTTGGACCGTGACCGTAGATCCATAGCCACATTGAGGGAACTCCACTCGCTTCCGCCACTGATCAAAGAGGCTTTGATCAAAAAAGACATGCCATTGTTTGGTGAAACGATCGATATCGCCTGGCAGCTGAACAAAGAGATAGACCCGAATTCGTCAAACTGTGCCATTGAGGATATTCTCAGTTCAATCAAGCCCTTTGTGTACGGGGCGAAGCTTCTGGGTGCGGGTGGAGGGGGATTCCTCTTAGTGATCTGTAGAACCCCCGAAGATGCCGCCGGGGCACGGCGACTGCTGGAAGCCAATCCTCCAAACGCGTTGGCCCGCTTCTTCGAATATAAAATCAGCCACAAAGGCCTCGAGGTCACTGTCTGCTGATATATTTTTTGGCTATCGGTTAAAGCGGAATAGACGAATAAACAATCGGGCAGGAGAATAGACTGTAAGGAGGGATCCTATTGCAGAGGGTGCAGCGTTTCGGAAGTTTGATCAAATTGAGGCCGGAATTCGAGGAGAGATATATCATCCTGCATAAACACACGTTTCCCGGGGTACTCAAACGCATCCGTGATTCCAATATCCGGAACTACTCCATATTCCTTCGGGAGGAAATGCTTTTCTCTTTTTATGAATACATCGGACAAGATCACGATGTAGATATACGACAAATTGGTAAAGATACGATAACTCAAGAGTGGTGGAAATTGACAGACCCGATGCAGGAACCACTAACCTCCCGAAAAGAAGGGGAGTGGTGGGCCTCGATGGATGAAGTCTTTTTTTTTTCAAAATCAGAATTCCCTTCCGCAGGCTCCCGAAGATTGGCTTTTGTGACCGAAGAGGGATCTGTCCAAGAGCGTAAAATACGTATCTCAGAAAGCGTGTTGATCGCCTCTGCTATCCAAAAACTTGCCGTTTATCATAAAGATGGACATCTCTATCTCTATAGTGAGTCCATTGAAACATCCGGCTTATCTCAGATTGGCACAAGCGAAGGTGTCGTTGAGAGATTCCTCTCTCAACTATCTTATGAGAGGCAACGATATCAATGGAATGGAATGAGAGAAGTCTTCCGCACAGCGTAATGCTGAAAATTTTGCTTAACGGAAGTATTCTCGAAAAATAAATCGTTAAAAATGAGCCAACAGGGCCGGCATCCAGGGCGTTGTCAATTGAGAATATTCAGTATATACTTCACGAAGCGTTCGGGATACGTCTTGCACTCCAGGCGTTTTTTAATGAGGAGAGAAAATATGCGGAGGTTGAAGATTGCGTTGATGGCAGTCCTCGTGAGTGGGCTTCTTTTTGCCTGCGGCAAGAATAAAACAGATGAACAAAAGGTCACGATCGCAGTCATCCCTAAAGGAACGACTCATGTTTTCTGGGAATCTGTGCATGCGGGTGCCATAAAAGCATCTGTGGAGCTCGATGTCGGTATCAACTGGGTGGGCCCAGAAAAAGAGGACGACAGACAACAGCAGATCGCTGTTGTTGACAACCAAGTCCTGAACAAAGTTTCCGGGATCGTTCTGGCCCCCTTGGACGCCATGGCGCTGCGAAGGCCTGTGCGAGATGCCGTGAGGAGGAATATTCCCGTGATCATCATAGACTCGGATCTTTATGAATCTGAGGATGTCTACACGAGTTTCATCGCTACAGACAACAGGAGAGGAGGCCGTATTGCCGGCAGAAAGATGGGCGAATTCCTCGAAGGCAAAGGACGGGTTGTGCTTCTTCGCTACATGGAGGGCTCGGCCAGCACCACCAATCGTGAAGAAGGCTTTCTCGAATCGCTGAAGGAATTCCCGGAAATCACCCTCGTCAGTGACGAGCAATATGCGGGAGCAACCCGGGCACAGGCTCAGCAAGCCAGTGAAAACCTTCTCCTCCGTTTCAAAGACGAGAAGGGAGATTTGACGATCGACGGACTCTTCTGCCCGAATGCATCTTCGACGTACGGAATGCTCCAGGCTCTGCGGAGACAGAGACAAACAGGAAAAATCGTTTTTATCGGGTTTGATTCCGATGAGCCGCTTGTAAAGGGGCTCGAGCAAGGGGAGATCAACGGGCTCGTTGTTCAGAATCCTTTCCAGATGGGATTCTTGGGTGTCAAGGTCATGCTCGACCATCTTCAAGGCAAACCTGTGGAAAAACGTATCGATACAGGGGTAACATTCGTGATTGCAGAAGATTTAAAAAAGCCCGAGATTCAGGAGTTGATAGACCCCAATCTCGAATATTGGCTCAGTCAAAAATAAAATCAGGAATCATGGCTCTTCCTTACCTCGATATGTGTGGCATTCATAAGCGATTTGGTGCCACTGTTGCACTCAATGGCGTGGATTTCAAAGTGATGGCCGGTGAAGTTCATGCCCTTGTGGGTGAAAATGGGGCTGGGAAGAGCACTCTGATGAAAGTTCTCTCCGGAGTGTATCCTCCAGACAAAGGCCACATGTCACTCGACGGACAGCCTTATCAGCCTCGCGACCCACTTGAGGCAAGACGGAGGGGAGTCGGTATGATCTACCAAGAGTTGACGCTAGCTCCACATCTCACTGTCGAGGAGAATATCCTTTTGGGGTTAGAGCCGGCGACATTCGGGATCATCTACCAAAAACAGGTGAGAAGGACAGCTCTTGCTGCACTTGAGCGTTTGGGACATCCTGAGATCAAGCCAGACAGAACAGTCGCCGAACTGTCCATCAGCGAGCAGCAGATCGTTGAGATCGCGCGTTCCCTCACCTTGGGCTGCCAGGCCCTGGTTTTTGATGAGCCCACAAGCACTCTCAATCAGCAAGATACGGAGAGACTTTTTGAAATCATCACGGAGCTTAAAAAACAGGAATTGGCCATCGTGTACATCTCCCATTTTTTGGAAGAAGTTCAGAGTGTTGCCGACCGCGTCACTGTCTTGCGAGACGGGGAAGTCATGGGGATACGGGATGCACAGGCAACCCGGTCGGAAGACATCGTCCGCTTGATGGTGGGACGGGAAGTCAGTGAGATGTACCCTCACTCGCTGCGCATGCGGGGAAAACCCGTCTTGGAGATACGGGATTTAGCTGGCATAGCCAAGCCCGAATCTGCGAGCCTCACCCTTCACCAAGGAGAGGTTCTTGGGATCGCTGGACTCGTGGGTGCGGGGAGAACAGAGCTTCTCCGTGTCATTTTCGGGTTAGAGCCTGTGCGCAGGGGCGAGATCAAGATTGGGATCTACATGGGTCCTGCATCTCCGGTAAAGAGGTGGATGCAGGGAGTGGGATTTCTCAGCGAAAACCGCAAAGACGAAGGCCTGATCCTCCAGATGGACCTTGCGGACAACGTCACAATGACCAACCTGGATCATTTCGGCCGCTGGGGGTTGATCAGGCCGAGACGCCAACATACTGCCGCACAGAAATGGATCGAACGTCTGGACATCCGGTGTCAAGGACCCACCCAGAGAGTCGAAGATATATCAGGCGGAAATCAACAGAAGATCGCCCTCGCGCGATTGTTGGAAAAGGATGTGGATGTGTTCCTGCTCGATGAACCCACCCGGGGCATTGATGTGGCCGCTAAGGCAAAGATTTATCAGATCATTGACGCCTTAACATCCTCTTCAACAGAGCCCAGCCAACCACCCAAGGCCATACTGATGACCAGCAGCTACTTCCCCGAGCTTCTCGGTGTGTGTGACCGGATTGCGGTGATGTGCCGGGGCCAACTCAGCTCTCCCAGACCAGTGAATGAACTGAATGAAGAGATCCTCATGAGGGCAGCGACAGGTCAGGGGGAGTAAAAAATTGAATTCATCAAAAATGTTGCGATTGCTGAACAGATTCGGCCCTTTTTTAGCCTTGATCCTCGTCTATGCTTTTTTTGCTTTCCTCAATCCACGCATTGTCACATTCACGGCTCTCGAGACTATTATTCAGCAGTCCGTCATCGTAGGTGTTGCCGCGATCGGGATGACTTTAGTGATCATCGCAGGAGGGATAGACCTCTCTGCAGGCTCGATCATAGCATTTGGTTCTGTCGTTGTCGCCCTTCTGATGGAGTCATTCGGCATGAATCCATTCCTTGCGGCATGTGGAGGGATTATTGCCGGTCTTGTCTGGGGGATGATCAATGGGTCATTGATCACGAGGCTCAGACTCGTGCCGTTTATCGTCACTCTGGGAACACTGTTGATCGTGCGTGGTTTTGCCAAGGGGCTATCCAGCAGCATGCCTATCGATGTCGGCTCCACATGGTTGAGCGATCTTCTGGCATCTCTTCCTGCCGACAAAAGATGGCAGCTTATCCCTCCTGGTGGGTGGCTTATGATAGGCCTTGCAGTATTCGTTGCCGGCCTTCTCAAATACACACGCTTGGGCCGGCACATCTTTGCCGTAGGCTCGAATGAACAGACGGCAAGGCTCTGTGGAGTGGCTGTGGAGAGAGTCAAGGTAGTGGTGTATGCCACGGCTGGTGCATTTTCTGGACTGGCGGGGCTGATGCTCATGTCTTACCAGGAACAGGGCGATCCAACGGGTGCTGTGGGGCTGGAGCTGGAGGTTATTGCGGCTGTTGTCATAGGAGGGGGGAGTCTATCCGGAGGTGAAGGATCCGTCTTTGGCAGTTTGATCGGAGCTGTGATCATGACGGTCATCCGTACGGGCTGTCAGCTGATGGGATGGCCGACATGGGTGACCCAGATCGTCACCGGAGGAGTGATCATTATCGCCGTAGCTGTTGACCGCATCCGTCATCGCAAACTCGCATAAATTGATATTGTGCGCTGTTTTAAAGAAGGGCTTGTACCGCATCCTCGGCCGCAAGTCTGTGGATATCATCAAAACAGGAGGATATAAGGTATAGGCGCTGGAGATCGAAGATGTGCTCCGGTCCTATCCCGCCATCAAGGATTGTGCCGTGATCGGCCTCGTTGATCCGGATTGGGGGCAAAGAGTGTGTGCGGCTTTGGTGCTGAAGAGCGAACAAGATATAAATTTAGATCTTTTGCATCTTTGGGTCAAAGATCGTTTGGCCAAATACAAAATTCCAAAAAGTTATATGATCTTGAAAGAGATGCCAAAAAATGCGATGGGCAAGGTCTCCAAGCCTGACCTCATCAAGCACTTTAAAAGGAAATTAGGGAAAATATAAACGGCGCTACGGATCAAGGATTCTTCGTCAGGGATTTCACTTTTGCCTTGAGCTCCTGTTGCTCCGGATTCATTTCCAGAGATTTGTTCCAAGCAGCAAGAGCTTCTTCTTTGTTTCCCAACCTGAAATAACACTCGCCGAGTGCATTGAGGATAGGGATATTCATACCGTAGTGGGTGGCGGCATCGCTCAACACAGAGATGGCGAGGTCGTATTCCCCGAGATTCAGGTAAGCTTGACCCAAAAAAAGATAGGTTTCATATCGAGGTGTGGGTAATTTCCGGAAGGGGAGCAGTATTGTTTTTGCTTTTTCGGCATAGCCACTACTTAAAAAGACGCGGGCCAGTGCAATAGCATAATCCTGTGAATTTGGCTCGCTGTGAAAAGCTCTCTCCAGATAGGAGAGGGATTTTTCAGTTTTCCCCTGGCTGTAATACTGTTTACCGAGAATAGAGGCATAGGAAGGATGAGAGGAAGGATGCAGAGTCTTTGAAAACACCCAGGGTCTCGGAAAATTCGCAACCGGCGTTATATCGAAATGTTCTTTTTTTGTATCCAGAATTCGATCGCCATTCTTTAGCGTCACCGTCAGCCAATACGTTCCGGGAGAAAGATTTTCCAGGGAAAATTCTTCGGTGATGCCTAAGTCTGTCCCGTATTCACTGACTTTTTTCTTATAGGAAAGGAGAGGCTCCTCCTGCTTGGAAATATCATAAAAGAGACTGCTGTTGGCTTTGAGTTCTGGACCCGCACCCAGGATTTGGAAGAACAAAAAAATGTGATCCTTCAGGAGAAAAATCTGATTTGGCTGAAACAACACCTGGTGATCTCCCAGTTTGAATGGCTTGAGGTTCGGGGATGTATTCGTTTCCTGTTGGTAGCCCAATAGAAGTTGGCTCAACCGAGGATTGGGTTCGTCTTCAGGAATGATTATCTCCCTTTCTAATGATGTGAATTCCTGAGAGGCTTCGTTCTTCAGCAGCACCGAGAACTTGAAGGACCCGGGAAC
Organism: uncultured Eubacteriales bacterium; assembly: GCA_964406575.1. Classification (GTDB taxonomy): domain Bacteria; phylum Acidobacteriota; class Aminicenantia; order Aminicenantales; family Aminicenantaceae; genus WTAW01. Next base: position 20,480 of record CAYOSH010000038.1, on the reverse strand, counting down.
CAGGGGAAACATATCGTATAGGTCAAAGGGCTTGTAGGTAATACTGTGTAGTTGGTCTTCAGTGAGTTCTATGGGAATGGAATCCTCGTACTGATAGATCGTTTTCCCTTCTAAATCCGTAATTTGGCCGTTGATCTTCAAGTTAGTTGTGTATTTGTCTTCATAAGCATGAACTGAAAATCTGTTGATCTCTATGGAATAGTGGACGAAATACTCATCAGGACTATCTTTAAACACGCAAACAATGGAATCACTGGGCATATAGTTAGCCGTGTATTCCACTTCTATGACATCTTTGTACATCAGAAATTTTTGTGCGTATATATCCTTGACTTCTTTTTCAGGAAGAGCCTGGATGCTGTTAAGAAGGAGATCCGAAGCCAAAGTTGGCCGTCCGAATCGGCTGGACTCTCCCGGAATGAGAGACATGGAGACTTGAGCCAGGTTGGGACTGACTTGCTTCAACTTCCTGTAGGCCTGGAGGTAATTGGCTTGGTCTCCAAAATAAGAGGTCAACAGAGCCTGTGGACCGTCCGATATAGGACTGTAGAGGACATAGTCTCCTGAGCCTCCTTTTTGGTAAAAAACGAGATAAAAGCCAGCTGGCAGACCATACGTGGCTAAACCTTGGTAAAACCAAACCTCTGTATTATAGATCTCTGCTTCTCCTGAAAACCTCTCGATGTCCCGAGGCTCTCCGAGAAGAATATAAAACCGACCCCGGTCGGTTTTCCACCCCGGAATAGGTGCGGATCTTCCTAATGTAGAGTTGGCATACTGGATCCGTCGATAGTGTTCTTCTTTGAACTCATTTTTAGGCGTGCCAGGAGTGGGATCCCTGTGTTTCCAGAACGCTTCGATAAAAAGCTCGCGCTCTCTATCTGAGTCAAGTTGGAGAAAAACGTCCTTTTCAAGCGAAGTGATGATATAGACGACTTCTTCCTCTAGCCATTTCTTGAAGATGGGAGGAAGGTCTTTAGGAGACTTTTTCTGGGCAATCGTTAGGGGGGAATAAAGGAGTAAAAGAGTGAGGAGGATCAAAATGTATTTCGTTCTCATTTCAGTGACTCAGACTCAAAAAGGATTGACCTCATGATAGACGCTTCAAATTCATGATACAAAAGTTCAAGAAAAAATAATAGTCAACATTCTTTGAAAGCAGCTCTAAACCGTGTCGAATGACGGCCCGATTGGTCAGATTAGGATTTACCATGCCCGTCCAGCTTTTCTCACGGTTTTCTCAACCACACAATCTGATCAGTCAATAAAGCTTTTGCGTATTTATAGCATCAGAGATTTGGTCATGCTTGCCGCTAACAAGGAAAATTAGACGGGGATCCGCTTCTCTTCCTTGACAACATTCAGGACAAGATGAGTAATAGCCCGTTCTATATTTGATAATGGGAGGCTTTTCTTCAGAAAATACGTGAGATCTTTTCGCCCCTTAAAATAACATATGAGAATTAGATCCCAATCGCCGGTTATTTCATAAATGGCTCCCACTTGAGTAAGTTTGGAGATTGACTCCTGGACCTCGATATCTTTTTCTTGTTTCACACGAAGGCCAATGATAGCCATCAAATTATATCCGACAGATTCTGTGTCGATCAGAGGAATATATCCTTTTAATACTCCTGAATTTTCAAGCTTCTTTACTTTGTTGTGGAGAGTTGCGGGTGAGATTCCGAGATTCTTGGCCACCTGACGAAAGCTCATCCGTGCATTATTGTTTAATGCATTTAAAATTTTTTTATCCAATTCATCTATCATAATGAGCTTATGATAGCCAAAATAGATAAAATTAGCAAGTAAACAATTAAACAATTAAAAACACTATTATTATATAATTGAACATATTATAGTCTAAATTATAAATACTATTTCGATTTTTAGAATATTTCTTGACATTTAGGATTTATGGTCCATATTATTTTCAGTAAGGCTATAAAATATGAGGGCAATTAACAATACGGTCTCACGAGTAACTTTTCTTTGAGTGCATTTGGCGAGATGAATTTAGAATGGGCTTTATACAGATTTGAAGGAGGATAGAGTATTAATCTATCAATATTTTGACTGTCAGTAGTTTATAAATTTTAAAAAAATCAATCTTCTAAAGGAGGAACAATGAAAACTAACAAAAATCCATCTCACATATTGTTTGCATCTCTATTTCTCATGATATTTGCTGCAAGCTTTTCTTTTGGGCAAATTATTACAGGGAAGATAGAAGGAGTCGTCATAGATAATGAAGGCCTGCCTCTCCCGGGAGTAACAGTCGAAGCGACAAGCCTAGCCGCAATGGGAATGCAATCAGCTATTACATCAAATAAAGGTTCATTCCGGTTCAGCAATTTATCGCCCGGCATTTACAAATTGGTTTTTAATTTAGATGGTTTTCAAAGAACCGAAGCAAAAAATATCAAAGTGACTATAAATACAACTGTTACCCTCAACATAACGCTCCAACAAGCGAGAGTTGAGGAAACTGTCGACGTTATTGCCGAAAGTCCAATTATTGATGTTAAGAAGTCGGGGATTTCGTCGAATTTCACCACAGAAGATTTGGAAAATGTTCCCGCTGGACGTCATTCCTTTGCTGATATTGTAAAACAAGCCCCAGGTATGCTGTCTCTAAATGAATCCGGAGCATTAAGGTGGTCTTTTGCTGGTTCGGGAGTTGAAGGAAATGCCTTTTATTTTGATGGTGTTGACCAGACTAGCCCTGAATTAGGTATCCCCTGGACCAATCCCAATCAAGATATTTTCGAGGAAGTTGAAGTCTCAGGGATAGGCGCTGCTGCCGAATATGGATTGATAACGGGTGCTGTGATTAATATTGTCACAAAATCGGGAGGAAATAAATTTTCAGGGTCTTTATCCTTTTATGGACAAAATGATGCTACAACCGGAGACAATAATCCTGATCCAGAAATGAGTGAGTCCTTCAAGCGGTGGTATACATATGACGTGTCATTGTCTTTAGGCGGCCCCATCGTAAAGGACAAACTTTGGTTTTTTGGTAATTTCAATATACGAAGAAATAAAACTTCAGAGTGGCAGGGGGATCCAGATTATGTAGCGAAAGACATACAGGACGAAGGTTTTTTTAAATTGAGTTCCAATATTAACAATCAGCATAAAATTGTGGCCAGTTTCGCTTACGAAAACGAAGATTTTGGTGAGGTTCCTGACCCGTGGAACTTGCCTGAAACAGTGATTAAAGAAGTCGTACAGACTTATATTTGGAACGTACGATATACCTGGCTGGCTAGCACTAATTCCTTTTTTGACATTAAATATTCCGGATGGTGGAGCCCTGATCACTACGATGTTCCAATAGCCGGCGCTGATCTCAACAAAAGACCCCATCTTGATGATGCGACGGGTGTGCTGTCCAATGCCCCATCTTGGTCGGGCAAATGGGATATAAACACCCATCAAGTTAATGCCGGCTTCTCCCATTTTGCCGAGGATTTTTTAGGAGTAGATCACGACTTCAAAATTGGGATTCAATACAATAGAGGAAGCTTGAAAGCCATGGGAGGCTACCCTGGAGGGGGTTATTACGTAGATTATTACGGCGAACCCTATTATCTATACGTACAGCAACAATACTCGTACGGTGGAATAGTAGATAAAATCGGGACTTTCTTGGATGATTCTGTCAGCATCGGAGACAGGCTGACAGTCAATTTTGGATTAAGATTTGACCACCAGAAAGCCACCTATCCTGCTCTTCCTCTATTGGATGGATGGGAAAAAACCAGTGAAAATGCCCCGAGAATAGATGATCTAATAACCTGGAATATCTTTTCTCCCCGAATCGGCCTAGCTTTCCAGTTGACTCCAGATGGAAAAACTATGCTCAAAGCTAATTTTGGCCGCTATTATGATGCCATGCATATTTCAAACTTTGCTTGGCCAGGCCCCGGATATACAGATTGGTATATGTATTGGTGGGACTGGGAGATTGAAGAATGGGAGCTCATTGATTATGCCCCCGGAGAAATAGGCTATATCATGGACCCGAAAATAAAGAATCCCTATGCTCAGCAACTGTTCATCAGTTTAGAGAGGGAGCTTATTTTTGACTTTTCGGCGGGAGCCATTTACATGCATAAAACCGAAGGGAATAGCATTGGCTGGGAGGGGAGAAATACGGAATACGAGCAAGTGCAAAGAGTGTCTCCTGATAATGGCCAAACATATACGGTCTTCAACAGAACAGGTCCTTATCCGGAAACCTGGCAGACGAATCCAGAAGGTTATGGCCAAAAATACGATGCTCTCATTCTTACTTTCGACAAGAGGTATTCACGAAACTGGATGATAAACGCTTCTATCACGTGGAGTCATTCGACCGGTTTGAATATGGTGGCAAAATCAACAAGCCAACACAATTTGACGAGTTACGCTGGAAACTTTGGGTTGGATCCCAATGATCTGATTAACGCAAAAGGGGACCTGCAACATGACAAAAGGTGGGTCGTTAAATTCTCGGGTGGCTATAACTTGCCATGGGATATTTTCTTCAGTGCCTACTTCACTTACCAGGCTGGTCGCCCACGTCCGGCTCTGGTAAGGGTTTTCGATCTTGAGCAGGGACGGCGGGAGATTATAGCAGAACCAAGGGGTGAAAGAAGATATCCGTCATTCTATACGCTAAATCTAAGAGCGCAGAAAACCTTCGTATTTCAAGAATCCTGGAAGCTTAAAGTTATGCTCGATCTTTTCAATGCCACCAATGACGCTACATTCAGATCCTGGCGCTCTAACAATATGTGGCGTGATACTTTCAATGAACAATCGGATCTCCCTGATCCAATAAGCCTGCAGCTAGGATTAAAACTGGAGTTTTAATCGATCTAGCCCCAAAAATCTACATGTCCCCTATGCAGAGTAAAATCTGTGAGAGAAGGATGGCTCTATATCTCACCTGGCTGCAGGAGTCTTGAAAAGTGAAAAATGTTAAAGGCTATAAATGCATTCAATGTGGAGCTGATTTTAGAACAGATGATATCGAGTATACTTGTAATAAGTGCAAGGGCTACCTGCAGATCACCTATGATTACCAGTCCATTAAGGAGAGTTTTAAAAAATCAGATCTAGCAGAGGATCCAGATTACAGCATTTGGCGGTACAAAGCTCTTCTTCCTGTTGAAGATCTTTCGAGAAAACCAATCGTGCAGATAGGATGGACGCCGTTGTACGAGGCTAAAAAATTAAGTAATAAACTAGGTATAAAAAATCTCTATATTAAAGATGAAGGACGAAACCCAAGCGCCTCTCTTAAAGATAGACCCGGAGCCATTGTTGTCGTAAAAGCCCTTGAAAGAGGTGAAAAGATCATTACCTGTGCTTCTACCGGAAACGCAGCTTCGTCACTCTCATGTCTAACTGCTGCGCTTGGATTAAAAACGATCATTTTTGTTCCTGAGACTTCTCCGGTCGCAAAAATCGCCCAATTGTTGGTGTTTGGAGCCATTGTTATTGCCGTAGAAGGAACGTATGACGACGCGTTTGATCTGTGCATCAAAGCTACAGAGAAATATGGTTGGTATAATCGCAGTTCTGCATATAATCCGTATACGCGTGAAGGAAAAAAGACATGTACGTTTGAGATCTGTGAGCAGTTGAGCTGGGAATGTCCTGACAAAATATTTATTTCTGTCGGCGATGGAAATCTCATCAGCGGTATGTGGAAGGGATTTGTCGATCTCTTCGAAATAGGATTCATAGATCGATTGCCCCAGCTCGTCTCCTGCCAATCCGAAAATATGGATGCAATCAATCGTGCTTTTAAATCAGATGGAGTTATCCGGCCAGTCAAAGGAGAGACTATTGCGGATAGTATATCTGTGAGTTTTCCCCACGATGGAGATGCAGCCCTGGAGGCGATTAAAGCATCAGGAGGTTTCGCTATATCTGTAGGCGACGAACAAATCGTTCGAGCTATTCCTGAATTGGCAAGAGAGACGAGTGTTTTCGGAGAACCTTCGGGTGTGGTTCCCTTCGCTGCCCTGAAAAAGGCTATCGGTGAAGGTAAAATCGGAGAGGATGAAAAAATTGTCGTTTTGGTCAGTGGAAATGGACTCAAAGACATAAATTCTGCTATGAAATCAGTGGGACAGCCTCTTAAGATCAAACCTGATTTAATTGAGTTGGATAAAATCGTCTCAAAAGATTTTGTCTGATATGAAAGCATTATGAGAGAGTTCTACGAATCACAAAAACGATATTTAATTTGAGGAGATGTGAATGACCAAAGAAAAACAAAAAACAATTGTAAAATCTTGGAATGAGTGGGATCCGCTGAAGCATGTCATTCTCGGTCGGGCTGACGGAAGTATGATTCAGGCACCTGAGATTGCCGTCCAGCGTGATTGGCCAGAAGACGGGTATCCTTTAGGAAAATACGGACCATACCCTCAGGAAATGATAGATATGGCCAACGAGGAGTTGGACAATTGTGCAAAGATTCTCGAGAGCCGCGGCATTCGAGTGGACCGCCCCACTCCGATAGACTTCAGCCAGGCAGTTCAAACTCCTGACTGGAAACAGGGATCGATGTTCGGCTGTGGGCCCTGTCGGGATCTGTTACTCACAGTTGGAAATGAAATTCTTGAAGCGACGATGTCATACCGGAGCCGTTGGTTCGAGTATCTTTGTTTCCGTCCATTGTTTGAAGAGTATTTCAAAGAAGATCCAAATTTTCGATTCGAGGCTGCACCAAAACCTCGTTTAACAGAAAAATCTTATAAGAGTAAAAACTGGTGGAATGAATGGAATTCCTTGACAGAAGAAGAACAGTGGGATCGTGCTGAAATGAGCGATTGGATAATCTCTGAAAAGGAGCCTCTCTTTGATGCTGCCGATGTTGTCCGCTATGGCAGAGATCTTTTTGTCCAAAAGTCAATGGTTACAAATAACGCTGGCATTGACTGGCTGCGGCGCCACTTTCCAGACCATCGAATCCATAAAGTGGGGCGCAGAGAATTACTGCCATGGCATATGGATACAACACTTGTTCCTGTTCGTCCTGGATTGGCAATTATGAATCCAGAGAGAATTCCTCTCGACAAGACGGAATTAGAGCTATTCGCAAAGAATGACTGGGAAATCGCACAAGCCCCGAAAGCTCTTCTCAAACAGAAAGCGCCCTATGATTTCTGCAGTTGGTGGTTAAGCATGAATACGCTTGTCATCGATCCGAAGACCATCTGTGTGGAAGCCAGTGAAATCCCTACCATGGAGATGTTCGATAAATATGGCTTTGAAGTTGTCCCTGTCCCGTTTTACAAAGTCTCACCTTTTGGGGGCGGACTCCACTGCTGTACAGCTGATGTTTACCGGGAAGGGACCTGTGAAGATTATTTCCCGAATCAAATCGAGGGTTTCTAAAATTTGAGGCCTTTGATTTTGTTTTGTAACAAATCAACATTAAATTTATTTTTGTAGTGGTAAAAAAATAGGGAATCTGGGATGCAAGACACAAAAAAAGTTTTGGAAAACACAATCGAACGATGTAGGGAACGAGACATCATTATCCCAACTTATGAGGAAATGTCTCATCCAGAGAAGATTCCTCAGGGGATCAAGGATGAACTTAAAAAGATCGGCCTTTGGGATCTCCATTCAAGGAACCTTTTCAGGATCACGTGGAAGAATGATCCAGTTGAAACTGGAGGTGGCTTTGGGGAGGTGAATCATTTGGAAATCCCATCGGAATTGTCTGGGGTAAAAGCCCGTATAATCATACTTATTGGTAAATATTTTCCGACCGGGGCCCACAAGGTTGGCGCTACATTCGGGCCGCTGGTTGAAAAACTGGTAAGAGGAATTTTCGATCCCACGCAGCACAAAGCTTTATGGCCATCAACCGGGAATTACTGCCGCGGAGGAGCTTATGACTCCTACTTACTTGCCTGTCCGAGCATCGCTGTTCTTCCTGAAGGGATGTCAAAAGAAAGATTCGATTGGTTGGAAAAAATCGGAGCTGAGATCTATGCGACGCCTGGTTCTGAAAGCAATGTTAAAGAGGTCTATGATAAGACCTTTGAGCTAAAAAAGGAAAGGCCAGATGAGATTGTCGTTTTAAATCAGTTCGATGAGATTGGAAATGCCATCTGGCACTATGTGTGTACTGGACAAGCGATAGAGGAGATCTATGAGAGCGAAAAAGTGAGCGAGCAGAAGTTAACAGCGCTCTTTCTTACACAGGGATCTGCAGGAACATTGGGTTCGGCTGACTATCTTAGAGAGAAATTTCCTAAAATTAAGGTTTGCGCGGGAGAAGCATTGCAGTGCCCAACACTCCTTTACAACGGATATGGATCTCATAGGATTGAGGGAATCGGGGACAAACATGTTCCTTGGATACATAACATACGGAATATGGATATGGTCGCAGGAATCGATGATGAGGCTTGCATGAGGCTTACAAGGCTGTTCAATGAGCCTGAAGGTAAAGAATTCCTGGATTCCAAAGGGATATCTCCGGAAACGGTGGATAAGCTTGAACTTATGGGAATCTCATCTATAGCGAACTTAGTTGGTGCGATCAAGATGGCAAAATATTATGAAATGAACGAGGATGATATGATCTTTACTGTTGCCACAGACTCTATGGAGCTCTACCAGAGCAGAATCGAAGAATTGAGGAGAGAACGAGGTGAGTATTCGGATTATCAAGCTGCTGTTGATTTGGATAGCTGTATGATGGGCATTTCCACAAACCACATACTGGAGCTGAGCTATTGGGATAAGAAGAGAATTCACAACCTCAAATATTTCACTTGGGTTGAACAACTGGGGAAGGATGTCGAAGAACTCGACAGACAGTGGTACGACGAAAATTATTGGCACGAAAAATATCAATCTCACAAAGAATGGGATGTTCTTATCCGAGAATTCAATGAAAAGACAGGACTGTTGGAGAAATATAGATAGATAGGAAATGATGAAAATGATGAAGAAATGGACCTAAATAACAACAATAAAGATTCATCTCAGATTGGCCTAGTCCGTCAACTCGGACTTTTTGATTCGACTATGGTCATGATGGGTATTGTCATTGGGTCGGGTATCTTTCTCACGACGGGGATCATGGCCAAAAGTATCCCATCTGCCGGCCTCATACTACTCGCTTGGTTTGTAGGGGGGCTTTTAACCTTGGCCGGAGCTCTGACCTATGCAGAGCTCGGTGCGGCAATGCCCGAGGCTGGGGGACAATATGTCTATCTCAAAGAAGCCTACGGGCCCATGGCGGGCTTTTTGTTTGGATGGATTATGTTCCTTGTCTATCAGACAGGGGCCATCGCAGCTCTTGCCCTGGCTTTTGCTGAATATGTCGGTCACTTCGTCCCATCAATGGGAACAGAACAAACCATACTGACTCTGCGTGTTTCAATCCTTCAGGGCTCGCTCAACTACTCTCTTTCCATGGGCCAAATCATCGGAATTGGCGTAATCATAGTCTTATCCCTCTTCAACTTTATCGGTGTCGGACTAGGAAAGCTCATTCAGAATCTGTTCACCGTAATCAAAGTCGGGACCATCGCCTGCATTATCGTCCTTGGCTTCGTGTTCGGGAAAGGCACTCCCCCAGATTTGGTGTTGAATCCGGCAAGCATGAGTTTTGGGGCTCTAATCATGGGATTTGGCGTCTCTCTGGTGGCAGTAACTTGGGCATTTGATGGCTGGAACAATATAAACTTTGTTGCCGGTGAGATTAAAAATCCCAGACGTAACCTCCCCTTGGCTCTCATATTAGGAACCTTAGGAATCACGTTCCTTTATGTGCTGATCAATTATATCTATCTGTATGCGCTCCCAGTGCCGGATATGGTGGGCGTAGTCCGCATTGCGGAAAAAGCGACGGGAGACTTATTCAGCGCCGCCACCGGTAGTCTCATATCTGTGCTGGTCCTTGTATCTGTCTTTGGTTCCTTAAATGGTACCATTCTCGTCGGTCCCCGCGTCTTTTATGCCATGGCCAAGGATGGTCTTTTCTTTCGAAAGGTTGCCCATGTTCAACCTCGCTTCCGGACTCCCGGGTTTTCCATTTTGATCCAAGCCATTTGGGCTTCCGTGCTCACGCTTCTTGGGACCTTTGAACAGATCTTCACCTTTGCTATGTTTATTGCGATAGCTTTTTGGATGATTGCGACAGCAGCTGTGTTTACACTTAGAAAAAAACGTCCAAATTTGCCCCGGCCATACAAAACCTGGGGGTACCCAGTTGTGCCTGCTATCTTTATTTTCGCCTCGTGTGGAATACTTCTTAATACCCTTTTGGAAAAACCGGTTGAAGCCATGGCTGGAATTTTTCTCACTGCTCTAGGAATACCTGCGTATTTTTACTGGAAACGTCGTTTGCAGAGAGGAGATAGCAAAGAATGAGCTACAATAGAATAGAAAAGGAACAATACGATGAATAAAGTCCTACATATAGGCAATTTTTGTTTCATATTATTGGCAATTTCATTCATTTTTAGCTGCGATCAGACTAACGCTAGTTATGACATTCTCATAACCGATGGAATGGTCCTTGATGGGTCCGGGAATCCCGGATATATCGGGGACATTGGTATCGTTGGAGACACCATAATCGACGTTGGCGATCTTTCTGGAAAAACAGCCGCTAAAACTATAGATGCCAAAGGGCTAGCAGTTTCTCCTGGGTTTATCGATATGCACACCCATTGTGATGGGGGATTAGGTCAAAAGGATTCCAACATCAACCTGAACTACCTCATCCAAGGGACGACTACAGTGGTCACCGGTAATTGCGGTGATGGAACATTTAAGGTCGCTGAGATCAAAAAAGAATGGGAAGAACAGGGCATAGGAACTAATGCCGTTCATCTGGTTGGATTCGGAACAGTCCGGAATGAAGTCATGGGTGTTGAACCTCGAGATGCTAATTCAGAAGAATTGAAGAAGATAAATGAAATTATCCGGCAGGCGATGAAGGAAGGTGCCTGGGGTATGAGTACTGGATTGGAATATATCCCTGGTCGTTATGCATCTACGGAAGAGATTATACAAGTCGCAAAAGTTGTTGGCGAGTCTGGAGGAGTTTACGCCAGCCATCAACGGAATGAGTTTGATCGTGTCCCCGAAGCCACTCAAGAAACTATCAGAATCGCTGAAGAAGCAGGTGTACGGGCCATTGTGTCTCACCTCAAAGTATGTCGGAAGAATTACTGGGGGAAAATGGAAGAGGTTGTCGATCTGATTGATGAGGCTCGGGCCAGGGGAACAAACATAGTTGCGGATATGTATCCCTATCACTATGCATCAGGAGGACCTATTCTTCCGATGATTAGAAACGCTGGTTGGGCTCCATTTCATCTGCCAGCGGATATGGAACCGTTTGCAGAGCTCAGAAAGAAGATGAAGGAAAGGGATCTGTCAGACTCGGAGATGAAGAAGTTGAGAGAGCAGTACATTGAGGAGCTGGCAGAGGCCCTGGCGGATAAATCAAAACGGGATCGGATCCGTCAGTCTGTACTCGAGGGGGAGCCTCATAAGCCAAGTTCTGTTGCATTAGCGGGTTGGGATAGCTATTTGGTAACAGTAGCTAAAAAAAATACACGTCTTATAGGAAAAATCCTTTCAGATATTGCCAAAGAACAAAATAGAGATCCATTCGATGTGGCTGCGGATTTAGTCATTGATGAACCTGACTTATATGTTGCATGTGGAGTTATGTCAGAAGATGACATGAAATATGCGATGGAACAGGATTGGCTGATGTTCTCGAGTGATGGGGACGCAATGAATGTTCTAAAGGAGACCGACTTACCCAGAATTGGACATCCTCGCGCTTTTGGCAGTCAAGCCAGAGTAATCCGTAAATATGTCAGAGAAGAAAATGTATTAACATTGGAGAATGCCATAAAGAAAATGAGCTCCCTTCCAGCCTCATTCCTTCAAATGAAGGACAGGGGATTATTAAAGAAGGGATACAAGGCCGACATTGTGATATTCGATCCTGAGACCGTTAAGGACAAAGGCACACCATCAGATGCGCATCAGTACAGCACAGGAACGGAATACGTTATTGTTAATGGGAAGATCAGTATTGAAGGAGGGAAATTCAACGGGGTTCTCAACGGCAAGCTACTGTTACTAACCGAAAACTTATAAACATAGTGAAATAATCACTGGAATTTCATTTTTTTATACTGGAGGTTTCTGTGAAAAAAATCATTCTAAATTGTGTCCTTTTCTTTTTAATCATTGGTAGTCTTTATTCACAAAATGATCAACTCCGTCCTATGACCATAGATGATTCATTAAACATGGTTCGCCTGGGAAGCGTCCAAATGTCTCCGGATGGAAAGTGGGTGTTTTTCTCAAAATCAGAGTTGGATTGGGGAAATAACAAAAGGAAAACAAAATACTTTATGATTCCAACAAGCGGCGGTGAGGCCAAACAATACATTGGTGAAGCTGCTGGCAGCGCATTCCAGTTTTCGCCCGACGGAAAATATCTCTCATTTAAAAGATCTGCTGACAAAACTCAACAGGTTTTTATCATGAGCCTCAGAGGAGGCGAAGCTATTCAACTCACACACCACAAAAACGATGTCGATTCTTATAAGTGGTCTCCGGACGCAAGCCAATTATTTTTTACGTCTGAAGAGCCGATGGGTGAAGAAGAAAAAAAAGAATATGATTTGGGAGATGATGCCATTTTTATTTTTGAAGGGCCGAATGGGAGAGAGGAGGAAAGTTGGAAGAATCTATGGATATTCGATCTCTCCACAAGGCAGGAGACTAAAATCACGAATGAGAAACTCATCATCAATGAATTTGAGGTCTCTCCTGATGGTAAAAATGTCGTCTTCGTAGCAACAGAACAAGAAGATGATAATTATTTTTTCTTAGCTGAACTCTACTGGCTTGATGTGAATGACAGGAAATTAGTCAGGCTAACAAACAATAACGCACCGGAAGGAAGAATTTTGTGGGCACCGGATGGAAAGACTTTTGTCTACCACGCCCCATCAGATAAAAACAATGATCTGACGCATGGTTATCTTTGGATTATGAATCCTGAAACAGGAGAACGGAGGAGACTGGAAAAACCGAACCAGGGAGAATTTTCGGTTCTGGCATGGACATCAGATGCTGAAAGCCTTTTATTCAATGAAACACGCCGTACCAATCTCAATCTCTATCGAATCAACATTAAAACAGGGAAAATTATAAATATCACTGACGTTGAGGGATCACTCCGGGCCCTCGCTTTTTCTAAAGACAGAACAAAGATGGTTTATTCTTACAGTGATTTCGTCACGCCTCCAGATTTATATGTTTCTACTTTGAATGAGATAAAGCCTGTTCGATTGACTGACGCCAATCCATGGATAAAAAAGGAAATTTTACTAGCTAAATGTGAAGTTGTGCGGTGGAAGAGTAAAGACGGTATGGAGATCGAGGGCGTTCTCTATGTTCCAGGAGATGCGAAGGCAGATAAAAAATTACCTCTTATTGTGACTATTCACGGAGGCCCGCCAGGACATTTTGCGAACGACTTTAGAACTGAGTTTCAATTGTACACAGGTCTTGGATATGCAGCATTCGGGCCGAATATTCGTGGGAGCGACAGCTATGGCGATGACCTTCTCTGTGCACTCCAAGGTGACGTCGGAGGCGGTGAATTCGATGACGTAATGTCGGGTGTTGACTATCTTATCGAGAGGGGGATTGCAGATTCTGAGCGATTAGGGGTTCGTGGTTGGAGTTGGGGAGGAATACTCGGAAGTTGGGTCATTACCCAGACAAATCGCTTCAAGGCTGCGGCCCTTGGCGCTATGGTCGGCAGTTGGACAGCAGAGTCGGGACCAGGTCTTTTCTGGGACCTTCGATATCATTACATTGGAGGAGCTCATTGGATCAATCCGGAAGAATGGCGTCGTGTTTCATCGCTCTGGTATGTCAAGAATGTGACAACTCCAACACTCTTGATCCATGGGGAAAAAGATATGGTGAGCACCCCAAATCAAGCCATGATGTTTTTTTATGCACTCAAAGAAATTGGAAAAGCTCCGGTTAGATATATTAAGTTTCCTCGAGAGCCGCATGGGTTTCGGGAGCCGCGGCATCAGCGGCGGCGCTATATCGAAGAGATTCGATGGATGCAAAAGTACATCCGTGACATAGAATGGGAAGCATGGAAACACAAAGAATAAAAAAACTTTCAAATTGGAAAACATTATGAATAAAAACAAAACGAAGTCTTTAGCACTTGTATTGTGGCTATCCTTTTTATTAATTTTTTGTGTTTCGACCCAGCAAGCAAGTGTTTCTCAAGCATACACACACACTGATTTAACAGATCGAGTGGATGAATTGTTTAAAGAGTGGGATCGGAACGATTCACCTGGGGCGGCTCTCGGCATATTCAAGGATGGAAGGATCATCTATGCTCGGGGCTACGCGATTGCAAATCTTGAGTATTCCCTGCCATGGACGCCACAGACACCCTCACGAACAGGCTCAATTTCAAAACAGTTTGTTGGGATGTGTATTGCCATTCTTGCCGAACAAGGAAAGCTATCCTTGGATGATAATATTCGAAAATATTTCCCCGATTGGCCTGATTGTAATGGACAGATAACCCTCAAACATCTTCTTTATCATACAAGCGGTGTGCGCGATTATTTAACCCTTGTGGAATTAATGGGCAAACCGGAAGGAAGCGGGTATGTATACACTCCCACAGAGCTTGTCAGGACTCTCTTGCGGCAGAAAGAGCTCAATTTTCAGCCTGGAGAGATGTATTCCTATTCTAATTCAGGGTATTTTTTACTCTCAGAAATCGTGAGTCTAGTGAGCGGAATGAAAACAAGCGCCTTTACAAAGAAATATATATTTGATCCGCTCGGGATGAAAAACACTCATTTTCATGATGATCCAAATATGATAGTGGAGAACAGAGCATATGGATATTCTCCAAAAAAAGGAGAGGGATTCAGGATAGATATAGTTCGGCTTAACGTGATAGGTGATTTGGGGATTTTCACCACGATAGAAGATTTCCTAAAATGGGATCAGAATTTCTACAAAAATAAGCTGGGCAAGGGAACACAGGAATTGATAGAAATCATGCTGACCAAAGGAAAGCTTAACAACGGCCAGGAAATCTCTTATGGATTTGGATTGAGAATAGATGATTACAGAGGCTTGAAGACGATAAGTCATGGGGGATCCGCCGTGGGGTACCAGGCCCAGTTTATGCAGTTTCCAGATCAAAAATTCTCTGTCGTCATCCTTTCTAATCTGAGCACATTTCCTGCAGGAAGAATCGCTAGGCGAATAGCGGACATATATCTTGCCGATCAATTTAAAGAGCCTCCGTCGCCAAGACAAAGAAGGCGTCGCGAGATGCCCAAGCCCATCTCGCTTGCAATATCAAAATTAAAAGAATATGCCGGAAATTATTACAGCGATGAGTTAGATATAACATACGTGTTAAAAATGGAAAATAAGGATTTGATTTTAGAACTCAGGGAAACATCGCACACACTTTCTCCTTATGCCATCGATAGTTTCGGTTGGGGGGGACGAAGGCTAGAATTTGTAAGGGATGAGGAAAACAAAATAGCAGGATTTACTCTAGAGGAGGGCATTGTCAAAAACATGAAGTTTACAAAGGTCGAATCGCAGTAGCTTTAAGCATTATTAAGCCAATGCCTTACCTTCGATAATTCAAGGAGGCGCCGCTTATGAAAAGATTCTTTCCATTTATGGGTCTCATTTTATTTTTATTTCCGCTGTTTGTGCTTCCGCAAACCTCTCCTGAAGAATTTTTAGGTCACAAGGTGGGGGCAGACAGAATACTCGCAGATTACAGCCAAATTTTAGCTTATTTTGAAAAGCTCGATACAGAATCCGAAAAAATCAAGATTTTAAAGATCGGCCAATCGACCCTAAAAAAATCCGTAATCATGGCTGTCATTACCTCAGAAGAAAACATGGCCAAGCTCGATATTTATCGAGACATAAACAAAAAACTGAGAGATGCAAGAAACCTCACTCATGAAGGAGCAAGGACGTTAGCGGAAGAAGGTAAGGTCATCGTTTTTATAACGTGTAATCTTCATGCTACGGAGATCGGTTCCTCCCAGATGTCTATGGAGCTTGCCTACAAACTCGTTACAGGAGAAACACCTTTTGATGCAAATAAAGCTCTGCAAGATGTTATCGTTCTGCTCGCACCATCTATTAACCCGGATGGCCAACAGATGGTCACGGATTGGTACCGAAAATATGTCGGAACAGAGTATGAAGGGGGCCCTATGCCCTGGCTCTACCAACATTATACAGGCCATGACAACAATCGTGATTGGTTCATGCTTACCCAAGCGGAGACAAGAGCCGTCACAAAGGTTTTGTATCAGGATTGGATCCCTCAGATCCACATCGACCAACACGAGATGGGCGCACGGGGAGCGCGTCTATGGCTCCCTCCATTTGCGAATCCTCCAAATCCAAACGTCCATCCTCTAATCTGGCGTGGAGTTGCGTTGTGTGGAATGAACATGGCTTATGATCTCCAGAAGAATGGCTTTAAAGGAGTCCAGTACGGACAGGAATTTGCGGGATGGTGGGATGGGGCCTGTGACAACACACCATGGTTTCACAACACCATATGTCTTCTTAGCGAGGCCGCGGAAGTCAAGATCGCTAGCCCAATCCATATTGACATCTCAGAAATATCAGAACCATATGTCGAGCAAAGTATGCAATTTCCGGACCCCTGGCCAGGTGGTTGGTGGAGATTGAGAGACATCGTGGATTACGAACTCACCCTCTCCATGAGTCTGGTTCATACTGCCTATCTTCATAAAAAGGAATTTTTATATAATTTCTATAAAATGTGCAAAGAATCCATCAAAAAAAGGGAGGAAGGCCAGCCGTTTGCCTTTGTTATTCCTAAAAAGCAAAACGATTACCCGACCGCGCTGAGAATGCTTGATACTTTGATGTTCGCTGGCGTTGAGATTCATCAAGCTAGAGAAGATTTTATAGTTGGAGACAGAACCTATCCCTCCGGCTCTTTTGTGATCCTGATGTCTCAACCGTACAGACCCTATGCGCAAGCCTTACTCGAAATACAAAAGCATCCAGATCCAGAGCGAGAAAATCCTCATGGTCCATTTATTCCACTGCTCTATGACAATGCTGGCTGGACTCTTCCATTACAGATGGGAATTAAATGCGACCGAATCAATACTCCTTTCAAGGCAAATCTCGCCAGATTGAATAAGGTTCCATACCCTCCCATAGTAGAGCCCAAAGATGGCGCATCGTTTATCATCCTAGATTCTCGACTTAATAATGCCTATTCCGTCGTGTTCTCTCTTCTTAAAGAGAAGGCAGAAATCTATCGCTCCAAGGACATTGTCAAAGGCGACGGGTTTGAAGCGGCTGCAGGGAGTTTTATCGTTAAAAATACTCCTCATGTTCAGAAAATCCTGCCTGGGCTTTTGGAAAAACGGCATGTTGAAGCCCATTCACTCGATAACATCGAAGAAATCCCAAAAGCTCCAGTAAAAAGGCATCGCATCGGACTCTATCAGTCTTGGAGAGCAAATATGGATGAAGGCTGGACACGGTATGTTTTTGATGATTTGGAGATCCCATACACAACTCTTCACAATAAAGACTTTAAAGGTACTAAGAGTAAGAAAATAGACCTGAGATCAAAATTTGATGTAATCATTTTCGCTGATGAGGACCCTGGGGTAATTTTAGAGGGCAGGCGTGATTCCTTCACACGCTATGGCGGCTCTAATGGAGGCTATCCTCCTGAATATAGGGGTGGCATTGGAAAGGAAGGAGTTGAAGCGATAAAATCATTTATCGAGCGGAGTGGTATTCTCGTTACGCTCAACAGTGCCTGCGGATTGGCCTTCGATGAGTTTAAAGCCCCTGCTGGAGATGCCTTAGAGAAGATTGACCGGAGCAAATTTTTCTGCCCAGGTTCTATCTTACGAGTCAAAGTCGATAACAAGACCCCTATCGGATACGGTATGCCAAGAGAAGCCGCAATCATGTTCTATCAAAGCATGGCGATTCAAACAGAGATTCCTTTTAAAGGGTGGGATAGGGAAGTGGTGGCCAGATTTCCGGAAGATGATATCCTTTTGAGCGGCTGGCTCTTCGGAGAAGATGTGATTGCACGTAAAGCTGCAGTGGTTGATTCTCGGCACAAAGAAGGGCACATCATTCTGATCAGTTTCCCATGTCAGCACAGAGCTCAATCTCATGGGACATACAAATTTCTTCTCAATGCGCTTCTCTATCCAGACGTAAATTAAAAAATTGTATGACGCTATTGAAAATTGAATATTAAAATAAAAGGTGATAATAATGGTGAACAAATTGAATGATATAGACTATATGGTTGACGATTCGGATTTTCGTTTTTCCTTTGATTTCCAATAAAGGAAAGCACGTATACCGGCAATGAGGATGACTAACCCAATCAGAGATTGGAAGAGTTGGGCCCAAATGGTGTTTACAAACACAGCAAAATTGATGAGAACGAAGAAAAGGGGAAGGACAGGGTATCCCTGGAATCGTGATGAGATGAATTCATATTGCCTTATCTAGAGATCAGATTGTGTGGTTGAGAAAACCGTGAGAAGGGATGGACGGGCGAGGACTATTGCGTCTCTGCTTTTCTGACAATTTCTCTGAGCCTTTTTTTGACCTCTGGTTGCAATGGTTCAGGTTTATGGTCAGCAAGGATCCTCTCGATATTTTCTGAAGTGCGTTCCAAAAAATTCTTTCCGCCTTTAGCGAGCCAAGTCTCATAATTCAAGCGTTCGAAATAATTTGGATACCAGCGTTCTTTATAATGCGTGAGCGTGTGTTTGGTCTTCAAATATTGACCGGTTGGACCGGCTTCAGCGATGACATCCAGGGCTAGAGTCTCATCATTGACCTCAAATTCTTTAAGAAAACTTTTGATCCAACTGACGATCTCATCACAGAGGGCCAGCTGAACGAATGAGTAAGTGAGTCCTGACTCCATATATCCCAAGTCATGGATGATGTTTCCACCGGCAAGGGTTTCAACCACGAGACTCATTGCCGCCTCGGCAGCCGCCTGAGAATCTACGGTTTTTGCCTCAGTGGCACCGGCTATGGAAAACATAGGAAGATTGTAAAAATGAGAGACGGCCTGCAAAATCGTGCGCTCAGGCTCACAGTATGAGGTCACAAGAGTGCGCATGTCGAACGTCCCTCCAGGTGGCATACCGGAGACGATCACCGGAGTGCCCTCTGTTTTCAACTGAGCGAGCACCAGGCCCGTAAGAACACCGGCGAAGTCCAGAGCCGCATTTCCAGCGGGCGTAACAGGACTCGTCACTCCTGCAGTGGATGCAGGGATATAGAGGCATGGAAGGCCTTTGGATGCCAGAAAAAGCAGTTTCTCCAGTGCTTCTTTGTTATGCAACATCCCTGAAACCGCATTGATATAGCAGGCAACCATAGGCTTTTGCCTCAGGACCTCAGGCCCTCCTGCGACTTCTTCGGCCATCTGCACAGCATCCAGACACCCTCCCAGCTCGTAGGTGACGTAGATTATGGGCTTTATCGTATTGTTGAGCATAGCCTCCATTTGATACCGGTCCGCTGTCGTCTGGTTCACATCTTTGGGAAGCACCATAGACATCACAAAATCGATATGTGTCAAATGATCACACAGGACCGTTCCTTCGATAACGTCCTGGATCACTGGATCGCGGCGTTTTCCATCCCGATGGTCGATGATGTGCAAACAATCAGAGCCGGGTCCGTAGAAACAGCGATGGCCCTCCACTTTCATAGCCGAATCTCCGTTCCGGTCGTATAATGTTACGTGTCTTGGAACTGTGCTGAGCGCTCTATCCACCAGTTTTGGGGGAATACGAACCACGTTGTCGTCTAAGACTTTTGCACCGGCCTTCTTGAGCAGGTCCACGGCCTCCTGAAGTTCCAGACGGACACCGTGCTCCAATATCTCCAGGCAGGCTTCGTGCATTTTGCGACACTGTTCATCCGAAAGACGAGGGAAATGGAAGCCTTCTTGAGCCCTGTCTTTTGTTGCATTTTTTACCACGGATGATCTCCTTTCAGATTATATCCCCACTATATGAAAATGCGTTATACAGCATGGTAGTATAAATGTCAAAGCCACACAACCAGCATCTTTAAGGCATTGATAATATCGATGATTCCAATCTTTTCCCCTGTTTCGTCCTGTTTTGTGTATTGTGTTTGCATTTGTTTAATTCATGGGTCTCCAGGATTTTTCAAGTTGAAAATAATTTGGTTTGAACAATGAACCCGAATATAGTCCCACCCAGTCCGAATTTTTTAAAATTCCACCAGAATGCGGACCTGGGCTTATAAAGAAGCATCCTTATTTCCGTGATGCTCTCAAGTCAAATGATAATAGCAGGAGTTCG
>CAYOSH010000037.1:14486-35944 GCA_964406575.1 uncultured Eubacteriales bacterium | reverse complement strand
AGAAATTATTGCGGCCCGGCCTGCTTGGCTATGGTCCTCAACTACTGGGATGAAATGCGATCCTTCAACCAGCAGAAAATCGCGGATGAGATCTATGATTCAGAAAACCAGGCGACCTATAACTCTGAGCTGGTCTTGTATCCGCGGATCAAAGGATTTGTGAGCTACTCTTTCCAGGGAAACCTACGGATCTTGAAGGATGTGGTTGGGAAAGACATCCCGGTGATCGTTCTGACTAAACCCATAAAACAGATCGGCAAAGGACACTACCGGGTGGTCATCGGGTTTGATGATGACGAGGACCAGATCATCTTCCACGACCCCTATTTCGGAGACCGGCATGCTATGACGTCCAAGGATTTCATGAAAGTCTGGGAGCTGGGAAAGGGGCGGAACCAGTTCCGGTGGATGATGGCTGTGGTGCCCGATCAAAACCCTTTCCCTTTTCCCGCTCTGCAAAACGACCCTCTAACTTCCATCAATCTGGCCACGGCTTATTACCGGAGGTCGGATTTCATGAAATCGAGGGAGCAGTGGGAAAAAGTCAAGGAATCCCTCAGCGAAGATCCCTATCCCCTGTACAGCCTGGGCATGGTCAGCCTTAGAGAAGGCAAGGCCGAGGAGGCTGAGGCTTTTGCCCTTAAAGCCCTCAGCTTGGACGCAAAAAGCGCCTACGCCCATGACGTCCTGGGGCTGGCCTACGCGAGTCAGGGAAGGCTTGTCCAGGCTTTAGAGTCCCTCGGTCAAGCCCTCAGGCTCGCCTCTGATGAGGAGTTTATTAGGCAACATTATCTTCAAGTCAGGGCCCTCTACATCGAAAGGGCCAGACTTGAAAACATTAAAAAAAAGGAGAATCCTAATGAGAAAACAAGTTAAGATTATCAGTATCCTGGTTATGATCGTATTGCTCTCTTCATTTGCCGCTGCCGTTCAGAATACGGCGGCTCAACAGGAGGGCACGTCAATTCAGCTGGATCTTAGTGGGCAAGACGTGATCACGGCTTCCGATGCCGGGGGAGGCGCTCTCTCCTCAAGAGATCTCCTCATCATCGCCGTCATCGGTATTGCGGTCCTAGTGGTCGCGTTGGTCCTTTAGCTTTAGCCTGTCCGGCGGCGTTTTTCTGTTAGGGCAGGAATTAAAAACCGCCGGAGTCAGAGCAAATTTCAGAAAAAAGAAAGAACGATGCCGAAGATCGTTTTCATCGAGCCGCAGGCTCCGAATCTTCACATCTTTTCCAGGTTCCCTTTACCGCGCCTGGGAGTCCTCATCCTCGGAACGATGATGAAGCAACGGAGCTGGGACGTCGAGGTCTACGTGGAAGATCTTCGCCGGATCGATTTCGACGTGGTCGCCGGGTCCGATCTCGTCGGCATTTCGACGATCACTTCGACGGCGCCTCGGGCCTACGCCATCGCAGATAAGGTTCGAGCCATGAGGATCCCCGTCCTAATGGGCGGTCCTCACGTGACCTTTCTGGCCGATGAAGCTCTGGAGCACGCCGATTTCGTCATCCGGGGCGAAGGCGAACGACCGCTCATGGCCTTCATCGATGCCTGGGAGGGCGATCGCGATCTTACCGAGATTCCCAATCTTTCCTCCCGGGCCGCGAACGGCCGGATCGTTCATAACCCTGTCCTGCCTTTGGAGCACGACTTGGACACGATCCCCTATCCCGACCTCTCTCTCCTCAAGCCCGATCCCCGGCGCCGGAAATTCCCTGCTCCCATTCCGGTCCAGACGTCGCGGGGCTGCCCCTTCGACTGTTCTTTCTGCTCAGTGACCGGCATGTTTGGAAAGAAGTACCGCTTCCGTTCGACGGAGAACGTCATCGAGGAGCTCCGCCGGTACGATCAATCCAAGAGCGCCGTCTTCTTCTACGACGACAATTTCGCCGCCAACCGGGAGCGGGCCAAGGAGCTGCTTCGGGCCATGATTCGGGAGCGGTTCAAGTTTGCCTGGTCGACCCAAGTCCGGGCTGATCTCGCCCGCGACACCGAGCTCGTCAAGCTGATGAGGGAAGCCGGCTGCCACACGGTGTACATCGGCTTCGAGTCGGTCAATCCTCGAAGCCTCGCAAGCATGAAGAAAAAGCAGACCGTAGCCGACCTTGTCCGGGCGGCCAAAGTCTTCCGCAGGCACCGGATCAACATCCACGGCATGTTCGTCCTGGGGTTCGACGATGACGATTGGGCATCTGTCAAAGAGACAGTCAGGTTCGCCAAGAAATCCCGGCTGTCTACGACCCAGTTCCTCATCCTGACGCCCCTGCCCGGGTCGGAGTTCTATGAAAAGATGTTCTCCGAAAACCGCCTCCGCTTCCATGACTGGGCTCTCTATGACGCCCATCATGTCGTCTTTGAGCCGGCCCGGTTTTCGCTCTTCGACCTGCAAAAAGCCCAGATGTACTGCCACAAAAAGTTTTATTCCTGGAAACAGATGTTTGGAAAGATCCTTGCCGGCCAGTGGCTCAGCGTCGCAATCGCCCATTACGCACGGAAGCTCAACCGGATGTGGACGAAACGCAACCGGACGTTCCTCAGAGTCGTAGCCCTGTTGAAGCCCAAACCGGGCGCCAGGATCTCCGTGGATTATAAGGAGGAGGTCTCCCTCGAGCCCTGATATCGGGCATTCTGACTCATTCCGTAGAGTCGGCAGGGCTCGGCGCCGGCCGTCTCAAATTCCTTCCATTTCGGCCCTAATCCGATGTGTTTCCTGATTGCGGGATTCTGCTATCCTCAAACTTGACATGAGAAATATCGTTTGATATTATTTATTCAAAAGCAGAACAGTAAGCAGTCGGATGGCCAACATTCTCATTATCGATGATGATAAGCTCATTCGCGAGTGGATCGCGAATGTCATCACCCGATTAGGGCATCACCCCGTCTCGACGTCCCTACTTCGGGAGGGGCTCGAGAAAGTCCGATCCGAGCCATTCGACATCGTTTTTCTCGACGTCCAGATGGCCGATGGAAGCGGCTTGGAGATCATGTCTGAGATAAAAACCGCCCGATTTTCCCCTGAAATCATCGTGATCACCGGGCTGGGCGATCCTGATGAGGCCGAACTCGCCATCAAAAACGGTGCCTGGGATTATTTGGAAAAGCCGGCCTCGTTCGAAGCCATCAAACTTCCGATTCTCAGGGCTCTGGAATATCGAGCGGAAAGAGAACAGGGGAAGCCGTCGATGGTTTTGAGAAGAAACGGCCTTGTCGGAGATTCGCAAAAGATCAACTCTTGTCTCGAACTTCTGGCACAGGCTGCCGGCAGCGACGTCAATGTTCTCATCACCGGCGAAACCGGAACCGGGAAAGAGCTTTTTGCAAAGATTGTCCATGCGAACAGCTCTCGGGCTAAAAGAAATTTTGTGGTCGTTGATTGCACGGCACTTCCCGAGACGCTAGTTGAAAGCGTTCTTTTTGGGCACGCGCGGGGAGCTTTCACCGGAGCCGATCGAAGCGAGGCGGGGTTGATCAGGCAAGCCAATGGAGGAACTCTTTTTTTAGATGAGATCGGAGAGCTGCCGTTTTCGATTCAAAAACGATTCCTCAGGGTCATTCAAGAGCACCGCTTCCGTCCCGTCGGAGGACATCAAGAAATCGAGAGCGATTTCAGGCTTGTGGCGGCGACAAACCGAGACTTGGAAAACATGGTCCGGGAGGGAGGATTCCGGGAAGATCTGTTCTTCCGGCTCCGGACTCTTATTATTGAATTGCCCCCCTTGAGAGAACTTCACGAAGACATCAAAAAATTGACGGTCTTTTATATAAACGACTTGTGCGAGCGGTTTGGAATAGCACAAAAAGAAGCTTCTCCTGAATTTTGGGATATCGTGACCGAATATAAATGGCCCGGCAATGTTAGAGAATTGATTCAGTCTCTGGAGAAAGCTTTGCTAGCGGCAAAAGATGAACCCGTCCTGTTTCCCAAACACCTTCCGACACATATCCGCATTCAGGTGACACGAAACTCTTTTTCGCAGAAGCCGGCGAGTCAGGGTAAGCGGGAAATACGCTCGAGCGTTTCTAAAGAGCATCGTCAATTGAAAGAAATTCGGAAAGTCGCAGTTTCTGAAGCGGAACGACAGTATCTGAAGGACCTGATCTCTTATGTGGACGGAGATATCAACGAAGCTTGCCGGATTTCCGGCTTGTCTCGCTCGAGATTCTATACACTTCTCAGAAAATATCGACCTGCTGATAGGTTCTGGCCGGAATAAGGCCGGTCATGGCCTTTTCTTTACCCTCTTCTCGTCATCCCACTCTTTGTATTTCCTGTCAAACTTTTCTCGGAGTTTGTACTTGCAGATCTTGGCCGATCCCGTTTTAGGCAGGCGATCTGTGAAGATCACTTTTTTGGGAGCCTTAAAAGACGCTATCCGCTCTTTGCAAAACGATAGGAGCTCTTCTTCGTGAATATTCTTACCTTCCTTTAAGACCACCACAGCCGTGACTTTTTCCCCCCAGATTGGGTTCGGTAAGCCGATGACGGCTGCCTCGAGGATGCCGGGATGCGCGTACAACACATCGTCGACTTCGACGGAGTAGATGTTCTCTCCTCCGCTGATGATCACATCGTCTTTTCGGTCCACGATCGTGATATAACCTGAAGGATCGACAACAGCAAGATCTCTCGTGCCCAGCCAGCCATTTACGATGCGCTGTGATGTTTCCTCGGGCATTTGCCAGTAGCCGGGTGTGATTGTGTCGCCTTTGGCTAAAATCTCTCCGACCTCTTGTCCATCAGAACTCACCTCTGTGCCATCCTCTCTCACCACTTTGAGATCCACACCGTAAAAAGGCCGGCCTGTTGAGACCATATATTTTAATCTCTCTTCGAAGGGGAGCTCTTTCATTTTGTCCTGAAGGATGGACATCGTGAGAAAGGGGCTTGTCTCTGTAAGTCCGTACGTCTGAATATAATCGCAGCCAAACACATCGATCACCTGTCTCACCACTTCTTTGGCAATCGGAGCTCCTCCGCTGAGAATTACTCTGAGAGACGAAAAATTATAGTTTCTGATGCCCGGGCTTTTTACCAGAATATTCAGCATCGTGGGGATAAAATTGCTCAATGTTACGCTGTGCTCTTCGATGGCGTCGAGGACACATTCGGGATCGAAGCCGGGGACCATCACATGTGTGCCTCCCGCTTGGGTGATGGCCCACACAGCCCAGGCGTCGGCCAGATGAAACATGGGGGAAACGTGAAGCCATCTGTCTTCGGGAGATAGTCCCAGTTCCTTCACGGCGCTTTTGGCATGAATCCTGTTATTCTGATGTGTCAGGATAACCCCTTTGGGTTTTCCTGTGGTTCCGCTCGTGTAGTAGAGCTGTGCGATGTCAGGATCTCGGACAACATCTTTGTTTTCCCCATCGTTTGGTGCTTTTTCAAACTCTTCCGCCAATGCCCTCCCCAGCAGAGACTCATAATCCAGGTTTCTTTTGTCGGGTTTGAGGATGGAGTCAGAATTCCCGTTGGAGGCCAAATCCGATTCAGCAGGAGATCGAGTGAAGATGATTCTCTCAAGATGGGGAAGGACATCTACACTCTTGAGAAGAGGCGGCACGAGGTCCACCTGTGTGATGAGGAACTTGGCTTGAGAGTTGTCCAGAATATAAATGAAATCCTCGGCAGAGAGCCGGTAATTCATGGGGACAAGGACGGCTCCGATCTTGGCAGTGGCAAAGTAGACTTCCAGAAACCGATGGCAGTTTTTATGGAGGATCGCTATCTTTTCGTTTTTTTGGATACCGAGAGAGCGCAGGCCATTCGCAAGCCGGTCGATCCTGTTCTTGAGCTCCTCATAGCTGAGGCGCGTATCCCCGCAGATCACGGCCAACTTGTCCGGATACGCTCTGGCTGTTTCGCGAAGCAAATCGTAGAGCAATCTCTCCCTCAAAGCGAATACATTTTTTTTAAGAGCATAATTTTAAGCCCAATCCGGCTCGATTTATTTTGGTTCTGACGGGATCGATCCGGCAAAACGCAGCCGGGGCTGTCGTCCCTCAAACGCATAAAAAGCCATTCGTATCTCTGTTGTCCTGAACGAATCAAGCTTTTATTTTTGTGCGCTCCAGAATTTGGGCAGCGTTCCCGTAGAGAATTTTCTCTATGGCTTTGTCCGAAAGCGGAAGATTGCTTATGGCTTCGATATTCTGCCCGATTGTCTGAATTCCGGGCCAATCGGACCCATAGACAACTTTATAGATGTTCTTTTCCAAATCCGGAAAATATTTCAGCAGATTTTTCGGGGGTAACCCCGAAATTTCCAAATAAAGATTCGGGTGGAGCTTGGAGAGAAAAAAAGCCCTCTCATACCACAGTCCTCTCCCACAGTGTGCCATGAGGATTGGAAGCTCGGGGAAATCTGTCGCCACATCGTCGAGATGAATAGGATCGGCATATTTGATCTTCGATCCCTTGAAGATGGATGACCCTGTGTGCACAAGAACGGGCAATCGATAGTCTTGGGCGATCGCGTACACCGGATAGAGAGCGCTGTCATTGGGATAGAAGAAACTGTATGAGGGATAGAGCTTAATTCCTCGAGCCCCCATCCGGATGTATTTCTGAAAGTCTTTGCCTGGGTCTTTGCTTAAAGAAGGGTTGATGGTGCAAAAAGGGACAAAGACATCAAAGCCCTGGCAGAATTCGAAAACATATTCATTAGGGACAACTCCTGTTATATTGGGATTGATCTCTGGAAGGATAACAGCCTTTGTGATGTTGTGGCTTTTAAGGTAGGCCGCGAATTTCTCTGGAACGATCATCTCCTCATAACGTTTATAAAAATCCGATTGAGCCGCCTCTCCGAACTGTCTGACCCAGTCCTCCCAGTGCTCCTTGAGCCCGACATGAACATGAAAATCGATGACTTTCACCTTATTCATTTGTTTCACGCCTCGTTCCTCTTTAATTCACCAGACAAGATAATTTTACTTTAATAGGGTTATGATAACCAAGATTGGCTGCCATAACATGGAAACAAATATCCAGGACCAGATCCTTTTTTAGACCAGGCATTTCTCCAGCTGATCTTTGATGCGGCCCTCGGTTTTAAAGAATTTCCCCCTGGCCTCGGCAATAACCGTGCCATCCTCTTTGAACACTTTCCCTTCAGTGAGGATCAGCCTGCCCCGTTCTCCTGTGATCTCACCTTCGATAACAAGTTTTTCTCCGATGATCGCGGGTTTCTTGAACTTCACCTCAATCTGAGACGTGACGGTGAGGATCTCTTGGGCGAGGATAGACTTGATCATCACTTCATCGAGGAGTGTCGAGAGTATCCCCCCGTGCAAAATGTTTTTGTAGCCTTCATAGTTTCTAGTAGGAATAAACTCTGCCCTAGCTTTTCCATCTGCATAATAAAAATCAAGCTTTAGACCGATGTCGTTTTTATCCCCGCAGACAAAACAGTGGCTGTATCGCTGGATCGCCTTCATTTTTACAGAATCCTCTGTTGATGTTCTAATGCGCGGACAACTTTTGTCAGTGATTCAAGAAAGGGCGTCGGCGTGGCTGTTTTTTTCCCATAGTCGATGATAGGTTGAAAAATGTACTCAATGGGATTGCCAGCTTCAAGGTCGAGGGAGGTCGAGGGTTTATGGTGTCCGGCTTTAGCCAGATAAGAAAGGGCATTTTCGAGGAAATTCTCTTCGTATTCGTACCCCAAATTCCTTGCCACCTGGATGGATTCAGCGAGGATCTTTTCACAGAGAAAACGCGTTTCCTCAAGCCCCATGGCTTCCTTCATGGTGAGCCCTGTACTGGCGCACACGGGCATCAGTCCGGCGTTGAGGATGGTCTTTTTCCATTCATATTTTTTAATATCGGGAACACAATCGGTTTCCAGTCCCGCTCCAGTGATAACTCCCGCGATCTCCTCGGCAAGGGGTTCAAGTTTCTCGGAAAGTGCTCCGAGATAGTTGGGCCTGTTAAAAAAAGACATCCTTACCGTGCCGGGCTCGTCGATCATACCGGCATAGTTGATGACGAATCGGAACACATTATTTTTGCCAAACACTTCAGCCACCCTGTCTTCGTTGTCGATGCCGTTCTGGACGACAAGAAATTTTTGTCCTTTTTTAGCGAACAGCTTTATTTCCTCCAGCAGAGCTTCGAGAAAGTTGAACTTGACAGCGATGAAGATCCAGTCGGGATGGAAGCGTTCGAGACTTGCGGCGAAATAGCCAGTGCCTTTAAGGCGAATGTTGAAATTATAACCGACGCCTGTGACGGTGATCCCTCCTGCTTCTATAGCTGCGATCAATTCTTGTTTGATGTCCACAAGAAAGACATCCTCCCCGTTCCGTGCCAGATAAGCGGCCATGATGCTTCCCACTGGACCTGCTCCGATTATTCCAATCTTTCGGTTTGGCATATTCTCTCCCACATAAATATTTTGGCGCGGGTATTATAAAAAACCACAGGATTCTTGTCAAAATCATTGGTCTGAATTATTCATAAATTATGCCGACACTATTATCTGTCTATTTTTAATTTGTGACGTTTACAATGAACTTGCTGAAGTAGAACATCAGACACAGATTCCATTTATATTTCTCATTTTATGTCGGCATTCTTTACCCTTCGGGCGAGCCGATCTCACTACAAAGCCTACGTTGTAGTCCACTCGCGGCAGTTTACTACAGCTTCGTGGACCACTGCCTCGTCTTTGCAGCAATCTCGATTCGTGAATAATTCAGGCTCAGAGTTGAGTGGTGTTGACTAAAAGCGCGAGAGCGCGTATCTTATGGCGTAATTCTCGATTACGGCAAGTGACATATCCAAGGTCTAAATTTTTTTTCCGAGGAATAAAATGGAACAGGAAATATTGCTGGGTGATGAGGCTGTTGCATTGGGTGCGATCCACGGTGGCCTTTCAGGCGGGTATTCCTACCCGGGAACTCCGGCTTCTGAGATCATGGAGTACTTGATCAGAGCCGCACAGAAGAGCCAGGCCTTCAGGGCCTCCTGGTCGGTCAATGAAAAGGTCGCCTTAGAGGAGGCCCTCGGCGTATCTTACGCGGGCAAACGCGCTCTTGTATCCATGAAACATGTGGGACTGAACGTTGCCGCCGACCCCTTTATGAACGCCGCCATCACTGGGGCAAATGGAGGCCTTGTGGTTGTTGTGGCCGATGACCCGGGTATGCACAGTTCTCAGAATGAGCAGGACAGCCGCTACTACGCCCAATTCAGTCAGATCTTCTGTTTTGAACCTTCGAATCATCAGGAGGCTTATGATATGACCCGGGAGGCATTCGATGTTTCTGAGCGACTGGGACTTCCGGTGATGATCAGGATGGTCACCCGGCTCGCCCACAGCCGGTCCCGGGTTCAGATAAAAACTCCAAAGGCGCAGAATTCGCTCCATTATGGAGACGGCAAGGATTGGACTCTTCTGCCTGTCAACGCGCGGAGGCGTTTCAAGCTTCTCACGGAAAAACAGAAAGAGCTCATCCGGGAATCGGACGCCTCAGAGTTTAACTCTCTTCACCTCAATAGAAAAAACACCGAACTCGGCGTTATTTCATCAGGCATCGCCTACAACTATGTTCTTGAAAATTTCCAAAAGAACGAAGAACGTCCGTCTCTGCTCAAGGTGACGACTTACCCTCTTCCGGAAGGTTTAATTGCCAAACTTGTAGACCATGTAGAGACGATCTTGGTTGTGGAAGAAGGATATCCATTCATTGAGAGAAACCTTCGCGGCATGTTTGGGTTGTGTGAGAAAGAGGTGCGGGGAAAACTGAGCGGACATCTTCCCATGACAGGAGAACTTTCGCCAGAAGTCGTCCGGCATGGATTGGAAATGGAACCTCTTTCAAGGAGACACATCAGCGATTTTCCCCTGGCGGGAAGACCTCCCCAGCTCTGTCAAGGCTGCGGTCATCGGGATGCATACGACGCTCTGAACAGAGCTCTGGTTTCTTATCCCGAGTCGAATGTCTTCAGCGATATTGGGTGCTACACGCTCGGAGCGCTGCCTCCATACAATGCCATCCAGAGCTGTGTCTGCATGGGCGCAAGCGTGAGCATGGCCAAAGGGGGTGCAGAAGCTGGCGTACATCCTGCGGTGGCGGTTATCGGCGACTCGACGTTCGCTCATTCCGGACTCACTCCGCTCCTCGATGCGGCTGCAGTGGACACGGATATGACGGTCATCATTCTGGATAACGCCACAGTTGCTATGACCGGCGGGCAGCCGTCGTATGCATCAGGCGAGAAGTTGATCCGCATCATCGAGGGATTGGGAGTCAGCAAAGACCACATCCGCACCATCATTCCTCTTCCCAAAAACCTGGAAACAAACATCCAGGTCATCA
Source organism: uncultured Eubacteriales bacterium (assembly GCA_964406575.1). Taxonomy (GTDB): domain Bacteria; phylum Acidobacteriota; class Aminicenantia; order Aminicenantales; family Aminicenantaceae; genus WTAW01. The sequence continues at coordinate 25,612 of CAYOSH010000037.1, read as the reverse complement.
AAGAAGAGCTTGACCATAAGGGATTGTCTGTGGTCATCGCTGCGCGGGAGTGTGTTCAGCAGGCACGGAAAAAGAGAGGGAGTTGAAGCCATGAAACAGGACATCATTCTTGCTGGTGTTGGAGGACAGGGGATCCTGTCCATCGCCCATGTCATCGACAATGCGGCTCTTAAGGAAGGTCTCAACTTTAAACAGGCCGAGGTTCACGGGATGGCCCAAAGGGGCGGAGCCGTCCAGTCGCATCTTCGTCTTTCGAGTGAGCCCATATTCAGCGATCTCATCCCCAAAGGGAGTGCGGATATGATCTTGAGTGTAGAACCTCTGGAATCCTTGCGCTATTTTGATTATCTAGATCCTGAAGGGATCGTGGTAACGAGCAGCTCTCCGTTTGTGAATATTCCGAATTACCCCGAGATCGACGAGGTTTTATCCCAAGTTTTGAGCGTTCCCAAAAACATTATCGTCGATTCGGCAGCATTAGCGCAGGAGGCGGGATTTTCGCGTGCCCAGAACATGGTCATGCTGGGAGCCGCATCACCCCATCTCATCCTCAAAGAGGAGAATCTGAAGGAGTTCATCCGTGCACTCTTCCAGGCGCGGGGCGACAAGGTTGTGGACATCAACCTCAAAGCCTTCGATCTCGGACGTGACGCCTCTTCTAAAAAAAGGTGACAGTCCCCTTTTTTGATGTTGGACCGAGGGGTGGGATTGGTTTATCATGTTCACCTAGAGAACAAGAGGAGAATTCAATATGGACATCGATTTTAGGCGGATCAATGCCATCTTCCATACCGCAGAAAAGGAGGGACGAAATTTCCTCCTAGAGCACGAAGTCTACCGGATCCTTGACATTGCGGGTATAAAGACACCGAAGTGTGTTTTTGTGAGGAAAGGGGAAGAAGTAAAAGCGGAAGAGCTGAAAATATTCGAGGGCGATTCCCTGGTCCTCAAGATCATCGCACCCATCATCGTACACAAGACTGATGTCGGCGGGATCCGGTTTGTTGAAAAGGATGCCCGGGAGGCCACTCAAGCCTGTGAATCGATGTTGAAAACTGTCCCAGCCAAATTTTATGAATGGATTCGCAGTTTCCCAGAAGCGGATAAAAAAAGGTCCTGGACGGTCAAAGAAATCGAGAAACAAATTTTGGGATTCCTGTTGTGTGAGAAAATCGATTATGACAAGACTGGTTTCGGAACCGAACTCCTGATGGGTCTGCGGAATTCCAGAGATTTCGGGCCTGTCGCCACGATGGGTGTGGGCGGCGTGGAGATTGAATATTTGAGTGAACGAATCAAGGAGGGGAAGGCCGTTTCCATAGGGTCTCCGCATATCCTTTACAAAGAAGATATTCATCGCATCCTCGAGCCTCTCGCTGTTTATGACAAGCTAGTGGGGAATGTGCGGGGGACTGAGGCATTGATATCCAAGGATGAGCTTGTGGAAACCTATTATCGGTTCCTTAAGCTGGGGGCATATTATTCGCCGTACAAGCTCGATCATCCCTTTGTGATCGAAGAAGCGGAGGTCAATCCTTTTGTTGTCCGGGATAAAAAGTTAATCGCCCTGGACGGCATGTGTCGGTTTTCCAGGAGCCATGCAACTCCTCGAACACAACGTTATGAGAACCTGAAATATCTGCTTAAACCTAAGACCATCGGGATTATTGGCGTCTCCGAAAAAATGAATGTGGGTCACATCATCCTGAACAACATCCTCAGAGGAGGGTTTTACAACTGGAATGTGTTTGTCGTGAAATCAAACGCCACAGAGATTGAAGGCTGCACTTGTGTTCCCTCGATCTCTGAACTTCCCAAGGCCGTGGATTTGTTTGTCATTGCTGTGTCCGCTGATCAGACCTATGAGGTGATCAAGGAGCTCATCGCCCACGAAAAAGCGCGCTCGGCGATCATCATTGCGGGGGGTATCGGCGAAAAAAAAGGAACACAATCACTGGAAGAGGAGATCAAAAAACTCCTCAACAAAGGTCTCCAAGAGAAGGTGCTCACTCCGGTCGTTAACGGCGGCAACTGTTTGGGGATATACTCCAAACCGGGAAAGTATGACACGACGTTTGTGCCCGATTACAAACTGCCGCGGACGACAGGCCGAAAGACCAACCTCGTCTACCTGAGCCAGAGCGGTGCGTTCATGATCTCCCGGATGAGCAAACTTCCGAATATCGAGCCGCTCTATGCCGTATCGATCGGCAACCAGATCGATGTCACGGTGTCTGACTATCTAAGCTACTTCAAGGATGATGACGAAGCCAAAGTTTTTGGCGTGTATGTGGAGGGTTTTATGCCTGCCGATGGTCTTGCCTGTGCCCAGGCGGCCTGCCAGATCGTCAGGCAGGAGGGGAAGATGATCGTCATATACAAAGCCGGCCGCACTCCCGAGGGAAGAGAGGCCACGGCCAGCCACACAGCTTCTGTTGCAGGGGACTACAGCGTTTCCAAGGCCATCCTCGAAGAGGCAGGTGCGATCGTTGCAGACAGCATCTTCGATTTTGAGAATTATGTGAAAAACCTTTCCTTTTTGGCACACAAGGAGATTCGGGGGAACCGCATCGCCATCATCAGCAATGCAGGTTTTGAATGCGTGACCATGGCCGACAATCTCAAGAATGATCAGGAGTTTCAACTGGCAAAGCTCTCTCGAATGACGGAGAAGAAAATCACTCAGATTCTGGAGACTCAGGGCATCACCAGGCTCCAAGACATCAACAACCCTCTAGATACAACTCCTGTGGCCAATGATGCTGTGTTTGCCGATTGTGTGTTGGCGATGCTGGAGGACGAGAATGTGGATTGTGCCATTGTATCTCCTGTACCCATGACTCCCTCCATGCAGACGCTGATACCAGGCCGGTTCCACGAGGAAAATGTCTACCATCCTAACAGCATTGCGATGAGACTGATCGATGTCTTCCATAAAACAGACAAGCCGTTTGTTGTGAACCTCGACGCCGGCGACATCTTTAAGCCGATGATCGATTGTTTGGAGCAGGCAGGGGTGCCGACATTCCGACGCTCGGATGTGGCGGTAAAATTTTTAAGGAAATACATCAACAACCGCTTGAAGATCCGTGCCCAATACGAAGACATAAAAAGGGGACAGTCCTCTTTTTCCAGAGGTGAACGGAAAAGGTGACAGTCCCCTTTTTTCGAAAGTACTAACGTAATGTAAGATCAACTCCCCGAGCTGACTGTTCCGGGAAACTCGGGTCCATTGCCCGAATTAAGCTATAATAATTACCTGTCTTATTTTGAGTATACTTAATTATACTTTAATATTCTAAAAATGTCCATTTCACTCGAATTCTCACCTAATGTGACGTCAGAAGAATAATGTCGAGCGGATGGGAAAGAAAGGACTCAAATGTGATATAATTTCGTTTTTATCTAAGAAGGAGCTATCGAATGGACTCGACGGAGAGAGAAAACCTGGAGAAAATTTTCGCGAAACATGGATATTCCGATTTCCGATGGATCGATCCCAAAGAAATTGTCGTTTCCCAGTGGGTGCGCATGAAGTGCATGTTTGGTTGCGATGAGTACGGGAAAACAGCGACATGTCCGCCGAATGTCCCTTCTGTCCCCGATTGTGAACTCTTCTTCCGAGATTATAGGGAAGCTGTTATTTTCCATTTTGAAAAAAGCGTTGATACACCCGAGGATCGTTGGGATTGGACACGAAATCTCAATCGAAAACTAATCGAGCTCGAAAGGGAGGTCTTTTGTTCCGGGTATGAAAAGACCTTTTTGCTCTTTTTGGACAGCTGTAATTTCTGTAAAAACTGCTCCGGGTTGAGGACGAAATGTAAAGAGCCCGAGCAGGCCCGCCCCACTCCTGAAGCGCTGGCTATGGATGTCTTTACGACTGTCCATAAGGTGGGCTATTCGATCAATGTGCTTTCCGATTACGACCAAAAGATGAACCGGTTTGCGTTCCTTATGATCGCATAAACGAATTGTAGAAAGTAAGGCCTATATCGAAATAAAGGGACCATTCTCAGAACGGTCTGAAACATGAAGTTCTGTAAATGAGAAAAATTTCGGTGTCCCCAAGACGATATATGAATCAGGAAAAAGAAAGGGAAAATAAATGGCCAATGAAAACGATTCCGCCATTCTGATCGATGAACCACTACCTCCTCTTAAAACAAGGCGAGGGGGCATCGCTAATCTGATCTTAGTGTCCTTAATACTCGAAGCCACGCGGATGCTTGATGATGGATTTGATGTTGCGACTGTCGAAGAGGCGGCAAAAATAACGTTCGGAATCCCCAAAGGATACTTGTCCATCATGGACGACCTGGGAATTCCAGAGGTTGTTGGAATGATGGAATATCTATCTGATACCTCTGATCCTGAAGATCCTCTTACGCGCGTCTACAATAATTTCTTTACTCCTGCCAAAAGTGCACAAATGATCTTTGAGGAATACAATAAAGCCAAGGACAAATCCACTGTGATCTGGGCGTCCCCAACGGATGCGGAAAAGGCTGCGAGTGATTTTTTGCTCGTTCAGGCTTTAGGACAAAGGTTCAAGGCGGTCGCCTTTATGATCGCAGTGGAAATTGTGGAATCGGGAATCGCCGAGCTTACAAACTTGGAAAAACTCTACAAAGATAGATTTTTGTGGGATGAAGGGCCTTTCTCTATGATGAACAGCATGGGCATAGAGGAAGCGTTGCGGATCGTAACCGAAAGAATGACTTTATCCCACCGCATGGCTATCAATTTCCCCGTTCCTAGACGTCTCATCGTCCAGGCTCAGAAAAATACTCCTTGGGATGTGAATTAAAAAGATGTGATAATGTGTAAGAGCGGCGCCAGCTGCGACTAATACAATGAGTCAAAGCATGTCAATCAGAGAAAGGATAGAGGCTCTCGAGAAGGAGACTCTCCACGAGAAGGCCTTCCTGAGCTCCGACTCCAGGGGGAGGGAGCGTCCCGAAAAGCTCCATTCGATGAGGACTGCTTTTCAGCGCGACAGGGACAGGATCATCCATTGCAAATCCTTCCGGAGATTGAAGCACAAAACCCAGGTGTTTATGGCTCCTTTTGGAGACCACTACCGCACACGTTTGACACACACGCTCGAAGTTTCGCAGATCGCCCGCACGATAGCTAAAGCTCTGCGGCTGAACGAGGATCTGACCGAAGCCATTGCTCTGGGCCATGACCTGGGGCACACTCCGTTCGGGCATGCCGGGGAAAACACGCTGAACAGAATCCTTTCCACTGGATTCACCCATTATGAACAGAGCCTGCGCGTTGTGGACAAACTGGAATATGAAGGGAAGGGATTGAACCTGACCTATGAAGTCCGCGATGGCATCTCCAAACATTCCAAGGGAAAAGGAGTTATCCTGAGTGAAAGTAAAAAGGATATGCCAGCCACCCTGGAAGGACAGATCGTCAGAGCTTCTGATGTCATCGCTTACGTGAATCATGACATCGATGATGCGGTCAGGGCTGGGATCATAAAGTCCAAAGATATCCCTGAACATCTGGTGAAGATCTTCGGCAAATGGCATGCGTCACGCATAGACAAGATGGTCGAGGACGTGGTCGAATCCAGCCTGGAAATCGGCCTGGGAAACATCACCATGAGTGAAGATATCTTAAAGGGCGTGGAAGAACTTCGTGAATTCCTCTACGACTGTGTATATTTTAACCCAGCAGCCAGCGCCGAGCTCAGAAAAACAGAAAAGATCATGACAGACCTTTTTGCTCATTTGATGGAGGACCCGGGAGACCTGATAAAGCCTTACCCGGAGGGGGATTCACTGGAGAGGCGTGTGGGTGATGCGATCGCCGGGATGACCGACCTCTATGCGTTGCGGCTCTACGAGAAGTTTTTCTTCCCCCGCTCCTGGCCCGTCTTATAAAAAGGTGACAGTCAACTTTTTTTACTATTTCTTCAGCAGAATTTCTTCAAAAAACTTCAAAGCCTCTTCATCACCCGACTGGCCCAACCAAAAGATGGCGTTCTTCCGGATCTTTGGATTCTGGTGTGTTTTAGCAATGTCGATGAGCAGGGGCACGGATTGCTCTTTCGGCAGCTGACTGATTGCAAATACCGCAGACTGTTTCATTTCAGAATCTTCTTCCGGTTCATCGATGACATCCTTTAAAGCCTTGATGCTTTCTTCGGAGGCCTTCTGCCCCAACCAAAATATCGCCGTCTTCCTCACCTTTTGGTTCTTATCCGTCTTGGCGATTTTAATCAGCTCCTTCACAGCTCTCTCATCATCGCCCAGTTGAATTGCGAACACAGCTTGTGTTCTCAGTTCTGTATCCTTTTCATCCTTCAATATATTCAGGAGATAATTGTACCCTTTCTCGTTCTTGAAGTTGCCGATCCAGAACACGGCATTTTTTCTGTGGCGTATGTCTTCATGCCCTCTCGCAATGCCGTAGAGAATATCGATGGATCGAGGGTGATCATGAATACTGATGGAGAAGATCAGAGAATCCTTAATGTCACTATCACCTTTTTTGAATCGGTCTTCAAGATAGTTCAGGCTCTCGCCATTTTCTGCATGACCAAGCCAATAGATCGGCACATCCTGAAACTCGTAGGTTCTATCCAAATCAATGATGTGTACATCCGTGACATCTTCCTTTCCATTCTCTCTTTTATTAAGAAACACAATCCCGGCAGGCCCACCTCCTTCCTCGCTTTCATGGCTTTTCCCTTTACCCTTTTTCCATTCGGATTTTCTGTTGAGCTTTATCTTATCCTTTTTAACCGCCATTCTGTAAGGCTCTCTCAAACCGGAATCCCTATCCATATGTATCTTGTCTCTGCTCGTGAAAGAATATCCTGTGAAGTAAAAGTCACCGTCTTTGGATTGTCCGAATTCTTTCCGGGCCGCATCGAACTTCTTCACTAACGAGAGATCCTTTTTATCCAGGAAGTGCACTTTCCCCTTCAAGAATTGATCGGGTTGCGTCCCAAAGAGGGGATAACCGAAGACCACAATTCCAATGAATATCGTGATATAACCTCTGATTGTTTGCCTTCTCACTGCTGATTTTCTCCTTTATGTCTTATCCGGTCCATTAGGGGAATTGAACCTAACCTCGGTCCATCCTGGAAACGGACCCGACATCGTCTTACTCACTTCTCGATGATTTCCTTCAGAAACTTGACGGCCTCTTCATCCTTGGACTGACCCAACGCAAAAATGATCTGCTTTTTCAGCCTTGGATCTTTCTCTTGCCTGGCCATCTCAATCAGAGTGGGAACAGTCTTTTTATTCTTATTCTGAGACATGGCAAAAATGATATTTTGCTTGAATTTTGCATCGTCCGTCTTCACGTACTCATCCTTGAGAACATCCAGGATCTTGTCGCTTTTTTTCTGCCCCAACCAGATAAGAGCATGCTGTTTTGCCTTCACATCGACATCGCTCCTGACGATTTCGATCAATTTATCTTCGGCCTTTTTGCTCTTGTTCTGTCCGATGGCCATAATGACCCTTTCTTTAAGTCTCGGTTCAGTCACCTTGTCATAAAGTGCGATCATCGTTGCAAGGCTTTCTTCATCGTTTTTATTCCCCAGCCAGAGGATGGCCGCTTCTCTGGCCTTGATGTCTTTATCGTTCTCTAGGATCGAGAACAACTTCTTTTTGGCTTTTTCACTCTTATTTTGGCCAATGGCCATAACCAGCCGTTGCTTTAATTTGCTGTCCGTGGCGGTATCATAGAACCTAATGAGAGAATCCAGGCTCTTCTCATCCTGCCTGTTCCCCAGCCAGAATATGGCCATTTCCTGGACCTTTTTATCCCGGTCTGTAGTCGCCACCTCGATCATCAGATCGCTGGCTTCCGGGTGTTTGGACTGTCCAAGGATAAACAGCGCTCTTTCCCGCAGTTTGGGATTTTCGCTCTCCTTAATGGTTTTGACAAGAATGGGATAAGCCTTTTCTTCATCCACGTTCATGAGTGCGCTCAAAGCCACAAGCTTCAGCTCTAGTTCAGGATCTTCCTCTTCCCCAACTCCACTAATCCAGATATCATCGATCCCAAGTTCTCCAAGTGATGTGAGCTCCTCAATCCCCTCTATGCCTTCCAATGCTTCCAGGTTCTCCGAATCGAGGCCTTCGAGTTCCTCCAGATCTTCCAATTCCAGCAATTCGTCGACGCCTTGCAGCTCTTCCAACTCTTTCAGGTCTTTGAGCTTCCCCAAGCTTCCGTTGATGTAAAGTCGATAAACAGGATGTCCTTTTTGGACCAGATCTTCTGCGATCTTGACCCTCAACGTCCGGGCATCGTCCACCCACGAGCTCGAGGAAAATTCCTTGATGAGAGAGTTGAGATGCTTGATGGCCTCTTTCTGGTATTGTATCTGTTTGTCCACCTGGTCCATCTGTTGACTGAGCTTATCCATGCTGAAAGCGAGATAATAGAGTGACTGGTCCAGATATTTACTCTTATGGAAATCTGTGACCAGTGTGTCAAACTCCTCAACCGCTTTCTTCCAGTCTTTTTGATAAATGAATTTTCTGGCTTTTTCATAGAGTTCCCTGTCTTTACCTTTTTCCTGCGCCACAAGCAGGCCGCCCATGACAAAGGCAAACGCCAGAAATAAAGCTAAAATTTTTGTGTGTCTCATTGTTGTACCTCCCTATAGAGTATTCAAAATATCCATTTTGAAGAGTATTTCTCTCTCCTGAATGAGCTCTTTGATCGATGAATGAGCCCACTTGTCATCGCTGGGCATGTTTTTGATCTCCCGCAAAACAAGATCCAGATCTTCCAATAGTTCTTTTGCCGAAGGATCGGACTCTACCACCAGTTTTTTCAAAAGATAGTTTTGGATAAGAAGGTTTTGCACGATCTCCTTATCAAGAGTGACGGTCTCTTTCCCGTTCTCCTCCGCTGAATAATTGGCGTACGCGACAAGCAGCGGTTTCAGAGTGTCAAAGTGTTCATTCAACGTTTGCTTGATGTATTCTGAGGAATCCGTGCTTTGTATCCCGGGGACCGCAGCCGCAGTTTGTGTGTCCGATGTCATCCAATGCCTCCCGATGAGCACGCCCAACACAAAGATTACAACCAGAGATGCCGCCGCATAAGCCCATCCCGGAAGCGCATAAAATCTTCGTTCTTTGCGGCTTTTTTGTTGCGGTTTCTCAGTGATATCCGTCTGGATGACACCCCAACATTTCTCCCAGTCTGCCTCGGGAGCGGTTTCATCTTTTGTCTCATCCAACAGAGCGAAAACACCCTTTGTGCTCTGCCATTCTTTGGCACAGTCTGGGCATTCCTTTATGTGCTCCATCACATCGCTTTTCTCTTTATCGGTGATTTCACCGTAAAGCATGAGCACGATGTTGTCTTTACACTTTTTGCATTTCATAGCGATTCTCCGGTAAGAAACATTTGAAGTGTTTTTTGATGACCGAGACGGCCCGGAACAGCTGCTTTTTCACGCTCCCCTCCGAACAATTCATATACTCGGCAATCTCTTTGATGCTCAATTCCTGGTAGTGCTTGAGGATGAAGATCATCCTCTGCCGCTTCGTCAGGGTGTTGAGCACTTGCTCGAGCTTCTCCCTCACCTCGCGTTTATGGCTGGAGTTATGGGGATTCGTGCTCTCTGTCGGATCGCTCAAGCCATCGATATCATCTGTCGGCATGGTATTGTCCTTTTGTTTCTTGTTTCTCCTCAAGTGGTCGATGCTGCAGTTGATGCCGATACGGTAGAGCCAGGCAGAAAAGTTGGTGTCCGCGCGGATATTGAATGTTTGCAGCGAATGGTAGGCCTTGATGAACGTGTCTTGAACAATGTCTTCAGAATCCTCGAGGTTTTTTGTGTACTGGTAGGCCAGATTGAGGATTCTCCGCTTGTTATCTTCAAACAAGGTCTTAAAGGCATCCGCACTGCCTTCCTGCGCTGATTGCACTAGAGCTATCTCGTTCATTGTCTTCTTATCATATATCATAACGTAGAATATCTCATTTCCGTTGACATCGATTTTTTGCTCTGGTATAAGCCCCATAGAAGAGAGCTGATGAGAGCACATTCATTTAAGCCATTTTTTTTGTTTCATCTGGGAGTGGGCACTCGTTTAGCCCTCAGAAAGCTTGCCCCCATCCTGGCCGTTGCTTTTGCCGCTTACTACATTCTGAGACCAGAGCTTTTCAACTCAGTTTTTGCCGCCCTGCTCGAAAGGCGATCTCTCCTTATGGGGCTGGTTTCCGCTCTCCTCAGCCTGAGTGTCGCAGCCATGGCTGCCCCCCGGGTCTGTCTCGGACTCAACAGTTGGATCCGCCACCTTCCCTCCACCGGCCTGTTGCATCGGCGATTAGCAGGCATCGCGATCTCAATCGCTCAAATTCCTGTCCTTTTTGTCCTGGCCGCACTCGCTCTCATCGCCTTCCGTGTTTTTAAGGTGTCTCCCATTTTATATTTATCGGGTTTGCCCATTTTGGGATTGGCCGCTGGGCTGTGTGTCCTACCTGTGCAACGCAACTCTTTCGCCAAACCCTTATCTGCTGCTGCCTGCGTTTGTTCAACATCTGGGAACACAGTATTCCTTATCAGCGCAATTATTCTCCTGATTTTTGCAGATCGAATAGCCGGCACTCTATCCGCCCCCCGTAAGCATTCCCCAGCATACAAACTCGTCCTATCCCGCAAATCCCGCATTTCTCAAGACATCCTTCCCGGTTCATTGTCCAATGCGATCATCGCCCTTCGGGCCCTCCGTTTGAGAATTCTCTTCCCTTATCTGCCCGCTCTTTTTGTTTTAGGCCTGACAACTCTGTTCCTCTCCAACAACACGCTCACCTTTCATCAAACAGTCAGAGGTGTTATCTTTGGAGGCACTCTATCTATGGTCATGTTCTCTGCCTTTGTCGCAAACGCTCTCGCTGTCCGAAGACCGCCCTGGCCATGGGCGCGATCGCTCCCCTGGACTGCAAAACAACGGATCATCGCTGATGCTTCACTCATAGGTCTCAGTGCCATTCCCATTCTCATTCTTGTCGCCATCATCAAAGTCCAAGCGATATGGCCCCTGTGTGTTTGTGTTCCACCCCTAGCGTTTTTTGCCTCTCTCACCGTGAGGCGAGCATTCGAATATCGATTGGGGGCTGTGTGG
>CAYOSH010000037.1:6233-14386 GCA_964406575.1 uncultured Eubacteriales bacterium | reverse complement strand
ATCGACCTGGAATTCCAGCCCGGTCTCACCATGCTCTTGGGACCGAACGGGTGCGGAAAAAGCACTCTTTTAAAACTGGCTTCGGGGGTAGAAAAGCCAGACACCGGCTCGATCTCTATCGATGGCTACGACCTCTGGCAGAGTGAAGTGAAGGCACGCAAAGATTTGGCCTATGTGCCCGAACACCCCGACCTCACTCCTTACGCAACGATCCGTGAAATTCTCAATCTGGTCTGTCGGCTGCGCGATGAGCCCTTAGATAAAGGTAAGGATGCGCTCAAATTTTTTGGCCTCCACGAAGTGGCTTCCCGCACTGTGCGCGAACTCTCCCTCGGACAGCGCCGGCGCGCTGTGTTCGCCGCAGCTCTCATTGGCACTCCCCGAAATATTCTTCTGGATGAGCCTTTGGAGGGAATGGACAGAATGATCCAGGATGATATTCTAACCTGGGTCAAGCGCCATGTGGATGAGGGGGCTGTCGTGGTGGTCGTCTCTCATACCCTCGAGCCATTTGCCGAATTAACAACCCAGGCCATAACCATCAAAAACGGAAGAGCTCTCCACTATCCAAACCTTCCCGTCGATTCCGAGAAAAAATCTGCTTTTTTGGATCATTTAGCGAAGGGAATGATAGAGCCGAAAGGAATTCTAGAGAGATAAACTGTAATAATACGGAATTGTTAAACTTAAAAATTGCCAAATGCTAAAGAGTTAAATTATAAAGGAAAATAGAATCATGCCACGGCTTAAACTTAAATCTCTGGAGCAATATCCATTCCGGATCGGGATTTCTGTCAGGGTCACAGACCTGAATTATGGAGGACATCTCGGAAACGACAGTTTGCTTTCACTCATCCACGAAGCCCGCGTGGCCTTTCTTTCGAGCCACAGCCTCTCGGAGGTCGACTGCGGAGGAGTGTCCCTCACCATGGGAGATGCGGCCATCCTATATCAAGGCGAGGCATTCGCGGGAGATGTTCTGAACATTGACGTTGCCGCTGGCGAACCTTCTAAAAGCGGCTTCCGCCTTTTCTACAGGATCAGCCGGGCAAATGACGGCCAAAAAATTGCACTGGTCGAAACAGGCATGGTGTGCTTCGACTACAAAGCCAAAAAGATCAGGCCACTCCCTCAGGTGGTGAAAGACATCTGTATGATAATATAGAGAAGACTGCTCAGCGAAATAGAGCGACATCTGCTCAGCTTTGTGGAAATAAGGGTTTGTGATAAATTGAGTATTTTTCATAAAATTACTCATGTTATATATGTTGTTTTTTGTGTTTTGGTTGTCCTGCCTTTATGCATTTCCTCAGAGATTTCTGGTGCGAGTCTCGTATGCACTATAGACTCTACTCAAAGAGATCCGATCCCAGCGACCATCCAGGGAAAAAAGGAAATAACAATTCGCAACGTCACCAAAGAAACGGTCAACTACACATTTCAGGAGGCAAGGTCAACCGGTGAATCGGGGGAAAGGAGTCTTGCAAAGGGTGAAATTCACCGCTACCTGGGCGATGTTGCCCTGGATATCACCTTTATGCATGGCGACGAAGAATTGACATACCGCATAGAGCCAGGCACGGCGAATTCTTTCCGTTATGATGAAAACGGCATGCTGGATCTCTTCAAAGGGTCACACGGCAGAACCGATGCGGCTGATCTTGCGCCTTATCTTGGGACGCCTATGTCAGTGGTGGACAAGATGCTCGAAATGGCAGATCTGGATCAGGATGATATTCTCTACGATATCGGAAGCGGAGACGGAAGGATCGTGATCGCCGCCGCAAAAAAATATGGTATACATGCCGTTGGGATCGAACTCGACTCTCAATTGGTGAACAAATCCATCGCCAGCGCCAAGGAAGCTGGAGTGGAAGAGCTTGTCACATTTCGCATGGAGGATGCGATAAAGGCGAATCTTTCAGAAGCCACTGTGGTTACGATGTATCTCCTGATAGAGTCCAACGAGCTAATGCGGCCTCATCTGGAAAGACAACTCAGCCTCGGCACATATGTTCTCACACACAACTACGCCATCGAGCGCTGGGAAAATAAACTCGTCGACTATGTCTCTTTCAAAGCCGAAGACGGCAAAGAGCACAGCATTTACCTTTATCGAAGGTAATCCAAGACCACATCTTCATATCCATCAAAGGTAGCCAAAGATCGCAGCCTTTTCCCTTATCGAAGGTCGTTTCAGATCCGCAAGAATTCTTCGCATCGAACGTAAACTACTTGTTTAATTTATTTATTGCTTGACATCTCTTTATCTATTTATATATTTTCTAATACGTCTTTATTAGAGCCGAAGATGGTTTCGGCTGAAAAGCCGAGGTTTGAAGGGGATGATTCTATTGACGCCCTATGCCAACAAAATCATGGAATCCCACACATTGTTGCCCACCCATGTCGCCTCCTCGACGCCCCGCTTTTGGATATAGAATCATCCCTCCCCGTTTATTCACTGGATCCGTTCGTCTAGTCCGTCTCTTCGTGATTTTTATGATTTTCGATTATGGTGTGAAGGTTAGCCGGCCCTCTTCCAGAACAGCTATTCTGTCGGCCATGAAGCTGACGATCTCTCGCTCGTGCGATATCCAAATATAGCCGACATCTTTCTGTTCTTGCCAATCTTTCAGCAGATGAAGGATCTGTGCTTGCACCGATATATCCAGGGCAGATGTCGGCTCATCGAGGATGATAAAATCCGGCTCCAGAAGCAGCACCCGTCCCAGCGCCACCTTCTGGTTCTGCCCCCCGGAAAGCTGATGGGGATACCGGCAAAGAAGGTCCTCAGATAGACCGACTGTCTGGAGTATTTCGAGCAGAACAGCGCCTCTTTTTTCCGTGGGGATTCCGATCAAGTTCAGAACTTGTTGGAAGCTTTTCTCTACTGTTTTTTTGGGGTTGAGGGATCCTTCCGCGTTCTGAAAGACGATCTGGACCTTCTTCCGGAATCGGGAATACTCTGCTTTGCCCAGCTTATCAATTTTGTTTCCTGCAAAGAAGATCTCGCCACCCGTCGCTTTTTCGATCCCAGCCACGATCTTTCCCAAAGTGGTCTTTCCTGCGCCTGATTCGCCCATGATGCCCAGAGTTTCTCCTCTCTGCACCTCGAATGAGATATCCTCGAAGACATATTTTCTCTTTTTGTGGGATCTCCCGTGCCCATAGGCTTTCGAAATTTTTTCCGCTTTCAACGATAAAGATGACATTGGATAGTCCTTCCTGATTTTGTTATCGGCGGAGGCTCCTCGCGCCTGCACACCTCCAACCTCTCCGCACATCTGGGATGGAATCGACAGCCTCCGGGAGGAGCAATCATCGATGGCGAAGCTCCGGGGATCGGCATAAAACCCTGTGCGGGAAGACTCCTCAGAAGCGCCCGGGCATAGGGATGAAAAGGCCTGGTAAAAAATTCTGGAGAGAGAGCGATCTCCACGATCTGGCCGCAGTACATGAGAGCCACTCGGTCCGCGATTTTTTGAGCGGCATCAAAATCATGCGTGATCAGGAATAGAGATGACTCTTTCTCTTTCTTGATCTTCATAAGCTCGTTCAGTATGTCCTCTTTCAACCGGTCATCTAGCCCCTTTGTCGGCTCGTCAGCAATAATAATTTTCGGATGGAGAGCCAGTGCCAGCGCTATCAGGACCCGCTGATTCATCCCTTCAGAGAACTGAAAAGGGTACATGTGAAAATTTTGTTCCGCATCTTTAAATCCCATCCTCTTGAGCAGAGACATCACATATCCCTGGGATTCTTTGGATGAGGCCGTTTTGTGGACCCTGAACAGCTCAGTGATTTGATCGCCGATTCGATACACGGGATTTAAGGCCAGGGTCGGATTTTGAAAGATGATCGAAATCTCTTGCCCCCTGATATCGGCCAGCTCTCTCTCGGAAAGCCGGAGAAGATCTCTGCCCTCATAGAGGATCTCCCCGCACCAACTGGCATTATCGGGGAGCAATTTTAATATAGAACTGGCGATGACGGATTTGCCACAGCCTGTTTCTCCCACAAGGGCCAGCGTTTCCTTGGACTCGTGGTCGAACGAGACATCATCCACAGCCACCACCGTGCCTATCGAAGTTTCGAATGTGACTGTTAAATTTTGAATGTGTAAACAGCTCATTGCTCAGCTTATCCCCATTGAAGCCTGTTCTTTCTCTTCGAAAGAAAAACTCATAAGAACGACCGAATAGACAAAGAACGTGATACACAACCCCGGAGGAATGAACCACCACCACATGGCATTGATGAGCCCTCCCTTTGTGAAAGCATAATTGATCATCATTCCCCAGCTTTTCATGGATGGGTCGCCGAGGCCCAGGAAAGAGAGCGAAGCTTCTGTGATCATCGCTGCTGCCACAGTGAGCATAAATTTAGGGATGACGATCTGGATGATGTTGGGGAAAATATCGGTGAAGATGATGTGCCTGTCCGAAAAACCCAGACATTTGGAACTGAGAACAAAATTCATCTCGCTGACCTGGAGTGATTTGGACCGGACGACACGGGCTGTGGATGTCCACCACAAAAAACCGATGACGAGGGCGATGATCCAGAAACTGGGTTTGAGAAAAGCTGCAAGTAAGATGATCAAAGGAATCCGGGGGATCATTAAAAACACATCAGTGATTCCCATCAGGATCTCGTCTGCGACTCCCTTGTAATAGCCTGCGAAAAGTCCGACACAGAGGCCGATGGCTGTCGCTAGCACAGCGGCACCCAGCCCCACGAGGAGAGAAACTCTGGAACCGTAAATGAGCTCGGAGAGGATGTCGTGACCCAGGTCATTGGTCCCGAGCCAGTGTTCCGCACTGGGCCGAAGGTAAGGGTCAAACCGCTCCCAGGGGTCATGAGGTGCGATAATATTGGCGCATAGGGCTAATATAAGAAACACTAAAAAAAGAACAGCGCCCAGTAGAGGAGTGAGTCTCTTCTTTTGTGCAGATCCATATTGGCGAGGAGATGCGGCTTTTCTCATCCCTGCCCCCTAACTCTCGGGTCGATGATCCCATAGATGGTGTCGGCGAGAAAGTTCGCCAGCACAACCATCACAGTGATAATAAGAAAAACGCCCTGCAACACAGGATAATCCCTGGCCAGGAGCGCATCGAATATCAGGGTTCCCATGCCGTTCATGGAGAACACGATCTCCACAAAAAGTGCCCCACTGATGATAAACCCGATGTCGAGAGCGACGAGCGTGATCAAGGGCAGCGAAGCGTTTTTGAAGGCATGATGGAAGAGGATGCTTCGGCTGAAAAGGCCCTTGGCCCGCGCATAAAGGATGTAGAGTTTCCCTTTCTCCTGGATAACGCTGCCCCGCATGATCATGTAGTTCCGGGATGCCAGAAAAAGCGACAACACCAACACCGGAAGGAAGAAATGCTTGGCGATATCGGCAAATGTCCCTGTCTCGTAGAAACCTCGCATAGGGAAGATACCGAACTTGAAGGCGAACACATAGAGGGTGACGAGCGACAGAAAAAATGGAGGTGTGCAGTAGATCCAAAGAAAGAATGAAGTCAGGGTTTTGCTCTTGAGATCGTTTGTCCCCCATCCGGAGAGTGCACCGAGAATGGCTCCGAGAAACGTCCCGAGGAGAATGGAAAGGCCGACAAGGGCCGTAGTCCAGAGCATCTTGGAGGCGATGATCTGAGCGACTTCTGTATGAAAGTGGTAGGAGTGTCCGAGGTCCAAACGGATCAGATTCTTCCAGTAGTTCATGTATTGAACAAGCAGGGGTTTGTCGAGTCCTAACTCTATTTTGAGCGCATCTATCGATTCCTGGCTGACGATAGCGTCCTCGCCCATAAGGTTTGTGATGGGATCGCCGGGCATGAACCGGGGCAAAAAGAAATTTATGGAAATGATGATAAAAAGAGCCAAGAAGTATCTTGCTGTTTTTTTCACTTCATAGACGGTTCGATTCTGATAAAGTTGTCGATATTAAAAATTCCATAAAGAGGGTTGGTCTGCCAGCCTTGAAATTTTGTGCGATAAGGGGTGACAAAAACGTTCCAGTAAAGAGGTATCGCCAGGAGATTGTGGTCGTAATAATCCTGCACTCGAAACGCATAGTCTCTGAGTTTTTCCGGGTTCCGCGTTGAAAGAAGGCCATCGCAGATTTTGAGGAAGTCCGGGTCATCGATGTTGTGGAGTACACCCTCTCCTGTTCTGCGGGAATCAAAATATCCGGTGGCCCAACCCGCATGCATGATCATTCCCCAGGGGGTTGTGCGTGCGATGATGAGGTCATAGAGATATCTGTCTTTGAGACTTATCCAAGTGCTCGCATCGACACTTTTTACGGTTGTGTTCACACCCACAGAATGGAGATAATCCTTGATCAGTTCAGCGATGCGTGTATATGTGGGCCGGATGAGGAGTGAAAGAGTGAGATTTTTGCCCTCGTGGTCTTCTCGGATACCGTCGCCATCGTTGTCCCTGTAACCGGCCTTATCAAGAAGCCTATTGGCTTTTTGATTGTCGTGTTGGAGGGGGGGTGTCACCTTGAAATTGTTCATCCGGGGTGGGATGAAACCTCTATCGGGGATTTTTCCGTATCCCAGAGTGTCCAGCTTGATGACCTCCTCATAGTCGATCGCGTAAGAGAGGGCCTCCCTGAATCGAATGTCAGACAGAGGTTCTTTCTTGAGGTTGCAACCGAGAAAGACCAAAGCAGTGCTCTGATCTTCGATAAGGTCGAATCGGCTGTTTGTGCGGATCTTCTTAAGGTTTGGATAGGGATAGGATGCGGCATAATTGTAAAAGACATCGACCTCTCCTTTTTCCAGCGCCAGGCACAGCACATCGATGTTCTGGTAAATTTGGACTTCAATGACATCGATCTTTGGTTTTGGACCTTGCCAATAAGGATTTTTCACAAAAAGGATCACGCCGCGGTTGAGGTCTGTTTTTTCGATGACAAAGGGGCCGCATCCGACGATCTGCCCTGGATTTGTGTGATTCATCGGCCTGTCGATACTCTGCCAGACGTGCTGGGGAAGCAACCTGTGGGTCGCCATTTCGATATCCAGCCTGGTGTAAGGTCGTTTGAGCTGCAGGACAACTGTGTTGTTATCGGAAATGGTGACCGTATCAATGGTGTCTTTCATCCAACCGGCGACTGGATTTTTATCCTGCATGTATTCGAAGTTGAATTTGACGTCTTTGGCGGTGACCGCTTTCCCATCGCTCCAGTAGAGGTTGTCCTTGAGGCGAAACTCCCACCGCGTGTAATCCGAGGATACATTGATATCTTTCACGAGCTGCCCGACGATTTGTCCTTCGGGGCTCATTGTCATCAGTGGTGGATTGGACAATTGGGCAAAAACAGACATGGAACTGTCGAGGAATATGTTGGCGGATTTGACTCTATCGGAAGTTCCGACCTTAAGGGTCAGAGTGTTTTGGTTTGTGGTGAGGCTGTATCCTGCGAGTGGGATAGACCTGAGAATCGGGAAAAGAACTGGAAGGGAGAGCAGGACATAGATTGTCTTGTTGAATCTGTGTCTCAAGATGGACGACATGTGACCCAAAAATCGCATTCCTTATGTATAGCTATTCTTTTCTTCCCAAGTCAAGTACCCTCTTTGTGTTGCGGGATTCAGTGAGTTGATTTTGATTCCTTTTTTCATCTTAGAAAAAAAGTATGGCAAGAAAGTTTTTTCGCTTATCGCTGTTTGTTGTTTACAAGAAAAAACAAATTATCTTATTATGAGTGATGAGTACGGAGCAAAAATCATGAAAGTTATGAACGAATCTTTGAACTTTGATACAAAGGGTTACAATGACATGATCGATGTCACAGGAGAAGTTGCCGAAAAACTCGCCACATCCGGGATTCAGGATGGCATTGCGACGTTGTTCGTGCCGGGATCGACCGGGGGATTTACCACGATCGAACACGAATCGGGTTTAGTCGAAGATTTTTCCGCGATGATGGAACGGTTGATCCCACAAGCGGCGGACTACCATCATGATGCGAAATGGGGAGACGGAAATGGATTCTCGCATGTGAGGGCTGCTCTGCTAGGCCCCTCCCTCACAGTCCCGTTCAGCCAGGGGAGATTGAACCTCGGGACATGGCAGCAGATCATATTCGTCGATTTTGACAACCGCCCCCGTTCCCGCAATATCAT
>CAYOSH010000037.1:0-6133 GCA_964406575.1 uncultured Eubacteriales bacterium | reverse complement strand
AGCTGACCGAATTAGATGAATGAAACGAAGGAAAGAGAGAGTAAAATGTAGGGACCGTTCCCCGAACGGTCCGAACCATTTAAAGCGAAATACACAATGACCGACATTAAAGACAAACTCAAACAGCTCAAAAAAGAGCGGGAGACACGTTCGAAAACGCAGCAGATCAAAGCCACATGGTCGAAGCTCGGCGATGAAGAGGAGATGTCGACAAAAGAAAAGCTCGAACAGCTCATCAACCTCACCCGGCGTGAAAAATCTCCCTCGGGCCCAGCATCACAGTTCGAACCGGAAGAGCGAGAGCCCCTCCAATTTTTCGAAAACCCCTATAATCTGGACGCCCGATACGGCAAAATCACCATTTCCTCAGGCCTTCAGATCAGCGGGGAAATCCTGGCCTGTTTGAGCAAAGATGATTCCTTTCGAGAATTGGATCTGTCAACGGCTCTGTTTATCGACCTGGAAACGACAGGTCTTTCAGGAGGAACCGGGACCATCCCATTCAATATCGGCATGGGCTACTACAAGGACGGCAAATTCTGGGTGGCTCAGTATTTTTTAGGCGATCTTGCTGAGGAAGAGCGCATGATCCAGGAGCTTGCTCAATTCTTCGATGCGATGAATTTTCAATCAGTCGTGACCTATAATGGAAAAAATTTTGATATTCCTTTGCTTGAAACGCGTTTTATCATCTACCGTCAGCCATTCCCGTTGAGCAACCTTCCGCACCTGGATTTTATGTATCCGGCCCGAAACCTGTGGCGGCACAAATACGACAACTGTCGGCTGTCTTATCTGGCGCAGGAAGTTGTCCAGACCGGAAGGACCGAAGACATCCCTTCGGCTGAAATACCGTGGCGGTATTTCCACTACCTCCAGACCGGAAATTATGATCTGATCGAACCTATCCTCTATCACAACCAGGAAGATATCCTGTCTCTGTTGGGAGTGGTCATAGCTGGCGCTTCGATCTTTCTTGAAGAAGGGGAGGAGTGTCTTCCCGATGCCATGGATTTTTATGGTGCAGGAAAGGTCATGGAAAAGTTCGGGGACATCGAAAAATCAGTCCGTTTTTTAGAGAAGGCTCTGGATGGGGATCTCTCTGAAGATGTAACCACCCTGGCAAAGATGAAGCTATCTTATTTTTTCAAAAAGAATCAGGAATGGGACAAAGCCATCGCCATTTGGAGAGAGATGACATCGCGGGAAATTATCTCAGCCTTGCAACTTTTCTCATTCAGGGAGCTCGCCATGTATCTGGAGCACAAAGAAAAGAATTACGAGGAGGCCATAAAGATTTCAGAGGAGGGCTATGTCCTCTCTCGCGGGGTCTCTTTGTACTACGAGCAGGATTTCGAGCGCCGCCGTGTTCGCCTCAAGGAAAAGATTAAAAAGCAATCTACGAAAGACCGAAAGAAATAAAAATGTAGGGTCATCTCCCCGATCGGAGCCCTGCAGGGACAATTCCCCGTACATTCCGGAAAAGGGGACTGTCCCCTTTTTTGTCCCTTTTATTCATAACGGAGGGAATCGATCGGATTGGCTGTTGCAGCCTTTATGCACTGATAACTGACAGTCGTCATCGCAATTAGCAGAGCCAGAACCGCTGATAAAACAAAAGGCCACACACCTATATCGGTTCTGTATGCAAAATCGGCCAGCCACTTATTCATCGCAAGATAGACCAACGGCCAGGCCACTATATTTGCCACAACCACCCACTTGGAAAACTCCCTGGACAGCAACAACAAAATGCCCCCAACCGAAGCTCCTAAAACCTTCCTCACGCCGATCTCCTTTGTCCTCTGCTCGGCCATAAACGCAGCCAATCCAAAAAGTCCCAGACATGCGATGAAAATACCAAGCCCTGCGAAATATCCGATCGTCTTTGCCAGCCGTTCTTCGTTCTGGTACTGGCTCTCCACAAGATCATCGACAAAATGGAAATCGAACGGGAACTCAGGAGAGAATTCCTGCCAGGTCTTTTCGATGTGGGCGATCGCCGCCGGCACATTTTCTGAGGAAATCTTGACACTGATCATCCACAGCCATGGATCGTTCCATCCGAACATCTGGGGTTGGATCGGGTACCGCAGAGTCTGGTAGTGAAAGTCCTTGACAACACCGATGACTTCCACATCATTGACAGGGAAGGAAGATCCCCCCAGATTATCGTGGTGGAGGATCGTCCCTACCGGTTCTTTCAATTCGAGTGTCCGCACCGCTGTCTCATTAAGAAGGCAGGTTCTTAAGTGATCGGTCGACATGTCCCTCGAGAAATTCCGACCGGCAATAATTTCCAGACCGTACACATCGAAATAGTCTGGATCCACAGTAAAGATGGCATAACCGCTCCTTTCACCTTTGTACTCAAAACCTTCCCAGTTGTACACGAGTCCAGGACGCCCCTGAGAATAAGTCACGTTGTGGATCTTAGGGTGCTGCATAAGCCCGTTCTTGAAGGCTTCTTTATTGTCGCGGATGCTCCTGTTCCGAGCAATTTCCATATAAACAATGTGTTCTTTTTGAAAACCCAGATCTTTGTTCTTAATGTAATGAAGCTGCTTTAAAACGACCGATGTGGCAAAAATCAGAATAATGGAGATGGCGAACTGGAAACTGATAAGGACTTTGCGAAAACCAGCGGATTTTACTCCCTTGGCCCTGTCACCCTTTAATGCAGCCACCGGACGGAAAGCCGACATATAAAAGGCAGGATAAATTCCTGCGAGGATGCCTACGAGGACTGCTCCTCCGATAAAAATGAACAACACTTGAGGCTTCCAAAAATAATCCATCGTAAAGCTGCGTTGGGTCAATTTGTTAAATTCCGGAAGGAATGTCGCTGCCAGGCCAATCGCCGCCACAAACGAGATCAAGCTGAAGAGGACAGACTCGCCTAAAAATTGTGTGACAAGCCGCCTCCGTGTGGACCCCACTACCTTCTTGATCCCGACCTCCTTGGCCCTAAAGGAAGCCCGGGCGGTCGACAGATTGAGAAAATTCACGCAGGCAATAATCAGAATAAATACGGCAATGGCCATAAACACATAAACCATCGGTTTATTCCCCTGATGGCCGTAGAGCACGGGTGAAAAATAAAGATCCTTCAGCGGAAATAACTCAAAGGCAAAATCGATTTTCCAAGATTCCTTGAGTGTGTCGTGAAACAGGTCAGTGATTTTACCCGCCACAGCCACTCTATCGTGTGTTTTAGGCAGCAAAACATAAGTCGCCAAGTTCCAGGAATTAAAGCTGTCCAACTCGCTCTGGCCGATGATCTTCCCCAGATTCTCGAAAGGTGCCAGCACATCAAAACGCAAGTGCGTGCGCTCAAGGTCTTTCATCACAGCGGTCACATGATATTCATGACGGTTGTTCACTTCGAGCGTTTGTCCGATGGGGTCTTTATCGCCGAATATCCGCTGTGCCACACTCTCTGTCAGTATCAACGCAAACGGATCCTCCAGAGCTGTCTTGGGATCTCCCGCGATAAAAGGAAAGGTGAAAACGTCAAACACCGTGGAGTCTGCCCAGCCGAAATTCCTGATCACTAATGTTTTTTCTTGACCCAAAGCATCGTCCGGCCGATATTTTACCAAGTAGTCGTGCCGGAATTTGAAGCGCACGACCTTCTGCGCCTCGGGAATATTTTCCGAAATCAGCTTCCCTACAGCTGGAGCCGTTGAGAGTTGTCTTCCGTTATCGCCCTGTACGCGATAGATCCTGTTTAAGTTTTCATGATGTTTGTCGACACTGAATTCATGCTGAACAAAAAGCCAGATCAGCATGAACACACCGATGCCTAATGTGAGCCCTGCAAAATTAATAAAGGAATAACCCTTGTGTTTTTTAATAAGACGGTAGAACATTCTGAGATAGTTTCCGCTCATGGCAAAGCTCCAATAAAGGGTGTTCTTTAAAAATGCGGGAAGTGCCGCTGGAATCTGAAGCCAGTAGCCCATGCGAGCTCTTAAGAGACCCCTCTTCCGATACATAGATAAGAACTGCTCCTCCAAGTCGCCCATGGCTCCGTAGCGGATGTCGCCGTCGATGATCCTTTCGATGATCCAACGGGCGATGCGGGGAGGTTTCGGTGACTTAGTCATTTTCATTTTTCATATTTATGTGGTTTATCTCTCAAATTTCTGAGGAGTGATCCCTTCCCAAATCAATCTCTGGACGCGGTAAAGTTCAGCCAACGCATCTTTGCCTTTTTTGGTGACGCGATAATAAACTTTTGCCCGGCCGCCGCGTTCCGGAGTCGGTGCTCCTTTAACTGTGATCACATAGGCGTTTTTCTGTAGACGCCCTAGGGGGCCATAGATAGCTCCCAGGAGCCATTTTTTGCCCGTAGCTTTAATAACCTCCTCCCGAATGGCCATTCCATAAGCCTCATCACCCAACCGCCAGATCGCCAGCAGGATGATCTCTTCGATGCGCGAGAGTAACTTCATTGTCTTGTCTCTTCATTATATATATACGTTTTTTGATAAAATGGGTTGCTAAAAAATTAAAAAAAATGTAGGGACCATTCCCCGAATGGTCCGTGTAAAAGGAGATGCAAAATCAGAAACAATGTAAGCTCCGTTTCCCAACCGGTCCATTTGGGGGACGGTTCCTACATCGGTCAGCTCGGGGAGTTGACCCTACATATTGAAACATGGTTTCTATTCCCTGATTTTTTCGTTTACCGGTTCAATAAAATCCGTGTTACTATATTCTCTTGGATAAAATTTCAAAATTTATTTCGTAGGAACGATCCATGAAAGCCATGCTCCTTAATGAGTTTGCCCTAATAGATCAAAATCCCCTTGAGCTGACCGAAGTCCCAAAGCCCGAACCCGGAGCCGAAGACATCCTCATTCGTGTTAATGTATGTGGCGTCTGCCACACAGATCTCCACACTATCGAGGGCGAACTTCTCGACGTCAAACTTCCCATCATACCGGGCCACCAGATCGTCGGAATCGTAGAAAAAATGGGGAGTAAAGCCTCTCGTTTTAAGGAAGGCGACAGAGTTGGAGTAGCATGGCTCTACTCCACAGAGGAAGATTGTAAGTATGCCCGACAGGGCAAAGAAAACCTCTGTGACAACGCCCGCTTCACCGGATACCACGTCAACGGAGGATACGCAGAATACATCGCTATTCCCGAAAAATTTGCCTATCCCATCCCATCCATTTTTTCCGACCAAGAAGCCGCACCCCTTCTCTGCGCAGGGATCATCGGCTATAGGGCTCTGCGCCTTAGTGAGATAAAACCCGCTCAGCGTCTCGGCCTTATCGGTTTCGGCGCATCTGCTCACGTGGCCATTCAGGTGGCTGTTCACTGGGGCTGTGAAGTCTATGTCTTCTCACGGAGCGAAGAGCATCGCGACCTTGCCCGAAAGCTTGGTGCCACCTGGACCGGAACATCCGAAAATGAGCCCCCTTACAAGCTCAATAGCGTCGTGAATTTCACTCCTGCCGGACCAACAGTTCTAGATGGCATGAGACTCTTAGATAAAGGAGGCACCCAGGCTCTGGCGGGAATATACATGACGCCTATCCCGGAAATGGATTATGGGAAATATCTCTACCACGAACGCACGCTCCGCAGCGTGGCCAACGCCACCCGTCAAGACGGGAACGAACTTCTCAAAATCTCCGCCGAGATCCCTATCAAAACAACCACACAGCTCTTCCCCCTCCAAGACGCCAACAAGGTTCTCCAACTCCTCAAAGATAGTAAGATCGACGGCGCCGCCGTACTCGAGATCAAGCCCTAAAAGGAAAGATTCAAATCTCACGTCATTGATCTCTTTATTCCAGCGTCTTTGGCTAAACTCCCCAAATCCAGCCATTCAAATCCATTCGAAGAATCAATAAAGAATAGACTCCATCATCAAAGTCAGGAATTCCATCCGGTCCCATTTGTTTGATAAAAGGTCTGTCGCCGTCCTGACAATAACTATATCTTCGCCTGGGATGATAAAGATATTCTGGTTGAGAAGGCCCTGTGCATAAAAAACGTCATCGGGCACAACCGACCCGGTGTTTCCCCCGGAATCTGGATTGAGCCACCACTGGTATCCGTAAAAGTCAACCTCCTCCGATACGGGCCGAACGGATTCATTCACCCAGGCCTCACT
>CAYOSH010000036.1:0-36510 GCA_964406575.1 uncultured Eubacteriales bacterium | reverse complement strand
CGCTCCTGACGGGATTTGAACCCGTGTCGCCGCCTTGAAAGGGCGGTGTCCTAGACCAGGCTAGACGACAGGAGCGCGAGTGGGTGGTGAGCCGTGCTGGACTCGAACCAGCGACACCCGGCTTAAAAGGCCGGTGCTCTCCCTCTGAGCTAACGGCCCGCTCAAAGAAAAATAGTATTTATAAAGGAAATTGGAAGAAGAGTCAATAACTCAATCAGTTGAGGCCTTCAAATTTGGTGATGATCCATCTCCCCCTATTGTGCATCCCAGTCGCCTCATCCTGCAAGATGTATCTTCTCATATAGATCTTGTAATTCTTCACGCTACCCTCACCTTCTGTTTTCACCTCAACTTCCTTACTGTGCACCTCACCTGTAAAATCCCGTATGGTGGGGAGTTCGCCTGTGCCGAGAGAGAATGTCGCAATGTCCTCTTCTTTTGCGGCAGCGGCTTTTGCCTCATTGTATTGTCTCTGCAGTTCTTTATGCTCTTCATAGACTTCATCGTACTTGACCTTCAGCTCATCGGCTTTGGCTTTCGCTGCACGCTTGGCAGCCGTTGTTCTTGCTCGTTCCTCTTCATAAACGGCATTATCCCAGGCATCTCTGGCATCTATAGTGGCACCAACGTGATCCTCTAACTTTTTCTTTAAGTCCAGTTCTTCCTTGTTCATCTCTGGTAGCCTAAAAGGCTCAACGCTCTCTTCACTGACATTCAAGATCTCCCATTTCTCTGCAGGCATATCGCTAGGTTCCAGGGCAATTGTTGAAAGTGTCGTGTTATCGTTCAAGCTGAGGGCAGAAAAATACCTGTTGAGGAGTTGTTGTTCAGGGGGTGAGGAACAGCTACAAAAAAAACACAAGACAAGAATGACTCCCAATAAAGAAAGAGTTTTTCTATCCATTCTTCCTCCTTCTTGAGTGAGTTAATTTTATGTTCCTAAATTGTACTTTTTTTTTGATAAAAAAAGCAAGTTTAAATAGAATATTTTCCTGGAGAGCTTTTCTCTGCCGAAAATTCCGGGGAGAAATCTCGCTTCTTTGAGACGCTTTTTTCTCTTTTTCGCCCTTATCCCCACTTATCCTATTAATTCTATCTGATTTCTTTTCTGATACTTAAATCACAAAAAAATTTGGGAAATGCGCAAAAAGTATTGACAAGGTTGTACATTTTAGGTAAGTTCATATGTTTCGGTGAAGTCTTTGACATAGAAAAATAAAGAATATTTTTCCATGATTTCACACGTATTTATCCCAAATTTATTATGGAGGTGAAAAATGGCTGTTAGAGTTGCGGAAGAATGGTTTACCATCTGTGCAGGATGTGAAGTCACCATCCTTGACATTGGGGAGCCACTTCTTGACCTTTTACCCCAGCTAGAGTTTGTCCATATACCGGTACTTATGGATCATAAATTATTTGGACAAATGGGCGATCAACCAGGTCCGGTGATTCCCGAAGCCGATGTGGGAATTATTTCTGGCGGAATCCGGGTGGAAGAGAACAAAGAAATCGCTGAGGAGATGAGGAGAAAGTGTAATACACTTATTGCTCTAGGTTCCTGCGCTTGTTATGGTGGCGTGCCCGCTCTGGCTAATCAGTTTACGGTGGATGAACTTCAGGACAAAATTTTTCGGGGTTTAGTGACCACAGATTCAGCCGATACACCCTCACAAGGAGTGTCACCATTTACAGATAGAATCTACGCTCTGCATGAAGTCGTCAAGGTCGATCACAAATTGCCCGGTTGTCCGACACCACCTGAAATGGTCGCTGAAGCATTGACTGCACTTCTCGAAGGAAGAGAAATCCAACTTCCTGGAAAGAGCGTCTGTGATGACTGCCCCACGATCAGAGAGAAGAAAGCCGTATCAAACATCAAAAGACCCCTTGAACCCGTTAACTTTGAAATCGGCAAGCCTATGGATACCGTTCGTTGTTTTATGGAACAAGGGTTCCTGTGCAACGGCCCTGCGACAAGATCAGGTTGCGGGGGACATGAGAAAACGCCCAGATGCATCAAAGCCTACATGCCCTGTCGGGGATGTTTTGGCCCTATCTCAGATACCGCCAACCCGATGGTCGATATGATGGGCGCGCTGTCCACAATCGGTCTTGATGTCAAACAAATACCAGATCGCGCGGCAACCTTTAACAGATTTTCTGGGGCTGGACGTCTACGGCCTTTACCAAAGAGGAGTTAAATCATGGGAAAAACATTAACAATTCAACCCGTCACAAGAATCGAAGGGCACGCTAAGATCACTATCCAGCTCGATGACACTGGAAATGTCAGCGACGCTCAAATGAATGTCCTTGAATTACGGGGATTCGAGCCATTTTGTATCGGCAAACCCGTTGAGGAAATGCCGCGAATCACCACGCGGATCTGCGGAGTTTGTCCCTGGTCTCATCATAATGCATCTGCAAAAGCGACCGATGCGGTTTTTGGTGTGGATCCGCCTCCCGCTGGAAAAAAATTGAGGGAGTTGTGTAACAGCATCGCTTACATGGAAGAGCACATCCTCCACTTCTATTTCTTGGCTGGCGCAGACTTTGTGCTTGGACCTGGTGCTGACTATTCGGTCAGGAATGTCATCGGTATTCTGCGAGAAGCTCCGGATCTCGGTAAAAAAGTTGTCAGATGCAGACATCTGGCAGCCACAATGCTGGAGAAAATTGCAGGGAAAGCCATCCATCCCGCTGCTGCAGTTCCAGGTGGATTCAGCCGACCATTGCTCGAAAGCGAGAGACAGGAACTGAGAAAGACGGCAGATGAACTGCTCGAATTCTCTAAATTTTCCATCTCGTTTGCCAAAGAGAACCTCTTCTCCAAATATCTGGATGTCGTTAATTCCCTGGGTGTCATCACCACGGGATTTTTAGGAACCGTAAAAGACGATGGAGCTATGGATCTTTACGACGGAAAGCTGAGAATGATGAATGCCGACGGTTCTTACGAAGACTTCAAGTACGAAGACTACACAGATTATATCCGAGAGCATATTGAACCATGGTCCTATCTGAAGTTCCCCTACATGAAAAAAGCGGGCGAGTTTTCTATGGACCTGGACAATCCAAAAGGAATCTATCGAACAAATACTCTGGCAAGGATGAATGTCTGTGATAAGATCCCGACACCTTTGGCTCAAGCTGAGTTTGAAGAATTCAGGTCAAAGTTCGGCCGCCCTGCCCAACAGCCTCTGCTCTACCACTGGGCAAGGTTAATTGAACTGCTCTACAATGCAGAAAATACGATCCGGCTCCTTGATGATCCTGAGATCACCAGTCCTGAAACAAGAAAGAAGGTGGAACCCAGAGCTGCCAGAGGAATCGGCTGTGTCGAAGCTCCCAGAGGAACACTGATTCATGACTATGAAACAGACGAAAACGGACTCATAACCAATGTGAACCTGATTGTAGGCACCACGCACAACAATGCTCCCATGAATATGTCTGTCAAACGTGCAGCCAAAGACCTGATTAAAGATGGCAACTATAACGAGGAAATTCTGAACCTGGTCGAAATGACGATCAGGGCTCACGATCCCTGTCTTTCCTGCGCGACACACAATTTGGATGGAAAAATCGGAGTAAAGATTGATATCTTTGATGCTCAAGGAAATCACTTAGACACATTTAAAAATATTTAAAAGGTCATTCAGGAACTTTCGAGAGCGGAAAAAGAGCCCGTACAGGCTGAATTCGAAGTTTGTCTTTGTGCCCCATTCCAATAGCCGCACACCTTTTGACAATGGGGAGAATTGTACGAGTGAGAAATGGAAGAATTCCCTGTCTACTGTCGAAAAGAGATCCTTATAGCTGGAGTGGGGAATACGCTCTTCGGGGATGATGGGTTCGGACCCGAGGTGATCGAATACCTGGAGAGGCACTACGTCATCCCGGAAAACGTGTGTTTAGCAGATGCGGGGACAGGCATCAGAAAAATCCTGTTTACCATCACTTTAAGCGACGTTCGCCCCAAGGTTATAGTGGTCATAGATGCTGTCGATAAGGGGAGAAAGCCAGGTGAAATTTTTGATATTTCTCTTGATGAAATTCCTTTTGAAAAAATCGATGATTTTTCGATCCATCAAGTCCCCTCTTCAAATCTTCTAAAGGAACTCAAGGACTTATGTTCTGTAGATGTCATCGTAAAAGTCTGCCAGGTTAAAACAATCCCGGATACAATTCAATCAGGTTTATCTGATCCTCTTAAAAAAGCTGTTCCATTGATGGCTCAAAGGATTGCAGAAGAATTCTTCTAATCCGTGTTCTCTTGGGCGATCAGATTGGCGGTTTCGAAAATGAAATTCCGCTCAGCTTAGAAACATTCATCCTGTGACTGAAATGGGATGATGACATTGAGTCTTGACTTCTGGACACCTGAATAGTTACACTATGTCTTTCTAAAATGACTTTAAGGGAAATCAAAGAACTTCTCAAGGCTGAAGTTATCTACGGTGAAGAGCATCTCGACATAGAGATCGAATTTGCTGGGGGCTCCGATATGATGAGCGATGTCCTTGCCTTTGGACAACCGGGCCTTCTGCTTCTGACAGGATTATCCAACAGCCAGTCCGTAAGAACAGCGGATATCATCGAGGCTAAAGCCATCATCTATGTCCGGGGAAAAAGGCCCGATGATGTTGGAATAAATCTGGCAAAAGAAAAAGAGCTCCCCCTTTTATCAACACAGTATATGATGTATAGCGCCTGTGGTATCCTCTACAGCAAAGGATTACCCGGCGTCCCCAGGCCTTAAGAAATAATAATGGCAAGTTCCGATCTTGAATTATCTGAACGCTTTGAAATTTCAGGCAGTGATTTCAGCAAAGCAGGGACCATCTCCACCAAGATCAAGGGAATCCTTCAAGAGATCGGCATTGAATCCTCTGTTATCAGAAGAGCCGCCATTGCTTCCTACGAAGCCGAAATGAATGTGGTTATGTATGCTAAAAGAGGTACCCTCATCCTGAACATTACTCCGGAAAAACTTCATCTTAAACTCGAAGACAATGGCCCCGGGATCAATGACATCGAGAAGGCTATGCAGGAGGGATTCTCAACAGCCACAGACAAAATGCGCGAGATGGGATTCGGCGCCGGAATGGGGCTTCCTAATATTAAAAGAAATGCTGACCGATTCGAAATCACTTCAGAGCCTGGCAAAGGAACATCTTTAAACATCATATTTTGTTTGAATAGAGCATAGAAAAATGAGTCCATACTTCCACTCCATTCGAATCGACACAGAAAAATGTGACGGCCGGATGAAATGTATGAGAATTTGTCCTACTCAGGCAATCAGAGTCAGAACTGGCAAGGCCACTATCATTGAAGAAAAATGTATCGATTGTGGAGAATGTATCACGGCTTGTCCAAATGATGCCATTATCCCCATGACAGATCCTTTCGGAGAGCTGGCGAAATTTAAGCACACCGTGGCCCTCCCCTCGCCAGGGCTTCAAGCTCAATTCGGAAAAGATATTCTGCCAAAAAGAATAATTGCAGGCTTGAAAAAGCTAGGATTCGATGATGCGTTCGACCTCTCGCTCACATGTGGAGAAGTCAGCTTCGCCATCCAAGAGTACCTTCGCGAATACACCGGGCCTAGGCCGCTTATAGCCATTGCCTGTCCAACTGTCGTCCGCTTGATCCAGGTTAAATATCCTGCTCTCATCGAACAGCTCCTTCCCATCGACCTTCCCCGAGAAGTCGCCGCAAGAGAACTCAAGAAGGAAAAATCCAAAGAGCTGGGTATCAAAGAACGAGAGATCGGTATATTCTATCTCACCCCCTGTCCGGCCAAAATGATCTCCATAAAACAACCCGCAGAAAAAGGGAGGTCTTACCTGGATGGAGCTATTTCCATCTCCGATATCTACGGTCCTCTTCTTTCCGCTTTAGAGGATACGGAAAAGGAGAACTATCGCAAGGATTTAGAGGACATCTGCATTCTGGGGATGGGTTGGGCCATGGTCGGAGGAATCTGTCGGACTTTGAGATTAAAAAACTCCCTGGCCGTTTCGGGATTGGGTGAAATCATAAAAGTCTTCGATGACATCGAACGGGGGAAATTGAGGAATATCGACTTCATCGAAGCCTATTCCTGTCCCCAAGGGTGTGTGGGAGGCTCTCTGACCGTAGAAAATATTTATACGTCCCATAATAAGATCCTTAAATTGATCGAAACTTTAGAGTTTGAACAGATAAAGGCCTGTCCAGACATCCGGGAAGTCCGAAAATTATACAAACAGAATTATTTTTTTATAAACGGGAAGTTCGAGCCCCGTCCCCTTAAACCTCTGGATAAGAATTTGGCCAAAGCCATAAAGAAGAGAAAAGAGAAAGAGAAAATATATGAATCCTTGCCCAAAATAGATTGTGGAATATGCGGGGCACCCACCTGCCAGACATTTGCTGAAGACATTGTTAAAGGAGAAGCAAAGCTGACAGACTGTATCTTCAATCTTCCCAGGAAATTTGCAAAACTCTCCCATGAGCTTTCAGAATTGCTCGATAAATCTGTTTCATTAGATTCAATCAAATCTAATATAAGTAAAGCGCAATATAAGAAGGATAAAAAATGAAAGTCAAAGAAATCATTGAAAAACTCCAGCTAAACGCTCTAACAGGCCAAAAGAACTTGGACGTGGAGGTCACAGGCGGATATACGAGCGACTTGCTCAGCGATGTGATCGCCAACAGTAAAGAAGGCAACCTCTGGATCACTCTGCAGATTCACCAAAATACAATTGCTGTGGCCAAGTTAAAAGACTTGGCCGGGATTATCATCGTAAATAACCGTGAGCCTGATGAAGACACATTAAAGAAAGCAGAAGAAGAAAACGTGCCCATCCTTTGCAGCACAGACAGGGCTTTTGAAGTATCAGGAAAATTGTATGAATTGATTCGTCCTCAGGCCTGATTCATGCTCCGACCGTTTAAAGCGGATTTGCATATTCACACCTGCCTTTCCCCCTGTACAGAACTGGATATGTCTCCACGAAGAATACTCGCCTCGGCAAAAAAAAAAGAAATCGATATCTTGGGCATCTGTGACCATAACTCGACGGAAAACTCTTTGGCCATAATGAACGCAGCCAAAGAAATGAACATCGGGGTTATTCCTGGCATGGAAGTAACGTCCCGAGAGGAGGTTCACATCTTAGCGCTTTTTGACGATATCAAAAACGCCCTCAAACTCCAGGAGCGTATTTTTGAAAACCTGCCTGGGAAAAACGATGAGGAGGCTTTTGGCATGCAGGTCATCGTGAACGAAAAAGAAGAGGTTCTGGGATTTAGCGATAAGTTATTGATAGGAGCTACAACAATCCCACTTGAAGAAGTCATTCAATTGATTCACGCTTTCGGCGGAATGACGATCGCATCGCATATTGACAGAGAATCTTTCAGTATTATCGGACAGTTAGGATTTGTCCCTGACAATCTGGAACTGGACGCCTTGGAAATCTCTCCCAAAATCACCTTCGAAGAAGCAAAGAATAAGTATCCTTACAACTATCCCATCACCTGTTCTTCGGATGCCCACTATCCTGATGATATTGGCAAAGGTTTTACTTCATTCCTACTTGAAGACAAGACGGTGGCCGAAATAAAAAAGGCTTTAAAAAGCGAAGACGGCAGGCGCATAATCCGCTGAATTTGTCATGGAAGACTTATCTTTGCACATTCTGGATATCGTCGAAAACTCCGTGGCCGCTAAAGCGGATACAATCGAAATACGAGTAACAGAAGATATAGAGCACGACCTGCTGTCTCTCCAAGTCATCGATAATGGGACGGGCATGGATAATGACACTGTTAAAAAGGTCCTCGACCCCTTTTACACGTCTAAGACTGTGCGCAGATTTGGCTTTGGTCTGCCTCTTTTAGCAGAAGCCGTCAAAGCCGCCAATGGAAGCCTTTCCATAGAATCTAAAAAAGGGCAAGGGACCAAAATAAAAGCCGATTTCCAGTACAGCCATATCGACAGGAAGCCATTAGGCAATATCGGCGAGACGATGATCACTCTTATCATGGGCAATCCTGAAATAGACCTGATCTATGTGCATAAGAAGAAAAACTACAGGTATACCTTAGATACGAGAAAAATCAGGGCTCAACTCAAGGATAAGCCTATAAATTCTCTTGATGGAATGAGACGGGTCAAGAAGAAACTGGAAAAGCTGCAGAAATAAATATTTATATATCATAATTTCGGCAGGAGATAGTGTATTGGCAAAAGAGGAAGGGATCACAAAAGAATTCTTAGAGACTATCTTTGAAAACATGGAGGGGGGAGTTCTCACTATCGACAAAAATTCCAAGGTCACTTTTATTAATAATGCGGCTGAAATGATCACCGGTTTCAAGAGAGAAGAAGTCCTGAACAAGGACTGTTGTGAAATTCTGAAGAGTGAGCTCTGTGAAGAATCATGCCCTCTAAAAGAGACCATGGAGACTGGAAAATCCGTTTTTCATTACGAGATTATGATAACTACAAAAGCGGGAGACAACGTTCCTGTAAACATTACGACTTCGCCTCTACGATCCCGCAATAATGAAATTATCGGGGCTGTCGAAAATTTCAGGGATTTGACCAAACACAAGGGATTATGGGGGAAGTTACGAGAAGAAAGAAACAAAGCACAACAATACCTCAACATAGCGGGAGTTATAATCGTCGCTATTAACGAAAACGGGATAGTCTCCCTCATCAATAGAAAAGGATGCGAGGTTCTGGGCTATAAAGAAGACGAAATTATGAACAGAAACTGGTTTGACCTGTGCGTTCCGGAAAGAGACCGGAATGATAGAAAAGAAACTTTCAGACAGGTGATGGCTGGAGAAAAAGAGGAAGCGGAAGATTATGAAAACATCATTGTGACCAAATCAGGGGAGGAAAGGATTATCGCCTGGCACAACACGACACTCATGGACGGAAAAGGGAATATCATCGGCACTCTGAGTTCAGGAGAGGATATCACCATCCGCAAGCAAACAGAAGAAGAATTGATACAATCAGAAAAGATGGCCTCGCTGGGTCAGCTGGCCGCCAGTGTAGTTCATGAAGTCAATAATCCTTTGGCTGGAATCATGGTCTACATAAAACTTTTCCTTAAAAAGTATAAGGAAAAAAAACTGCAGGATGAAAAAACTGAAACGCAGCTCTTAAAGATGGAAAAAGAACTGGACAGAACAACCCGGATTATTAGAAACCTTCTCACCTTTGCACGTCAATCTGAACCCAGTATGAACCCTGTTGAAATCAATAAGATCATAGATGCCGCTTTGCCTCTGGTCGAAAATCAAATCAACCTTGAAAACATCATCCTTAAGAAGAATTTGGATCCTCAGCTTCCTCTTGTTCAAGCAGATTTTGATAAGATCCAGCAAGTCTTGATCAATATCATGCTCAATGCAATTCAGGCTATGCCTGAGGGGGGAACGCTGACCATTGCCTCATCAACGGCGCAGGGGATCAGGATTGGGGCCTCATACAAAAATACAGTCCGAATCGATATCACAGATACGGGGATTGGTATTCCTAAAGAAAATTTAAAAAGGCTTTTCACTCCTTTTTTCACGACCAAAGAAAAGGGCGTGGGTGTGGGTCTTGGGCTTTCCGTTGTCCATGGGATCATAGGAAAACATAAAGGCAGGATAGACGTAGAAAGCGAGCCCGGCAAGGGGACAACGTTCAGGATTTATCTGGAGGCTATGGATGGGCAAAAAGGCTAAAATTCTCATCGTTGACGATGAAAGTATCGTCAGAGAATCGCTCAGCGACTGGCTGGACGGGGTTGGCTATGACGTTGAGGCTGCCGAGTCGGGCGAGGAAGCACTCCAGATAATCAAAAAGAAAAAGCCCAAAATAATGGTCGCCGATTTAGTCATGCCGGGCATGAATGGTATCGAACTGATGAACGAGGCCAAAAAAATCATTCCTACGCTTTCAACGGTTATCATAACGGCTCATGCAACCATTGAATCAGCCATAACTGCCATCAGAGAGGGCGCTTTTGATTATATCGAAAAGCCTTTCTGCCCGGAAAAAGTAGAGCTCCTCATAGGAAAGTTGGTGGAACATCAGAATCTGATCGAGGAAAATATCAAGCTCCGGCAGAAGATCGCAGATAGATTTCATTTTGAAGGGATCATCGCCAAAAGCCCCAAAATGTTAAAGATATTTGAACTTATCAGAATAGTTGCCCCGACTAATGCGACTGTATTGATTACAGGAGAAACGGGTACGGGAAAAGAGGTTGTCGCCCGGGCTGTTCATCATCAAAGCAAGCGCCGGAGCAAACTTTTCATTGCCACAAGTTGTGCGGCTCTTCCCGAAAGTTTGTTGGAAAGCGAGCTCTTCGGCCACGAAAAAGGCTCGTTCACAGGCGCTGTGGAAAGAAAGAAAGGCAAGTTCGAGGCGGCAGACAAAGGGACATTATTTCTGGATGAAATCGGCGAAATAAACGCCAACACTCAAGTCCATCTCCTTCGAGCACTTGAAGAAAAAAAGATCACTCGAATAGGGAGTAATGAAGAAATTGATGTCGATGTCCGTATCATCACAGCCACAAATAAAGATCTTAGAAGTATGGTCCTTGGGGGACATTTCAGAGAGGACCTGTATTATCGGTTAAAAGTTGTAACCATCAACCTCCCTGCCCTTAAGCATAGAAAAGAGGATATCCTTCCCTTAGCCGAGCATTTCTTAAAAAAATATGCTGAAGAGAATGACAAAGACGTGATAAGCCTATCCCCTGAGGTTATCGAATTTATGCTGAATTACTCCTGGCCCGGCAATGTGAGGGAGTTAGAGAACATGATCGAGCACGGGGTTATTCTTTCAACCAGAAATTCCGTCACAATGGCTGAATTTCCACAGGATATCATTCATCCAATCCCTAAAGAAGAAAAAACAATTGAAGCGGTGACGAAAGCGCATATCTTGAAAGTTCTCGAGGAAACAAAGGGCAATATCTCAGAAGCGGCAAAGATACTTGGTATTCAACGAATGACCCTATACAATAGGCTAAAAAAATACAATCATACTGTCAATTAATTAGACGGCAAGTGTCTATATAATAGACACAAATTTCTTTTCTCTAAATTTTTTGTCCATCCCACTTATTTTTGCAATCCATTCATTTACATATAGTTAACATGATTCCTCAAACAATTTTTGAGCATCGGCTAACTTTGGCACGCTACTTGCTCTATAGATAGATGCAATGATTAATTCGAAGAGGATAAAAACCGTTATTCAAATTATCCCTAAGATAATGCACTGAAAAGCGAAGGAAAAATTGGAGGAAAAAATGAAAAAAGAAAATATGTTGGTTGTCGAAGATGAAGACATCATGCGCGAGGCGCTGGTGGATTATTTCTCAGAGGGGGGTCACACGGTTGATACAGCTAATAATGGCGAAAAAGCATTGGAGAAA
Organism: uncultured Eubacteriales bacterium; assembly: GCA_964406575.1. Lineage (GTDB taxonomy): Bacteria > Acidobacteriota > Aminicenantia > Aminicenantales > Aminicenantaceae > WTAW01. The sequence goes on along the minus strand of CAYOSH010000036.1, from coordinate 25,057 downwards.
TTCAATCTCGAAGATTACAACGTCATGATCATCGATCTGAGATTGCCCGGCCGCGATGGGCTTTCGGTCCTCGAAGAGGTTCGACAGAAAAACCCAAAAGCAAAAGTCATCATTATTACCGCATATCCTTCTGTCGAGACTGAAGAGGAGGCCATGCGCAAGGGTGCAGCCGAATACCTGCAGAAACCCTTTGAGCTTTCCTATTTGGAAACATTAATAAGACAGGCTTTCGAGATCGATGTCATCCCGACTCCCCCCATCCAGGAGCCCGTTGTCGAAGACTTAATTATCGCTCCCTGTATCTGGATGCAGGCCGGCATAGTCAAAAAACGCAGATGCACACTGGGATATCAATGTCAAAATGTCTGTCAATTTCATGCAGCAATGATGAAAAGAGAAAAATTCAGTAATGACCCCAGAATAAAGCCATTCCTAGATAAGCTTGCCTTTCAATTAGGTAGAAATGAGTGCAGATACACCTTGAGCGGAGAGATCTCCTCCAGAGCATGTTCACAGGTCTACCGCTGCGAGAGCTGTGAACTTCACCAGACAATCCAGGATGAAGTTGATCGCCAAATTGCCATTCAGAGAGAGACCAGAAAGAATTTAAAAACACAGTTGGACACTGAAGCGACTGTGACGCGCAAACCCATCAGAAGAGATCATTAAATAGGCCAACGCATACTTATTCACACTCTTAAAGGACTGCCTCTGTTGAAGTTGAAACAGAGGCAGTCCTTTTATTTTATATTCGGCAGTTTTTACCCTAGTTTTTTAAGTGCCCTATCATTGACGTTTTCATTTTGGTTATGCTATCTTCCTTTTGGATGTCAGCAGCTTTGATGAATAATTCAGATGGAAGATGGATTATTAAGGATAAAAAATAGATATGAAGCAAGTCATAAGTAAAGAGCAGCTCGAGAATTATTTGGACGGCCACTACGAGGTGAAAATCGTAATCCCCATGGATGAGGAGCCCTATATAGAGGAATTTTTGTTTGACCTGGAGGAGCTGGATAGGTTTTTAGGAAAATATGCCGAGCAGCCAGCCTTCATTATTTCTATAGAATTTTTAGGGTAAAAGGGGAGAATCAGACAGGAGAGACGCTCCATTTTTTCATTTGCAATTAGCACATATGCCTAAAAATTCAATGTTGTGATCTTGGATCGTAAAATCATATTTTTTTTCCAGTTTTTCCTCTGTCTTTTTTACAAGGTCTAATTCTTCATCCAAGAATTCACTGTAGTTGATGATTTTCCCACACTCGGTACAAATAAGGTGGTGGTGATGCTCCTCCTTCTCACTGGATTTCAACTCATATCGGCTTTGTCCATCACCGAGGGAAAGTTTGGTAACAATGCCCATACGGGCCAGCAGATCAAGTGTACGGTAGATAGTGCTTAATCCTATACGTGGATAAGAGCTTTGAAGGGAAGTATAAATTTCCTTGGCACTCATGTGTTTTGATGATTTGCTCAAAAAGTCCAGAAGGGCCTCCCTGGTTGCTGTCAATCGGGACACATGGCCTTTAAATCTATGCCTCAATTTGTGTGGTCCGGACATTTTAATCTTCCTTATTGACAATGATAATCATTCTCAAATAAAATATAGCTTTCGCATCATTTGTTGTCAAGGAGGGATTTTGATTCTGACAACAAAACTGATAAAGATAGTACGTTTAGCAGCGCGATACAAAGGATTGTTTACGTATGAAGAAGAAGAAACCCAGATCAACAACAAGAAAACGAGGTGGACGAAAATGAGAAAACTTGATGGGAAGAAATTTATGTGGGATAACGTTCATTATTTGACTGAAGCTGAGGCGAAGGAAAGAATAACGGCCTATGAAAAAGACGGGTTTGAAACGCGACTTGTAAAAGAAGATGGCAAATTGCTGGTTTATACTCGGCGGATTGTAACAGAAATAGTGTTAGAAGAAGGAGGTCAACCATAATGAAAGGGTCCGTACTTATAATTGGCGCCGGTCCTTCAGGAATGAGGGCAAGTGCAGAACTCTTAAATCAGGGTTTTAAAGTTATCCTCGTTGAGGAAAAACCTACAATCGGTGGCAAGATGGCGCAGATCGATAAAATGTTCCCTTCGAATGAATGTTCGACATGCACAATACTGCCGCGCATGCTGGAGCTCACCAGTAATCCCAACATGACAATCGTAGCCTTTGCAGAAGTTAAAAGCATAAACGGAAAAGCGGGGGATTTTAAGGTCAAAGTCATCAAAAATCCAAGATATGTCGATCCCATGAAGTGTACTGCGTGCACGGATTGTTTTCCTGTTTGCCCGGTTGGAGGACTTCCTATGGAATTTAACTTCGGCAGGGGGGCCTCTAAGGCCATTTATTTTTATTCACCATTCCCGCCGAGAAAGGCTTTGATTGATCCTGAAAAATGCACTTATATTCTTGAAGGTCAATGCGGAGACAAGGAAGTTCCTCCATGCGTTGAGGTCTGTGAGCCAGAAGCCATTGTGTTTGACCAGAAACCCGCAGAGGTAGAATTTAACGTGGGCGCAGTTATTTTGGCCACGGGCATGGATGAAATGAAAACAGAATCATTAGAAACATTTGGATACGGAAAGTTGCCAAATGTACTCACTGCTCTCGAGTATGAACGCCTGCTTTCAGGCCTTGGCCCGACGGGCGGTGTCATAAAACGTGACGATAAAAAAGAACCCCAAACTATTGCGTGGTATGTGCTTAATAATCCTTCGCCTCTAGGTTTTATGACAGCCGTGGCAGAGGCATTGGGTACAATCGAAAGGAATCCTGATGCTTCTGTTTCTGTTTTTTATGCAAACATGAATCTGGTAAGAGACGATTATGTTGATTTCTTCCAAAAAGCCAAAGAGTCCAAAATAAACTTCACAAAAACAGACTGTATATCCGTTGCTGAAGGAAAAGACGGCAACGTTGATATTTCCTATGACAAGGAATCTTTCAACGCAGAACTGTTTGTATTGGTCCCACCTTATGCTCCTACTAAAAGCACACTCAAACTTGCAGAAACGATAGGTTTGGAACTTGATGAATGGGGATTTTTCAGTAAAAAAACAGAAGATTACCACCCCATTCATACACCCAAAGAAGGAATTTTTGTATGTGGAAGCGCACAGGAGCCGAAGGGCATAGATGATGCAGTCATCCAGGCATGTTCTGCAGCATCACATGCAGCTGCATTGTTAGCTCCGTCTAGGGGAACGGAATTAGTGACTCCCCCGGAAAAAGAAATTTTACCCGTAAAGCCGGGAGATGAACCAGCAACCCTCGCAGTTATATGCCGATGCGGCATAAACATAGCAGGGCTTCTTGATATGGAAGAAGTTATTGAGTACACAAAATCACTCCCTCATGTCAAACACGTGGAATTGACTCCTTTTGGCTGCGACGGTGTAGCAATAAGGAAACTTTTAAAGACGAAAGAATTTAACAGGCTTGTCATAGGCGCGTGTTCGCCAAAAACCCATGAAGACCTTTTCTTCCTCCATACAGAAATGGGCGGCCTTAATCCTTATCTCATGGAAATTATAAACTTACGCAATCACTGCGCATGGGTGCATTCAACGGATAAGCAAAAAGCCACGGAGAAAGCAAAAACACTCATGAGAATGGGAACAAACCGGGCCACATTGCTTGAGTCTTTAGAAAAGATCCGCGTGCCGGTGACCCCGGCCTGCCTTGTTTTAGGTGGAACATCGAGCGGCATTTCCTGTGCTCTAAAACTTGGACAAGCCGGTCTCAATGTTTATCTGGTCGATAAGGAAGCAGATCTAAGCACAACAAAAGAAAATAAAAACAGAATTGTGGAGAAAATGATTGATGAATTGGCTAAAAATGAGAACGTGAAGATTTATACAGAGGCCAAAGTAGGAAGAGTTGAAGGTTTTGTCGGGAATTTCAGGGCTGAAATTGTTAAACCCAGTGGAAAAGAGAGTATAGATATTGGTTCTATTGTTGTGGCGACCGCTGTTGATATGAGAGCTGAGTCCGACGAAGGTAATTTTGAGAAGGATTTGCTTCTTCAAAGAGACGATAAAAATTTCTTTGTCGGAATGCTTGGCATTTTAAACCCTCTAGATTTTAATACTGACGGGGTATTTAGATGTGGTTCCGCACGAAAAGTAATGGGCGTTCCTGAGGCAATTATTGACGGTGAAGGGACTGCATCACGTGTTGCTGGAGTGATCTCAAAAGATGAACTGGTGAAATCTCCCACAATTTCGGTGGTTGTGGATGAGAAGTGTGATGGGTGTGCATACTGCATTGACCCGTGTCCTGCTCAAGCTTTAACGCTTATTGAATATCAACAAAAGGGCAGTATTAAGAAGACAGTTGAAGCCAATGAAGCAATCTGCCGCGGTTGCGGCGTTTGTATGGCAACATGTCCTAAAGAGGGCATTTTTGTCAGACATTTTAAACCTGAATACTTTGAAGAAATGATAAAATCCGTAGTGGGGAGCGCATAAAATGACAAATGATTATGAGCCGGCAATTATAGCATTCTGTTGCAATTGGTGTTCTTATGCAGCTGCAGATTCTGCAGGAACTGCCCGAATGCAATATCCATCAAATATTCATATCATCCGTTGCATGTGTTCGGGCATGGTGCACCCCAATTTTGTCATGAATGCATTAACTCAAGGCAGTGCTGACGGAATACTAATCTGCGGCTGTCATCCTGGCGATTGCCATTATCAGGATGGCAATACAAGGGCAGAAAAAAGAGCAGAGGCAATTACTCTGATGCTTGAAGATTTTGGGCTTGAAGAACAACGCTTCCGATTAGAATGGATTTCAGCCTCAGAGGGGCCTAAGTTTGTCGCGGTTGCCAAAGAGATGACAAAAACACTTAAAGAGTTGGGTCCAAATCCATATAAAACTTAGGCACAGCACCTAGGCCGGCGCTTCGCCTTCTAGGACAATTTCCGTGACAACTCTGCGTGTATAGAGAAGGTATTTCTCCTCCTCTTTGACCATTTCGACTTCAAAATTATCATCCTCGTATTTCTTTTTCACTTCTTGGGCTTCCTTTTCGGATTCATACACAATGCCATCCCACATGACCTTTCTTCCGTTTATAATTTTGGACAAATCTGGCATTATAAACTCCCTAACCGTTACATTTTATAGGGGCTTGGCCCTAATTTTTTGATCTGATCCGTAAATTCTCTGGCCACCTGAGCGAATTTTGGACCTTCAGACGCTGATATCCATTCCAGGCGAAACCTCTCTTCCTCCAGGCCAAAATCTTCCAGCATAATTTTTATGGCTTCGGCCCTTTTTTCTGTTTTGACATTCCCGTCTTCATAGTGGCAATCGCCGATATGACAGCCGCAGATGATGACTCCATCAGCGCCCTTTGTTAATGCATCTATCACGAGATTGGGATGAATCATACTCGAACACATCACTCTGATGATTCTGTAATTTGTAGGATACTGCAGCCTGGAGACACCTGCCAGGTCGGCTCCAGTATAAGAACACCAGTTGCAACAAAAACTTATAATCAAGGGTTCAAATTCATCTTGCATTATCCCACTCCTAAGGCGGCATTGACCTGTGCACCAAGCTGCTCCAGTGTAAATCCTTTCACCAATACGCCTTTCTTGGGACAGGTTGCCATACAACAGCCACATCCCTTACAGGCTGTTTCATTGATGTCAACTGTCTTTTTTACCGAACCTTTGCTCATGTATTCAATCAGTGTGATCGCCTGGTAAGGACAGGGCTCCACGCAGTATGCACAACCATCGCAGTTTTCATCTATAACATGAGATATTGTCGCTTCCAGCTCTATACTGTCTTTTGAAAGTACAGTTGCCGCTCTGGAGGCCGTTGCTTGGGCCTGAATAATACTCTCATCCACGGATTTTGCCGAATGAGCCAGGCCGCAAAGGAAAACTCCTGAAGTCGCAAAGTCAACCGGACGAAGTTTCATATGGGCTTCAAGGAAAAATTTGTCCTTGTTCAGCGGAACTTTCAAGAACTTGGAGATCTCTTCGTTCCCTTCATCTGCAACAATCCCGGCTGAGAGGACAACGAGGTCTGCGGGGAGTTCAACCAGAGCATTGAATGCCGGGCTAAAGACTTCCACTCGAAGCCCCTCTCCATTCTGAGTGACTTCAGGCTTCTTGTCATCTGGGTACCTCAGGAACCTGACGCCCTGCTGCCTCGCTTTTGAGTAGTACCCTTCTCTAAATCCGTAGGTTCGCACATCCCGGTAGAGTATGAAAACATTTGTATCCGGCGAAATTTCCTTTATTTTTAAGGCGTTCTTCACTGCGACCGAACAGCATACCCGGGAACAATACGGTCTTTCTTCATCCCGAGAACCCACACATTGGATCATCACGATGTTCTTTGGGAAATGATTATTTGCAGAGCCTGACCATTCACCGACACCTAGGCGCTCTTCCAGTTCAACCTGAGTGACAACTTTTTCACTCTGTTCATACAAATACTCTTTGGGGTTATATTCTTGAGCGCCGGTGGCGACGACCGCAACTCCATGTTCGAACTCTATAGATTTTCCTTGAGTGGATAGTGTGGTTTTGAAATTTCCGATCGAACCTTCAATACTTTCGATCTTGGCCTCTGTATAGAGATGGATTTTCGGGTTGTCTTCGATGCGCCCGATCAGGTTTTTTAACTCCTCTTGGGGTTTTGCACCATTCAGTAAATAGTGAAGATGTCTTAAGTTTCCGCCCAGTTCTTTCTCCCTCTCCACCAGATAGACATCATATCCTTGGCCTGCCAATTCAAGAGCCGATGACATGCCGGCGACTCCTCCGCCGAGAACCAGAGCCGATTTGATAATGGGGACAAATCTAGTCTGTAGGGGTTCCAACAACCGCGCTTTGGCTACTGCCATTCTGACCAAGTCTTTGGATTTCTCGGTTGCTTTTTCCGGCTCCATCATGTGTACCCATGAACACTGATCTCTGATGTTTGCCATTTCAAAAAGATACTGGTTAAGTCCCGCTTCCCGGATCGTGTTCCTGAATAGAGGTTCATGAGTCCTCGGAGTACACGAAGCAACAATGACACGATTCAAATTGTGTTCTTTGATGATCTCTTTTATGACTTCTTGCGTATCATTGGAACAGGTATATAAATTATTATCTGCATAGACGACATTAGGCAGTGTTTTCGCATACTCGACAACGCTGGGGACATTAACGACTCCAGCAATGTTTGTGCCGCAGTGGCATACAAACACTCCGATTCGGGGCTCTTGGCCTTCAATGTCTGTTTCAGGCGGGAATTCCTTTTTTGTGATCAAGCTGCCTTTCTCATCTTTGAGGAGGGATAAGACTTTTGCGGAAGCGCCCGATGCCTGCATGATGGTCTCAGGGATGTCTTTAGGTTCTGTAAAGGGTCCAGCCACATAAACGCCATCGCGCGTCGATTCAACGGGTGTGAAAGTCTCAGTCTTGCAGAAATTGTATTCATTCAACTCAATGCCGAATTTTTCGGAGATCTCTTTTACATTTTTTGGAGGATCCATACCCACAGACAGCACAACCATGTCATATTCGCGCGTCACTTTGAGATCTTTTTCATCGATATATTTGATCTCCAGATTATTCGTTTCGGGGATCTCTTCAATAACAGGGGGTCGACATCTAATATACTCGATCCCAAGTTCCTTTCCTTTTTGATAGTACTCCTCAAATCCCTTGCTGTATGCGCGCAGGTCCATAAAAAAGATATCGCAATGCAAATCGCCGCTAATATGTTCTTTAGCGATGATCGCTTCTTTGGTGGCATACATGCAGCAGACAGAGGAGCAATAATCTCTTTCACAATCTCGTGAGCCAACACACTGGATAAATCCTATTCTTTTGGGCTCTTTGTCATCACTGGGCCTTAAAATATGGCCGAGATGCGGTCCTGTCGTAGACATGATTCTTTCAAATTCGATGGAAGTGACAACATTGGGATAATGCCCATAACCCAAATCCTCTTTGCTCTGGGCATCAAAAAGCTCAAAACCTGGAGCTAAAACAACAGCACCGACATTCAGCTTGATCTGTTCTTCCTTTTGTTCATAGTTGATGGCATCGGCCTCGCAAACTTCCTGGCAGATCTCGCATTCTCCCTTGAGCATATGTACACAATATCTGTCATCGATGGCCGCTTTGTTGGGAACAGCTTGGGGATAGGAGATGTAAGCCGCTGCTCTTGTATTCAGTCTTTCATTGTATTCATCCAGTATAGGGACAACCTTGTTTTTGCTAATATCCTCAAGTTTGATCCTTTCTGTCGGACAGATAAAAGCACATGTCCCGCAGACTTGGCAGACATCAGAGTGCTTATCAAAAGGCGGGCCTACCTCGCGTCTGGAACCCCTATTGCTAAAACCTATGGCATTGATGCCCATGCGTTCCTCACACATGCGCACGCAGAGTCCGCAAAGGAAACAATCTTCATTCTTCTTTCTGAGTCGTGTTTCTTTAACACCGTACTCTTCGGCGATGTTTTGTATCTTTTTCGAATCAGGGCATAATGCCAACTGGAGCTCGATCATAGCCTTACGAGCCTTTATAACTCTCTCAGAATCAGTCTGAATGACCAAGTTATTCAGGGCTGGATAAGTGCATGAGGTCTCAATCTTTGATCTTCCGTTTTGAGAGATCTCTACCAAACACAACCTGCATGCCCCATAGGGTCGTAGAGCTTTATGATAGCAAAGAGTCGGGACTTTTAATCCTACACTCTCAATGCATTCTAAAAGTGTCTTGCCTTCGGGGAACTCATGCTCATTACCGTTTATAGTCAGCTTAATCACGCCGACCCTCCATTCATAAAATGTTTATTCAAATTTTTGACGCTTGATATCATAAGTGTTTTGTTAATTCTTGCAGCGGACATTATTCCTCTTTGACCTCCAAATCACACCGGAGGCAGCGCTTCGCTTCAGCGATTGCGGCCGCTTCATCGAAGCCTAACTCAACCTCTTTAAAGCTCTGTGTCCTCTGATCGACAGGTATACATGGCATTTCAGGCCTTTTGAGGCTTTTGATCTCTTCATCTGAAAGCTCCATGGCCTCGACACGCATTGCAGGACGAGTCACCTTATACTCTGCCTCCAGTTTTTCTCCGCGGATGTATTTGTCGATCATCTTGGCTGCAGTCTTTCCGTGAGACATGGCGCCGGTCACTGTATTAGGACCCGTCACAACGTCGCCTCCTGCAAATATCCCTTCCACACTGGTAAGGAGGGTTTCCGGGTCGACTTCGAGCGTGCTCCAGGAGGACACGTTCAACCCATTATCACCTGCCAGCAAAGAAACATCTGGCGTCTGGCTTATTGCCAGGATCAACGTGTCGACATCAACCTTGAATTCAGAGCCCTCTATGGGAACCGGTCTTCTTCTTCCGCTTTCATCCATATCACCGAGCTTCATTCGGATACATTCTATTCCTTCCATCTTTCCATTCTTCGATAGAACATTGACCGGTGCGACGAGATACTGTATGTCAACACCCTCGAGAAGAGCTTCTTCGATCTCACCCGGAATGGCGGGCATTTCTGCCTTTGTCCTTCGGTAGTAAATACTCGTCTCTTTGCCCAAACGCTTCGCGACCCGGGCCGCATCTATGGCTGAATTTCCACCTCCGATGATGATGACTTTATCTCCAATTTTCACCTCTCGGCCCAGGTTGAAATCCCACAAGAACTCGACGGCATCGACAACGCCTTCGGCATCTTCATTGGGGATCTTCATTTTTAAGCCCTTTTGCGCCCCTATGGCGATAAAAATCGCTTTGTACTCCTCCTTGAGCTGATTAAGGGGAATATCTTTCCCGATCGTCGTGCCCGTTCTGATCTCAACGCCCGCTTTTTTTATCCTATCGATCTCATATTCCAGTATATCCTTGGGCAACCTGAATTCCGGAATGCCTAAAGCGAGCATACCCCCTGCTTTGGACTGACTTTCAAACACGGTCACCTTATATCCCTCAAGGGCAAGGTAGTAGGCACAGGTGAGGCCTCCAGGCCCAGAACCGATTACAGCCACACGCTCCTCTCTCTCGCTTTTTGGTTTTTGATCGAGTTCCACACCATGCTTCATCTCATAATCGGCAAGAAACCGTTTGAGAGCTCTTATGGCTATCGGGTCGTCCCACTCCCCAGCGACACATTTCGTTTCGCACGGAGTATCGCAGACTCGACCACAGATCAAGGGAAGAGGATTCTCCTTCAGGACTATTTTGACGGCCTCATCGAATTTTCCCTGAGCAAGAAGCCCAATATAGCTGGGGACATCCTGAGAAATGGGGCATGTGTGCTGACAGGCAGATGAAATGATGTTCTTGCACACCAAAGCTGGACAACTTTTGTACTTGATGTGTTCGATATATTCATTCCTAAAATATTTGATTGTGCTCAACACCGGGTTAGGCAACGTCTGCCCCAACCCACACATGGATGCATCTTTAATCGCATTGCTGAAGTCTTCGAGAATTTCGAGGTCTCTGTCCTCGCCCTTTCCACTGCATATTTTCCGAAGGACTTCGAGAAGCACGGCCGAACCTTCCCGACAGGAAACACACTTCCCGCAGGACTCATCATTCGTAAACTCAATAAAATACTTGGCGAGATCCACCACACACGTATCTTCGTCCATCACGATCATCCCACCCGAACCCATTATTGAACCGGCTTCCGTCAGCTTTTCATAATCAACAGGTAAATTCATCAAACTGGCAGGAATACATCCACCCGAAGGCCCGCCTGTCTGGACTGCTTTGAACTTCTTGTTTTTTGGAATCCCCCCTCCAATGTCATAAATGATCTCTTTCAGAGTAATTCCCATGGGGACTTCCACCAAACCCGTATTGTTGATCTTGCCAACCAGAGAAAACACCTTCGTGCCTTTACTGAGTTCCGTTCCTATACTGGAAAACCACGCGGACCCCCTGTTAATGATCGACGGAATAGTCGCCCAAGTTTCCACATTATTAATGGTCGTCGGTTTTCCCCATAACCCAGACTCGACTGGATAAGGCGGTCTTTGTCTCGGTTCAGGCGCACGTCCTTCAATGGAAGCGATAAGGGAAGTCTCTTCACCACAGACAAATGCCCCTGCTCCCTGTTTGATGTGAATATCAAAGGTGAAATCCGTATCGAATATATTTTCGCCGATGAGTCCGTATTCTCTGGCCTGTTCGATCGCGATTTTTAATCTTTCCATAGCGAGCGGATATTCAGCCCTGATGTAGACATATCCTTCTTTTGCACCCATAGCCCTCGCCCCGATCAACATCCCTTCTAAAACAGAATGGGGGTCAGCTTCGACAATACTCCTATCCATATAGGCCCCTGGGTCTCCTTCGTCGGCGTTACAGACGATGTATTTCACATCCCCTGGCTGATTCCTGCACAATTCCCATTTCAATCCGGTTGGAAATCCCCCGCCCCCGCGACCCCGAAGTCCGGATTTTTTGACTTCATTTATGATATCTTCCGGTGTCATTTCTGTCAGAACTTTAGCTAAAGCTTTATAACCGTCCCTGGCGATATATTCATCAATCTTTTCAGGGTCGATCATACCTCTATTTCTCAGGGCGATGAGTGTTTGGCGGGCAAAAAAGCCGATATCCATCATCTTCGGGATAACAATTTCTTCTTTTTCTGGAGTGAACATGAGTTTTTGTACGGGTCTGCCCTTCAAAAAGTGCTCCTCAACCAGATGAGGGATGATATCTTCCGTCACTCTTTGATAAAATATTCCATCTGGCATCACGACCATCACAGGACCCACAGCACAAAAACCATTGCAGCCTGTCATGACAACAAGAACTTCTTCTTCGAGGTTTTGCTTTTTGATCTCTTCTTCGATCACTTCTTTGATTCGAAAAGACTTATTGGAAACACAGGCTGTCCCCGCACATATCATTAGATGTAATCTGTACTTATCCGTTGAATGTTCGTCCATGATCTTCCTAACCTCTATTATTCATAAAAACCTTAAAGTATTTCGGAGCTAAATCCATTCATAAATTAGCGCAACTATACTATCAAGACATTCTCTCGCTACCCTTGGCCAAGGCATATTCCTCAACAATTTTTCCGCCCAAAACATGCTCTGAAAATATTCTGCGAATTTTATCAGGCGTCAAATCCACATATTTAACGGGCGCCTCATCTTTCAATTCAACCGTAGCCATTGGCTCTTTGCTGCATAATCCCGCACAACCTGAGTTTGTGAGAATGACATCTTCGATCTTATTCTTTTCGATCTCATCCATTAACGTGTTCATGATCTTTCTGGCTCCAGCGGCTATTCCACAGGTTCCCATATGAACTGTTATTTTTGCCCTACCAGCCCCGTCACGCAACAGAACTGTCTTCCTCACTCTCTGGCTGATTTTTTCTAAATCATCAATTTTCAATTTTGGCATGGTTTTTATCCATTCATAAGGATTCAATATTAATTCTTAATCTCCATTTCCTTACACATGGCGGCGGATCATCCTTGAGCACTTTGATAAAAATTGAGCAACTCTGAGACTTTACCTTTAGTCATCTGGCCATGAATCTCTTCACCAACCTTTAATACTGGAGCTAATCCGCAACAGCCAATACAGCGAACGGCTTGGATGGTAAACATCATATCCTGCGTTGTTTTTCCTCTATGGATCCCGAGTTCACTTTCAAATGTTGCCGTGATCCTCTCCGCTCCCTTCACGTGGCAAGCTGTTCCAAGGCAGATCGTGATGATGTGTTTACCTCTCGGCTCCAGGCTAAAGGCATTGTAAAAAGTCGCGATCCTACACACTGCACTCAATGGCATGTTCAACTTATCCGCGACGTACCTCAAGACCGGTTCAGGCAAGTAATTATAGGTATCGTTGGCTTTCTGCAGTATCGGAACCAAGGATTTTTCCGAGTTTTGAAAATCTTTCATGATGGTGTCTATGATTTCCATGTCTTTGAGGCTTATCTCAATTTTTTCTCTCTCCGGTGTGATATAGATGATGTTATGGACTGGACAATTCGTCACACACATGCCACATCCTGTACACTTATCTTCATCCACATATCGGGGTCTCTTTATGAGGTCCACTTCAAAATTCCCCGCATTTCCCCTTATCCTTTCAATGTCTGCGAGGGTGATCACTTCTATATCTTTATGTCTGCCAATCTCGACCAGCCTCGGAGCCATGGTACACATGGCACAATCGTTCGTGGGGAAAGTTTTATCCAGTTGAGCCATCACGCCCCCGATGGCTGGTTTGTGGTCAACCAGATAAACCTTTATGCCAGACTCCGCTAGATCGAGGGCTGCTTGCATGCCCCCGATCCCACCGCCAATAACTAAGGCGGCGCCAACTTTTTCATTCTCCATTTTGTTATTATGCATTTTCCAACACTGCCTCTGCGGGCACCTCCTGTCTTACAGCCCTATCCTTAACGGCTTGAAGGTATACGGCCAGTGGACGGTACACCAGGTGTGCCCACTTGCCAAACGGCACCTCGATCACCAGCATTGCTACAGCAATGACCAGATGAGCGGCATAGGTGTAATAAGTGGCCAGTGGCAAGCCCATATACCTGAAAATATGAACCAAAATCCCGCTCACTGTCGTCAGGAGCAAAAGGACCGGAAACATCCAATCACTGAAATCTGAGAATTTGTGAATTTGTTCGCGTTTTTTAATGCGGCCTATGATGATCTCGATTGTGCAGTAGAGGAGTACAATCGTTGCGTAATATCCCAGCCATCGTTGAGGATGCGTAATAGGGTAGATGTTGTCCGTTTGAAACCACAGGAGAAAGACAACAACCAGCAGGAGCATGAGCAGATATCCGGATACAAGCAAGAAGTGTTTCAACCATCGGCCTGTGTTTTTTTTACAACTTAAAAATAGTTTTTGGGTGAAGAAATGCACGATCAATGTCTGTGCTTCAGCGAGGTAAACTCTCAGGGGTATCTTGACTTTTTCGCCCTGGTGTTCGGTGTATCCAAAGCCATCCTCTTTGAATCCCCTGATGACATTAAAAATATTTGCGCTTCTGCCCTGGTGCATGCTGAACCAATACATGCGAAAAGAATTGGTAAACAGGAAGAACGCGAGAAATACAAATAAAAGGAGGTCGAACGTATGGACCATATGGGCAGGAGCAAAAGTATTGAGTTCTACGCGCTCTGTGACAAGGGGGCCATGAAGGAACCATATCAGGAGCGACATGAAAACGCCAACCGCAAAGAGGGCCCCCAGCTCCCATACCTTTGACTTATACATTTTGGTTGAGAGGCCTGTCCAGTCATAAAGGGATGTAAGATAGCGGCGGAGTGTCATCATCGCCTCTCCGGGTTCTGTTTCTCTCGGGCAGGAGGTGGAACAATCGCCACAATAATAGCAGATCCACGGCTCCAGACTGCCTTTCACGACACCCTTTAAACCAAACAGAACAGATTGAAGCATTCTTCGTGGAAACGATACTGAGTTTTTTGCTAAATCGCAGACGACCGTACAACTGCCACATTGATAACAGGCATTGGTATCAAAATCTCCATACTTTCGAACCTCATCTAACAAGGTCGGATCACTTTTAATTTTTTCCATGATTACACCATCTCGATGAAGAAGTTCTTTATTCCAGTTTATAAAACAGCCCCCGTGAATTTATTGTTTAGGATATAATTTAGGATACAATTCGGGGGGGAGAGACAGTTGTTTTTGTCACTTCTTGTGTATAAATGCATCAATCAATGATCAATATAACAAGGATGATTCATATGCTATTATTAATCTTGCTCCGTTCGAAACAGGACATAGTACCCAATTTCAAAAGTGCTGTCAAGAATCATTTTGTTTTTTTAACAACATAAGTTATTGATTTTATAGTATTTATAGTATTAATAGAGATTAGACCTGCGCCCAATCACTGCATAACCCTACACATTAAATTTTTCACGTATGTTCTTAATTTTTCTATGAATCCATGGCATCAACGACCGGAACCGGAAGAACACAGGGGTTCAGAGTTCCCTATAAAATTGCAGGCATCTCTGAATTCGTGATAAAGACGTTCCGATGCTCCAATTGATGATTGTGAAAACAGTTTTTTCCATCACCCAACCTGATCCCCTGAAAAGCTAATGTGCATTCATGACATCACGGATTCGAAGAGACGTTCTCTTCAATTAAGGCTATGGCTGTTGGAACGGAAAAAATGTATAATCTCAGCGAAGGCCTGACTACAGAAAAAACACAGGCTTTAGCTGAAATTGCTTAAGAGCTGAAAGGACCACTTGTGAAAAAATGACAAAAAAAGAAATTCTCGTTTTGGAAGACCTGCTCGGGTCCAACAAAAAGATCGCTGCGGATATCCGCGAACAACTGAGTCAAAAGGGCATCCTGACCGTCAACCTGATGAGCTCTCCAGGCGCAGGTAAAACAACCCTGCTGGAGAGCATCGCCGAACGCTTGACGACCGGAATTAAAATGGCCGTGATCGAAGGCGACATCGAGACAGAGAGGGATGCGGAACGCATCCGGGCCAAGGGGATCCCCGCCTGGCAGATCATCACAGGGGGCGCCTGTCATCTTGAAGCCAAGATGGTGGGCAAACTCTTTCCGAAGATTCCCCCTGACCTCGATCTCCTCTTTATCGAAAACGTGGGAAACCTCGTCTGCCCCGCCAGCTATGATCTGGGAGAGAACATCCGGTGTGTCCTGCTCTCCACCCCAGAGGGCGATGACAAACCCAAAAAATATCCGAAGGCATTCACCACATCCGACTGGTTGATCATCACCAAAACCGATCTGGTGCCACCTCTTCCCTTCGATATCCAGAGGGCCATAAAGGAAGCGCAAGAGGTCAACCCTTCTCTCAAGATCTTCTCCATTTCCGCGTTCAACGGGGATGGCATCGAAGAATTGGTGGGCAGTCTGTTGGCCGCCCTCGATAAACTCCGCCAAGCCAATGCATGAACTGTCGGTCGTAGCCAACCTCTTCGAGATCCTCGAAGAAAAAGTCCGGGAAAAAGGGGGGACAAAAATCTTCTCTGTGAAACTCCAGGTGGGGGCTTTAGCGGGTGTCGTCCCGGAATTGCTGATGACCGCTTTTGACATCTATAAAAAAGACACCCTCGCATCCGAAGCCGAACTGGAAATAAAAGAAGTCCCTCTCAAAGTCCAATGCAAGGATTGTCACACGATCATGATCAAGGATGACTTCATCTTCATCTGTGAGCACTGCGGCTCCACAAGCATCGAGACCCTGGAGGGGACCGAAATGATACTCGAGAAGATGGATATCGAGGTCTGACCCTTTTCATATCCATAGAGTCCGTTTTGCCTGCTGTTTATCCCCTTGGTTCGGGATCCCCACAAAATCCCTCCTAATCCCTGATATTTTGAAAAAACCCGCTTAAAAAATCTACCATTTTAATAGAGTTTTATTTAAAATGGAACCGGAGAATCCAGAGCCAGGGGCCAGAAAAACCCCAGAATCAGGAGAGCGATCATGAAAAGTTTGAAGCACATCGCAAAAAACACAGTGCTGAGCGAAGCACAGCTCAAAGAGATCGAAGAGATCATCCTCAGTCACGGACACTATGCCAAAAGCACGGTCAGGACTGAGATCGAATGGTTCTCGACCGGACTGGGGATGGACCCATATTATTTCGAAACAACTCCCCTCAAAACGATCGCCAGTCACATCGAAGCCGTCAAAGCAGCGGCCATCATGGCTTCCCTCCAGAAAAAGACAGCCCTGAAGATCGATCTAGCCACAGAGCACAAGGACGAAGCCATCTATCTCGTGGACGACCAACACTCACGCGCCCTGGAAGTCGAACGTCGGATCGAGGAAAAATACCCCAATTCCAGACTCCAGACATACAGAACAACGGGAAAACCGAGAAGAGCCAAACATCTCAGGCTCTACCAGGTCAACAGGACTGAGTTCTGCTCAGAAAAAGTCTATCCCGAAGAGACCGACCTCAAAAAGATCGCCTGCCGTCTTTTCTTGAAGACCGCAACACACGAAACCTACTTGCGCTATCAGGACATCATCGAGAGATCCAAGGGGTGGGAAACGCCATTGATCGATGTATCATACAAGAAGGACTCCAAAGAGCTCCGTATCATGGTGGCCGTGAACCGGGAATCTCCCTCCCGGTTTTTCTCCAATGTTTCCGATGTGCTCAACTCCCATGGCCTTTTTTCCAACCGCAAATACGTCGAACAATTCGCCAACGGCAAGACCGTCTACACGTTTTATTTGAACGACATTCACGATGAGCCGCTCATTCAGGACCTTGTTGCTGACATCAGTCTTGTGTATGTTCTCCCGGATAGCCCTCTCTCCGAGCTCTTCAGAGATGGAAAACTCAGCGCCCAGGAAATGATCTTTGGTGTGTCGGCCTGGAGCTTTGCCCATCAGTTCCTGAGCGAATACAACGAGGAATATCTCAAAGTCAGGGATCATCTCAAAGACTCTCCAGAGCTGCTGGGAATCGTCAGGCAGCTCAAAACAAGGTTGTCGAAGATGGCTTACGACGAAGCCAAAATTTGGGAAGCCCTGCTGAGCAACTATGTTTATGTCAAAGAGGCTTACAGCCTATTTGAAATAAAATGCAATCCCCATATCAAAAACCGCAATTTCCAGATTCAAATGGAAAAACTCAAAACCGACATTTCCCGGAATATCAGCGTCGAGATCGACCGCAATATCTTTCAGATGGTTCTCTGCTTCATCGACGTCATCCTCAGGACCAATTTTTACAAGAGGGACAAAACGTCCATTGCCTTCATGTATGACCCGAAGTTTCTCAATCCCGTGGACTATCCGGAAAATCCGTACGGCATCTTTCATGTCATCGCCACCGAATTGCGCGGTTATCACGTAAGATTCAGGGACATTGCAAGGGGCGGCATCCGGATCGTGCGTTCCCATAATCTCCAAGCATTCATGAACAATTCCGACTTCATCTTCGACGAGAACTACTTCCTTGCTTCCACACAGCAGAGAAAAAACAAAGACATTCCAGAGGGAGGGTCCAAAGGGATCATTCTCATCCGGTGGGGACATCAGGACAAATCGGAATCGGCCTTCAAGAAATACGTCAACGGTCTGTTGGACCTACTTCTGCCCGATGAAAACATTGTCGATCACTACGATAAGGAGGTCATCCTTTTCCTGGGGCCCGACGAAGGAACCGCAGATATGATGGAATGGGCCTCTGAGAGGGCCAGGGTCTTGGACTATCCCTACTGGAAGGCCTTTTCTACCGGGAAACCCGTCTCCATAGGAGGAATCCCCCATGACCTCTATGGTATGACCACAAACTCCGTCCACCAGTACGTGCTCGAAATCCTCAAAAAAACCGGAAAGAAAGAGGCAGAGATCACCAAGGTGATGACAGGGGGGCCTGACGGCGACCTGGGCAGCAACGAGATCCTGATCTCCAAGGATAAGATCCTGGTTATCATCGACGGTTCCGGTGTGCTTTACGACCCAAAGGGCATCAACCGTCAAGAATTGAAACGCCTGGCCAAGAAAAGAGTGGCGGTCGATCAATTTCAAAGACCCCTCCTTTCACCCAAAGGATTTCTTGTGACAACAAAAGATCAAGACGTCTTATTGCCGGATGGAGAAAAAGTCCTTAGCGGACTCGACTTTCGCAACACGTTTCATCTGCATCCCAAATTCAAGGCCGCCCTCTTTGTGCCCTGTGGCGGGAGGCCCGCTTCGGTCAACATCAACAACTGGAGTCAATATGTCGATGAGAAAGGCTCTCCTCGCTTCAAATACATCGTCGAAGGCGCCAATCTGTTCTTGACTCAGGAAGCCCGGATAAGGCTCGAAGAACACGGCGTTATCATTTATAAAGACGCCTCGGCCAATAAGGGGGGCGTGACATCGTCCTCTTTGGAGGTGTTTGCGAGCCTGGCGCTCGATGATGACAAATACTCCAAGCTCATGTGCGTCCAAAGCGCGAAAATCCATCCGTTCAGGAAAAGATATGTCGAAGAAATTCTGGCCATTATCAGAGAGAATGCCCAGTTGGAATTCGAAGTCATATGGAAAGAAAACACACGGACACAAATCCCGCGCTCCGTTCTCACGGACAGGATCAGCGAAAAGATCAACTCGATCACAGACGCAATAACCGCCTCAAACCTATCTGTGGATAAAGAGCTATTCAAGAATGTGATCGAGTGCTGCTGTCCGCGTGTGCTCATCGAAGAGGTCGGATTCGATCAAATCCTCACACGAGTTCCCCAGCCCTATCTCAAAGCGATCTTTGCCTCACGCCTCGCCAGCCGTTATGTCTACAAATACGGCCTGGGTGCCACTGAAATCGATTTTTTTGATTTCCTTCTGGAATACCATCAAAGGTCATAAGAGCAAGGAAGGGCTTAAAGCTTTTCCATGAATGCCTTCAAGTTGATGATGAATCTCCAGTGGTATTCCTGGACGGCATCGACAGCGGCGGCTTCCATCAGGCCGATCATCATCGGAGTAGCCAGGACATCGACCTTGCCCGAATCGATCTGGTCTGCAGTGTGGGCTTTTTCGACAACCATTGTCTGTTCAGCAGAAACCTGGCCCGGAAAAATAAATTCCATCGTCTCACCTTTCTTTTCGTATGTCCTTGAGTGTCATGGATGTGTGGGATTGCATACTCGCCTCTTCCATATGTATATTATATGATAGCCATAAAATTGGATAGAGATTGATTCATCTTTTTTGGTCAGCCCTTCTCTTTTTTTTCGGGGAGGCTGGAATTTAGGGTGTTGGTTAGGCTTGAATTTCAGATGTGACGGTGATACAACCATAGAAATGAACTATCACTCCGGATTCAAAGAGAGGGAGAAAAACATTGGATATGAATGTGACACAATCACAGACAGGGAGTTCTGCAAAAAAATGGCTTATCGGCTGCGGCATTGGCTGTGGCGTTGTGATCATAATCATCGTGATCCTTTCTGCCAGCGGTTATTTTTTTGTCAAAAACATCGTCGATGAGTTCAAAGACACCGAGGCTATGACAGAGGTCTTGACCGAGCGTTTCGGAAGAATCACAGATTATTGTCCTGCCCCCGATGGAGCTATCCAGCCTGAACGGATAGAAGCCTTCCTTTCTGCTCGGGATGCTTTTGCGCCGATCCGGGAGAGGATCGGCAAGATTCTGGAGACTCTCTCACAAAGAAAGGATGTCGATGACATAGAAGTGGGGAAACCCAGGAGTTTGCTCACTATGCTAAGACTCGGCTTCGGGATCATTCCACAGACGGCCGAATTCATAAGAACCAGGAATGAGGCGCTCCTCGAGGCGGAGATGGGCCTTGGTGAATACTACTATATCTATGTGTTGACCTATTATTCCTGGCTGGGGAAAAATCCTGAGGATGGACCGGGTTTCCAGATCGTGGGGCCTGATGAAGAGAGAGATTTCTATTACCGGGACCGAGAGGATTCCAAAGAAATGCGCAGGGACCTTTTACTGCGGAGGCTCAACCGGATGCTGTTGCCCATGCTGAACAATCAACTCCAGAAGCTGACCGAAGAGAGTGAACCGAAGGCCTCAGAAGAATGGCGGTTGATGCTGGAAAAGGAGATCGAAGCCCTCGAGCAGGACAGGGAGCGTCTCCTGTGGCAGGACGGTCTCCCCGAAGTCATCGCGTCATCCATCGAACCCTACAGAGACAGGCTCGAGACCAGCTACAACCCGATGACAAATCTCCTGGAAGTGAACATCGAACAGGGGATTTCGCGTTGACATTCGCGTGTGTCGGTGTTAAAAACTCATAGAATTCCAATAGGAGGTGTCCGTGTTTCAAAGAGGACAGAAACTGAAAAAAATCAAAATCCTTCTCCTGTGTGTCTTTGTCTTTTTGACGGCTTCTCAGGCATTCCCCCAACAAGGCAAAAAACGTCTGACCTACGAGCAGGCCTACGGCGGTCAAGATCTTCGCATGATGATGATAATGATGATGTCGAAGGAGCAATGGCTTGACGATGAACACTATCTTGTCTCCGAACAGGACCAAAAAACCAAAAAAATGAATCTCTACAGAGTGCATGCCAAGACCGGGGAGAGAACGATCTATGTCGACTATGGCCTCATCGGAAAGACTTTTCCCGAAGGGATGCGAGCCATGAGTCATGTCGATAATACCATAGATTACAGCGGCCTGCTGTACATGTACAAAAACGACCTCTATCACTATTCGGTAAAGACAAAAAAACTCAAACGGCTGACGGCGACGCCGGGACAGGAAAACAATCCACAGCTTTCTCCCGACGGACGTTTTGTCGCCTACACCCGAAACCACGATCTATACTCCATAGACATTACCACTGGACTGGAATACCAACTCACCGCCGATGGATCGGACACCATCTATAACGGGTGGGCATCCTGGGTGTATATGGAAGAGATCCTCGGCCGGGGAACCAGACACAGAGCTTTCTGGTGGTCTCCAGACAGCCAGAACCTGGCCTTCTTGCAGTTCGACGACAGCCCTGTCCCCACCTTTCCCCTGTTCAGGAAGGACGGCACACACGGAGAGTTGGAGATCGAACGCTACCCCAAAGCGGGGGACCCGAACCCTTACGTCAAACTGGGGATCGTCTCCGCAACTGGAGGACAGATCGTATGGGCAGATGTGGAAGAGAAAGCGGACCACTACGTGGCCTGGCCAATCTGGATGCCCGACAGCAGCCAACTGACCTTCCAGTGGATGAACCGCGGACAGGACCATATCAAGATCTACGGGGTTGATCCTAAATCGGGAAATAAGCACGAGATCTACGATGAAAAACAGCCTGCATGGGTGGAGTTTTTTGAAGACCTGTATTTTTTTAAAGATGGCAGTGGATTCCTCCTCCGTACGAATGTGGAGGGCTGGAGCCACCTCTACATTTATGACCTTGAAGGCCATCGCCAAAGACGATTGACAGAGGGCGAATGGACAGTCACGGGAATTTCTCTCGTCGATGAGGCAAACCAGCGTGTCTTCTTCAACGCCAGAAAAGAACAGACGACAGAAACCCACCTCTATGTGGTCAATTTCGACGGGACGGGACTCACGTGTCTGACACAGGTCCCAGGAAATCACCGAACCACTGTCTCGCCCGGAGGCAGTTTCTTCATCAGCACCTTTTCCAACATCACCACACCCACCAGGCAGGATCTCTGCACGACTGACGGCACGCTGATCCGCACGATCAAAGACATGGGAATGGCCGATAGGGATGAGTATATGCTGGCAAAGAAAGAGTTGTTCACCGTTCCCACAGAAGATGGATGGGAACTGCCCGCTTATTGGGTCCTGCCTCCTGATTTTGACGAAAGCAAGAGTTACCCGGTCATTTTTACCATATACGGAGGACCGAACTCGGGAAGAGTGTTCAACACCTATCCCCCCCTAAGCGAACTCTACTTTGCCCAGGAGGGCATTATCATCTTCAGCGCCGACCATCGAGGTTCGGGACATTTTGGGAAAAAAGGCGTAGACCTGATGCACCGGAACCTTGGGAAATGGGAGATGCACGACCTGATCGAAGCCGTGAAGTGGCTACACACAAAACCATTCGTCGATAAGACCAAGATCGGAATCACCGGCGGGAGCTATGGAGGGTACACAACCTGTATGGCTCTCACATACGGTGCGGAATATTTCACTCATGGATACGCCAGATCTTCAGTCACAGACTGGCGCCTTTATGACTCTGTCTATACGGAACGTTACATGGACAGCCCCGTGGAAAACACGGAGGGATACAAATTTGGCTCTGCGTTGACACATGCAAAAAACCTAAAAGGGAAACTGTTCATGGAACACGGGGATATGGACGACAATGTGCACATGCAGAACACCATTCAGCTCGTCAGCAGACTCATGGACCTCGGGAAACAATTCGAATTCATGCTTTACCCCGATCAAAGGCATGGTTTCCGCGGAAGCAAACGGGAACACTCCAACCGTCATTATGTGGATTTCTGGTTCAAAAATTTCTTGAATCGCTGAGATGAGTGAAAATTCTCCGCATTTCGAAAAGCACCGAAACTGTCCCGTATGTTCCAGTACAGAATTAAAGTCTTATCGAAAGAGGACTTTTGACATCAACACTCTCAACGAGGAAAACATAAAGATCACCGACAGTGATTACGGGAAGACCTGGGAACTGGCCCGATGTGAAAACTGCAGTCATGTGTTCGCAAATCCAACACCATCAGCAGGTTTCATCCAGTCGCTCTATGCAAAAACAGAAGACCCTGAGTATGAGGAAGAATCTTTAGGGAGAGGAAAAAACTTTCAGCGCATTCTGGCTTATTTGGAGAGGATTCATCCAGAAAAAGGAACCCTCCTCGATGTGGGTGCTGCTACAGGAATCCTCATGCACCGGGCACGTCAGAGAGGCTGGGAAACCGAAGGCATAGAGCCAAGCACGTGGGCTGTTGAAGTCGCCAGGGCGAAACATGATCTCACTTTGATCGAGGGAAGCCTCGAAACCTCCCCGTTAAAGAGCAATGTCTACACAGCAGTGACTTTGATCGACTTTATCGAGCACATTGCGCACCCCGTCGGAGCTCTCTCCAAGGTTCATGAGGCTCTGCTTCCGGGGGGCACTGTTTGTCTGGTAACGCCAGACGTCCAGAGCCTGGCGGCCAGAGTCATGGGGAAGAGGTGGTGGCATTTCAGGCCAGGCCATCTGGCCTATTTCTCAAAAAAAAGCCTCCTCACCGTTCTCGACCGAACCGGTTTCCAAGTTGTAAGATGGAAAAGATACGCATGGACTTTTAGCGCTCACTATCTTCTTATGCGAATGCAATTTTTAAAATTTCTCGTTAGAAATCCCAGATTGGCTTTTTTTTGGACAAAGATTCCTATAAAATTAGCTCTTCGGGATTCCTTCGAAGTTTACGCCAGGAAAGAGACCTCCGCATGAAAGCATATCTCAGAGCGATGCGGCTAGGCAGATGGCCGAGAAGCCTTGCCATATTTGTCGGCAGCGCTGCCTTTTTCTACCTATACAGAGATGAGTTGCATGCTGCTAAAATCACGTGGATCTTCACTCGATGCCTATATGCATTTCTCCTCACGTGGGCCATCTCCACAGCAAACTATATCGTCAACGAAATCGTGGATGCCCCCTATGATGTCCACCACCCCACAAAGCGAAATCGCCCCTTGGTCAAAGGGGAGATCAAAAAAATCCCGTTTCTCCTCATGGGAGTCGCGATGTCGGGCTTCAGCCTTCTCCTGGCGTATCTATATTTCTGCCCGCCTTTTTTTTTCGCTCTTTTAGCCCTTCTCATCGCGGGGTTTGTCTACAACATCAAACCCGTCAGGACAAAAGACATCCCATTTCTCGACTCCATATCGGAATCAGCCAACAATCCCATCCGTTTTTTGATCGGATGGTTCGCCTTCGCTTCACCTGAAACGTGGCCCACCCTCCCCCTTCTCCTGTGCTGGTGGGCCTTCGGCAATTTCCTGATGATCGCCAAAAGACTTTCGGAATACCGTCTCCTGAAAGAGAACGCAGGAGATTACAGAAATTCTCTCCGGAAGTATTCGGAAGGAGCGCTGGTGTTCGGAATGGGAGCAAGTGCGGTGATTTTTTTTCTCGCTTACTTCTATTTTGCCCACCAGTACAAACTCCAGTCCTTCCTTTTGATCTCACCGTTCCTTTTTTTCTATTTTTTCCTTTTCTTCCGTAAGACCATGAGGGAGGAGGAGGTCATGGAGGAACCGGAACGGCTCTTCATGCACCTCAAATTTGCGCTTTACACCCTTTTCCTTATCGCGCTCTTTTTCCTCTCTTCATTCCTGGATAAGCCTCTCCTGTAGAGGATATATTTCGGAAGCATTTCCAAATCCGTGATCGTATGAACACAAGTGTCATTATTGAGTGTCCCAATTGTGTGGGGGAGAAAACCGTGCGGAGGGCTGGACGGGCATGGCACATCTCCCAGGGGAGATGTGAGGGAAGCCCGGATCCGAGCGAAGTTTCCTCGCCGGGGAAACTGAGCGTGTTTTCGAACCTTCAATTGGATCGCTCG
>CAYOSH010000035.1:0-38527 GCA_964406575.1 uncultured Eubacteriales bacterium | reverse complement strand
TAGAGTGCCAGCTTCCCAAGCTGGGAGTCGCGGGTTCGAATCCCGTTGCCCGCTCCATTTTTATTTCTCAATTTCTTTCTTTCCTCCCTAACCACTGATCTTGCCAACCAACCATCCAACCAACCATCCAACCAACCAACCATCCATCCATCCATCCATCCTTCCTTTCTTCCTTCTAAGGACAGGCATAACTTTTATGAGACAACGTGTTAAAATAGGTGCGTATCACATCTGTGAAATTAGTAATTTTTGCAAATTTCAGCTTTACGGACTCTGATGATTTATTGGATCATATATTGAGACGAGAAAGAATATGAAAGAATGGGATCTTCTCATCGATAACACACCGCTCGAAGGCTCATGGAATATGGCCCTGGATGATTATCTGTTTCAGTCCCTCACCGAAGATCCGCATACGATCCTGCGTTTCTATACGTGGAAAAATCCGACGGTTTCGCTAGGATATTCCCAAAAGTTACTCGAAGTCGCAGATGTCGAATTCTGTAAAAAGTACGGCATCGACATCGTCCGCCGGATGACGGGAGGGAAACTGGTTCTTCACCACAAAGAGGTCACATACTCTCTGGCATCTTCAGATACAGAAGTTTTTACGGACACTCTTTCAGATTCCTACAGACGCATTTCCGAGGCTTTAATGAAAGGTTTGGATAAGATGGGATTGGCGCCTTCTCTTGCGAGCCCCGCCCCCCAAAAGTATGTCCGTGGAAATCTCCCGTGTTTTTCCTATCCCTCCCGCAATGAAGTGGAAGTCGATGGGCGGAAAATCATCGGAAGTGCTCAAAAGAGAGTCGGTGCCAAATTTATCCAGCACGGTTCCATCCCTCTCGAAGAGGATGAAGAGCGGCTCGCATCCATTTCCTTTCTGAAAGGGTCCGAAGAAAAAGTCCGCATGATCTCGCTATCCCAAGCACTCGAAAAGAAGGTTCATTTCCAATGGGCGGTGAATTTGTTTGCAGAAGGGATCGCAGAGTTTTTCGAAATCAGGCTGAGAAGAAGATTCCTTGATGAGGACGAAAAGCAAGCCGTGCAGCTGATCCATAAGGAAAAATATGGGAATTCGGACTGGACCTTCGGGACTGCTGGACGAACTTGATTTCATTGAAGAGACCTGAGCAATGAATGCCTGACACTGAGAGGATGAAAGTTTGGCCTTACCGAGGTCCTCGGGGAAATCCCAATCGTCGGTTGCTTTTTTTGACTTTAAATGATAAAATTTTCCCTCATTCTTAAGGGATCATTAACATGAACGAGATAGAGGAACTTTCTAAGCTGAGGCTCAAGGATTTGCCCGAAATGGAGCCGCTCCTGAGCGACGACCTCCATCAGAATGTCATAAAACACCTTTATCTTGAACTGGGAACAGGCCCTGTGCTCTACCTCCTTTCGCCTTCTTACTCGGTCATCAATCCCACTCCCAACGAAACTGTCAGCGATTTTATCACCAAAAAAGATGACATCCTCGATTACCTCAAAGAATACATCATGCGGAATCTTTCTGTGTATTCTGTGCTTTTGGATGTGAACAGCTATTTTATCGAACAGAACAATTTTTTGGTGCTTGCCCGATTGAGGGAAAGGGATTCGGGCGGAAGACACTACGAGATCAAATTCTACACACATTCTCCCAGAGAACTCATGACGAATTACCAGGACAAGATCTACATCGGCAGAGATTTTATCGATCTTTTCCAGTTCAAACGAAAACATTTCGGCCTGCACGATAACATCGAATCCCTCAAGGATCAGTATGAGGCTCTCCTAGATCGCGCTGAGCAAAAGCTGAAGAACCCACTCCATTACAAGTCCTTTTTCCAGGAGATCAAAGAGTACGTGTCCGAGCTCCATACAGAAGGACTCAATATTCTTCAAATCCTCCCCCCATACCTAGATTTTAAAAAGGTCACTGGACAGGATTTGATCGATATCAACGCCCAGTACAGAGTGCTCAACCATTACGTGATCGAACTCCGGGATGAAGTGGACGAGTTCGAGAACCACCTGAGGGATGAAAAAGAACTGGATTTTGTGAGGTATGTCACAAAATACAAAAAAGATCTGGCCAACCTCATCTCCTACTTCAACATCAAGGTCAACGGCAGCCTGCAGGCCAAGATCTACACTATAAAGAATAAAAATTGAGCCTCTTCTTCTTTTGATCCCATTGGTTTGATTTTCCCATTTTTTGTCGGGGTTTCCATTCGTTTCCCCTTGATTCTTCCGATCCTTCTACACTGGTCCCATCGCATTGAAATGGGAAACAAGAAAAAAGGCCCGCTCAGGGAGCGAGCCTTTCATTTCATCGGTCCATTCGGGGAATGGACCCTACATCCTATCTAGATCCTATGGTTCCATTCGGGGAATGGACCCAATCTCTTATCGATCCGCAAGGGAGACGGACCCTACAAGGTTAATGGGATTCTGTCTCATCTCGTACGGTGGATTCTTCGATCCAGATCGTGCCATAGGCCGTATACAAAAAAATGAGGGGACTCTCTGTGTCCTCCATAAAGGCTTTGATTACAGAAAGACTGTTCTCTTTCTTGAATGAGAGCTCGTAGGGAAGCTTCCACTCAATATCGCCTCCCTTATTTTGAGCCTCTGTGGGATAATTCCCCCCAACAGGCCAAAAGAAATGGATGTCCGAGTAATTCCCTTTGACTACGATCGGGAGACTAATGGATCGTGGTGTCAACATGATCTTCCCGTTGGAATGGAGGATGGTTGTTTCGCCAGAAAAGTCTTCGAGCTCCACGTCGCGATAGGTCGTATCGATGCTTATCTTATCTCCCACGATCCTTTTCCCATACGCCCGCATATTCTTTCCATCGATCTTCAGGTCTCCCTCTAGATTCACCACTTTTACACTGCCGTAACTATTTGTGACAACACAGTTGCCCTTCACATCATCCATGGCAATTTCACAGTTTTTAGCCTTTACCTTGGTTGCACCAACTCTGGTAAGGCTAATGTTTCGGTAGGTGCTTCCCACATCTACGGCGCCCTTGACATTCTGACAGGTGATTGTTGAATTCGATGCGTCAATGACGACATTTCGGACAACACCATTGACATTGACATCCCCATACCGGTGAAAAATTTGAACGGTCCCATTGACATTTTTGACATTCACAGAAGAGTTGTTGCTGTCGATAGAGCAATCTGCGCGTACGTTCTGAATGTCTATGTCATCGTATTTGTTTTTGACGATCAAGGGGCCTTCAATATCCGAGACGGTAACCTCTCCATAGGAGTTGTCGATATCTGTAGCGCCAGTGTTGGCAATTTTTACAAATCCGTAGGTGTTCATGACGTTGACATCTGTTCCCTTAGGGACTCGGATTGTGAAGGAGGTCTGGAAGCGTTTTCTCTTGAACTCCGCCCGGTTTGTTGCTAGAACGATCTTTGTGTCGTCTCTTTCTGTGATCATCTTCAGATTGTTTGCCACATCTTGGGCCTCCTCAGCAGTTCTGCGTCGGATTTTTTTCTGCATGGTGACGACGATTTTGTCCTCTTCTGTGCCTTGGATTTCGATCTCTCCGTGACGATTCACCACATGAAGGACGGGAGGGAACGGGGGTTTGATCGTGTGGGATTCTTTGAACTCAAACTCCTCGAGCTTGATGAAGAAGTCCTCACCCCATTCGATCTCCCAATCGAGCTTATCTGTGTAAGCGTAATAGAAGAACACCCCCGCCGCGATCAGCAGGATCAGGAATACAATTTCTTTGGATCTCATTTTCATGCCTGGACGTTTTGGGATGGTTCTTCTTCTCGCCGTTCCTTCAAACCGTAGTAGAGCTTATGGGCTCCCCAAAGAATGATGATCACCGGCCAAAAATGGGCCAGCACCCACCAGATGTTGACATCGAGCAAAAACAAGACTCCTAGAGCTATGAGGAGGACACCCCAAATAAGAAGGTCTTTTCGTTTTTCTTTTGCCATTTTTTCCTCCTCTAAACTCCCTCTTTGTCTTTCGAGACGTAATCTACGATGAGTTTTACGCCGATGATGATGACAACGAGGGGCCAAAGACTCCAAATTCGGCTATAGGTGACCAGAAAACTGAAGTTTGCCATGAGAAGCACGACTCCGATGATCATGAGGACGATCCCCCAAAACACAGAGCCCGTCTTCACGAATTCGGGGACTTCCTCCACTTTGATCTCCTCCACCTCTTCACCCTGGAAAAACTTCCGATTGATGGCATTAGCCGTAATGATTGCATCAAAAAATTGGTAGAAGTACAGGCCGCCGAGAAGAATTCCCAGAAAAGGGGCCGAGCCTTCCTCGCTCGCCAGCATGGTGACCATAACTGCAATTCCGAGGATCACAGCCAAAAATTTCAGCGGCTGCCTGTTATACAGAGCACCTGTGCCGGGAAAGAAGAAAGCCAGAATACCCGCAAGTGCAGGGGATTTAGGGGGTCTTTTTAAAATAACTTTCTCTTCCATTATCATACCTCCATATGTATTGTGATCAATCCCCGTTCCTTCCAAAAGGCTGTTTGCTTTTGATGGTTTCGAGGATATTATCCTTGTGTTCACCCAATGACGCGGTGAATGTTTCCGCCTCGGAGTACAGCTTGCCGATTTTGCTGTATCCCAGATGGATCTGGCGGTTTATCGACCTGTCGATCGCGCTCTTTTCAGGATTGAAAAGATAAAAGGACACGACCGTCAGCAGGACCGTTGCGACTGCCAGGTAGGGCTGCACCGCAGGACGCACCAAAAAATCCAGGTTGAGCCGGAATTTCCTTTTCCGCTGTGGGATCTCATAAAGCCTTTCTAAAAGTGCCTCACTGATCTCAGCTTGAGGGAATTCCGCTAGGGATTCCTGTGTTTCCCTGAGCAGATCGAAGAGTACGGAGCAGCCGGCACAGCTAGCGAGATGCTTCTCGACAGCCCGTTTGTCTTCGGCTGCGAGCTCATCCTCTAAATAAGACGACAAAAGGTTTTCGATGTGTTCACATTCCATTTTCTTTCTCCTTTTGTTCTTTGAGGACTTTTGCCAGCTGCACTCTTCCTCTATTGACTCGCGATTTGACTGTTCCCAGGGGAAGATCCATGATCTCTGCCACTTCTTCGTATGTCTTTCCCTGGATATCCCTCAGGATGACAGCCATCCGGATATCTGCCGAAAGGTGGTTAAAACCCTCCCAGACTCTTTTTTTGGTCTCTTCTCTGAGGATGGCGTCTTCCGGGCCTAACTCTGTTGTTTCTTTCAGGCGGTATTCATCGAACTCATCCCTCGTCTTCTTTTCCCACTTCGTGCGGCGGTATTCATCGATCAAGTGATTCCGTGCAAGAGTCAGGAGCCAGGCATCAAAATTCCGGCTGAAATCAAATTTTTTCAAGGAATTGTAGAGCTTGAGGAAGATCTCTTGCGTCATGTCCTCAGCTTCTTCGCGGGTTCCGGAGAACTGGTAGGAGAGGCTGAAGATCCTGCGAGAGTAAGTGTTAACCAGCATTTGCCATGCTCCTTCGTTTCCTTGTAAGCATTCTTTGACTATCCTTTCTGTTTGCACTAATCACACCTAGGTAGACGAGATCTGGCTCCGAAAAGTTCCGTCATTCACAGGAGAAAATCGATAGAGATTAGAACCGTGTGAAATGACTGAAAGAATGTCAAAGTCAGAGCGAAAAAGGTCAGAGATTTTTATTTGATCGAGAAGGAGCATATCGGTTCTTCCCATTCTAGTTTTAAGGCGATGCAGTGTCAAATCGAAAGCACCCAGAGGCCCAATCCGTCTTCGCCAAAGACCCCCCCACCATATGGCTCAGACGGACAGGGCCTCGGTTCCGGACTTCCCTCACATCTCTCCATGGAAGATGAACCATGTGCATCCGGCCCTTCACACGGTTCTCTCCACCACACAATTGGGACACTTAGTAACGCAATTTGTATTCATGCGATCAAGAATTAAAGAAATCTTTTGAGATTATAAAATATTGACTTCAGGAAGCAGTTATGGGAGGATATTTTGTCTTTCATAACTCATGAAATTATTTATTTGGAGACACTCATTCTTTTCACTTCTTGAAGGGAGGCGCTAAATGGAAGGTATTGTGGGATATGGTGCGTACATTCCCCGAAACAGAATCAAGGTCGAGGAGATCGCGAAGGTTTGGGGAGCGGATGCACCCAGCTACAAAAAAGGATTGATGCTCGAGGAGAAATCAGTCCCTTCTCCTGATCAAGACACTATCACCATGTCGGTGGAAGCAACCAAGAATGCTCTGAAGAGAGCCCTGATCGATCCTGCGGATATCGGTGCTGTGTACGTCGGCTCGGAATCTCACCCCTATGCTGTTAAGCCCAGTGGCACAGTGCTTGCCGAAGCCATCGGAGCCACGCCGGATGTGCACTCGGCAGACCTGGAATTTGCCTGTAAAGCAGGAACTGAGGGCATGTTTATAGCCCTGAATTTGGTGAGATCTGGGGTGATCAAGTATGGACTCGGTGTGGGAGCTGACACATCTCAAGGGGCTCCGGGTGATGCCCTGGAATACTCCGCCGCCGCTGGTGCTGCGGCCTTTATTTTTGGCAAAGACGATCTTGTGGCCAAGGTCTTGGACACATACTCGTACATGACGGATACTCCGGATTTTTGGAGGCGCGAGTACCAGTATTATCCTCAACACGGAGGCCGTTTTACAGGCGATCCTGCCTATTTCAAACACATCACAGGGGCAGCTCGAGGGATCATGGATAAAGCCGGGATGAAACCGGAGGATTTCCAGTATGTCATTTTTCATCAGCCCAACGGAAAGTTCCCCTTCAGGGTAGGGAAGATGCTGGGATTCAAGAATGAGCAGATCGAGCCCGGCTGGTTGGTCAACAAGCTTGGGAACACATATTCCGCTTCATCCCCTTTAGGTCTAACCTCCACTCTGGACATCTCTCAGCCAGGAGATATGATCCTGCTTGTTTCCTATGGATCGGGTGCAGGGAGTGATGGATTTATCTTTGAGGTCACAAAGAGGATCAATGAGGTCCGGGAGAGTGCTCCAAAGACCAGAGACCTTTTGAGGCAGAACATCAAATACCTGGAATACGGCGAATACGCCAAGTTCAGGCATAAGATCAGGAAGGCCGAGTAGGAGGAAACAATGAGAGAAGTGGCAGCTATAGGTGTAGGGATTACCAAGTGGGGCGAGCTTTGGAAAAAATCCTTCAGAGATATCTATGTCGAGACAGCTCTTCTGGCCTTAAAAGATGCGGGCGTTGATAGGGTCGATTCTATCTATGTGGGTTCCATGTCATCCGGTCTGTTTGTGGGGCAGGAGCACATTGCTGCGCTCCTGGCCGATTATTTGGGACAGGCACCCATTCCCTCGGCAAGAGTGGAGACCGCCTGTGCCTCAGGCGGGCTTGCCCTGAAGCTGGGCTACATGGAGGTCGCATCCGGGATGAGCGACGTTGTTCTGGTCAGTGGGATCGAAAAAATGACAGACGTGAGCGGAAACGAAGCCACATATGCCTTGGGGACTGCAGCCGACCAGGAGTACGAGGGGTACCACGGCATAACATTTCCCGGGCTCTATGCTTTAATCGCTATGGCCCACATGGAAAAATACGGTACGACGCGTGAACAGTTGGCTATGGTGTCGGTAAAAAACCATAAAAACGGGGCAAAAAATCCCGTTGCTCAATTTCCCTTTGAAGTCACGGTGGATCAGGTTCTTGACTCTGTTATGGTGGCCGATCCACTGAGGATTTTGGATTGCTCCCCCATAACAGACGGAGCGGCAGCGATCGTCCTGTATCCTGCAGAACTGGCAAGAAAATATGGGAAACCTTTGGTTAAGATAATCGGATTAGGCCACGCCACAGATACGATCGAACTCGCTCAAAGGACGGATATCACTTGGCTCAATTCCACTTACCTTGCAGCCAAGAGTGCGTATGCTATGGCTGACAAAAAACCTGAGGACATCGATATAGTGGAAGTTCATGACTGTTTCACCATCGCTGAAATTTGTGTGACGGAAGCCCTTGGTTTTGTGGAAAAAGGCAAAGGAGGCGAAGCTGTGGAGCAGGGATTGACTGCTCTTGATGGAAAGATCCCTGTCAATCCCAGTGGCGGACTCAAAGCTAAAGGGCATCCGGTCGGTGCTTCTGGAGTTGCTCAGGCTGTCGAGATCGTCAAGCAGCTTAGGGGGGAGTGCTGCGACAGGCAGGTCCCTAATCCCCGGATCGGCATGACACAGAACATGGGCGGAAGTGGAGCGAGCTCAATCGTCCACATCTTTGAGAGAGAATAGGAGGAGGATGAAATGTCGACACCAGCAAGATATTGGAGAGAGATTCCCCAGAGATACCGGCTGGAAGCCAATAAGTGTAAAAACTGCGGCAAAATATTTTTTCCTCCGAGGCTGATATGTAATGTCTGCCAGAGCCAGGAACTGGAAAAAACAAAACTCGCAGAAACAGGAAAAGTCCTGACTTACACGATCATCCGTGTACCCCCACACCGTTTTGTGGACCAGGCACCCTATGCAGTGGGCATCGTGGCTTTGGACGATGGGACTAAAATTGCCGGACAGATTGTGGACTGTGATTTCGGAGACATCAAGATAGGTATGAATGTGAGGGTTGAGTTCCGTAAGATCTATGAGATGGGAGAATCAGGGATTCTTTGCTACGGATACAAGTTCGTTCCACAATAAATCTGATCAGTCTCTCTAGCCCTGCAGCGCGGCTTGGGCTAAAAAACTAACTACAGGTTATAAATTAGCCATCAAAGTCCGATTGTTATAACTTAGAGTTGGATTTCCTCTCTATTACAAGGTTGTGTATCAGCGATTTTTATGAATAAATCAGAAAAGATGGATTATTCACGAGCCGAGATTGATGTAGCTGCGAGGAATGTGGCTCATGAAACTGTAGTGAACTACTGTGAATGAGCTACGACGAAGCAGATGTATTGAGATCGGCTCGCCCGAAGGGTAAAAAATGCCGATCATATGAACGAGACTTTTTTAAGGGAGGGATCGGAAGTTTTTATGAATAATTCAGTTAATAGTTGAACAAAAGGACATTTGAACATAATATTGATAGAAGATTCGAGTCTTTTCCGTTGATGAAGTTGAGCGTATTTGAAAAGGGCGGCATCGATGGGAAAGGCTGTCAAGACCGGGAATGAGGTAAAGACATGTTTAGAATAGACAGTAAAGTGGACACCCAGAGCAAAGAGTATAAAGCAAATTTTACCCATATGAAGAGCCTTGTCGCAGAGCATAACGGACGCTATGCAAAGATCAGAGAAGGAGGCCCGAAGAAATACAGGGATCTCCAGAAATCCAGGGGAAAATTTCTAGTTCGGGAACGCCTCGAAAAACTCTTTGACCGGAATACGCCTTTTCTGGAATTCACACCGCTGGCTGCCTATGATATGTACGAGAACGAAGCCCCGAGTGCAGGCATCATCACGGGAATCGGCGTTGTTCATGGCCGGGAGGTTTTGGTTGTGGCCAACGACCCTACTGTCAAGGGGGGAACGTATTTCCCGATGACGATCAAAAAACATATCCGGGCCCAGACTGTAGCGTTTGACAATCGCCTTCCCTGTATCTACCTCGTTGATTCCGGTGGGATTTTTCTTCCTCTTCAGGAGGGAACCTTTCCAGACAAGGAGCATTTCGGCCGCATCTTTTATAACCAGGCAAGGCTCTCCGCACTCGGCATTCCTCAGATATCCATTGTTCTGGGTTCGTGCACAGCAGGCGGTGCTTATGTGCCGGCCATGAGCGACGAGACAGTCATCGTCCGCCAGCAGGGCACGATATTTATCGGAGGCCCACCGCTTGTCAAGGCGGCAACAGGCGTGGATGTGACAGATGAAGAGCTGGGTGGGGCTGATGTGCACTGCCGCATATCCGGCGTATCCGATTATTATGCCCAGAACGACCAGCATGCTCTCGAGATCGCCCGTAATATCGTCGAGACTTTGGACCCGCCGAAAAAGTTCGCCCTGGACATCGCTGAGCCCGAAGACCCCTACTATGACCCGGAAGAGATATATGGGATCGTTCCCACCGATGTGAGGAAGCCCTACAACGTCAAGGACGTTATCGCCCGCATTATCGACGGCAGCCGGTTTCAGGAATTCAAGGAGCTCTATGGTCAGACCTTAGTCTGTGGCTTTGCCCGGATCATGGGATATCCCGTGGGAATTGTTGCCAATAACGGAGTCCTCTTCTCGGAGAGCGCCGTGAAAGGCGCCCATTTTGTCACCCTGTGTTCGATGCGGAAGGTTCCGCTTATCTTCCTCCAGAACATCACAGGTTTCATCGTGGGCAAGCAGTATGAACACGGCGGGATCGCCAAGGACGGCGCAAAGCTTGTGCATGCGGTGGCCAATGCCGATGTGCCCAAGTTCACGGTGATCTTGGGCGCCTCGAACGGCGCAGGGAATTATGCCATGTGCGGCAGAGGCTATCTCCCAAGATTGCTCTGGATGTGGCCCAATGCCCGGATCTGTGTCATGGGCGGGGAACAGGCCGCGGATGTGCTGGTGACTGTCAAAGTCAAGAGCTTAAAATCTCAGGGCAAAAAAATGACAAAAGCCGAAATAGAAAAAATGAGAACGCCGATCCTGGAAAAATATGAACATGAGGGAAGCCCTTATTACAGTACGGCTCGCCTCTGGGATGACGGAATCCTCGACCCTCTAAAAACGAGAGAGGCCTTGGCCCTGGGAATCGCCATGAGCCTGAACGCTCCAGTTCCGGATTATAAGGTCGGTATTTTCAGGATGTAGCAGGACAGGGATGGAAAGCAAAGAATAGAAAAAGTGGAATACAGTTGATAAACGATATGATATGCAAGAGATGACAGCACTTTTATACAAAACGATTGTGTTGACGAAGAAAGGGACTGTTCTTCAGGTCAACTTCAATCGACCTGAGGTCCACAATGCCTTCAATTCTGAAACGATCCTGGAGTTGACTGACGCTTTCGATAAAGTCAGAGTGGATAACTCCATCAGAGTTGTCATTCTGACAGGAGAGGGCAAATCCTTCTGTGCCGGAGCGGACATCAACTGGATGCGTGAGATCATTCACTATTCCTTCGATCAAAATCTTGAGGAGTCTCTCCAATTGGCAGAAGTTCTGCATAAAATCTACACGCTGCCCAAGCCAACGATCGCAATGGTGAATGGTGCCGCTATAGGTGGAGGCACCGGATTTCTCTCTGTGTGTGATATTGCGGTGGCTGCTGAGGATGCCAAGTTTGGTTTGAGTGAGGTGAAGATCGGGCTGGTTCCGGCCGCGATCTCTCCCTATGTTGTGCGCAAGATCGGTGAGAGCAAAGCCAGGGAGTATTTCCTGACCGGTCAGCGGATCTCCGCACAGAAAGCTGCAGAGATCGGCCTCGTCAATGAGGTCGTCCCCAAGAATCAGCTGAAAGAGCGTGTGGATGAGTTAGTCGGTCAGCTTCTAGACTCCGGGCCCGAAGCTATTGCCAGCTGCAAAGAGTTGATCCTCAACGTACCCGGCATGAGCCTCGAAGACGTCAAAGAGTACACTGCCCGTATGATCGCCGACTTGCGCGTCTCCGATGAAGGGCAGGAAGGGATGAGCGCTTTTCTCGAGAAACGCAAACCCCGTTGGACTCAAAAATCTAGCCATAAAAATGGCCGCAAAAAATGATTCGAATGTGGGGTCCGCTCCCCACGCGGACCGTTTGGGAGATAGTCTCTACACGGTCTAGGGAGAGGGAAATTATGATGTAGGATCTGTTCCCCGAACAAACTGAAGGTTTTTGGTGGATATGATACTGAAAACATAAAAAGGAAAAAGAATGTTCAAGAAGATATTGATTGCCAATCGAGGAGAGATCGCCGTCCGGATCATCAAAGCCTGTCGGGAGATGGGTGTTTCAACCGTGGCCGTATTTTCTGATCCCGATAGAAACAGCCTCCATGTCATCTCTGCAGACGAGGCTCTCAACATCGGCCCGGCACCGGCCATTGAGAGTTACCTCAACATGGGCCGGATCCTCGAAGCTGCCAAACAGACTGGCGCAGAGGCCATTCACCCCGGCTATGGTTTTCTCGCTGAAAATGCCGGTTTTGTCAAACGCTGCGAGCAGGAGGAAATCGTGTTCATAGGTCCCAATTCCAAGGCTATGAAGCTCGTTGGCGATAAAGTCCGTTCGCGCCAGACGATGGAAAAGGCCGGAATCCCCATAATCCCTGGAATGAAGAGTATCCCTTCCGCTGTTGAAGAATATGAGAGAGAGGCACAGAGGATCGGGTATCCCGTCATGGTCAAAGCTTCAGCGGGGGGTGGAGGCAAGGGGATGCGGATCGTTCAAAGCCAGAAGGAACTGAGGGCAGCCATAGAGGCCGGCCGACGAGAAGCCAAATCTGCGTTCGGGGATGAATCCGTCTATCTGGAAAAATACATCGAAGAGCCCCGACATGTGG
Source organism: uncultured Eubacteriales bacterium (assembly GCA_964406575.1). Classification (GTDB taxonomy): domain Bacteria; phylum Acidobacteriota; class Aminicenantia; order Aminicenantales; family Aminicenantaceae; genus WTAW01. The sequence continues at coordinate 26,073 of CAYOSH010000035.1, read as the reverse complement.
AATTCCAGGTCCTGGCCGACAATTACGGCCATGCCGTTCATCTCTTCGAGAGAGAGTGTTCCATCCAGAGAAGGCATCAGAAGATCGTGGAGGAATCTCCGTCTCAAGCACTGGATCCGGAGCTCCGCGTAAAAATGGGTGAGACAGCAAAAAAAGTCATCCAGGTCTCAGGATACAATAACGCAGGAACTGTGGAATTTCTCCTGGACAAAAAAAAGAATTTCTACTTCCTTGAGGTGAATGCCCGTCTTCAGGTCGAACATCCTGTCACCGAATTCATCACAGGAATTGACTTGGTCCATCAGCAGATAGAGATTGCAGCGGGAAAAAAGCTTTCTTTGACGCAAGACGAACTTGAACAGCAGGGCCATGCGATCGAATGCCGGATCTATGCCGAAGATCCCTTCAACAATTTCCTGCCTTCTGCAGGGAAAGTCCTCTTTTTGAAAGAACCCAGCGGGCCGGGAATCCGGCACGACTGCGGCATCGCCAGCGGTTGTGATGTTCCCATTTATTATGATCCCATTATGGCTAAGCTCATCGTCTGGTCAGAGAACCGACAAATGTCCTGCCAGCGGATGATCAAGGCTCTTGATGACTATGTTATCCTGGGCATACAGACAACCATCAATTTCCTCAAGGATGTGATCGCCCATCCCCAATTCCAAGCGGGAGAGACGACGACACACTATATCGAGAAATATTTTGCCCGATGGGAAGGAAAAGAAAAAAACGAAAAATCTCGTATGATAGCTGCTCTGGCATCGGCATTCGATAGCGGTTCCAAACCTTTTGGCTTGCGATTTGCATATGACCAGAATGTGGTTATATCGCCATGGCAGACACTGGGGAAATGGCGTATGGGAGGTGGGAGTTAAAGTGGATTACGAATTCTTGATCGATGATGTCTTGAAAAAAATCACATTGGAAAAAAAAGAGGGCCGTTATGTGGTCACCGCTGACGATTTGACCTATGAAGCCGACATCCAGTCCATCTCGCCAGGAATTATTTCCATCCTTATAGGAGACAGGTCGTACCGTGTTTATGTGGTCAAAGATAATAACAAGAGGTATCTGTATTTTCAAGGTCACAATTTCACGGTTCAGGAACCTTTGAGCGATAGCGTGAGGGCGCTATTGGGCGAGGAAGGATCTCAAGAGGATAAGCTCATGGTGAAGGCCCCGATGCCCGGGAAGGTCATCAAAGTCAATGTCAAAGAGAATGATGAGGTCAGGAAAAACCAGACCCTAGCTATCGTGGAGGCCATGAAAATGGAAAACGAGATCAAGTCTTCCATCGATGGTTTTGTCAGAAAGATCCATGTGGCCGAAGGGGATCTTGTCGATTCGGAAAAGCCGCTGATCGAGCTGAAGTGCAAAGAGTGATCATAACGCTTCATTCCAGCGAATTTTATAACCAAAATTATCTTCAATAAAAAAGGTCAACGCCGTGGCATCTTCACGGCCCTTTCCAGGGAAATCCTTTCTAAATGTAGCGGCCGTTTCCCAAACGAAGCGTTTTTTATCTGTGTATTTCCCGAATGGACTCTTCATCAGTCAGACGAGCAGTTGACTCCACAAGATAATGTGATAGTGTAAAAGAGTTGACATTTATAGCCCAACGTTTGATACTTTCATGTAGATATGCGACAAAATACAACCTGATACAGTGCAGATCCAAATTATTCAGGTTGGATAGAGGAGGCCTTTGATGTTACGGCTAAGGGGAGCATTTATTCTGGCATGCTTGATTGTTAGCCCAATCTTGTTGTGCGCGCCTTTTTTTGCTCAGACCCCCCAAAAATTCAATACAGACCTGTTCAAGCAGCTAAAGTGGCGACAGATAGGGCCCGCCGCATTCGGTGGCCGCATCGATGATGTGGAAGCTGTCGTGGGGGAGCCGCATATCATTTTTATTGCCTCAGCCTCGGGAGGGATTTTTAAGAGCGAGGATAACGGGACCACTTGGAGGCCTGTGTTCGATAAGGAAGGCACTTCTCTCTCGATAGGGGATATTGCCATAACACCCACCGATCCCAACATTGTATGGGCCGGTACTGGAGAGCCCAACAACCGTCAGAGCTCCTCTTGGGGAGATGGAGTTTATAAATCTATAGATGGGGGAGAGACTTGGGTCCCTATGGGTCTGAACGAAACACATCACATAGGCCGTATTGCCATCAATCCCCGGAATCCTGATGTCGTTTTTGTCGCTGCTCTCGGCCATCTTTGGGGGCCCAATGCCGAACGCGGTCTCTTTCGGACAAAAGATGGGGGCCAAACTTGGGAAAAAATCCTGTATGTGAATGAACACACGGGAGCCGTGGATGTGGCCATCGAGGATAACGGCCGGATTGTGTATGCAGCCCTGTATCAGAGACGCCGCCGGGCATGGGGTTTTATCGGAGGGGGCCCTTACAGTGGCCTCTATCGCTCCCTAGATGGGGGAGACACCTGGCAGAAACTGATAAAGGGGTTGCCAACAGGGAATACTGGGAGGATCGGCATCGATATCTCTAAAAGCCACCCGAACATCGTCTATGCGATTATTGAAAATAAGGAAGGTGGAGTATTCAAGTCTGAGGACCGGGGGGACACTTGGACTCGGATGAATGAGCTGAACCCTCGTCCGATGTATTACAGCCAGATACGCATTGACCCTACAAATCCCTATAAGATCTGGGTGTTGGGCACCTCTCTCTATGTCTCGAAAGACGGCGGCAAGACATTCTCCAGGGAGAATACAGGAGACAGGATTCACGTAGACCACCATGCCCTGTGGATCGATCCCGATAATACAGACCATCTCTTGTTGGGAGGAGACGGGGGATTTTACATGTCTTATAACGGGAGCAAGACCTGGAATTTTATCGACAATCTCCCCATCGCCCAGTTCTATGCGATCGGCATCGATCACAGGGAGGGGGAGCCTTATTGGATCTATGGAGGAGCTCAAGATCACGGAGTGTACGGGCTGCCCAATAAAACCTTCAGCAGCCTGGGGATCGGCAATGAGGATGTCATCAATGTCGCCTATGGCGATGCCTTTCATGTGGCTGTCAACCCGGAAGATCCGACTGAGCTCTATGCCGAAAATCAGGGAGGGCGTTTGATTTATATTGATCTGAACACTCGGGAAGAGAAATACATCAAACCAGCTCCTGAAAATACGGATGAGGAATACCGGTTCGGGTGGAAATCTCCCCTGATCATGTCGTCTCATAATCCCGATATCATCTATTACGGCGGGAATAAAGTGTTTAAAACCACGAATAAAGGGCACATCTGGCAAGTCATAAGCCCTGATCTCACCAAGAATCAGGATTGGAAAAAGCTGCCCATCATGGGAATGTCAAGGAATGACGATACTCTGTCAAGGGACGATGGTGTCGCCCACTACGGAACTCTGACCTCTCTTTCTGAATCACCACTGCAGGTGGGGTTGATCTATGCTGGAACAGATGACGGAAATGTGCAGATGACAAGGGATAACGGGAGTTCTTGGACGGATCTGACGCCGCGCTTCCGCTTGTCTGAACCTCGCTGGGTTAGTTGTGTCTTGGCTTCCATCCACAAACCCGGAACCGCATATGTGACTCTTGATGGGCATCGCGACAATGATTTTAGTCCCTATATTTTTAAGACAACCGATTTTGGCGCCACCTGGACAAACATTTCAAACAATATCCCCAATGGAATAGTCGTCAACGTGATCCGGGAACATCCCTGGAATGCAAGACTCCTTTTCGCCGGAACAGAGTCTGGCCTCTTCATCTCCATCAACGGGGGCGTTCAATGGGCATTTGTGAGTGGGGATTTACCTCGAGTGCCAGTGGATGATATCGTTGTTAACGGTGAGGAGAATGACCTGATTCTCGGCACTCATGGGCGAGGGATCATTGTGCTGGATGACATTGCCCTGTTGGAGTCTCTCAGTGAGACGATCCTGGATTCTGAGGCCTATCTTTTTCCTCCCCGCAAAGCCATCCAGTTCTTTGAGCTGAGGGAGTTGCCAAATCCCGGTGCGTCTAAATTTTTTGGGCCCAATCCTGATTACGGTGCTCTACTCACTTACTACTTGAAGAGCGACCCTCCGAGCCAGCGATCCGCACAGGCCGCAGAGAAAAAGCCTTCAGGAGGAGATGATCAGGGGGAAAATCTTCCCACCGTGAAAATAATCATTGCCGATGCCAATGGAACGGTAATTCGAGAGATTAATGCGCCCGACAGAAAGGGATTCAACAGGATCAACTGGGATCTTCGCTATCCGCTGTCATTCGATCCGGAAGGAACCCGCCCAGGGTATTTTGAGCCAAAAAAGGGCGTTTTTGTTCTGCCTGGCGAATATACTGTCAAATTGGTAGCTAGGGATCAGGAAATCCAGCAGAGTCTTTCAGTCGAGGTGGACCCCAGGATCAGAGCCAATCCCTATGCTCTGCAAAGACGGTTTGAACTCAGCATGACAGTGAGCGATATGCAGAGGGCCTGCACAGAGGGATGGAACGCGGTTGATGCGATGGATATAGAAATCAAGCGCATTGAAAAGGCTCTCAAGGGAAGAGAAGACCTGCCGGATAAAGTCATAAACAAGATCGAGGAAATCGCTAAGGAGCTGAAGGAGATCCGGGGTGCGTTCAGAGAGGACCGGAACAGTATGGAATATGTGATTATGGACCTTGCAGGAAAACTTCAGGCGACCACCGCACAGCCCACGCAGGCACAACGATCCACAGTCTATCGCCTGAGAGACGAGCTGGAGAGGACCATAAAAAAGATCAATGAGCTGATCAAGGAGAAGTTTCCCGAATTGCGTGCGCTGTTGATCAGCCGGGATATCAGTCTCTTTGTGACAAAACCCATAGAACCCCCTAAACGATAAGAACGCATTAGATTTAGCTGTGCGTCCTGTTTTACTCCACTCAGTCTGAGAGCGTACGCAGCACACTTTTTTAATCGTATCCCTGCGAGGTCATTTTCTGCCTCATCCATATCTCATTCCTGTTTTATCGCGCATAAATAGGCTTGTAAACATAATATCGTAACATTAATATGTAAAGACGAATTGAAATAAAAAGGAGATGAGCATGAAGAAACGGTTTGTTTTTTTATTGGCTGCAGCGGTATTCGTCTCTGCGAATGTCATGTCCCAGGATTTAGCGCTCAAGGGAGGAACTGTTCTAACAATCACTCAAGGTGTTATTCCCAATGGGACTGTTCTTATCCAGAATGGCAAAATCGCTGCTTTCGGTGAGGATATAACGATTCCGCCTGGAGTCCGCGTGATTGACTGTAAGGGGAAGTTCATAATGCCGGGGATCATAGACAGCCACACTCATATTGCCCTAAGTTCTGGCGATATCAATGAAATGACCGATCCTGTCACTCCACAAGTTTGGATGAAAGAGGCCTTGTACCCTGAAGATCACAAGATTCTGACGACGTTAGCGGGAGGTGTGACGACAGTGAAGACTATGCACGGCAGTGCCAATGTGATCGGAGGTGTCAATGTCACCATAAAGCTCAAAACCAATGTGCTGCCAGAGGAGATGATTGTCAAAGGAGTCCGGCAACAACTGAAGCTGGCATTAGGCGAAAATCCCAAACGTTTTTACGGACAAGAAAAGGGGAAAATGCCTTTCACGCGAATGGGAACGGCCTATGTCATGAGACAGGCGTTTATCCAAGCCCAGGAATATAAAGCCCAGTGGGATGAATATGAAAAAAAGAAAAAAGCTGGAGAGAAGGATCTCAAGCCTCCAACGAAGGACCTGAAGATGGAGACTCTGAAGATGGCCCTGGAGAAAAAACTCACTGTCGATTGTCATACATATAGGGCCGATGAAATCGTCTGGCTCATCAACTTTTGTAAAGAATTCGGCCTCGATCTCATGCAGTTGTCACATTGTGTGGATGGCTACAAAGTGGCAGACATCATGGCTGAAGCAGGGGTCTCTTTTGGTGGATGGGTTGATTGGTGGGGATTCAAAGAGGAAGCGTATGATGGGTGTCCCTATGGTTTCAAGATCATGTATGATGCCGGCGTCAACATCGTGATCAATTCCGACAGCGCGGATGAGGGGCGTTATCTCTTCCGGAACGCAGCCAAGGTCCTTAAGTACAACGACATCCCTGAAGAGGAAGTCCTAAAGATGATCACCCTGAACCCAGCCAGATCTCTTGAGCTGGAGAACCGCATCGGGAGCATTGAAGTTGGAAAGGATGGAGATATTGCCGTGTTCGAAAAACATCCTCTGGATTCCACGACCAAATGTCTGATGACGATCATAGAGGGCAAGATCTACTTCGATTATGCAAAACACAGCGTTCAGAGAGAAGGAGGGAGCTATGAATAAAAGAGTCCATTTGATCTTTGCGATGATCCTGGTTTTTGTTCTTGCAAATGTGGCTCTGTCGCAGGAGTCGATCCTGATCAGAAACGGGAGGATTGTTCCGGTTGTGGGTGAAGTGATCCCAAACGGCAGCTTGCTCATTCAGAGTGGAAAGATCGCCAGGATCGGAACCGATATTGAAACCCCTCCTGAAACAATCGTGATCGATGCCGGAGGGAAAAGTGTGTATCCGGGTCTTGTGGCTGTCATGACTGCCATTGGAGTCACGGGTTACCCAGGTTCCGGAAACGATGTGAACGAGCTTGGCGTGATAACTCCCCAGATCGACCCCTTCGATGCAATAAATCCGGAGGACAGTACGATAGAAGTGACCAGGATTGACGGAGTGACTACTGTGATGACAACCAGTGGGAGCATGAATATCATAAATGGTAAGGCTGTCGTGCTTAACCTATACGGAAACATTGCAGAAGAGATGGTCATCAAGAGGGACATGGCCCAAATCTTCAACATGGGAGCCAAGGGGCAGGTCACGTTCGGGCCAAAGAGGCCGGGCAATTATCCCACAACACTCCCCGGGATCACCGCTCTCATTAGAGATCAACTGAATCAGGCCTTGCTCTATGCGGAAAAAATTGAAGTTCGAGAGAGAGAAGAGGACAAAAGTGAGCGGAAAGCAGAGTACGCCCCATTCAAAAGAGATTTGGCTCTGGAAGCTCTCGTTCCAGTGGTGAATGGAAGGATGCCTGCAGTATTTATAACTTCCAATGAGGTGACCATCCGGAATGCGCTCCAGATCATAAAAGAATATCAGTTGAAAGGAATTCTCTATGCGAGCGCTGATATCCTGAAGTTTGCCGATGAGCTTGCAGCGAAGAAGATTCCTGTTATCTGGGCGGGGACAACGACGATTCCCGAGAAGTGGCAGCCTTACGATATCAATTATCATACGGCGGCTGTTCTCTCGGAGAAAGGCGTCCTTTTTTGTTTTGACATTTTAGGCTTTGGAGTCAACAGCCATCGGGTGCGTAACATTCCGGTTCCAGCGAGTATATCAGTTGCTCACGGCCTTTCTGAGGATGACGCTGTAAGGGCATTAACGATCAATCCCGCTAAAATCCTGGGTGTGGATAACCTCGTTGGGTCTCTTGAGGTGGGGAAACTGGCGAATGTTGTATTGTGGGATCATACTCCGATTCAGCTGAGCTCGCGAGTCCTTAAAGTCATCATCAACGGCAATGTTGTTCCCATGACGAGTGTCCAGACACGGCTCAGAGATAAATTTGAGAAAATTGTAAATGAGAGGATGAATAAAAAATAGGAGCTCAATCAATTGTGGCAGTTTTCTTTTGAGCGTGATGGGTTTATCTGAGAATAATTCCAAAATTTTGGATTCATAATGCAACGAATTAAGAGGGAAAAGGGTTTCAAAGGATGAGAATGGAGGAACAGGAGTTGATGCACCTTGTTCAAAAAGGTGATGAAGTGGCTTTTGAGAAGATCGTATCCATATACAAACACAGAATCGTGAATTTTTTAACACAGCTCACAGGTGATTATCAAAGGGCTGTTGACCTTGCGCAAGAGACATTTATGAGAGTCTATTTCAAGTCGAACAAATATAAACCCATAGCCCCTTTGTCCTCCTGGATATACACCATCGCCTCCAACCTGGCGAAGACAGAGCTCAAGAAGACACGGAAATTATCCACTGTTTCGCTGGATGATACGCAAAGCCACTTAGGCGATCAGATCGGAGCTGCGGCCGAGCCGGGAGAGACCTATCTTATAGAGAATCTCAAAAGAGCCTTAGACACCCTGCATCCTCGGTACAGAATTCCCATTGTCCTCAAGGATATCGAGGGTTTTTCTCAGGAAGAGATCGCACAGATCATGAAAAGGCCTGTGGGGACGATCAAAGCCAGGATCAGCAGAGGACGGGCACAATTGAAACATATATTGGAAAAGGATGAACATAACCTGGATTTTTTGGTAAAGCCCAAGGAGGTTGAACATGGAACTCGATAGTCTCCTCAAAAAGATAGAACCTGTAGAAGCTCCCCCTAATTTTGAACAAAAGGTCATGGCAGAGCTCTCAATGAGGAAAAGAACATCGGTCAGAAATACGCGATTGCGTATTTCCGTTGCCGGGGCCTTCAGCGCAGCGGCTGTCCTGCTCGTCATCGTCGGCCTCTTTGTGCTTCCGCAGAGGAGGCCGGTTGAGGTCTCGAGCACACAGCAGCAGCCTGCGCCTTCAGTATTTGATCGTCAGAGCCAGAGTCGCGTGAGAGATTACATCCCTATCGTAGAGGCGGTCGACTACATCGGTGAGATCCGGACCGGACAGGATCAACCGCCTGCCATATATATTTTGGAGAATGTCTCTGAGAACACCGATACTAAGATTATCTACTAGGAGGTTTTTTGAACATGACTAAAAAAATGAACGCGATCCTAGGCCTTCTTTTATTTATATCGGTTTTAGGTCTGAGCTTGGGCGCTCTTCCGAGTCGGGCTTTGGCGAAAGATGTAGAGATCGATAAGATCACAAAAAAGGTTTACCCATCGGTGGTGAAGGTTGAAGCAAGGAATGGCATGAGGAAAGTGGCTACGGGAGTTGTGATCGATGAGGAAGGATATATCGTGACCACGGCCCTTATATCTCCCCACGATGAAAAATTGTATGTGTTTACCTCAGGCGGTGAGCGGATCGATGCGAAGTTTTTAGGTATGGATTCTGTGACCCATCTGGCATTGATCCAAGCAGATTCCAAGAAGCTGACGCCCATCGCCAAAGGAGAGGTCAAGGACCTGTCTCCCGGTGCGTGGATCGGAGTCGTCAGCATATCTCCCGATGACACACCCGCAGTCACTCAAGGAATTGTGAGCTCCCTCGCCAGGGACAAGCTCCGGTTGAATGTGTGGGTTGTCAGGGGTGCGAGCGGAAGTCCGGTGGTGGATGACCGCGGCCGCATGGTAGGCCTCATCCGCGGGGCTTATATCGACAGCAGCTTATCGGTGAATGTGGCGGGAAGAATTCGAGAAGGTATTTTTGTCGACAGAGCGGAGGCTCCGTCTTCGGGAATGGCTCTTGCCGTACCTGTGGACCTGATCGATAGAGTTTGTACCGAAATCAGAAAGACAGGAAAGATGAAACGGGGCTGGCTGGGTGTTTCCATCGCGGAAAACGAGGATGGTCGAGTGGAGATTGTGGATGTGGAGAAAGAGTCTCCTGCTGAGCTGGCGAAGCTTAAAGAGGGGGACATTGTCCTGGAGTTTGAAGGAGAAAAAGTCACGAACACTGAGATGCTGGCTGAAGAGATCAGGATGCACGCACCCGGCGATGATATGACTGTAAAGGTCGAAAGAGACGGTAAACCGATGGATGTGAACGTAAAGCTGGGAGAGTACTCAGAAAAGGATATTATGCGCGAATTCGAATTCAAATTCCCACGGCTGTTCGCTCCCGAGCGCGTAAGACCTGTGCCCATGCCCAGGAATGAAGACTCCAAGCTTTTTCGCTGGGTCGGCGGAAAACAGAACTACATCGGAATATACTTGCAGGAGCTGAATCGCGAGTTATCCGAGCATTTTGGCATCGAAGAGGGAACAGGCCTTCTCGTCGCTAAGGTCTCTGAGGGCAGCCCCGCAGAGGAAGCCGGAATCAAAGTTGGTGATGTGATCGTAAAAGCAGAGGGAGAACGTGTCGAACGCGTGACCGCCTTGCAGAAGTTGATCCAGGACAAGGACAAAGGAGAAAAGATCAAAATAGAATTCCTTAGAGATAAAAAGAAACAAGAGGTTGACATCGAGATCGGTGAAGAGGAAAGAGAGTTTGAGTTTTATTCCAATAATTGGGATAGATATGCTGATGTATGGAGAAAATTCGGAGAGAGTATAGAGGACAAATACAAAAAGTCGCAGAAGAAATACAAAGAAGATGCTGAGGAATATTATGAAGAGGCCCAAAAAAATTTCAGGAAGATCAGCGAGGAAATGGGAAAAAACAGTAAAAAACTCGCTGAAGAAATGAAGGACAACAGCAAAAAGGTCACAGAAACCTATCGAAAAAGTATCGACAAAGCTAGAGAGCTTTACAGATCTGCTTATGAACGGCATCGGTGCATAAGAGTGTAATTCTGCTCTTGTGGCCCATTCTCAATAGGGGAGGCGACTGCCTCCCCTTTTTTTCTTCGTCTACAGGGAAAAAACCGGTTTTGATTTAATCATGCGGAGGGAGTTTGAGCCATTTATTGAGGAAGAGTTGAAATTTATCAGGTGAGAGCCTGGAGTCTGTGTAGTATCCTTTTTCCTGCCGCTGTTTCATTGCTTCATACAGGATGATACCCACGGAAACAGAAAGGTTGAGGCTTTGGACCATCCCGACCATCGGGATCTTGATGACGTAGTCAGAGAGGGCGAGGGACTTTTCGGAGATCCCCTCCGATTCATTCCCGAATACAATAACCATAGGCTCAGTATAGTCCAGAGCCGTGTAAGGAAGAGCATCCTTGCCGAGATGTGTGGCGGCAATTTTGAACCCTTTACCTTTCAGGTGGGTGAGGCATTCGGAAGCGGACGTATGGTAATTGAATTTCAGCCATTTTTCAGCGCGCGTGGAGATCGCCCTGTTGATGGGGAATGGCTCGCCGGTTGCGGAGATGATCTCCACATACATGATACCCGCAGCATCGCAAGTCCTAACCACGGCGCTGGCGTTATGGGTGTTCGTCACATCTTCCAGAGCTACACGAAGGTCAGGTTGGCGTTGCGAGAGAACGCGGTTTGCTTTTTTTATCCGATCTTTTGTCGGCATAATCCCAATATATCATAAAAAGGGGACAGTCACCTTTTTCCATTCGTTAGAATACAATCATTTTTATGATAAGACAGATATAAAAAATGGCGGTGCCGATCAGAGCGCGATTTTCCCTATTCTGTTTGTAGAACGTCCAACTGAAACTGTTGATTGGGTTGCGGGGAAACTTTGGCTTGAGAGAGGGGAAGAAGAGAGGGACCTTTTTGCTGTATTCTCTGTATTCTTCTGGAAAAAATTGAGACATCCTTTCCTTTTCCGCACGTATCACGACGGGGTAGAAGATCAGGAAATTGGCCGTAAAGATTGCGAACACCCACCAGGAATTGCATGCTACCACAGTGCTGATCCCCAAGATCAAACTGCCCAGATAGAGAGGATTTCTGGTGAACCTGTAAGGGCCGGAAGTCGTGAGCTCCTTTTCTTTTCTCAAGTATCCGCATGCCCAAATTCTGATGGTAATCCCGATCGCGGCTATCCCGGCTCCTCCGATCAGGGAGCACACTGTAGGTCTTGCAAATATAATGGCAAGGATGGCGCTGACCAGTCCACCTCGCACCCTCCATTTGCAGAGGAGATCTGTGAATCGCAATTCACTCATGGCTTTCCAGAACCTCGAGACACATCTCTCCGACTTCCTCGGCTGTGATCTTATCTATGCAGTCTAGTGTGGCGCATTTCCTTCGATAGCAGTGGCTGCACTCCATCTCGTGAAAGGCCACCCTATCGTTGGGGTTGAAGGGGCCGTTTCTTTTTGGATTTGTTGGGCCGAAGATCCCCACAACAGGCCGGGAGAGCGCTGTCGCTACCTGAAGGGCAAAAGTATCTCCGCTGACAACCAGGTCAGCAGCTTTTATAAGTGCGATAACCTCCTTGATGTTTAAAAAAGGAGCCAAGTTAATGGCCGTGTTTTTATGGACTTCTTCTGCGATCGTTTTTTCCTCATCATTTCCCCATAAAAGGAGAAAAAATATGTCTTTTCGGTTGTTCTTGAGGATTTCGGTAAGTTCCGCCCATCTTTCTGTAAGCCATCTTTTTGTCGGCCACGCTGCGCCTACATTCAAGACGATCAGTCTGTCTGCAGGCCGATAGCCCAGATCTGACAGTTTCTTCCATGTCGATCGTGAAAAATCATCGGGGATCTTTAATGGAAAAGCGAAATGTTCATTCGCGATCCCGACGAGGGACAGGAGGCTCAAGTTTTTTCGGATAACGTGCTCCTTCTCTGACAGCTCGTCTTGCTGGTCGGTGTAAAAGATTGAGGCCAGGGGCTCCTTCAGGTTTTTACGGTGGAAGCCGATCCTTCTTTTTGACCGGGAGAGATACGCACAAATTCCGGATTTTACCAGGCCTTGAAAATCAATGGCCGTTTGATCTCTGTTCTTGATCTCAGTTCGTATCCGCCTGAGCTCCGCCCAGGATTTCAAGGAACTGATCTTCCATTCCCGGGTCTTGACCACAACAACGCGGTCTATCCCCGGCACCCAATCCAAGATCTCTCTGCCGTTCTCCTCGACGGTCCAAACGATTTTTGCGTCAGGATTATTTTCTCTAAGGGCCGAGAACGCCGGTAGCGTGTGGATGATATCTCCGAGAGAGCTTAGCTTGATGATCAGAAAATTGTTCATGGAAAGGCCTATAGAGTGTCGTTCATCTTCAGTTTTTGGGCGATCCGCTGAAAAATTGCGGATGTGTTTTTGACCTTGGGGCCCCCCGTGATCGCGATTTCTCCCCCATAGCTCAAGACCGTTTCCCTCTCAGGAACCGATTCTTCAGTGTAGTCCGAGCCCTTGGCATGCACATGAGGCTTGAGCGTGAGAAGGATTTTTTCCACGTTCGGCTCTTTGAAGACTATGACGTAATCGACAAAATAAAAAGAAGAGATGATCTCCACCCTCTCCTCTTCGGACAGGATGGGCCTCCCTTTGCCTTTGAGTTTGCGTACAGATGTATCACTGTTGAGTGCGACAACGAGGATGTCTCCTAGAGCTCTGGATTCTTTCAGATACCTGATGTGTCCCACGTGGATGAGGTCGAAGCAGCCATTGGCGAGGACTATACGTTTCCCCTTCTTTTTTTCTTTGTCGATGAGTGCTTTAAGATGTGTCAGGCCGTGTCTTTTTTTCAATGTTCGGATTCGATGGCTTTTTTGAGTTCATGTGGAGTGATTGTGGATGTGCCTTTTTTCATGACCACAAGCCCCCCAGCATAGTTGGCAAGCTGGGCGGCCTCTTTGTATGAGGCGCCAGAAGCCAGGGCAAGAGTGAAGACACTGATGACTGTGTCTCCCGCTCCGGTGACATCGACGATATCTGTCGTGCCGAATATTGGAATAGAAAAAGGAGGCTTTTTCCTGGTGAACAGAACCATCCCCTGTGAACCTCTGGTGAGGAGGATTGTTTCTGCATCTGATTCTTTGAGGAGTCTTTTTCCGGCCTGTGTAATAACCCGGACGTTGTCATCGATCCTTAAACGGAGCGCTTCTTCCATTTCCGGTTCATTAGGGGTGATCACGGTCACTCCCTTAAAATTGAGCAGTCGAAAGCGGGAATCCAAAGCAATGGGGATGTTCGTCTTTTTGTAAAAGGGGAGTGCTCGACGAAAGATGTCTTCTTTCACAGTGTGATAATCGTAGTCAGATATGAGGAGGGCATCTGCGTCTTTGCGGAGGTCGCGGAGGCATTTGAGGAGCTTTTGTTTGAGAGAAGGTGTGTCCGGGACTTCAGCCTCCTGATCAATCCGGAGGATTTGCTGTTTTCGGGTCGTCTCTTCGCCGGCCAGTATCCTAGTCTTAACAGGAGTTCTGTAGCCTTTTTCCAGGATGAGATTTCGAGTGGATAAGCCATTCTGCTTCAAGATCTCTAAAATTTTGTTTCCTGCGTCATCTTGACCCAGGACACCTGTGGCAAGGGGCTTGGCTCCCAGCGCCTTCAGGTTGAGGAGAGCGTTCCCAGCTCCTCCCAGAGAAAATTCCTTACGCTTGTAGGAGAGGATGAGCACGGGTGCTTCTCTGGATATGCGGCGGGTTGTTCCGTAGAGATACTCATCGAGAATAATATCTCCCCACACGATGATTTTTTTCTGAGAGAAGTTCTCGATGACTTGGAGCAGGGTTCTCTTTTTTTTGTCCACGGAACTTGCAAAGATTTTGCCAGAAAAGTCGTAAAAAATCAATCTGCGGTAAGATTTTGTATGCTGAAAAAAGGAGACTGTCACCTTTTTTCAGGGGTACAACAAAAAGGGGCCTGTCACCTTTTTCGCATTCTCGCTGTCTTTTTTCAAGAGGTTAGGAAATGTTTTCTAACGGTCCGTTCGGGGAACGGACCCTAAAGCTCAATTCTGTACCAACTCAATGACGGCTTCCTGGTGTGGGGTTTGCGGGAAGAGGTCAAAGAGAACGGCACTCTTTATCTTGTAATTGCTCAGGTAAGGCAATTCTCTTCGTAACAATTTAATATTGCAGGAAATAAATAGAATCAGCTCCGGTTTGATTTCGTTCAAACGCTTCAGCGTCCGTGGATTCATCCCACTCCTTGGGGGGTCTAAAATTGTATACAAAGGCTCAGGCAATTCCAGGATCTTCAGATGTTTAGCATCCATCAGGATTGGTTTCACATTCATAAGATTGTTCTCTTGGATGTTGATTTGACAATCCTCTATGGATGGAGCGTAATTCTCCAAGATCGTGACATTTCGAAAAAGGCCTGCGTTTATGATCCCGAACGCTCCTACACCTCCGTAGAGGTCCAGAAGATGGGCCTTCTGTGTCGGATGTGTTTTGAGGAGCTCATGACAGTACTTATGGAGCTTCTCAGCCATAACATGATTGTTCTGGAAAAATCCCTGGATGTGGTAGCGAAAGGTCCTTCCCAGATAATTTTCACAAAGCCTATCCGAGCCCTTGACCACAACATAATCCTCTGAAATGCTCAACCCACTGTTGTGCGGGACATAGGCGGCAAGCACATTCCGGGCACTTGTCTCTGCCGAATAGTCTTCGATTGTATTTCTGGTCTCGTCCAACTTATCCGAATCTTTATTCAAAACAATGGATACAGCTGAATCTAATGGGGGAGTTCTTATCACCGCAAACCGGAAAGTGCCAGCGCGAGTTATGGGATCAAAGCAATCGACATCTCGGAAAAATTTCCTTATCTCCCTTATGTGTGTGTTCAGCTCTTCATTGGAGATCACACACTTCTCTACATCCACGATCCTCTGCCACGAACGCTTCTCTCTGAATCCCAATCCTCCGGGATGGAAGACCATGTCCATTCGTTCCCTGTAAAAATATTTTTCACCCGAATATATTGGGATGTCTTCAAAACGCAACGCCCGTGACAGTTTATTTCTCTTATTTTCCAATTGGACTTTATAATCGACATCCTGGAAGGAGCACCCCCCGCACTTTCCAAAATAGGGGCATAACGGCTCAGCCATCACAAAGCCTCGATCGTGTTCATCTTATTCATTCCGATCATGATATGATATTTTTTAGATCCATCAGATTTTTGATTCTGTGATCGGCAGCGATTCTTTCTTTATGATTCTCTGAGATGTGCTCAGAATGATAGTGCACAAGCTTATTCCCGAATTCACAAAAGACTGTCTTCAATCCGAGCTTCTGTGCCGATTGAATATCCTGAATGGGATTATCACCTACGGAGTATGATTGACGGGGATCGCCGTTCAGGCGTTCTAATCCGTGCTTAAAATGTTTGCCCTCTGCTTTGAGGGCCTCCACATCACTGCTCCCGATGACGGCAGCGAACGCATCCCAGAGCCCGACATGTCTGACCCTCAGCAGGACAACCTCTCTAACCGCATTTGTGACAAGGACGTTTAGATATGCTTTCTCTTTCGCGTACTCCAGAATGTCTCTTGCATGGGGAACAAGAGCCAATTTATCCAGGTTGATTTCTTGGCTGTGTTTCCAATCGATACCAAAGTGTTTTCCGTGTTGGACATAATCGTGCCACTTCCAGGAGTTTTCAATCCCTTTGAGATGCTCTTTAAATAATTGCTCAGCCTCTGCAAAGGATATCCCCCTCTTCGCCGCAATGTCTTCTTCCAGGCTTCGACAGACGGCTTCATCCAATCTGGCCTCATCTGCCAGAGTGCCTGTCCAATCCCAGAAAACGATCTTTGCCATAGGTGTGCTATTGTAAACAAAAATAGCCACCGCGACAATTCGAAGATTGTGTACGATTTTTCGAAAATCACAAAAGTGCAGCATATTACCCAGCGCAATGGGGTCGCAATACTCTACAGTGTCGAACTTAAGAATAAAAGCTACGGTTAAAATTTGTGCCGAAGGGAACTAAATTCCAACGAACCTTCGTTTTTTCGTTAAATGACAAGGCCTCTCGACTAAACTCATTCAAGAAATTTCTTTTATTTCTGCAAAGTATGTATTAGGATATAACGTTTTTTTAATCCACCTTTGGATTGAATTGCACTATGAACGGAAAGGAGAGTCCTTGCTTACTTTGAGCACAAAGGAGAATTGATGTGACGAAGCGAAGCATAATCCTGCTTGGAATTTTGTGTGTAGCCCTCACTTTTACTCCCCTCTCTCTTTTCTGTGAGGAAGATGATCTCGCCTATCAAAAAGAGCTGAAACAGTCCGCACCAAAAGTGTTTATCGATTGCCGCGGGTGTGACAGAGATTACATCCGCACAGAGATCACTTTTGTCAATTATGTCCGGGACAGGCAGGATGCGGATGTCCATGTCCTCATCACAACACAAAATACTGGGAGCGGCGCTCAAGAATACACCATGGAATTTATCGGCCTGAAGGCCTATGGCGATATTCGCCATACTCTGAAGTATATCTCCAACAGAACAGATGTGAGAGACGAAATTCGAGAAGGGTATGTGGAGGTCCTGAAAAGAGGCCTTTTCCCTTATGTGCTGCATTCACCCATCGCGGATCACATTTCCATCGTATTTAAAGAAGATTTGGCGCCTACCGCTGTTGATGATAAGTGGAATTTCTGGATATTCAACATGGGAATAAGGGGATCGCTCAGTGGGGAGAAATCGACGAGTGAACGCTCTGTGCGAGCCAATTTTTCAGCCAACAGAGTCACGCCGGAAATGAAACTGCGGCTGAGAATTGAAGGTGAATTCGAAGAAGACACGTTCAACATTGACAGTGATTCCATAGTCAGCACAACATCGGGTCAGGAAGCAGGAGGCTATTATGTCAAAAGCCTGAGCGATCACTGGTCTTTAGGGGGGTGGTTAGAGTTCGAGTCCTCTACTTACAGCAACTTGAACCTCCAATTGAATGTCGCTCCTGCTATTGAATACAATCTCTTCCCTTACTATGAATCCACCCGGCGTCGGCTCCGCTTCCTCTATCGCTTGAATTATTTTCACAACAGCTATAGAGAAGAGACGATTTATAATAAAACTTCAGAAGGCCTTTTAGGACAGTCACTGGATATCACTTTGGAAGTCAAGCAGCCCTGGGGAAATGCTAGCATCTCTGTGGACGGTTCCCATTATTTTTATGACGTATCCAAGAATCGCGTCAGTTTGTGGGGCCATATTTCATACCGTCTTGTCCGGGGGCTCAACCTGGATATCTTCGGCAGCTATTCGAGAATTCACGACCAGCTTAATTTACCCAAGGGCGATGCCACCCTCGATGAGATTTTGCTTCGGCGGCGAGAACTTGTCACAGACTATGACTACCACATATCTGTGGGCGTGAGTTACACCTTCGGCTCCGTCTTCAGCAACGTCGTCAATCCCCGCTTCGGCCGCTAAAAATTTACCTGGTACATTTATGAACAGCTTGACCTTATGCCATTAATTTTTTAAGGTATATGTGATAATTTCTCTTTTTTTGATTTCCATTACAAAGTGTTCAAGGGGATTTCTTTTCTGAAAAACTTTGAGTATGTCCAAAAAAGAAAAATCAAAACAGGAGGACGTTATGCCAACTATAGATGATTTTATTCGCCCTAAGGAATGGGTGTCGGATTTTGTGACCGATATGGGCCACGCCATAAGAGATTGGGGTGAGAAAAGGTACATGCCTGTCAGACAACATGTGGATGAAGATTGGGCGGAACACAAACTGGTCGAACCTCTTCTCAAGGAAGTTCTTGTGGATCTCGGAATAAATGCGGCCTTTTTTCCTGCCGAGGTGGGAGGCACAGATATTCCAGATCCATTTCCGTGCGTCACAGTCATCTGCGAGGAATTGGCGCGTATCGATTCGGGTTTTTGTGTGCCTGTAGTATGCTCTGTCTGGGGTTTGGTGCCCATCCTATTTGAACCCCACAGGAATATGGAATTACTCCGGGAGTTCGGGCCAAAATTTTGTGGTCCAGAGCTGTATATGAGCTGCCATGCTATGACTGAGCCTCAAAGCGGCGCCGACATCGAAAACTTTGGTCGATTGCACGGGAAGACTATTCAGACAACAGCAACTCTTGATGGGGAGGATTGGATTGTCAATGGCCACAAAATCTGGCCCTCGAATTCAGGAGAAACAGCTGATCTGTTTGTGGTCCTTTGCATCACACATAAAGGCTCGACTGAACCAAATGATTTTGCCCTGATTTTGGTGCCTGCGGATACGGAAGGGGTATCCGCCGGAAATCCCTACCAGAAATCAGGGATGTCTGCAGATATGAATTCAGATGTCTGGTTCGAAAATGTCAGAGTGCCCAAAAGATACAGATTACACGGACCCGGCGATGACCTCAAATACTGGAGAGAAGCCATAACCATCGGCAACGTAGGATCCACAGCCATGTGTGTGGGAATCATGAAAAATGTATACGAGATCATAAAAAAATGGACGACAGAAAGACATATCGCCGGAAAACCGTTAAAGGAGCACAGTCTTGTTGCGGATATGCTCTCTGAGATTGCCATATTCATCGAATCGACTTCGGCATGGATGTGGACCTATGTGCGCGAAATCACGCGTCCTGATATTTATGGGTGGGATCCCTGGGACGAGAGATTTCTGCTGAAAACTCGAGGCCTTGCTCTTTATGCCAGCAACAGCGTAGAGAGGGCATGCAGTCGTGCCATGGATTTTATGGGTTCTTACGGGTATGCACGAGAGTTTGATATCGAGAAACACTGGAGAGACCAAAAGGTCATTGGGATTTGGATGGGTGGCAAAGGGCTCAAGACCCTCGAGAATGCCAGGTATTGGTACGACCTCGAGACGTTGTGATTATAAACTTTGGTAAAACATTGGAAAAACCAATAATGATGAATGATATCTGAGTCAAGGAGGCAAAAATGGCGGTCTTATACCCTTCGAATGAGTGGTGCCAAGAATGGAAAAATGCAATCAACAGCAGCGAGGCTGCAAAAAATGCAGGAAAAGACTGGGGCACAGATTTTAATGGCAACTGGCTTTTTGAGATCACACCCGAAGGCGGTCTTGACGAGACGACCTATGTCTATTTAGAGGCCAAAGCAGGGGAGTGCGCGGATGCGCGATTGATCAGCGACCCATCAGAGGTAGAAGTGGGATTTACCTGCACAGGCTCTTACGAAGATTACAAAGCGGCTGTTAAAGGGGAAAAGGATTTTATACAGGGTGTTGTCCGGGGCACTTTTAAACTTAAAGGCAACATGATGAAGATCATGAAATATGGCATGTTTATCAGGGCTGTCGCCAATTCCCTCCAAAGTATTGATTCCAAATTTTTGGGTGAGTAGTCCCTGTCAATCTAGAAAAGGGGACTGTCCCCTTTTCCGCTCACCCCTGTAAAAAGGGGACTGTCACCTTTTCTGCCCCTTTTTATTGTCCGATAACGGACAGCGATTGTACGCGTGTAAAACAACTTTCCAATCTCCTTATCACGAATTGTTCATTTGACTCTGGAAGTCCTATTGGTACGGTTTTTGCAGGAAAAAAGTGAAAATGTACAGATAAGAAATACTCTTTTTGTCTATTTTGGGATATATGGGAGACCGGCCATGATAAGGAATTACTTGAAATTAACACTGAGAAACTTAAAGAAACACAAGGGTTATTCTTTCATCAACATATCCGGACTGGCTATCGGAATGGCGTGCTGCATCTTGATCTTGCTCTATGTGGCGGATGAGCTGAGCTACGATAACTATCATGAAAAAGCCGACCGCATCTATCGCGTGGGCGCCGTCAGCTCGATCGGCACAACCACACGCCACTACGCCACTGTTCCGCCTGCTCTCGCCCCGGAGCTAATCGAGGCCATCCCTGAAGTCGAATCCGCAGTCAGAATTTTCGACTCTTTTGAGCTCCAGGGCCGGCTGGATGACCAGAACATTCAGATCCCTGACGTATTTTTCATTGATCCAGCCGTTTTTGATATTTTTACTTATGAACTCATATCTGGGGATAAAGACAAGGCCTTTGCCAACCCGGATTCACTCGTCATCACCCAGGAAACCGCCCAGCGTCTCTTTGGAGAGGAAAATCCCATCGGCAAAGCCATCACCATTCCTCCAGATAGGTCGATTCAAATAACGGGAGTCATCAAAAACGTCCCCAAAAACTCCCATTTCCTCTTTAACGGGATCATCCCGACCACCTTTATCCGAGATCAGGAAGGCAACCCGCATCCGGTTCTGGCAGCGCCTTATTTCTGCGAGGTCTATGCCTACCTTCTCCTCAACGAAGATGCAGATCCCGATGAGGTCGAAAAAAAGATCATGGCCACCCACGAAGCCAAGTGGGGAGAGATGTTCAAGCAGAGAGGGACCACCCGGCAATATCCCCTTATGCGATTGAAAGATATCCATCTCCGGTCGACCGACGAGTATGAGATCGGGACTCCAGGAGATATCAACAACGTCTATTTATTCTCTGGGATTGCCCTTCTGGTGCTGATCATCGCGTGTTTTAACTTCATCAACCTCGCCACAGCGCGATCCGCCGGTCGGGCGCGCGAGGTGGGAATGCGAAAGGTCTTCGGCTCGAATAAAAACCAGCTTGTCCGTCAATTTCTCAGTGAGTCCATCACTGTCTCCCTCATCAGTCTATTTCTTGGTGTAGCGCTGGTGATGACTGTACTCCCTCTATTCAATTCTCTTTCAGGCAAGCAGTTTGAGCCGACTCAACTTTTGAAATTGCCAGCTCTTCTCGGCTTTTTGGGGGTCATTATCCTCACAGGATTTATCGCCGGCAGTTTTCCCGCTTTTATTCTTTCAACATTCCAACCTGTGATGGTATTGAAAGGCAGGTTCAGCTCGGCATCAAAGAACACTTCGCTCCGAAAGATACTGGTCATTATCCAGTTCGCCATCTCGATCTTCATGATCGTGGGCATCCTGACTATGATCAGACAACTGGATTATATGAAAAACAAAGATCTGGGATTTAACAAAGAACAGCTTCTCGTGGTTCAATTCTTTGGCAGCCGCGGCGAGGAAGAGAATGCCCAGAGGTTCGATGCGCTCAAAGATCGCCTCCTCAAAAATCCGAACATCACATCGGTCTCTTTTTCGGCCAATATCCCTGGAGGGGAACTGGGCTACGACGCCTATCTGCCCGAAGGCCGGAGCGACGATGAAACCGTTAGAGCGAGGAATTACTGGGTCGATTTCGACTTCGTGAAAACCTACGAGATGGAAATAATCCTGGGAAGAGACTTTTCCCCGGAATTTTCGACAGATACCGGAGAGGCGGTCATCATCAATGAGACGATGGCACAAAGCCTCGGATGGGGGGACGACTGCCTCGGGAAGCGAATCTACAATATCGCACGAGATAACCGTCTGGGACGGATCGTCGGAGTCGTCAAGGATTTTCACAGCGGAAGCATGAGGGAGGATATCAGTCCGGTCATTCTCAGCTGCGAGCCCCAGTTTTTCGCTTTTGTCACTGCACGGATCCTCCCGGTAAACGTTCCCTCGACTTTAAGCTTTTTGGAATCTACATTAGGAGAAGTCAGTCAACAGGTATTTCCCGACAGAGAATTCACGTTTGATTATCATTTTGTGGATGATGATTTCAGGAACAAGTATGCCGAAGAAGAAAAGGCCCGGCAGGTCTATATCATTTTTGGAGCGCTTGCCGTTTTTATTGCCTGTTTGGGCCTGTTCGGACTGGCTTCTTTTACGCTTGAACAGCGCACGAAAGAAATAGGTGTCCGCAAAGTGCTAGGCGCTTCGATGAACAATATCATTGTCCTGCTCTCCAAAGAGTTTGCCAAGCTGGTCCTGATCGCAAATATTCTGGCCTGGCCGCTCGCTTTTTATGCCATGAACCGATGGCTGGGGAATTTTGCCTTCCGTATAGGCATAGGCTGGGATATCTTTGTCTTCTCGGGTGTCCTCGCTATCGTCGTCGCCCTGTTCACTGTGTGCTTTCACTCGGTCAGAGCCGCTCTCTCCAATCCAGCCACGGCCCTCCGCTATGAATAGGCGAAAAAAAATGTACCCGGTACATTTATTTGGCCCGGGCATCGTAAATCCCATTTTTTCGAAGTGACGATCGAATGCAATAGCCATTGTCATGTCATAAGATTCCATGATCTCAAAACTGAGACAGCCCACCAAGCTTATGACTTGTCGCGCCTCAAGAAAAAGCCTCTGGATTGCATGGGCGCACCATTCCCTGTCTGCACACATGATTTCAAGCTGGGGAAGAATTTTGGATGAGTTGTCTTCTCATTGAAAAAAAACGAGAAATCCTTTATAGTTTTTTATCGAACCGCCGGAGTGGCGAAATTGGCAGACGCGCTGGACTCAAAATCCAGTTCACTTCACGGTGAGTGTGGGTTCGACTCCCTCCTCCGGCACTCCTGTTACCCCATATTTTTCTTAGAAATCTTTTTGGATTTTTGATTTTCCGGTATACGACTCTATCAACGTTTAGCTGGCAGTATACGACAATTTTTGTTAGAAATCTGTGAGATTGGAAAGCTGTATGCGAAAGTGTGAATGTTTCATTGATTTATTAGTAACACGTAGTATACTAGAATCAAGAAACTTATCAGCAAGAGAAGATGATTTTCAGTTTGGGTTACATAATAAATGAAAAATATGAAATCCTAGACTTGATTGGTAGTGGGGGATTTGGAGAAGTCTATAAAGTTAAAGCTGTAGATACCAATGATATCTTGGCACTTAAATGTTTACTTCCACAAATAGTAGCCGAACAACCTGAACTAGTTGATATATTTGATGATGAAGCTAATGCTGCAATGCAAGTAGCCCACACAAATGTGGTAGAAATCTATTCAAATGAGGAGACCGAATATCAGGGGAATAAAATAAAATTTTTTACTATGGAATATTCTGATTCAGGAGATTTGGATGAATTCTTAAAAAGAAAAGAAACTTACATATCTTTAGAAAATTTAAAAGATTGGATAAAACAGCTATTGTCGGGATTAAAAGCTATTAATGAAAAACTGATTCATCGTGATTTGAAGCCTCAGAATATCTTAATATTTGGTAATACCCTTAAAATATCAGATTTTGGGCTTTCTAGGTATATCGAAGAATCTACCAGAACCTTAACATTTAAAGGATGGGGAACTCCACAATATATGGCTCCTGAAATATGGAATGATTTAACTCCAACACCGCATGTTGACCAATACTCAATGGGGATGATTTTTTATGTTATGGCAACTTTGAAGCATCCATTTTCACCTATGCCTTCTAGTGGAAACATCTTTGAATTTTTAAGAGATAAACATCTATTTGAAATTCCTCAACATCCTAAAGTATTAAATAATGAATTACCAAGAAAGTTGAATTCTATAATAATGAGAATGATAGAAAAGAAGCCTGAGAGTCGCTATAGCAATGTTGATATTATTCTGGATGAAATTGAAGTGATTGAAGAAAAGGATAAACCAGATATTCCAGTAGAGTTAATTGAGATTGCTGAATTAGCTAAAGAGTCTGAACATAAAATAAAGGTGGAAAATCTGAAAAGAGCTGAAAAGAGAGCAAGACGAGAGGAAGAATCTCAAAACATTAAAAAGATTTTTAATTTTCATTGTGAAGAATTGTTATCAAGTTTTGACAAAGTCATTGATACAATTAATACACAGATGGAGCCCACAAAAATAGAAAAGTCAAAGTCTTCTAAACAACCCTTCTATAGCGTGAAGTATAGTTTTCAAAGTAGGGGAATAAAAATCTATATTGAACAAGTTTATGGAGTAAATGAGATTGAAGATGTTATCGGGTGGGGATATTGTACAGTTCTAGAATACCAGGATGGATTTAATTTACTTTTACAAAAAATAAAAAATGGTACATATGGAAAATGGCGGGCTTTTTTTGTTCAAGATAATCCTCTATATGATTATGCAAAGCATACAAAGCCTCATGCAGTGCAATCACTTGATGAATTAAATGATGCTTTAAGAGGTTTGCATGCCTTTCACATTTATCAAGTGGAACTGCGAGAATTCAACGAATCCATGTTTATTGATTTAGTAAAAAAGCTAGTATCTCAATAAGATTGGCTCTAATTAATTATAGATGAAAGCTAATCAAATCATTGAGCTTGCATGAGAATCAGAGTTTTTCTAAATGGATTGTTGTGTTTAATTAAGGTTAAGCAAAATATCAATCTTGGTTAGAAGAAGTATGTAAGAGGGGATATACGCCTTGTTCACGGTGTAGACCTTCTAGATGTAAATAGATTTGGGAATCTTGATTATTTGACGTCAGTCAAGTACAGACTGAAACTCCTTAAGGAGAGCTGAGACAAGCGGAGTCGCATGGCATACGTCGTTCTGCTGAGAGGCGTCAACGTCGGCGGCCACAGGACATTCAGTCCGAAGAAGCTGGCCGAGCAGTTGAAGGCATTGGACGTCCTGAACATCGGGGCCGCCGGGACCTTCATTGTGTGCGGAAGCGGCACACAGGCCGCGATAAAGAAGGCATTTGCCCGGAAGCTGCCGTTCGCAACGAAGATCGTGATCTGTCGTGGGAAGGATATCCTCAAGCTCCTTTCCAACGACCCATTCGCAGGCGAGGAACTGCGTGCGGGTACTGTCCGGTTCGTGAGCTTTCTGGACAAGAAACCCCGAAAGGAGCCGGACTACCCGTTCGTCCTTCCCCCGACCGGCACATGGCTGGTGAAACTGATCGGCCGTCGGGGACGATTCGTTTTCGGTATGTATCGCAGACACATGAAAGTCATTCAATACCTGGGCAAGACGGACAAAGAGTTTGACGTGCTGGTGACGACGCGGAACTGGAATACGATCGAGACGATCGCGAAAGCGCTGCAACGTTAGTGTCCTGGCGGCGACTCTTTCACAATAAGCCGAGCGTACCTCATGCACAAAGACATCCGCGCCTGCAACGCCCGACAATCGAACTCCGACAAGGCCATCTGCAACGCTCTCGCACCGGAGATCGATGCGGTTCTATCAGAGGCCGAGAGCAAGATCTGGCACGGGCATCCGGTCTGGTTCCTGGAGGAAAATCCCGTCGTCGGGTATGAGGTGCCCCCCGACATTGTTACACACGAAAAGTGAGAGCACCGAGCTCAATAGCCTCAGGAGCGGGACTGTAAGAAAAACTGTGTAAACCTCTTTGATGATATAATTCGAAAAAAGCGATAAATTCCTCGACCTGTGGAAAGACGCCGATCCTGGGATAGCTGAGGTTGAGGATGCGAGGGAGAGGCTGGCGGGGTTGAAGAATCAGTAATCCTCACATCAATTCAATTTGACTCTTCCTCCTTTCCTTGATATCCTTTTGCCGACTATTTAAAGGGGAAGAAGTGGCAACACAGTGTCCGAAGTGTCAACACGAGAACCTAGACGAAACCATCTACTGTGGTAAGTGTGCCACACCACTCCAACCCTCCAAGCCAAACTCCGAACCCTCAAGATGCCGAGACGTCAACGGATCCCTTGAAAAACAGAATCCTGACACAAGCTCCATTCAATCCTGACC
>CAYOSH010000034.1:0-43742 GCA_964406575.1 uncultured Eubacteriales bacterium | reverse complement strand
AAAAGTCACGACGAAATCCTTCGGAGTAGGAAGAAGAATGCCTATTGCCGCAAAGTCTGATATTTAGTTTTCCTATTGACACGATAGTCTATCTTTTACGCTTGTTGAACGGATCGAAACGACGGCCAATTATCTTTCCAGGCCGAAATCCTGGGCTTTAGCACAGGGAGAGGCTTCAATGCAGAATAAGAGGATCTTGCATAGTGATGCTACAAGGGATTCCAAGAAATTCATTCTCCACTGGAAGGATATGGTTGAGTGAGTGGGGATTTTCATCCGCTTCGAACCTTGTCAAACTGAATCAGTTAGTAGTAGTATGATACTCGGAATCTGTAGCTTATGAAATCAGAAAAAAACTCTGAAACCGCTTGACCGCATACATTCAATGCTACAGTCCGGAGCAAGCCATTTTCAAGCAAGGAGAAAGAGATATGGGTGATAAAGGAAAAAAGGATAAAGGCAAAAAGGAACAACGGAAAAAGGCCAAGCTTAGTCCAAAGGAAAAACGAAGATTGAAAAAAGAAAAGAAGAATAAATAAAGCCCAGCGCTGTCCTGTGACGATCTGCCCCATAAATGTTTGAGTACGGACTTGATTTGACTCTTTCTGCCAAATTTTGTGTTCGTTATTCTAATTCAGCGAATCCCTAAGATAGCTTTCGCTTTTTCAGCCTTGGATTTGATATTTTTAAAAGTTCTATAGAAATCCTTATTGGCGTGCCACTTCAATAGGTTTAGCCATCAGTTTTTCGTTTAAGCAACCGTAAGCAAAAGTAGGCAATTCTAAGCAAAATCTGTGACATCCTTTGACAACCGGGGAGAGGCACTATTTCGTTCAATTGACATCACATTCCCTGCTATGATAATAATTGCAGCAGCATAGACAGGGATCAAGTGAGCCTCAAGCAGGGGCTTTTTTGTTATTTCATAAAAGGCGGAAAAAATGTCAGTTAAGTGCCCTAAATGTCAGTATGAAAATCCCGAAGATACCCTTTATTGTGGAAAGTGTTCTACTCCACTTAAGCCTTTAGAGGAAATCTCTCCCTCCCTTACTAAGACTCTCCAAACACCTATCAAAGATTTAATCAAAGGGTCGACCTTCGCTGGTAGATACCAAATCATTGAAGAACTGGGTAGGGGAGGTATGGGAGTTGTATACAAAGCTGAGGATAGCAAGCTTAAACGAAGAGTAGCTCTTAAGTTTCTTCCGTCAGAGTTAACCCACATTCCTGAAGTCAAAGAGCGATTCATGCGGGAGGCACAGGCAGCTGCTGCCCTGGATCATCCCAATATCTGTACTGTTCATGAATTTGATGAGGCCGAGGAGAAGACCTTCATCTCAATGGCCTATATTGAAGGCCAAAGCTTAAAGAAGAAGATTGAATCAGGCCCACTTGAGCTAGATGAGGCGCTTAGTACGGCTCTTCAGGTAGCTGAGGGTTTGAAGGGAGCTCATAAGAAAGGAGTGGTTCACAGGGACATCAAGAGTGCCAACATCATGGTGACGGATGAAGGCCAGGTGAAGATCATGGATTTTGGACTGGCCAGGATGACAGGGAGCACTCTGATAACAAAGGAAGGGATGGCGATGGGGACGATCGCCTACATGTCCCCCGAACAGGCGCGTGGTGAAGAGGTCGATCATCGTTCAGACATTTGGTCTTTTGGTGTGGTTTTGTATGAGATGTTCAGTGGTCAGTTGCCCTTCAAGGGGACACAGGATCAAGCCGTTGTATATTCCATCTTGAAAGAAAAACCCAAGGCTATCACGGATTTGCGCTCGGAGATCCCCATGTCTATAGATCAGGTTGTGAGCAAAGCTCTGGAGAAGAATCCGGATGACCGATACCAACAGATAGATGACCTTATAGATGATTTAAAATCTATAACAGAAGGAATAGTGCCAGAGGGGGTTAAGGCAAGACTGAGGAAAGCAAGGCTTCTCAGGAGAAAGAGGGCGATTCTTTATCCAGGCATAGCAGGTCTCCTCATCATAATGACCATGATAATCCTTAGCCTTTTCACTGGTCGAGCTGAGGCCATAGATTCGATTGCAGTGCTCCCTCTAGAGAACCTTTCGGCTGATCCTGAGAACGATTCCATCGCTGAAGGGATACACGATGCACTGATCACCGACCTCGCCGGACTCGGCCTGAAACG
Source organism: uncultured Eubacteriales bacterium (assembly GCA_964406575.1). Taxonomy (GTDB): domain Bacteria; phylum Acidobacteriota; class Aminicenantia; order Aminicenantales; family Aminicenantaceae; genus WTAW01. Next base: position 41,584 of record CAYOSH010000034.1, on the reverse strand, counting down.
CGTGATCGCCCGGAGTACAGTGATGCGCTTCAAGGGAAAGGATACACCCCCGAAACAGATTGCACAGGAGTTGAATGTCAAAAGACTGATTACGGGCACAGTTGTTCGCTCTGGAGACCGCGTGCGTGTCACAGCCCAGTTGATCAATCCTGCAACCGAAGCACAGGAGTGGGCCCACAACTACGAGCACGACTTGCGCGATATCCTATCTCTGCAGAATGAAATTGTATCGGCGATTACTCAAGAAGTGAAGTTGCAGCTTACCCCGCAGGAAGAGGCACGTCTGGCAAGTGCTCCCCCGGTCAATCCAGAGGCGCACGTGGCCTATCTCAAAGGGAGGTCCTTCCTGAACAAACTTACACCGGAAGGAATCGAAAAAGGTCTGGCATATATGCAGCAGGCCATTGACAAAGACCCTGCGAATCCCTTGCCTTACGCTGGGTTGGCGCTCGGTTATTGCTTGATCGGTCATGGCCCTTCGCCTCCACCAGACGCTTTCACACGAGCCAAGGAAGCAGCACTCAAAGCAGAGGAATTGGGTGGAACGCTGGCCGAAACCGAGGCGGCTTTGGGATCGATCTACCTTTACTTTGAATGGGACTGGGCAGGCGCCGAGAGGGCCTTCCAGCATGCCCTTGTACTTAACCCGAGTTTGCCCGATGCTCACCGCAACTATTCCTGGTATCTCGTGATGATCGGAGAGAGGGATGAAGCCCTGGCAGAAATGAAAAGAGCCATCGAGGTGGATCCGCTTGCTCCCCTCTGGAGTTCAGACCTGGGATGGCAGCATTGGATGGCGGGACGATACGAGGAGGCGATGGACGGAGCCCGGAAGGCGCTCGAACTAGATCCCAATTTCGATCAGGCGATTTGGCTCAAGGGCCTAGTCTATTCATCAATGGGAATGTACGAGGACGCCATTTCAGCACACCAAAGGTTGAGTGCGCTATACCCTGTTTGGAAATGGCCTCTTGTGCGTACCTATGCGCTGGCTGGCCGCAGGGATGAGGCGCGGAAGATGCTGGATAAGCTTTTGGAGGAGGAACCCAAGCCAACAGGAGCTTGGGATGCTTGGTTTCTAGTTGCGATTTATGCAGCCTTGGGGGAAAAGGACGAAGCCATTCGATGGCTGGAAGCGGCTTTCAAAGAACGCCATAACCTCCTCCCCTGGCTTCATGTTGTTCCCCAGTTCGAGCCTTTGTATTCCGACCATCGCTTCCAGGATGTCGTGCACCGCATGAACTTCCCGGAGATGAAATAAGCAACAAATCCAAATGAAATGCCGGAAGGCATTCCATCGAACATTAAGAGAAATTCCTCGAACTACGGAAGGATGCCGATCCTGTTTGACGAACCATAACACAGTTTCAGTGTGGTTAAGCAATTTTTGTTCGGTATATGTTCGAAAAGCATAGCAGATGATTCTGTTTTCAAATAATGGGGCTATCGATTATCAGGATTAGAATACAATTGTGGTAGAATATCCAGACTGGACTCACAAAAGAGAACGACATATGTCGAACATCAGAAACTTCAGCATAATCGCCCACATCGACCATGGGAAATCCACTCTTGCAGACCGGCTCATCCAGGCCTCCGGATTGGTTTCTCAAAGGGAGTTCAGGGATCAGATACTCGATACCATGGATCTGGAGAGAGAGCGGGGGATCACCATAAAAAGCCAGACCGTAACCCTGCCTTATACCGATAAGGAAAACAAGGAGTATTCACTCAATCTGATCGACACCCCGGGCCATGTGGATTTTTCCTATGAAGTTTCCCGTGCCTTGTCAGCCTGCGAAGGAGTGCTTTTAGTTGTGGATGCCTCTCAGGGTGTGGAAGCACAGACTGTAGCCAATCTTTATATGGCAATGGAGCACGACCTCATTATCATTCCCGTCATAAACAAAATAGACTTGATTTCTGCGGATGTAGACCGCACCAAACAACAGATCGAGAATGAACTGGGGCTTGATTCGGAAATGGCGATCCTGTGCTCTGCCAAAGAGGGGACCGGGATTTCCGATATTTTTGACACCATCGTCAAAAACATCCCCCCTCCCAAAGGCAGCTCTGACGCGCCATTAAAAGCCCTTATTTTTGACGCCCAGTATGATTCCTATCGGGGAGCGATCATCGCCTGCCGCATCTTTGACGGATGCGTCAAACACGGGGAGATGATCCGGTTTTTATCCAATAGCGTTGTCCATAAAGTGGATGATGTCGGGCTCTTTCAACTCGATAGAAAATCTAAAGACAGCCTTTGTGCCGGCGAAGTCGGATACATCACGGCCGGGATTAAAAAACTCGGAGAAACACGGATCGGAGATACCATCACGCTGGATTCAAATCCCACAACAGACCCCCTTGCCGGATTTAAGGCATCCAAGCCCGTGGTCTTTTCTTCTATTTATCCCATGGCCACAGATGAATACCAGTCTCTTCGTGAGTCCCTGGAAAAGTATGAACTCAACGACGCTTCCCTGACCTATCAGAAAGATTCCTCCGCAGCTTTGGGACAGGGATTCAGGTGCGGTTTTTTAGGACTTCTTCATCTCGAGATATTTCAGCAGCGATTGGAGCGGGAATACGACCAGTCGATCGTGATGACCGTTCCCAGCGTGCAGTACCGTTTTTCTCTCAAAAACGGGGAAACACTTACGATCGACAATCCGCAGTATTATCCGGATCCCTCGCAGATCCAGAGCACCTCGGAGCCTTACATCAAAGCCTCCCTGCTCTTTCCTGAAAAATACATGGGTGTGATCATGAAATTGTGTCTATCCCGCAGAGGCAGCAATCCTCGCACGAGCTATCCGACACCAGGGCGTATCGAGCTTATCATCGATATGCCGCTGGCTGAAGCGATCTATGATTTTTATGATACGCTCAAGACTATCACCCAGGGTTACGGTTCCTTTGATTATGAATTGATCGAATACAGGGACAGTGACCTTGTGAGGCTGGATATTCTGATTAATGGGGAAAAGGTGGATGCTTTATCCCTTATCGTGCATCGTAACAAAGCCAGAGAGTGGGGAGTGAAAATATGCAATCGACTCAAAGATGAAATCCCCAGACACCAATTTAAAATCGCCATCCAGGGTGCCATCGGAGGTAACATAATCTCCAGATCCACCATCTCTCCCTACAGAAAAGATGTGACTGCCAAACTCTACGGGGGAGATGTCACACGCAAACAAAAGCTTCTCAAAAAGCAGAAAAAAGGGAAAAAGAGGATGAAGATGGTGGGTTCGGTTATGATTCCCCAGAGCGCCTTTGCCGCTGTGCTAAAAGCAGAGGACAAGTGAGGAGTATTTATCTCTGAATTATTGAATTATTGCTTTGGCTGATGAATTATTGCTTTGGCTGACAGATCATACTGTTTTTAAAGAAAATAGCTCTAAAAGGTGACTCATTTAAGTGCTTAGAATAACTTTTTTGGGTATAAAAACGTAATTCTAAGCATAGACTTGATTGCTTGATATTATACCAAATACAATAATGGATTACGACTTGCGCTTGAGATATCAGCTCATATGAACAAATTATTTCCATCAAAATTAAAAGGGTTTCCTATTCTTATATTTTTGATCTTTCATTTTTCGTTGCTTGGTTTGGACGAGAAAGACAAACTAGGGACACAGGCGAATCCGTATCCGGTACCGAAAGCCGTAACGTCCATTGAAATAGATGGAGAGCTCGACGAAGAGGCTTGGATCCACGCAAGAGTATTGGAGCTAAATTATGAGGTGAGTCCAAGGGAAAATGTCACTCCTCCTGTAAGAACAGAGGTGCTCCTCTTGTACGATACGTCAAATTTTTACATCGGCTTCCGGTGCTATGACCCTGACCCATCACAAATCCGAGCTCATTTAAGTGACAGAGATGACTTCGGAAACGACGATTGGGTCGCTGTCGAGATCGATACATACAATGACTCACGAAGAGCCTTTACTCTGTTTTCAACTCCGATGGGTGTTCAAGCCGATGGCATATCGAATACAGCTGGGATCAAGGATTATAACTGGGACATGATCTATGATTCCGCAGGCAAAATATTCGACTGGGGATATGGAATTGAGATTGCGATTCCCTTTTCTTCGCTCCGGTTCCAACGCGCCAAAGACACACAGATCTGGGGCATAAACGCTGTTCGAGGCTATCCTCGGAGTGTCAGATACCAAATATGGTCACAGCCCTATGACCGCAGCAATACCTGCCGTGTCTGCCAGTATCTGAGAATAGAGGGTTTCGAGGGCGTTTCGCCCGGACGCAATATCGAGATCAATCCAACTCTGACTGCGCTACGGACAGACGAGCGGGATGAATTTCCGGAGGACGGTTATACCACCCGAAACAGCACAGCAGAGCCGGGATTAACCGCACGCTGGGGGATGACTCCGAATCTCGTCCTTTCAGGCACAGCAAATCCCGATTTCTCTCAGGTCGAGGCCGATGCAGCCCAATTGGACATCAATCAGCCCTTCGCTCTCTACTATCCTGAAAAAAGGCCATTTTTCACCGAAGGATTAGATTTTTTTAAAACACCCTTGGATGTCATCTACACGCGCACACTTCGCGATCCTCGCTGGGGGATCAAACTGTCCGGTAAAGAGGGGATAAGCGCTCTTGGAGCCTATATTGTCGAGGATCGAACGACAAACATTATTTTTCCTGGAAGCCAATTTTCCAGATCCACCTCTTTAGAGCATTCGAACAATTCTGCCGTGTTTCGTTATGGAGGAGATGTTTGGAACAATTCCAACATCGGTGTCCTATTTACCAATCGTGTGGGAGAAGGTTATTTCAACAGAGTTTTTGGTGCAGACGGCCGTTTGAGATTCTCTCAGAGCGATGAAGTCATTTTTCAAATTTTGGGCTCCCGGACAAAATACAGCGAAGCCATTGCTGAAGATTTTGATCAACCCGAGGGTGAGTTTGGCGATGAAACTCTATTGGGAACCTATATCCACAAGACAAGAAATCATCAATTTGAATTTGGATATTTGGATATCGGACCCAATTTCAGAGCCGACCTAGGATTTATGCCGCGAGTGGGATATCGACAATTTAATGCGCTTTCGAATTACGAGTGGAGACCAAAGACCAATAGCTGGTGGTCAAGATTCCGCCTTATAAATTACGCCCAATACCAAACAAGCAGCGAGGGGACAGTTTTGGATAAATCCCTAAAAAATTCATTTTCTTTTGAAGGGATTTCCCAGACAAGTTTAACTCTAGGTAATACTCTTTCCCGTCAGCACTACAATGGTGTTGAATTTGATCTTGTTCAATTTAATGTTTCTGGAGGGATCATTCCAAGTGGCAGTTTCAGATTTGACATCCTTACTGCCTTCGGTGACAGCATCGATTATGCGAATACAAGGAAGGGGAAGACAGTTTCGCTGGCGCCATACTTCCTCTGGAATATAGGTGCTCATCTAATGCTTAATCTCAGCCACATCTATGAGAAAATGAATGTATCAAATAATTGGCTCTACAGGGCCAATATCAGCCAGGCCTCGATCGTCTATTTTTTTAATGCCAAGACGTTTGTCCGTGCTATTCTTCAATATTACGACTACAGATATAATGTTTCGAATTATTTGACTCCTGTCGAACCCGAGTCCAAGCAGTTTTTTACGCAACTGTTATTTTCATACAAGATCAATCCGCGTACAGTATTGTTCCTGGGATATTCGGACAACTACTTCGGAGGCCAGGATTTTAGCATAGCCAGAAAGGACTTCACGTTTTTTACAAAAATAGGATATGCCTGGGTCATGTGATGTGGACTATTATTGATGCCGTATGGATCTCACAGGGTTAGAGAAGGCGGCTTTAAAGGCTTGAAAGCTCACTGTCAGAAGGGCAATAATAAAGGCCAAAAGAGTCGCCAGCACGAAGGTTAGAATCCTGATATCGGTCCGATACGCGAAGCCGTCAAGCCATCTCTCCATCACATAATAGGCGACCGGCCAAGCGATCACATTGGCGATCAATACCCATTTGGCGAATTCTTTGGAAAGCAGGATCACGATGCCGGAGGCCTGAGCTCCCAACACTTTCCGGATCCCGATCTCTCGCGTGCGAAGCTCGGTTGTGAACGAAGCCAGGGCGAATAATCCCAGACATGCAATCACAATGGCGAGGAGGGTGAACACCCCAAAGACTCTCCCCATCTCTTCCTCAGCGCTGTAAAGTTTGTCCAGCTCGCTATCCAGGAAGAAAAAGTCAAAGGAGCGGTTGGGCACAAGATCTTCCCAATTCGATTTCAGAAAAGCGAGTGTTTGCTGGAGGTCCGAAGCACCTATCCTAACGGCAACGTAGCGCACGCGGTTGTTCATTTGCCCCGGATTTCGCGGCATTTCCAGTACAAAAGGTGTGATCGGTTGAGTGAGCGAAGCATAGTTGAAATCCTTCACCACCCCAACGACTCGCAGCACGAGTCCATTCTGCTGCCTGAGTCTCTTGCCCAGGGCTTCCTCTGGGGTCCATCCAAAGCGCTCGGCAGCGGACGCATTGATAATGACTCCCTCTGTGATATCTGTGGGAAACTCTCTTGAAAAACTTCGGCCGGACACTATCTCCATATCAAAGGTTTCAATAAAATCATAGGTGACGACTAATAAAGGGATCTGCTGCATGTTGGTTTCGCTGGCCCCCTCGGGAATAAAGGAACCCGTCTGATATTTTGCCCCGAGAACATCTTCCATTGCCGAAACTTGAGCGATATGCGGGTCCCGAAGAATCCGCTCCCTGAATCTCTCATACCATCTTGACGGACCGGTGCCGTAGGCAGGCAACATCAACACCTGGTCTTTGTTGAATCCAAGCCGGGTATTGCGCAAATAATTGAGCTGCTGGAAGCAGATGATCGTTCCAATGATCAAAACAATAGATATCGCGAATTGGACAACCACAAGAATTTTCCGGAAAGTAGAGCTCTGGCCTCCTCTCTCCAGTGTTCCTTTTATGACTTTCACTGGGTCGAATCCGGATAGGAAAAAAGCAGGATAGAGACCGGATAAAACGCCGACTGCGAGTGTGATCAGGAACAGTCCGGCCAATAGACGTCCGTCGGTGAAATAATCGGTGGACAACGCTTTTCCTGAAAAAGCGTTAAAAGCGGGAAGTGCGATCTCGACAATCATTACGGTTAACACGGCCGCTATTACGCACAGGATCATCGATTCTCCGAGGAACTGCTTGATGAGCTGGATCCGGTAGGCCCCCAGGACTTTCCGCATTCCCACCTCACGGCCGCGATTGGCGGAACGGGCAGTGGCCAGGTTCATGAAATTGATACATGCAATGAGCAGAACAAAGACTGCTATGGCCGAGAAAATATAGATATACGATATGTCGCTGTTGGGATTGATCTCATAATCCAGATGGGAGAACAGGTGAATGTCCTTGAGCGGCTGGAGTTTAACCACGACCTTATCTTTGATGGAATCGGGAAAATATTTCTGAACGAGAGCCGGAAACTGTGATTGCAAAGTATAGGGAGAGACTCTCTCCTTGAGAAGGATGTAAGTCCAGCAGGGGTTCCAGTACCAGGTTTGAGGAAGATTGCCTCCGTACAAATTCCTGAGTGTGGCGAATGAGGCCAGAAAATCGAATTGGAAATGTGAATTCGGGGGGACATTTTTTAGCACCCCGGTGACTTTCATATTCACCCCATTTTGCCATCGCAGCGTCTTTCCCATCGGATCTTCAGTCTCGAAATATTTTTCAACCATCGCTTCTGTGATCACTATGGTGTTGGGCTCTTCCAGAGCTTTTTGTGGGTCTCCTTCGATCATCTTATAGCTGAACACCTGGAACACCGATGCATCGGCGAAAAAGAAGCGAGGCTCGTTGAATCGTTTCTCTCCCGAAGTGCCGTACTCCACAGAGAGGGTTGGGAGCTGGAAATTGAAGAACCTCACACTAGCTTCCACGGCATCGGGATACTCAAGCGCTAAGGTATCACCGGTGGGGAAAGGCATGCTGGAAGATTCTTCGCCGACTCCCTCCAGTCGGACTTCCTCGATCACTCGGTAGATCCGCTCGGCATTCTCATGGTATCGGTCGTAACTGAGCTCATCATTAACGTACAGAAGTATCAGGAGGCAGCAAGCCATCCCGATGGCCAAGCCGACGATATTGATCAGAGAATACCCTTTGTGTTTATATATATTTCTTAGTGCGATTTTTAGATAATTACTTAACATATCCAACTCCGCTTGACTCTGTGAGTAGCCGTATACCTTTCATTTTAATAATCTTGTTCTCAATAGCGCACTGCACATTTTTCTGTGTATAAAACATAATTTTTGGTGCAAAGACATGGTCTATGTTGCAAACAGCATGCCAATCGCTCCTAACCTGTTATGATTCTAATGATCCGCTTGGTTCTGCCCGCTTAGGGAACAACACCTGTTCGAAATCGAACATAAAAGTCAATGCTGTATTCTTGAACCTGAGTTTTGGCTGTGGTAAAAATGAAGCTGTGAGGGGGAACATCTGAATAAATCAATTTTTGCCATAAATATGTAAATACCAAATGCAGGAGAATGCAATCGGGATCCCGCTGAGACATTGGAAAAGATCTTCAATGCAAAAATGATGAGGAGAAGAGAGCTTTCGGATTGGATCTTTAAAAAAGAATTAACGCTTATTCAGCTCCAGGAGATGGTAAAAGGAATATAAAGACCAGGCAAAAATAACAAAAGTACTGTTTGGAAGATCTAAGTAAAAGAGAACCTTTTTACATATACTTTTCCGTTATTCTTGGGTGCCCCACTTGAGGGGTTCGATGATCGTGCCGTCGGCAGCGACTTCGATCTCGCCCTTCTGATCGTCCTTCATTAGCTCTGCCTCGTAGACGTATTTAGGACTGTCGAGTTTGACGATCGTGCCTACATCGCCTTCCATCTTGATCTCAGACCATACCTCAGACTTTTCGATCCGAATAATTGTCAAGCCTTCGGCCGCCTCCGTTAGCACTTCAGCGACGGCTTCAGGGACATCCTCCATGCTGATAATCGTGACAACGTCGATGACAGTACCGTCCTCAGCGACCTCGATCTCTCCTCGTTCGGCCTTAAATTCGATGTCGTAGAGAGTGATACCGCCCTTATCCTCGGCCTCCACCTTCTCTATCTCAGCGTTTGGGACATTGTCCTCGATCGCTCTTAGAACGGCGGCCGGGAGTTCCACTTCTGTTTTTTCCTCTTGCTCCACCGCTTCCTGCTTCTGTTCTTGTTCGCTTTCCTTCTTGGCACATCCTGTCGACATCGTCAATGTGAAAGCTAAAATAACAACACATCCGATCAAAATCCATTTTGAATGATTCATCTTTAATCTCCTTAAAAGGAGGATTATCCGTCTGGCACTCGTGGTATGGCATGCCATAGCGTTCGCCTTTAATTTGGCTGGAAAAAGTATATCAAGGAAATATGGGGGATGTCAATGATTCCCCAGAGTGTTTCACACCCTGAGGCTTCAAAAACTAATTCGTGAGCGCTATCTATTGTTAAAGCAGTTCTAATCAAAAAATGAGTTTGCGGAAAGAGGCCTTAACCATTCACTTTTTGTCATCAACGCCCCAAGGATAGTGTGTCCGGTTTACACAAAATGTGCCAGAACCAGCGCCAAAGAGTTGGACATTGAATATGAGCCTTTCATCTGTATCCTCGATGTATGGCCCTCTAACCGCAATGGTGTATTCACCCGGGGCCAGCTCCAGAATTTCATATCGCAAGTCATAGAGACATTGGCAAAAACAACCTTGCTCCTCTTCTCTATCTTCAACAACGATCATATTTTCTGTGACAGAAATTGTCGCATCAATTTTTCCCGGACAACAATTAAATCCTGCATTGATGTGCTTAAGGATTAGCACCGCATTCCCATCATACTCATATTCGATACATTCTGTGGCATTGCTGTGTAGGCTCCCCTCAAGACCTGTTGTTGTCGCAAATGTCTTGCACCCTTCATAATCTGTTAAAATTCCAGTGGCTTGAGTTTTAGGAGCGACGACATGCTCTTTGCAGCTTCCAAAAATGAATAAGGCTATCATGATCACAATAGCGAGTCTTTTTGTGTTGCGATTCATCCTGCACCTCTCAAAAATAGATATGGAGGTATACCCCCTCTTGCCTCTGGTCATCCAGTCAGTTGTAAGATATTCTTATATTTTGTAATAATTTTTTCAACTTTTAATGATCACATAATAAAACCGTGTCTATTTCATCTATCTGATAATATAATCCAGCAAAAATTGTGCCAAGATGAAAGCCAGGAAAATGGGCGAACGGTCCGATCGGCTTGAGGGACATCCGTCCTTTTTTTATGACAGGGATTTCCCGAAAGATTTGACTCCATTTCTTTAAATCATTATCCTATTCTCAAGAGAGTGAGGGGAAATATGGCTATAGAATGTCCTAAAGGCCTTGAAGAAAATAGTGACATGTATAGAGGGAACCGTGGCTAACACAACCAAGACAAAAAAACAACTCACTGAAGAATTGCTCGTTGTGCGTCAAAGAATTGCGGACTTAGAAAACCTGGAAAAAAAACACGTCGAAAAAAGCTTAAAAGAAACGGAGGTCAGGTTAAAAGGCATCCTTTCGTCTATGGTCGATCTCGTATTTGCCCTTGATGAAGAAGGAAATTTCATTTTTTATCACGCTCCAAAAGTGGAGGATTTGTATTTGCCCCCAGAACAGTTCATAGGAAAAAAACACTCAGAGGTTTTGCCCTCGCACATGGCGGCGAGCTTTGAGGATGCCTTTAGAATGAATAAGGTCGGGGAAACAGTCGAATATGAATACTGGCTCGAGATAAAGGGCAAAAAAAAGTGGTATATTGCCAAACTTTCCCCCTTATTTCTCGATGGGAAATTCGCAGGTTCATTGGCCGTTAGCCGAGATATCACTGAGCAAAAAAATAATCAGGAGGAATTGAAAAAATACCGAGAACAACTCGAAGATCTGGTCATCCAGCGCACAGCCGGGCTTGAAAAGTCCCATGAGCAACTTGTGATAGAGATCAACAAGCGCAAAGAAGCCGAGAAGGCGCTCAAGGAGTCTGAGTCGAAGCTGCGCAAACAGAAAGCCGCATTGGAACAAAAAAATGTCGCTCTGGGGGAGATCATCGCCCAGAGCGAGATAGAGAAGAGGAAGATAAAAGAGGATATTCTGGCAAATGCGCATCTTGTATTGTCTCCAATTTTGGAAAAGCTCAAAGCGGGTGAATCGATCCAGGAAGATTTCAGGCTTGTCCAGCATCATATCCAAGAACTCGCATCGTCATACGGCACGAAGATTACAGATAAAAACCTGCTTTTGTCGCCGAAAGAGGTAGAGATCTGTAATCTCGTCAAAGCAGGCTTCACGAGCAAAGATATCTCCCGTTTCTTGAATATTTCTCGCCAAACAGTGGAATGTCATAGAAAAAAGATCAGGCAAAAGCTGGAGATCGCAAACAAAAACATCAATTTGACGACTTACCTCCGCGAGTTTTGAGTGGCATGCCCTTACTCATATAATGGGTATTTAATATACCCATAATATACCCATTAATCACCCCTTGTTTGTTACTCATAGAAATACTATCTTTTTAATTACAGGGATGAAAGTTTTATGTGCGATGGATAGGAGGGGGAGTGCCGGCTGTTGTCAGCAAAAGGGGGGTTAATGGTGGGAACCATTATGTGGGAACTCTCTCCAGCCGGCGCGAAAGAGTCATCTTCATTGTATAAGAATTATAAAGTTTGTCAAGGTGTGAGAAAAATTCTTAGTGTTGGCGAATTAATCTGGCTGTATCTTGACCATCTTTAAGCCCACTCCAGCATTGTCCATGCCATTTTGATTCCGATAATTTGAGGATCAGACACCGATTTCTCCTCTGAAATCGCACTTCGGTTCGCTCAGGTCCATCTAAAGCTTAAAAATTTTTTTTGATAACCTGAATTTTTCTGAACCATTTTTACTAATATTTCGTATTAATATATTAGGAGACAGGATCATGAAAATATTGTCCCGATCTGATGAGATACTCATGTTGGCTATTCTGAGGTTAAAAGAAAATGCCTACGGCGTCACTATCATCAAAGAGGTCCAGGAACGCACAGGAAAAAAGCTGACCTTTGGAAGCCTTTGGGTCTCATTGGATATTTTGAACAAGCGCGGATTTGTGAAAAAGCGGATGGCCGACCCAACACCCCAGAGAGGCGGCCGCAGTAAGATCTACTATAGTCTGCCTCCCAAGGGAATAAGAGCCCTGGAGGATGCACGTGAATTCCAGAAATCTCTCTGGGAAGGAGTCCCTGCCCGGCTGCAGACTTAGGATTTGTTTATGAAAAGAAAAAAAACGAAAGCTCCAATCGTAGCCAAATGGCTCTTCGACCGGATGATTCGGTCTGAAGAGAAATCGACAATCGTTGGAGACATCGAAGAGTTCTTCTTCGAGATTACAGAGAGAAGGGGGAGCTTAAGAGCCAAGCTGTGGTTTTGGTCACAGATACTGGTTTCGCTGCCCATGTTCATAAAGAATTCCATCTACTGGAGGATTGTTATGTTCGGGAACTATATAAAGATCACTTTCCGAAACATCCTGAGACACAAGGGTTATTATTTCATTAATGTGGCGGGTTTGAGCATAGGCATTATCTGTTTTATTCTGATTGCCCTGTTTATACAGGATGAATTGAGCTATGACCGCTATCATGAAAAGGCTGACCGGATTTACCGGGCCGGCGTTCGGGCAGTTTGGGCCGATAATGAATTTCATGGGGCGGTTTCACCCGCGCCCTTTTCAAAGGCGCTGGTTACAGAATTTCCGGAGGTGGAAGCGTCCACACGGCTTCGCAGGTTCGGATTCCCGGTCATCCGATATAAGGAAAAAGTGTTCAGCGAGGAGCGATGGTACTGGGCCGACGGCACGTTCTTCGAGGTTTTTACTGTGCCATTTATTCAGGGCGATCCAAAAACTGCGCTCAAAAAGCCGAACTGTGTGGTCATCACTCAATCCATGGCTCTTAAATACTTCGGCAATGAAGATCCGCTTGGAAAATCCCTGAATGCGGACAATCGAAAGGATTATCAGATCACCGGCGTTATCGAAGATGTCCCTCACAACTCTCATGTTCATTATGATTTTCTTGCTTCCTTTATCACTATCGAGGATGGAAGCGATCAAAATTGGATCAGCAACAATTTTCCCACTTATTTTGTCCTGAAAGAGAGTGTGTCCCAGGAAGAATTCGAGACAAAACTCCAGTTGGTCGTGGAAAAATATGTCGCCCCTCAGCTGGAAACAGTTTTCGGTGCCACTATCGATGAACTTGCAGCCACCGGTGGATTCATCAAATATTTCACCGTCCCCTTAACAGACATCCATCTTCACTCCCATCTGAGGTTCGAGCATGAACCCAACAGTGATATTGCCTATGTCTATATTTTTAGCGTTGTCGCCTTTGCGATACTGCTTATTGCGTGTGTCAACTTTGTGAATCTGGCCACCGCCCGTTCAGTCACAAGAGCCAAAGAGGTGGGGGTACGCAAAACTGTTGGCTCCAGCAGAAGTCAACTCATCCGGCAGTTTCTTGCGGAAACCATTGTTTTGAGTTTTTTAGCAATATTGGTGGCCCTTTCTGCATCCCAGTTCTTGCTGCCATTTTTTAATTCTCTAACCGGGAAGAGCTTAAGTGTTCCCTATCTGGCAAATGTCTACACAATTCCCTTATTGATAGGGATAGCCCTGTTTGTGGGTTTTTTGGCGGGGACCTATCCGGCGTTCTTCCTTGCATCCTTCGATCCGGTTGCAGTTTTAAAGGGCAAATCATTGGGGCGGAGCAAGAGATCATGGCTGCGGAGCAGCCTTGTTGTCTTTCAGTTTTCGGTCTCGATAATACTCATTATCGGTACTCTTGTTGTCTACCGGCAGTTGAACTATATCCAGAATAAAAACCTGGGATTTAACAAGGATCAAGTGGTAATTGTCAAAAAAGTCGATGACATAAAGCAAGAAATCAGGCCTTTTAGGCAAGATCTGCTCAAACACGCTGACATTATCAGTGCTTCCAACAGTTCAAACATCATCGGAGATTTTTTTGGGGACAATTTATACAGACAGATCGACCAAACCAGGGATAAGAATCAGCTCATTTGGAGTTTATGGACCGACCCGGATTATGCGGAGACCTTTCAGATAAAACTCAAACAGGGCCGGTTTTTCTCTGATTATCGACAGGAAGGCCAGCAAGAAGTTGTGCTCAATGAGTCTGGTGTGAAGATTCTTGGCTACGATAATCCTGTCGGCCAAAAGATTATCGATCAAGACGGGAACGAGTTTACGATCATTGGAGTCGTGGAAGATTTTCATTTTGAGTCTCTCCACAAGCAATTGAATCCCCTGATTATCCATCCCTACAGCCCTAGAGGATATGGGCGGTATCTGTCCGTTCGGGTGAATGCTGAGAACCTCCCGGAGACTTTGGCTTTCATGAAAAACACTTGGCAGAAATACTCTGGGGGCGAAGCTTTCGAATATGAATTTTTCGACGACCATTTTGCACAGTTATATAGCAATGAAAAGAAGACTGGAAAGATATTTATCAGCTTTTCCCTTTTGGCTATCTTGATCGCCAGTTTAGGGCTTTTTGGGCTGACGGCGTTTATCACCCAGCAGAGGGTCAAAGAGATCGGCATCCGCAAGGTGCTCGGCGCCTCAATTCCAGGGATCACATTTCTCCTCACGAAACAATTCACCAAGTGGGTCTTGGTGGCCAACATCATCGCTTGGCCGCTGGCCTATTTCGGTATGAATAAGTGGCTTCAGAATTTCGCCTACAGGACGAACATCAGGATGGAAACTTTTGTGTTGTCGGCGTTGCTGGCGTTGATCATTTCCCTTTTGACTGTCAGCTCCCAGTCCATCCGTGCAGCGATCTCAAATCCTGCGGACTCGCTCAAGTATGAGTGAACATTGATTTAGAGTTCAATAAATTCATAACTGAGAATAATCTAGCGCCGTATTCTGTTGAGCAGGCGGTAAAGGCGGCTTCTGTGGAGCTCCATGGCATCGTGGGGACACATCTCGTGGCAGCAGTAACAGCGGATGCAGTTTTTGGTGTCGATCCGGGCGGGTGTTTTGTCGATGACGGTGATGGCATGCATCGGGCAGGCATCACGGCATGTTCCACAGGATAGACATTTGGACCCGATGACTCGGGGAAAAACAGAGAAAGCATTCCTGAAGATCGGTTGGATGAGAGCAAAAATCCGATCGTGAAATCCCGGGACAGTTGCGGGCAGCTTGAAGTCTTGGATATGAAGTTTTGAAGGATCTTCGCCGATCAACTTTAATTGATCGAGGCTAACAGGAGATAGCCCCCGTTTTTCCGCCTCAACGAGAACTGGATTCCTGTCTTTGGGAAGGCCAATGATCTCGCCTGCAATGACATCGAGAGCAAGCGGACTCGTTGATGCCAGGAGCATTCCCACAAAGCGTGGATTGCCATTTTGCGGACCGTTTCCCTCCATGCCAACGACCGCATCCATGATGGAGAGCCGCGGAGAAATATAGGTGGCGAGGTCGAGCAGCATGTTTGCAAAATGGCTCTTCTCTTGGAGTTTTGCATGGTATCCCGGTTTGGTCAGGCCGGGAATAACACCAAAAATATTCTTCACTGCTCCTGTCATATGCATAAATCCATGAGTTTTCAGTTTGCAGAGATTGATCATAGCGTCAGCTTCGTGAACAGGCGTTATAATTTCGAAACGCCTGAAGAATTTTCCCTCCGGATAGGAGACGATCTTGTAAGAGGTGTCGAAATTGAGTTCGATTCCCACTCCTTTCGCGACCTGGTCCATCTCGGTTATGCGGTAGGTCCTTTCCATCACCTTTTCCGTATAAGGGTAACCCGAGCCTGGACTATCCGCGATGATCAGTTTCGCTTTTTTGTCTTTGGCCATTCGAGCGACAGAAAAAACAACGGACGGATGAGTGGTCACTGCCTTTTCTGGATTAGCTGCGGCCAGAAGGTTTGTCTTGAGTACAATTCTCTCGTCTCGTGAAACGAATGCCTCTATTCCTCCCATCATCCCTATAAGTTCGGCTATTTTTTTTTCAACCTGGCTGTAATCCGCACAGCGAACCACATAGACTTTTTCCATCAAAATCCTCCGAAAGGTATTCCTTGATCAGAGTGTAAGTATGGTGTGAATAAGCTCACCCTGTTTCATCCCGGAGCTAAAAACACCAGGAATTAGGATTCCAATTATAACGTCTTTGGAGAATCATGCAAGTGTCACAGTAATCGTTGTTAAACCGTAATGATTGACATTCGCGTGTCCCAATAATCTCACTTGTATTCTTGAGATTACAGATTTAAGAATGCATCCGGCGTCATATACCCATATGAGCTTTGTGAGGAAAAAATATATTTCACAATCAGCCAGTTATAAATAAACATAACTTGTGTTTCCAACGGTAATTAAAATAGAAAGTGATTTGGATAATTAGAGAACATAAGAGGAGGTTATCATGAGAAACAGATTTTTTATTTTCGTTGTCTGGGTTGCTATAGTGTTTTCTTTTTGCTGGTCAATAGAAACTCCTGATATCGCCCAGATCGATAAGAAAATCGACTCGGCCATGAGCCATTTTTTTGGCCCTGCGACTCCAGGAGCGGATAGCAAAAAGGGCTTTATTTCTCTTGTTGATGCCATAGAAATGGCGGCTCCGCATACGGATTTCGGAGACGATTTTACGGGGAAGATTTCCGAGGCGAACGCTCTGTTCAAGAGCACTTCCATTTTTAATGAAGAAGGCGTAGCCCTGCTGCATGAGGGCTATAGCGCGATATATCAAGGAAAGGACTTTGAGATGCCAAAAGATATTTCAAGTATTGAAAATGCGCGCCAACATGCCCGGAAACAAATTGTATCAGCGAAGAAATATCTCAAGGCAAACGATTTCAACAGTTCCGTGAAACTCCTGATGGAAGTTGCTGTGATGATCGTTACTCCCATGATAAAGGACTCCTGAACCAGAATTTACTGGGGCTGGAAGCTGTTCATCATGAGAAGACTAATGGGATGGTCGGAGTTCTGTTCATCGATCGAGACCATGTGGGGATAGGTGTCAAGTATTTTTCTGGACCCTGCTTCTTTTCTCGGTGAATTTGATCGGTTTGTCGTCTTTGTGCAGCATCTTGATCTCACCTTTAAAGGAACAGCCCTCTGCAATCGCGAGTTTGTCGGTGCTAATATTTCCGGTCATGCGACATTCTGCTCTGAGTTCAACATGTTTTGCGGATTCAATGTTGCCCACTATCTCTCCTTCAGAAACAACCGATGGGCTTTTAATGCTGCCTTCGACCTTTCCGCCCTCTCCGATCCAGACGAGGCTCTGGCTGACGATTTCTCCCTCGAAATAGCCCGAGATCTGGATGCCTTCAATGGAGTTGATTATCCCGTCAAACCGGGTGTTCGGAGCGATGACGGTTGTGATCGTTCCGTATTTATCCTCTAATCGTCTGCGATGTTCCATCCGTTTGTTCATCCTCCTCCTGTCACTCAGTTGGACAATACATAAGTTTAGTCAGATTAAACATCGAAATTTTAACTGATATTTTTAGGGTGGGCAAATTTGATCCAAAAAGAAGGATGTGTGTTGTTTAGGTCGCTGCCAGGACCGCTTCGATTTCAGGAGCAGGGAAAACATCATATTCTGTGCCGAATTGTCTGAGGTATTCGAGGCTAAAGGCTCTTAATGTGTACCAGACGGGAAGGGTGATGACGGTTCCAATGTAGGGGATGATGAGCAAAATGAATCCGATACAACAGGTCATAAAGCCAGCGAGAATGACTCCGATCACGAAACCCGCCATCAGGACAAAGACAAAAAGGCCGAAGAGGAAGAAATGGAAGGGGTGTCGATTGAAGAGGAAGAGGAAACGTCCCCAGGCTTGAGTTGCAGTAAGCTTGTGTTTGTACATGATCGGAACGACGAAGCTATCCAAAAAGATCGAAATATATCCGGTGATTACGATGGTGAGAAGAAAAAAACATGCCCACCCGACGATGAAGAGAATAAGGGTTCCTGTAAAGCGATTGGTGACATAGAGGGCAGATGCTGCCGTGAAGAATATGAAGATCAAAAGAATGAAGAACGCAAAAACGAGAAGCCCAAAACAGAGCCTCCACACAAAGAGCGAGTTTCCTTCCTTGCTGTATTGTTTCCACGGCATTGCGATCTCGGCGCGGTCATGAACCACATTATCCAGAAACATCAATTTTCCCCTTGAGCTTAGCCAGGTGAGAACGATACCGAGGACAAAAAGCAGCATAACGATGAACACGATTGCAACGAACCATCCTGAGTTGTCCATGAGCCAATCCCAGGCCCGGTTTGGGAAGTTGAGGAAATCATGGAAGGATATATGGTCGCCCTTACCCTTCCCGGAGCTATTTCCATGGGGGCCATCCAACAATCCAGCCAAGAAAGCGTTGAATGCAATGATAAACCATTTGTTCAGGTTGAAGGGATTAAAAAGAGCTTTTGTCATCCGTTTCCAAGCGCGTGAAAGCGGTTCGAAGTATGCGATGATCATTGATTCCTCCTCTCTCTTGAATTGGAAGGGCTGTCTTCTTTCTGAATACTGATCGTTTCTCATAATTATATTACGCGAGGCCTGATAAAAAAATTCATTTTTGGAAAAATTAATCTTTTGAGCTTGGAATCAAAAAAATCCTAAAAAGATGGAGGTCGGAAATGGTTTGAAAATTTCATTAAAAATACATAGAATGTGCACACGTAACTCTCATCGATTTAAAATAGTTTACAAATATCAAAACGAGGAGGGAATCCATGCAAAAACGGACGCTTGTCTCTTTACTTGGAATTTTGGTGTGCCTTTCTGCTGTGTTCTTTACAGGGGGATGTAAAGATTCCAAATATGATAAGGTTTTTTCCACCGAGAACTTCAAGAATATTTTGCCAGTCCGCGAAGAGGCGAAGCTTATTGAAGAATGGCTCAGGTGGAAAAAGAGGAATCTTATCCCAGAAATGATGGGGGATCTTGGGGTCGAAATGTGGATCGTTACAGAGGACGACAGAGAGATCTTTCCTTTTCTCGTGCCTGCTGATGATGATGGTTTGGTCAGATACTATCCCTATTTTCTGGTGTTCTGCCTGAATGGAGCATCGGATGGGCTTGAGGAGATTTCCATAGGGAACACTGAGGACATTGAAGAGTGGGGACCGCTGTTCCCAGAGGATGTGTTCTCTTATGAGGATAGCTTGGAAAAGCTTGCTATGGTTATTGAAGAGTGCGATCCTCAAAGAATCGCTATAGACAGGGGGAGGACCAGTGATTTGGAAAAGGATTTGGGCGAGTATGCCTCCCGATTGGTCTCAGGGGAAGGGCTCAGAAACCGCTGGATCGAATACAGGGCTCCGCAGCAGGTCAAAGCCTACAAGATCATTGTGGACATAACACACGACATCCTAGCCGAAGCTTTTTCCAACAAAGCGATCACTCCGGATGTGACAACCACCAGTGATGTGGATTGGTGGGTGAAACAAAAACTCCATGACCTCGGTTTCGAGGACGTTTTTGGACCAACTGTTATGGTTTGGCGGAGCTTGGAGGAAAACAAGAAATATGACGACTCTGAGAATATCTTCAACATCAATATTCCGCCTTACTGTGGGACCGACACAGTCATACGGCGCGGGGATGTTCTCTCTTGTGATTTTGGGATCCGATACCTCGGACTAACGACGGATATCCAACAGGTCGGTTACGTTTTGAAAGAAGGGGAGATGGATGTCCCCGAGGGATTAAAGGAAGCGATGAAGCAAGGAAACAGATTGCAAGATATTCTCGCCGCGGAATGGAAGATTGGAAGAACCGGCAATGAAGTCCTTTTTGCTGCATTGAAAAAAGCAAAAGCTGAGAGCTTGAGACCGGAGATCTATTGCCATTCTATGGGGAGTTATGTTTATAGATATGGCCTTAAAGGGGGAGTTTTTTCTACACGAGGAGCCAGTTTTGGGCCATCTGTCGGTTCAGAGGGGTATTTCGATGATGAGGGCAATCAGCTTCCTACGAAGCGTGGTGAACTGACCTTCAATTATAACACAGCTTATGCTATGGAGTTGGATATCACCTATTCTTTGCCCGAATGGGGCGGCCAGGATCTCCGGATCGTGCTAGAGGAAAAGATTGTCCTCACCAAAGATGGGATAATTTTTCCCGGCGGGAGGCAGACAAAGTACCATATCATCAGGTGATTTGGAAATTGAGGGGGGTACTTTTATGGTGGGATAAAAAAGGGGACTGTCCCACTAGTGTCCCCTATTTAGCGAAAAAATATGTTTTTTGGCCAGCAGTCCGAGTGTGATCCCACGGGCAATCATAAATATCAGCAATGCCAACCACAGGCCATTATTTCCATGCGCGGAGCTCGCCAAATAGTAGACCGGCAGAAACACTCCGATCGTCGAAATCAACATCATGTTGCGCATGGGTGGCGTTGCTGTTGCCCCGATATAGACTCCGTCCCACATGTAAGCCACAGAGCCGGCTAAGCTGATGGCCACCATCCACCCAACAAAAGGCAATGCCGCTTGGATGATCTCTCTCTGATCTGTGAAAACTTGGAGGAGGCTTTTCCCAAACAGACCATAGATCACTGCAAAAACAGTACCGAATCCAATTCCCCAGTAAAAGAGGTGCTGTATGGATTTCTTGAGATGGGGAGAATCTTTGGCGCCGACATATCGGCCCACTATACTTTCAGCAGCAAAGGCAAATCCATCGACAGCATAGGACATCAAGGATATGTACTGCAATAGGATCTGATTGGCTGCGAGTGTCAGGGAATCGATGGCTGCGGATGCCGAAGTGAAAAAAGCGAACACAAAAACCAAACAGACTGTCCGGATGAAGATGTCAACATTAATGGCAAAAAAACGTTTGATGGCGGCAACCCGAAAGATCAGTTTCCGTTCGAACAGAGCTGCTAAAGGACGGTATTTATAGAAGAACATCCCTACGGCGAAGACCAAGCCCAGATATTGAGCACAGACTGTTCCCAGCGCTACGCCGTTGGCTTTCATTCCCATCCGGAGGACAAACACCATATTGAAGCCAATGTTCAGAAGGTTGACAAAGATAGTGAGTGCCATCGGATAGCGGGCATTTTGCAGGCCTAAAAACCACCCATGGAAGACGTACAGGCCGAGTGTGGCCGGAGCGGCATAGATGCGGATATAGAAATATTGTGTGGCCATGGCTTTGACCGCTTCATCTCCTTGGAGAAGACTAAAGCCGATCCAGGCGATTACGTGCTGTAGGGCGAGGATAAAAATGCTGCTGCCCAGCGCAAAGAGAAGTCCCCGTCCTAAAATTGCCACACACTCTCGGCGATTATCTTGACCGTAGGCTTGTGCTGTGAGACCTGTGGTCCCCATCCGAAGAAATCCGAAGCCCCAGTAAATGATGTTGAAAAGAATACTGCCCAAGGCAACGGCGCCGATATAAATCTCTGATTCTAACCGGCCCATGAGCGCCGTATCCACCATCCCCAGAAGAGGAATGGAGATGTTACTCAAGATATTCGGAACGGCAAGCCGAAGGATCTCTCGATTTGTGTTTTGGCCTTTCAAATGACGTTCACACTTTTTCTATGATCGATTTTTTCCATTGAATCAAATTTGAGATTTGTTCGTCAAATTCCTAAAATCACTTGTTGCAGGATTATAATATTTTTAATATATATCATATTCAAGACTCTTCGGGATATTCACCATCTGAAGAAAGTAAAGACAAGAATTTTTGTGAATGAAAGGAGGAGATTATGGGTAAAAAGATTCTCTTGTTTATCCTTGCCGCCCTTTTTCTTGTTCAGGGATTTGATGCTATGGCCCAGGAAGCGAGAGCCCGTTATGAATTGTTGAACCTGATTCGAAAAGACAAGTTCGACAAGGTGCTCCCCGGTGCTATGCGCGACAACAATGTGGATCCATGTGATCCGGAGGGGGGACCCAGATGCTTTTGCACTGGATTTTGGGACGACTATGGGTTACGTAATTTTTACTGACCGGGGTGGCGACAGGATCGAGCGGGCGCTTCTCGGCGTAAGCTTTGCCAGTGTGGCGGATCGTTCTGTCTACGACATCTTCGGTCCCGACAGTGACATCCCCAAGTTCGTGGCTGAACGGGATCCCAAGCGTATTGCTGTCAACATGTCCGAGTCACTCACCCATGCGGATGGCCTCTCTTATACGGGATACTTGAAGCTGGCCCAACTTCTCGGGGATAAATACGCCAAAAGGCTCATCTCATCCGAAGATGTTATCACAGACTTCCGGGTGAGACGCGTTCAGACCGAAATCATCGCCTTTGCCAAGGCCTGCGAGATCCAGCGCAGGATCATGGAGGAAGCCCTGAGCAATATCAAACCGGGAGTAACGACCAAAGAGGAAATCGGCTGGTGGGCGCAGGATCAGCTGTTGGCGCTCGGGATCGAGTCGGACTATTATGGTGTGGAAACACCGGGAGTCCAGCATTCCGAAGTGTCAGAGCGGTCGGAAACACGGAGAGACGACTACGCCTTCCAGAGAGGTGATCTCATATCCTGGGACTGGGGTATCCAATATCTCAACTTCGGCACGGACTATAAACGCAAAGCCTATATCCTTAGAGAGGGAGAGACATCACTTCCGGCCAGTATCCAAAAAGCCTGGGGCCGGGGATTAAAAACCCGGGAGATCATTCGTAAGACTTTCACGCCCGGTCAAACAGCAGCCGAAACCCTCAGGATTGTCGTTAAAGCTCTCGAAGACGAAGGATATGTCTACACGCCATTCACGGATACAGACAAAGATGATGAGATCATCCAATCGCTCAAGGATTCGGAGAAATCCGGGTTTTCTATCGACTGCCATTGTGTGGGAAACACAGGAAACAGCGAAATTGCTGTCGGCCCATCCATGGCGCCGTTTCGTCCTTATCGAGGCCATTTGATGGTCCAGCCGAATAATCTTATCGCTTTCGAATTTATCATCCACACCTGGATTCCGGAGTGGGAAGAACGACTGGCCATCAATTTTGAGGATAATGCCATTGTCACAGAAAGGGGTATTGAAGCGCTCTATCCCCGCAACGATAAGATGATTCTGGTGCGCTGAACTCCTTGAGTCTAAGAGCTTTCTGTAAGGTTAAGAGTAATTAAAAAGAGGATCGGATGAAAAAACCTATCGATGTGTTCAATTTTGCGGTGTTGAGCTGTTTTTTAGTGTTATTCTTTACAATCGGTGCGGACAATAAGGGCTATAGCAAAAACCCAGAGGAGAGAATGGCTCCTTTTCCTGTCGTGGAGACCGGGGATTCTGTGATAACTCCTCCGGAGGGAGTTCATCCTTTCTATAAAAAGTATATCAATGCGGATGGTGTTGTGATCGTAAGCTCGGAAAATGTGCCTGATAGCGCTCTGCGGGCAGCGAGAAGGACCGTGCTCTTTATCTCGAGCAAACGTCCGGATGTGCTTCAAGCCATGCGGAAACACAATCCTAGAATATCCATCATGGCTGTGAACGAGAATGCCTCCGACCTTCCTGAGTTCGGCCCAAGAAGCGACGGGGAATGGGGCTTAGGACAAATGCCCGGAAGCCCCACTACCTTAGTCTCGGTCAAGGGTATCTGTTTTCCCGAAAACAAAGACTATTTTGCTAACGCCCTGCTCCACGAGTTTGTCCACATGATTCACAATCTGGGGATGCCTGAAGTGGAGCCCGAGGTCTTGGATGAGATTTATACGGCATATTTAAGCGCTGTTAAAAAGGGATTGTTCACCGCTCCCAAAGATGAGCCATTGGAAGGCATCACTCCCTTTGATGCCTACGGAGACGATGAGTATTTCACACATGCAGTGAACGCCTGGTATGACCTCAATGAATCATGGCCAGGCCCCTGGATGGATGTGAAAATCGGGGAGAAGGGCCCTCCATCAGGGACAAAGGCACAGCTTAAAGAGCAGGACCCAGCTATATTTGAAATCATCAGCCGGTTTTTTCCCGAATATGATCCTTCCATCTTCAGGGATTGCAAGCTGTCAACCCATTAATGAAGTGCTTTAATTTTTAGCCATTAGGGTATATTGGAGTGGGTTTCCAGTTTTTATCGACAGCGGCAAACACAACCTCCGCTTCAGTGACTCTGACATGTGTCTGATCTTCAGCCCGTGTCGCATCGACCACGGCTTTTATGGTGATAGACGTCCGGCCGACCTAGAGCCTTTCTCTGTAGAGGCTCACCACATCTCCGATCCATTCTCCATGCTCTGTCAAAAATCAAATACGCAGAAGCGATTGGATTTATGCACACGAATAGAGAGAGAAGTCAAGCGGATCTTGATTTTGTTTTATCTGCTTACTTCACGACGAACTCAAATGTCTCTGTTAAAAAGGCCTTTTTATACTGATCCTTAATTGTAAAGGTAAAGGTGTATATCCCTGCAGGGATGTCGGTGACTCTGTTTGTGAAGTAGAAGGGAATATCTGGATTCGGAAAGCTCTTGTTGTAGTTGACCCAATCGTTTCTCTCAAAAACCACTTCTTCTTTTTCATTGGTTATTTTGGCATCTTCTGAAAGCCAGATCTTGAACTCTCCGTTCTCTTTCAAGATGCGAAATCCGGCTGGCTCTATGTATAAAAGGAGGGGAGTGCCCATTTTGAGCGTGTTGCCACTGATCCTTGTGTAATCCCTGAAACCGTCTATTCGACTGCAGAGAGTAATTTCCCTTACGTGAAAGTCTTCGTTACTTTTGATGAGCATGATAGCTTCAGAGAGCAGGTCTACGGTTTTATCCCAATTCCCTTGCTTCAGGTGATCAAGAGCCATACGGATGGCGTTCTCGATCTCCGCTTCTTGAAGGGAAACGAGCTTGTAATTCTTTGTGAAATCTTTTTTCAGATTAGCGTCACCCGAAAACAATTGAAGGGAAAATAACACCATTGTGATGATAATAACCAAAACGCCTTTTTTCATGGATAGCCTCCCTATTTGTTTTTTCACAGGGTCCCTTTCCTTATTTTAAAATGCACCATGGATAAAAGCAATGAAAGATTAACCTCAGGATATGAAAAATGTGCTTATAATCTCTGTTTTTCGGAATAAATTGCTTGACATTCGCGACAATTTGTTCCATTATTCGGAAGTAATCATGGTATGGAGAAAAAAATGAGACTTTTATCTCGGTCTGAGGAGCTGGTGTTGTTGGCCGTTTGGAAACTTGAGGAAAACGCGTATTGTGTTCCCATCAGGGATCAGCTCATAAAGGTGACGCGAAAAAAATGGTCTTTCGGGTCGATCTATGATCCCTTAGACCGCCTTGAAAAGAAAAAACTGCTGGAATCTTTTTTGAGCGATCCGACGAACGAAAGGGGCGGGAGGAGTAAACGGATCTATCGTTTGACACGAAGGGGACAGAAGGCATTGCACGAAATCAGGAGCATTCAAGAGGCCATGTGGGCGGGTGTCTCGAGCATCCAACCAGACACAGAAAAAACCTGACCATGAACAAGCACCACACCCAACGGCCACCAAAGCTCGCCGAATGGATCCTCAGAAAGATCCATTCAGACAATGGCGATTACACCCATCTCGGGGACTTCAGAGAGGTCTTCGATCAGCTCATCCGATCTCGAGGACCTCTTACGGCATGGACTTGGTACTTTTTTCAGATTTGCAGATCTATCCCTGGTTTCGTGAAGAATAAGATCTACTGGAGCGTTGCCATATTTCGAAATTATTTGACCATATCATTCAGGAATATTGTGAGAAATAAATGGTTTTCCGTGATAAAGATCGTGGGATTGGCCGTAGGAATGGCGGCTTTCCTCCTCATTCTGTTCTATGTGCAGTTCGAGTTGAGCTTTGACCGTTTCCACGAAAAGACAGACAGGATTTATATTTTTTTGACCAAGGACACAGGGGATAGGAAGGATATGATTGAGTATATCGCCGGCTCTCCCGAACCTCTAGCGGCAGCCTTGATAAGCGATATCCCTGAAGTTGTCAATGCCACCAGGATCATGAAACCGTTCGCGGATAAGCCGGTGCTTCAGTTCGGAAATAAAAGATTCTTTGAAAACGGTTTCTATGCGGACCATAATTTTTTAAACTTATTCACCTTTCCATTGCTTAAGGGCGATCCCGAACAGGCCCTTTTGGAACCCAGTAGCATCGTTATTTCAAAAGATGTGGCTCAAAAATTATTTGGCAAAGAAGATCCCATGGGGAGAACCATTGTCTATAGAGAGAGATCATCCAAATACGACCTCAAAGTGACTGGTGTTGCGGAGCCTGTCCCGCTGAACTCCAACAGGCGGTTTGATTACCTCATCTCAGTCGAAACACTCGTTCAGGACAAGAGCAAACATTGGATGATCGGTGCCTGGAATGTTGGCAACTTCACGACTTTTGTTGAGTTGGCTGAAAATGCGTTTGTGCCAGAGGTCGAGGAAGAAATTCTTGCTCATACTGCCCAGAGGACAGGAGCTTCGCCTGAAGAACTTAAAGGCTTTGAGGTTGCACTCCAGCCCCTTAAGGATATTCATTTGCGCTCGAGGGTCAGGGGGGAGGAGTCGTCCAGGATGGAGATCCGTTATGTTTATCTCTTCATGTCGATCGCATTGGTCATTCTGCTCATTGCGTGTATCAATTACATGAACCTGACAACAGCTCGTTCGGCAACGCGGGCAAGGGAGATAGGGATCAGAAAAGTTGTGGGTGCCAACCGGAAACAGCTCTTCAAACAATTCATCGGGGAGTCTTGTTTCCTAACGCTGATATCCATGGGAATCGCTGTGCTTATTATTCATGCTTTGCTCCCTTGGTTCCGCTCTCTCATCGAGGTCGACCTACCCGTCGATTATCTTAAGAACCCATCCTTGTTAATTTCTATAGTGGCCTTATGGCTATTCATAAGCCTGATTGCGGGAAGCTATCCGGCCTTTGTTCTTTCTGCAATCAAACCGGTCCAAGTATTCAGAGATTTTGCGATTTCAGGAAAGAAAGGATCGACCTTTCGAAATTTGTTGGTGGTCATACAGTTTGCAGCATCCGTCATCTTGATCGTGGGAACCATCGTGATTTTTGGACAGATGAACCACGTAAAAAACAGACGTTTGGGATATGACCGTGAACATGTCATTGTTATCTCGACGCATGAAAAGGAAACAGGGCGTAAAGCCCAAGCCATCAAAAATGAATTGCTCCAGTACCCTGAAGTCATGGGTGTCACTGTCTCAGGTGCTCTCCCCTTGGATGTGAGAAGCCGCTTTATCAATCAACAATTTGAAGGAGAGGATGGCCAGACTGTGAGGATGGATATCTGTTTCGATTATGTGGATTATGATTTTCTGGATGTATTCAAGATCGAGATGGCCCAAGGAAGGAATTTCTCCAAAGAGTACGGTGAGGACAAGTCAGCTGTTTTAGTGAATGAAACCGCAGTCAAACAGTTGGGGTGGACAGATCCTCTCGGCATGAAACTCCCAGGACGGGATGAGTACCATGTCATTGGTGTCGTGAAAGACTTTTATTTTGCCTCCTTGCACCAGAAGATCGAACCCATGATGTTTTTGCTCGGAGAGGGGGCCAGAATCGCAGCCAGAGTTAGGCCAGGGAATGTCCAGGAGACAATTGCCCTATTGAAACGTATTTTTGAAAGGAATACCCAAACGCAGCCTTTTGATTTCTTTTTCCTGGATGACCGATTCAACGAGCTGTACAAGAAGGATCGGAGGACCGGAGAAATTTTTGGTTATTTTTCGCTGCTGGCCATATTTATTGCTTGCTTAGGATTGTTGGGATTGGCATCTTTCACGGTGGAGCGACGGACTAAGGAAATCGGAATACGGCGGGTGCTGGGGGCATCGGCTTACCGGATTGTGACTCTTCTTGGGAAAGAGTATATCAGATTGGTGGTTATCGCCAATATTATTGCGTGGCCGATGGCCTATTTTGCCATGAACATATGGCTGCGAAATTTCGCCTATCGAATCAACATAGGTGTTTGGATGTTTCTCTTGGCTGCCGCAGTTGCGCTCTTCATCGCTTTTATCTCCGTCGGCTACCAGACGCTCAGAGCTGCCTTGGCCAATCCCGCTGACACGCTGCGTTATGAATAGACAGGGGGGGCGGGTCGTAATTCTCTCTAGGAAGGTTTGCGTCTAAAACTCTTAATACCTTAGAATCGTAGGATGAGAGAGTGAATATTTCTTTACTTATTCAGAGACAACGACCTCAAAACCTTCGCGAATGGGGAGTGATTTGAAGAAAGGCATGAACTTGATGATTTGTTCCTGAAAAAAGGCACTGCGTTCTGTTGCCAGCATATCCTCTTCACTTTCCCAGAGTGTGAGGGGGATGCAGTGACCTGTTTCCCTATCGGCCAGAAAGTAGGCGCTCAAATAGCCTTTCTGATCTTTGCACAGTGGGATGACACTCTCCTCGAACATCTTTTTGGCATCATCTATGCAGTCGAGCTTCAGCTGCATCCTCAAAAAGCGAGCATATTGTTTAGCCATTGAAGTCCCCTTTAGAAAGTCAATAAAAGATTAGCAATTTCTGATTGAAGAGTCAAATACATGCCCTTCTCACGGCTTTCTCCACTACACAATTGGGACACTCAATAACGCAACTTGTGTTCATACGATCACGGATTTGGCTTTGCTTTTGTGACGGAGTCGTGTTCTTCTCGACCTCAAAGTTCAAAGGATTATGCTATTTGGCTTCTCAAATTGTTAGGAGGAAAAAATGAAGAAATCCGTGTTTTTTGATTTTATTCTTACAGGAGCTGCACTTTAAGCTCACGTCTAAGGGGGGAATCTTTTTCAGCATCCGGATATTCTAAAATCAACATGTTTTCGCCGGGGAAGGCGATCGAAAGATCGATGTTAAAGATCCCGCTCCAGATCCGCGTTCTGTCGTTCCACGATTCTGCAATGAGGGAAGCCTCGACGGGATAGGGGATCTCATCCTCTCCCAAGGTAGTAATTTCCGGCAGGATGTCTTTTTTACCCTGGGGCATGAAGATTTGTACAAAGAGCGAGGATGACTCCTCCATTTTGAACCGATCGGTGATTTTTGGAAAGAATTTGATCTCTGCATACTCTAGACTGCCATCTTTTTTCGACAGAGAAAATGTCATGCCGGTCTTTTTGGGATTCCTCAGGGTATTTCCCATGACACAATTGATGATGGCGCCTTCTGGAAAATCCTTAAAATCAGGAAGAGGCAAAACAGATTCCCATGTGCCGATCTCGTCTGTTTCCGGGTCAACGAGTGCAAATACAGTCTGATAAAAAGAGGGCCTGAACGCAAGCTCCGGTCCTTTGAAATGGAACTTTATGTGACTCACCGACCGGGCGTATTCCAGAAAGGATGCGTCGATCTTGAGTGGAAGGTCGATCTTTCCTCCAAATCCTTTTTCCCCCGTCTGTGTATCACTGATCCATACGTGGAGATTGAGAGTCTTCTTTGTTTGTGTAGCGTTTCTGTCCAAGAATAGTTCCTTCGTGGGAAGAGCGATATTCATCCAGGGGACATATCTTCCAGAATCATTCACAAATGGAATGAACTGGCCCTCGATGGGCAGCTCTTTGTAGAGAGACGGGTTGTAGAAAGCCGTGATCAGCTTCAGCCTGTTGGCCCCTTCTTTGGAATAATCTGTGTATCCATTTCTGTGGCGGATGTCTATACCGCCACGCTTTGCCTTGACACTTATTTTGTGGTATTTGTCATCGGCATTTTTTCTTTCTGGATAAAAGCTCAACTGATAATAGTAACTAAGATCAGAGCTCATGACTTGCCGAAACTGGTCATATTTGCCCGCTCCTCTTAGAGCATCGGCCCCTGTATCCTCAGAAAGCCAGCTCAGGTTTTGGACTCTTTTGATTCTTTCTTTGCTCAAGAAACGCTGGATCTGGACTTCTCTTTCGTCGACACTGGCTGCGGAGGATGTTCCCGGGAACAGATATTTTGAGAACACACCTGCATCCAAGGAATAGATCGAAACATTGTGGGCATTGGCGTAACGGATCAATTCCCTGATCACTTCTTCACTGACTGTGAATTCTTTTTTCCCCTCGATCTGAAAGGGATCGAACAGGCGTGTCTTCCCGATATCCCCTGTATCGATGGTGGATTGACGCATGGCATTGGCCGTGTCTGCATTGGCTTTAAAACCATCGGTTCCTGGATGAAAATCGGTCTCTACAAATCGGGGCATTATGTGCTGTGGCGAGAGGTCTGGGATACCTCCACTTATGAACAACACCGATTTACGCCCGGGAAGGCTACCCAACATCCCGCATGTGGCAAACATCCCTCCGATCGTTTTTTCGAACCGGAGTCTTTCTTCTGCCATAAACGAAGACATCTGCAAATCCCAAACGAGTTGAGGATCATCTCCCAGGCTCTTCGGCTCCCAAACAGCACCTTCTCTGGTGGACTCCCATTTCTTGTACCAGGGGTCTTTAACCCGGGCCCATTCATCGATTTTGGTTGAGAAAAGATCCTGTCCGGGATTCCACATATTACCCGTGGCTTTCGCCACAGCAGTCCGGATGGCACTTTCATCGGATGTGAAAGGCTGGAGGACCTCGACTCCTTTTGCCTCGTTGAGCTGGCAGACCATGACTTCGTTACCCAAATAAACGAGGGGGACCAGCTCATCGACGATTTTATCAATATTTGTCTGGATATCTCTTTCCCAAGCATTGATTCCATCGAATATCACGGCGAGTTTTTTTTGAGGGCGTGGAGAACGCTTTGGCTCTTGCCTCTTAATGGCGAACTCCCTTTCCTCAAAGCTTATGAGCTCAAAAGAATTAATTTTGATCTTTTTGCCATCTTCTTCGATTTCAAAATCATCGATGTTCATATCTTTGACAAATTCTCCATCCTTTGTGGCGATAACATCCACGAGGACCAACCTGACTTCGACTTCATATTTGTCTTGCTGGATTCCGAAAAGATAATAAAATAAAGAACACAAACATAAGATTAAAAGCATCAATCCCTTTTTCATCGTCCTCTCCAGATTCACTAAAAATCACTAAGGAGATTTTCCCATTATGATAGATCAATAATATTCAGAATGTGTTGAAATTATTGCTTTTTTTAATCATACACAATGGGCGGGATATGTTCCAACATTTATAGTAAATAACATTGAGTTGAGGAAATCCGCTGAATGATAAATAATAGATATCGATGCGGCGTATAGACCTAAGCTTCTTTATACTTGTTTGTTTCGTGGGATTGCATTCATCCCTTTTCTGCTCGGAGGACATTACGGAAAAAAAAGCGCAGCAGAGCATGGACATCATGAATTACACCCAGGCCATATCCGCTTTCGAACAGGTCCTTGTGAGCGAACCCAACAAGAAGGGTATCAGAACAAAAATGGCCTTCTGTCACTTCCGGCTGGAGCAGTATGAAAAAGCGGTAGACCTATTGAGCGAAGAACTGGTTCATTTTCCGAATGATTTGAGTGCTCTCATACTTCTTGGATTTGTCTATTATCAACAGGGGATTATGGAAGAGACCCTTAAAGCGTATCATCGGTATGCCCCAATATTTGAGGAATACATCAAACAAAAAAGGAAGGATGTGGGGAAAGATTACGGCTTGACCAAGGATAATGAAAAGCTTTTTACCGTCAAACTTCAAGATGAAAATCCCAATTACGGGCTCCCGTTTTACATCCTTGGATTGGATCAGAAAAAAATGAGTGCAGATGACGAGGCCAAGGAATATTTCGAAAGGGCCATTCAAGCGGGTTATGGCCCTGTTGCCTGCTACTGTCAGCTGATCGATATTGAGCTTGAGCAGAACAATTGGACGCAAGCTTTAGTGAGAGCGAGAAGAGCACAGCAAGCCGCTGGAAACAAATCGGAGTTTTATTTTCTGATCGGTTATGCCTATAACAAATTCGAAAAACCGAAGTACGCCATATCCAGCTTAAAAAAATCGATCGAATTGAAACCCTATCTGGTAGAAGCTATGAAAAATTTGGGCATCGTCCACTGTAATCAGGGTCAATTCAACGAAGCCAAGCCTCTTCTTGAGCGAGTCCTGAAACTCATGCCTTATGATTTTGAGACAAAATTTTTACTCGAGCGCGTGGGCAAAGAGCAAACCATCCATGGAGATGGGGAAAAACCGAAGTTGTCTAAGACGATCATCGCAGAGAAAACACCAAAATTTCGGTACAAAATTGAATCGGATACGGATTACGTGTTGGATATCATAAACAGGTCAGCGATCTCTCTTGTTCGTTTAGGGGAGTTAGATTCCGCGATTGGCCTGCTCCAAAGATTTTTAGATATCAATGACCACTGGCCGGGAATAGATTACAACCTCGCTCTGGTTTACAACATGAAAAAGGACTTGCTAAATGCCCTTGAGCATGCCTGGATCGCTGTTGATATCAAAAAGAACTTTCGAGATGCCTATGATCTGATCGGCAATATTTATTTCAAGTTGGAAGACTATGAAGATGCTCTCCATGGCTATGAGAGCGTGGTCTCTATCGATAAGACGGATGCTTTGGGGTACTACAATTTGGCATGCACCTACGCGGCAATTGGAGAGGATGCGAAGGCCGAGGCAAACTGGAAGAAAGCCATTCATTTCGAAATCATAAAAAGCCAAGAGGACCGGGATAAACTATCAGAGGATGAGCTCAAGGCTTCACTCGTTGTTGTCAGCAGGCGTGTCGTTTTCCATTCGCGCATGTCTCTGGGGAAGATGTATGCGAATCAGAAAAAATGGGATAAGGCTCTTGAGCAATTCCAAATAGCTCTTGAGTTGGATGAAGACCAACCTGAACTGCATTTTGAGATCGGAAAGATCTATCTTGAAAATGGAGATGCTGCCAAGGCTAGAGCTCACTTCGAAAAGTACTTGTACCTGGGAGGAGAGAGAGAAAAAGAGGTTCAGAGCCTTTTGGATAAGATCAAAGGCGAAATAGAATCCGAGCATGAAAATATTTACTCTATATAAGGATTTTTTTTATTTCATCGATAATATTCCTTTCTGTTCTAATAAGTGGGAGACTTACCTTTCTCATTATTGCTCTATGCACAAGGATTTTTTCGATGCGTATTTTGCAATGTTCCCGCTCCTCGATTCTGCAAATCTTCAACAGAGAGTGGAGGCAGCCAAAGCATCAGACTATTCCTGGTTAAGACATCTTGTGACTGTCTGTAAGCCTGAAGAAATAGTCGCTGAAACCTATGAAAGATGTGTCGAATTGATTGCGCCGCAAGAGGAACCGGTCATATACCTGTTTGTGGGTTTTTTCAGTCCAGATGGTTTTGTGATGAACATAGGGGAGAAGCCTGTGATGTGTTTCGGCCTTGAGAGATTCAAGAATTTCCACCTGCTGCGGATTCTATTTGCCCATGAATACATCCATTATCTATTGCGTTTGAATACTGGAGAGGTCTCAGAGGATAAAAGATTCAAATGGCTTCTGATATCGGAGGGATTGGCCACATATTTTTCGTCCCTGGTTTTTCCAAAGTATCATCTTGTCGACCATTTACTGCTGAGCAGAGACGTGTTGAATTGGTGCCAGGTCAATGAGGCCTTGATAAAACAAGCCTATTCCCCAAAGAGTCATTCTTATGAGGAGTTGCTCGAATTGTACAAAAAGGGAAATATCGATTTGGGAATTCCTCCTCGGGTGGGGAAATTTTTGGCGTTTCTTTCAGTGAAGAGCGTTGTGGAAAAGAGTGATAATAACAGACTCGAACTTCTAATATCAGACAGAGAGTCTGCCCTTTCCTTGGATGTGTGATGGAGTGTGCTTGGGAGAAGAAGGAAAGGGCAAGTGTTTCAGCCTTATCAATAGTTATGACTCTTTAAGAGTGGAAAAGGTTCATAAAAAAAGGAAAAATTTGAGTGATTGAATCCCTTTGCGGATTCTATTATTCTTTTACAGGAAAAAGGCTCCAAGAAAAAATGGATTGCTGCGAGAGGGCCTAGGTAATATAAGAGACACCGTAAAGGGAGGGTATCTGTGAAACTTCATGAGATTCTTGTCAGTTCGCTGGCGAAGATGATTGACCATTCGCTTCTACATCCGACATTAACCGATCGCGATATTGTCGCTGGATGTAAGATTGCCCAAAAATACAAGGTGGCTACGGTTTGTGTGAAACCCTATTCAATAGGGACTGTTCGGAAAATTCTGGATGCGAGTCCTGTGGATATTTGTGCGGTAGTGGCTTTCCCGCATGGGAACAGCACCACCGAAATCAAGGTGAAAGAAGCCGTCCAGGCTTTGTCAGAAGGGGCGTGTGAGATCGATGCCGTTATCAACATCGGAAAAGTGCTGAGCGGGGATTGGGAATACGTGTCTTCGGAAATCAAGGCGATCAACGAAGCTGTTGTTTCTAAAGAGGCAATTCTAAAGCTCATCTTTGAGAACGACTTCCTCGAAGATGAACACATCATCCAACTCTGCAGAATCTGCGGAACGCATCGAGTGGCCTTCGTCAAGACCTCTACGGGCTATGGTTTTGTCAAACAGGAGGGAGGATCCTATTCATACAAGGGAGCGACCGAACACCAGGTTGGACTTATGCAGAAACACTCTCCGGAATATGTTCAGGTCAAAGCTGCCGGAGGGATCCGGACTTTGGATGGATTATTACGGATGCGAGAACTCGGTGTGACACGCATCGGTGCCACGGCGACTGAAGCGATTCTTGAGGAAGCAATATCCAGAGGATGCATCAACGATCTCTAGCATGGCCCGACTAAATCTCAGGGCACAGGGCAACTTTTGGGTATCTGTGTTCGTAGAATTATTTGAAGGGAGATGAAAAGATGAAAAGAGCCATTTTGACAGTTGTGATGTTTGGAATTCTATTTTGTGGAACGGCTTTGGCTCAAAGCAGAGGATTCGGCCTGGGGATTATTCTTGGGGAGCCAACTGGTATCAGTTTTAAGCACTGGACTGGCAATAATTCCGCGCTCGACGGGGCTGCTGCCTGGGCTTTTGGCCGTGAAAATGCTTTCCAATTGCACTTGGATGTCATCTTTCACAAATTTCGCTTGATCAAAGCCGAAAGACACGTAATTCCCTTCTATTATGGGATCGGTTTCAGATACAAGGACGAGCATACGGATAGAATAGGAATCCGATTTCCCATAGGGATTATGTATTTATTTGATGACGTTCCCGTGGATATATTTTTAGAGATCGTCCCGATATTTGATCTGGCTCCAAAGACGGAATTGTCTTTAAATGGAGGGATTGGAGCCCGGTATTATTTTTGAATGGGATTTTTCACGAATTTATTCTGAATTTATTCTGATTGACTCAAAGATGGGTAAAGAGAGCGAATAAAATCGCTCTCCAAAAGAGTAAACAGAAGTTATAGGATGAATACCGGGGAGAGTTTGACAATCACGAATTTTCATTATACAAAGAGGGAGGAAATTTTGAAGTGAGGGAGCGAAAATGTTTGATATTTGCCCGCTAATGATTATTGCCATTAAAGAGTCTGGAATCATTTCCGATATGGAGGAAAAACAAGCCAGATGTCTGAGGGGGAACTGTGCATGGTTTGTGTCTTATGATGATGAAGGAAAGGAAGGATGTGCCATCAAGTTCTTAGCCGATTCGCTTCATTCCAGCAATATTAAGGCACCCCTCGACTGAGCTCACCCAGCTTTTCCTTTCAGTCCCATACGGGATCTCCTCACAGAATTCTGAAGGGGATTAGTTCTAAACGGATGGGGATGAACTGGAGTGCCCCATTCAATTTTCGTCCCTGAGGGCCGACTAAACCTGAGCATTATCATGAACAATAGAATTTTAGGCGCAAGCCAGGATTTCGTCGATTCCAGGCGCGATCGACGGGAACTTGAAAAACTCGACCGTGCGTTCGATACCCTCAGAGAGGGGAATTACGCATTGGTGCGCTCCTACACGGAAACCACACTTCTTGATAAAATGTGCCGGGTTGTTGTCGACCTGGGGGGGTATCCCTTCGCCTGGATCGGATTTCCAGAAAATGACAGTTGCAGAAGTGTCCGGCTTGCCATGTTTGCGGGGGAAGAGAAAGGATATCTGAGCTCCTTGGAATTGACCTGGTCGCATGTTAGAGTGAACAAGGATCCCACAGGAACGGCTATCCAGACAGGGGCTGTCAGCATAGAGAAAAATCTAGGGAAAAAGAATGGCTTTGTCCCTTGGAAAGCAGAGGCATCCAAGCGAGGATTTTTATCTTCTGTCGCTTTCCCGCTGATCCGGGATGACACGACCCTTGGAGCACTCAATGTCTTTTCTGAGGATCCAGAGGGTTTTGGAAAAGATGAAATCATGCTTCTATCAGCTTTGGCCGAAGACCTTTCTTACGGGCTCGTCGCCATTCGCACCCGGGAGACAAGGAAACGAGTGGAAGAGGAACTCAGAGAGAGTCAGGAAAGAATACGGCGAACTATCGAGGTCACGATCCAAGCGCTTGCCACAACGATCGAAATGCGCGATCCCTACACAGCAGGACACCAACGGCGCGTAGCCACTCTGGCTTCGGCGATCGCAGAGGAAATGGGGCTTTCCGATGAAAGAGTGGGAAATATCAACATTGCCGCAGTCATCCACGATATCGGAAAAATCTACATTCCTGTTGAGATTTTAACCAGACCCGGCAAGTTGAACGAATACGAGGTGAACATCATCAAGTCTCATCCCCAATACGGCTACGACATTATGAAGGAGACAGAGGTTCCTGAATCTGTTGCAGAGATCGTTCACCAGCACCATGAAAGAATCAATGGTTCTGGTTATCCAGATGGGAAAAAAGGTGATGAGATCCTGCTCGAATCAAAAATCTTGAGCGTGGCTGATGTTGTTGAGGCCATGTCCTCACATCGTCCCTACAGGCCTGCTTTGGGTATAGATGTGGCTCTGGATGAAATTAAGAATTACAAAGGCATTTATTACGACACAGAAGTGGCTGATGCCTGTTTGAATCTCTTCCAGAAAAAAGGTTATACACTGAGCCAAGAGAGTCAGTCCCATTTCCATAATTGATCCCTTCACGAAAAGGGGATAGAAAAGGGGACTGTCACCTTTTTTCAATCAAAACCACGAAAACAGCGAAAATCCGAATTGCCACTTGTTAATGGATGAAAGATCGGCATCAAAATACTGAGTGGTCTCCCCACTGACAAAGATCCTGATTTTGATTTCTTTGCCAAATTCACCAAAAATGGTGAGGCTCCCATCAAATTCATCAGGATTGAACATGGTGTCGGCATCAACACCAACATTCAGAGATTTTCCAATAGTGTTAAAGCCTACTCGTGCGCCTGCATCATATGTGTGTGTGAAATTGTGGCCGCCAAAGACCTCGAACCTCACTGTTTTTTCGAGCTTTTCAAAGAAGGGCTGATTTCTTAGGCCTACTCCCACACCGAGGCTTGAAGTGAATCTTTGATCAACGTCAACGGGCATGACCACATCATAGAAGCAGTAACCCACAGCAAAGAGATCCTCATTTATTTTTCGTTCATACTGAAGTGAGAGGGGATACTCGATGACCTCTGGTCGAAACACATGCAAAAAACTGTCGCCTCTAAGAATGGGGATTCGGCTATTCAATGAGATCTGCAACCTCCTGTGTGGCCTTTTAAAGAATTCCAGGTCGAATGCGAGAATTGATTCCATCTTATGCAGTTCATAGGAAGTTAGAATGCCTGTCTGTAACCTTAACTTTCGGATGATTTTGTCGGCCGGACCTCCAGATTTGAAACGCACTCCCAAATAGGTTGTATTGTCATATTCATATTGATTGGTGTTTCTCACAAACAGGTCCAAATTCTCGTTCAAAGAGATGAAAAATTCCAGGTCGTGAAAAATTTTTGTGAAGTTCACCAATTTTAATTCTGCGACGATACCGAATTCTGTTTGGAGGATCTCCGGGTACTTAAAGTTAAAGACCAGCAAGTTGTCATAATTTTCGTTGCCTCCGATGTAGAATCCCCCTCCAAAACCAAATTTTATCGTGTGACTCCGGTACCAAAGTCTTCCCAGGACCTCATTTACATCAAAAATTATAGGATATGAACGAGAAGTGATGTGGCGGCAAAAATGATTCAGGCTGCCCTCGAGATTCAGGGCTGTCGTAAATTCATATTGCAATCCTGCCTTGAGCCAGAAATCGACCTCTCCCTTGAGTTGACTGTCGATCCTCTGATAATAGTCGACCTCTGTAAATATGAATCCCTTTCTAAATGGGAATTCGAAGCGAAGATAGGGCCGCACATACCTCCGCTCGTATGAATCAGCACCGATTTCGAGGCTGGCCTTTGCGTTGGGCGTCTCTTGTTGTGGCGTGCTCTGGTCTGCAAAACAGACGAGTGGTGGTAAAAAGAGGTAAAGTCCGATCACTACTCGAAGAATCAGCATCTTATTGGTAAAACTATTAATTATAGCTGTTTTCTCTGTGCTATTCAAAAAATGTAAGGGCAGGGAAGCATGCTTAGTTCCGTGATGAATAACATCCGGGTGGCCCACTTGTGGGGATGCAAAAACACGCTCAGTTTGCCCAGCGAGGAAACTTCGCTTGGTTCCGGGCTTCCCTCACATCTCCCATTGGAAGATGTGCCATGCCCGTACAGCCCTCCACACGGTTTTCTCCATCACACAATTGGGACACTCAATAACGCAATTGGTGTTCATACGATCACCCCTCACAAACGGCCACTGAAATCGCGCCAAATTCCGAGTATTTAAGAGCCGCGAAGGAGCAAAGATCGAGGGCCCAAATCCTTTAGATGACCTTGTGCCTTAAGAGGAATCGCTCTGGATTCTTCCAGATTGAGCAATGCCAAGGAAGCTTAGATCTATCAAACACATCTTGCCTCAGCTCTCTTTATTTTTTATAATCTGATCCACACGGAGAAATGTGAGTCATAAGAAGGAGAATTCAAAAGTATGACTTTTTACGGGGTTTGAATTCATATTAGAACAATGACCAGACGAAACAGGCTGCTGCTATCCTTTGCTATGTTTTTTATCGTCCTCGGTATCGGTGTTGCCGGTTTCAAAACCCTGGGGGGCAAAGATTGGTCACTCCTCGACAGTCTCTACATGACTGTCATCACCCTATCCACAGTTGGATATGAAGAGGTGGCCGACCTCAGCGCAAACCCGGCAGCCCGGATTTTTGCCGTCGTGTTTATCCTGCTGTGCTTGGGGACCATCGCCTTTGCTGTTTCTTCGATCACAAGTTTTATCGTCGAGGGTGAGCTGAAGAACATCCTTGGGAGAAAAAAAATGGAGAAGAAAATTTCTAAACTCAGAGACCACTATATAGTCTGTGGAGCTGATGAGACGGCACAGACGATCATTGAAGAACTTATCCTCACAAAAAGACCTTTTGTTGTCGTCGATCCTTTGCAGGAAAATCTTGATAAATTGACCGCACTCGGAGAAATCCTTTTTATCCAGGGAGATCCTGCAGAGGACGAAGTGCTGATATCCGCAGGAATCGCAGAAGCCAAAGGAATCCTTCTGTCGTTACCCACGGATGAAGCGAATCTATTTGTCACTCTCACAGCTCGGAACCTCAGTCCTGACATTCGGATCGTGACCAAAGGGATCCACCCGAAATCTCACAAAAAGATCAAAAAAGCTGGCGCAAACGCTGCTGTCTCTCCCACTTTTATTGGGGGAATGCGCATGGTCTCTGAGATGGTCCGCCCGGCTGTGGTGGGTTTCCTGGATAACATGCTCAGAGAGCGCGATGTCGTGCGGCGTGTCGAAGAGGTCCTTCTGAGATCAGGCTCCAAGATCATCGGCAGAACCATCGCAGAATCCAAAATCACAGATGTCAAGGAAGCCCTTCTTGTCGGCCTCAGACGCTCTCCAGCAGAAACTTATGAATTCAAACCAGCCCTTGATACTGAACTTCAAGTAGATGATGTCCTGTTCTTTATTACAACACCTGACGGGCTCAAAGAAGTGGAAAAAATCGTTGGAGTAGATTAAGAAAGATCCCTCTTATCCTCAGATTCTTGTGGAAGCTGTTTCGGCGCCTCGCCACTCACAATCTCCAGCTTGTCGGAAAACCGCTCCAGCCGTTTTTCTGCATCATCAAATTTGGTCTTAGCGTTCACGAGATGACTCCCCAAGACCTGGAAATCCTTTTTGAATCTCCCCAAATCACCCTGAAGCCGTGAAAGAGATTGAAAAAGCGATTGGGCATTCTTCTCGATCTGGAGCCCTTTGAGGCCGAGAACGATGACTTGTAAATAGGCAAAGAATGAATTCGGAGAGACGGGGATCACTCGTTTTTTAGTGGCGCTGGAAAAAATGCTCTGCTCTTCGCCGAATGTTTCGTCCTTAAGAATAGTTTCGTAATAGACATTTTCGGCAGGGATATACATCAGGGCAAAATCAAATGTGCCTTCGTCAGGCAGGATGTATTTTTCTGATATTTCGGAGATGTGTTTTTTGACATCGGCAACGAATTTTTTTCTCAGGTCCTCTCTGTTTTTGTCATCCTCTTCACTTATGAATTTCTTGAAGTTTTCGAGGGGGAATTTTGAATCGATGGGGACGATATTGTCGCCGATCTTTACGATGGCATCCACCTTTTCCCCACTTTTAAACTTGTACTGAAGCGCAAAGTGAGTGGGCGGAAGGATTTGCGCCAGCAGGTCTCCGAGGAAGAGTTCTCCCAGGCCGCCTCTGAACTTTGGAGCGCGGAGGAGATTCTCCAGGTTGGAGATATCCTTTGCCTTGTTGAGGACTTCACGGGTGACTTCCTCCATCTTCCCGAGGTCTTTTTTCACGTCTCCCAGCGTAGTGCCGATATGACCCGTCGTTTTTTGAAATTGCCCGCTCATATTTTGAAGCTGGAGGTTGATATTCTGAGTGAGCATACCGATCTGTTGCTGGAGAAGCTCAAGAGCTTTGTCTTCCTGCTGAGCCTGCCGGATATCCTCGATCTTCGCCGAGGTTTTTCTCATGGACCATGCCACCAGGAAAAAAACAAGGAGAATCGCTGCGCCGAAAATGATGAGTAAGAGGTTGAGATCCATCGGAGTATATGCTCTTGTGTGTCATTATAAAAACTGTGCCCTTCGGAGTAAAGCAAAAATGTGAGTAAGGCAAATGGAGGGATTTTCCCCGAACGCCCCACCACCAAGAAATGATGTAATCCCGCCTCGAGAAGTAATGTAGGGTCAGCTCCCCGAGCGGACCGCTCATAATGGACCGAAACAACAGACCGAAATATTGACAATAATCCACGACTTCACTAAACTAGGGGATACTTTTTGGCCCGTTAGCTCAAGTGGTAGAGCAGCAGACTCTTAATCTGCGGGTTCCAGGTTCGAGTCCTGGACGGGTCACTCCACTTTCCCCTGGAAAACCCTTTTTTACTTTAAGCACTAATAAGCCAAATTAAGCGGGAATAGGCTTTGGTGCACGAATCCGCCACTGTGTTGACTTTGCATCCGTGGGCCATCTCA
>CAYOSH010000033.1:35076-43943 GCA_964406575.1 uncultured Eubacteriales bacterium | reverse complement strand
AAAAAAACTTTAAAATTTGTTTTGACATTTTGATAATTCCTTCATTATAATATAATTAACCTGCTGGCTGGAGAGGAATCCTCCTTAGCCCCGCTTCCTTTTCCAAACCTTGGCGCCTCGACAGCCAGCGCTTTTTTTCCCACCTGGTTTCCTCTATTCTATTTGTCTATCTGTACGACCGCGAATTATTATAATGGATAGCCAACACAAAGAAAAATTTATAGCATTGTCTCACTCTGGAATCTCTCGCATTCCTAATATCTCGCCTTTCTCGCACATCCAGGAAATTTGTTTATAATAATACTGACATTTCTTTTGCCTGAACAAAGGAAAAGTCGATAACAAATAATAGTGACAATCGGAACTGTAGAAAAAAAGTGAATTTTTAGATCGGAATAGGAAGGTTGAAATCGATTTTATATTAAGGCCATCGACATTTTTTATGAATGACGCAGGATAAACAGTTTTGTGAGAGTGAGCGTATTCAGTGTGTAAAGTCAGAAATATGGATGACAATCTGCTTTTAAAAAGTTGCCTTCAAGGAGAAGTGGAGGATTTCAGAAAACTGATGGATAAATACAGAGGAAAGAGCTTAGCGCTGGCATGGAATATTCTCGGAAATCGTGAAGATGCCGAAGACGCCTTCCAGGAGGCTTTCGTCCAGGTCTATCTCAATCTTGAAAAATTCGATTTCACAAAAAATTTCAAAGACTGGCTCTTCACCATCCTTTCCAACAAGTGTTTGGATCAGCTCAGAAAAAGAGCTCGCTTCATTAAGTTCTTTAAAACACAAAAATCTGAATTTTTAGAGAGGATGAACCGACCGCAGTTGAATCCCGATCGTTCGCCAGTTGTTTCTCCGAAGTTGCTCCAGAAATTGAATCCAAGAGAGAGAATATCGGTCTGTCTCTGGGCGGGTGAGGGCTACACCAGCAATGAGATCGCCAGTGTGTTGAAGTGTTCCCCGAGCACAGCCCGGGTTCATCTTTTTAAGGCACGAAGAAAAATTAAGATGTTTTTGGAGGACAAAAATGCCTCGCTGTAAGATTTTAAGTTATGCCTTTGCGATGATTCCATTGAAAAAATGGCAGGATTTTCTTATCCGCCACCATATGGAGAGATGTCCGGAATGCCAGAATGGCTTAGCCACTGTAGAAGATGTCCGGGGAATAATAATTCCAGAAAGTCAGTGCCAGGAAATTGCTACCTCGTGGGATGGTTTTCAAGCCAAATTGAAAAAAGGAGAAAGGGAGGAGCCGCACCTTTATAGCTCTCGCTGGAGATGGGCGTACGCAATGGCTGGCCTGGTTGTGCTGGCGGCTGCAGCAATTTTGGTGATCAAAACCCCTCCGTTCCACAAAGCCCAACTCGAAGAGAGGCTTATCGGGCACTTTCGCATAAATTATATCCGGATCGAAAATAAGCCGGCCCAAGCCTATGTTTATCAACCGCAAGATTCAAATATGATCATTGTTTGGGCCCAAAAAAATATTCGAGGAGAGTGATCATGAGAACAAAAAGCCTGATTTGTGCTTGGATTTTATTGTTAGGCGGTTTTTTGACTGTGTTACACGCACAGAGCTCGATGGATTTGAAGATGCGGTTTTTCGAAGGGCTTAAGGAGGGTAAGGCAGAACCCCCCGAGTTTGTGACCTCATCTT
Source organism: uncultured Eubacteriales bacterium (assembly GCA_964406575.1). Taxonomy (GTDB): domain Bacteria; phylum Acidobacteriota; class Aminicenantia; order Aminicenantales; family Aminicenantaceae; genus WTAW01. The sequence goes on along the minus strand of CAYOSH010000033.1, from coordinate 42,282 downwards.
ACCTACAACCCACTGTGACAGCGAAAATCCCATCCCGATTTTTGCTGGCAGAAGAGCAGGCCCAGATCAAGAAGATCTTCAATCTGAAAGATGTCCGCTTGATCACGGAATACGACATGAGCTGGCAATCCAAGAAAGGCAGATTGGCCCATATGTTTCGCCTCAATGGCCAACAGTTTATTATGGTTCTTGCTCCTGTTTACAAAGAACACATTTCTGTTTCTAAAGGTGCAGATGAAGAGCGCAGCTTTCAATTCGAGATCGAGATATTGGAGCAAAAGGATGATGAGAAGATCAGTTTGATGGACACGGAGATCATCCTCCCAGAAAAAAATAGCGCTGTTTTCGGTTTCGAGGACAAGGAGGGAAATCCCTACTTTCTTTCATTCCATATAACAGCCGTACAAGGCACGCTTGTCCCACCGCCGCCACCACCACCTCCGCCGCCGGGCACTGAAGACACATCTGTCTCTCCGCCGCCGCCGCCGCCGCCTCCGCCGCCGCCGCCAGCCGAGATCAAACAGTCCGAGGAAAAGATCAGAGAATTCGAGAAAGGAGCTGTCAAGGTCGTGGGCGACATCAAGGTCCCGAAGCTGTTTAAGAGGGTTGATCCCGTATATCCAGAAAAAGCAAGACAGGAAAAAGTCGAGGGAGTGGTGATTCTGGGTGTACGGACAGACACACAAGGGAACGTAGAGCGGGTAATGATCTACAGGAGCATCACGCCTCTTTTGAACCAAGCAGCCATGGATGCGGTGTCAAAATGGATATATGAACCACTTATTATCAAGGGTGTGCCTAAGCCCGCAGTCTTCACGGTCACGGTTCGTTTTAAGCTGATGGATGACAGCGAAGGAAAAGACGCAGAAGAACTGGAAAAGGGGGCTGTGCGTGCAAAAGATCAGATCGAACCCCCGAAACTCATAAAAAAAGTGGACCCTGTCTATCCGGAAGAGGCTCGGACTGCAGGAATACAGGGGGTTGTCATTCTCGAGATTATAACGGATGTGGAGGGGAATGTCGCCCGAGTGAAGATCCTGAAAAGTGAAAGTTCGGTCCTGAATGAACCGGCCATAGATGCAGTGAAACAGTGGAAATATGAGCCCCTTGTTTTGAATGGCAAGCCGACTCCAGTGATATTCACGATCACGGTTTCTTTCCGTCTCAAATAGACGGGTCAACATGCTCGCATCGAAATGTTATTGCTGCGATTGCCGGGATAGGTTGTATTAATGAGAATATTAATCCCTATGGGATGCTATTTTGGACTTGCGGATCGATTTCTCGTGTATTAAAACCAGCGGAAGATACTGAAACCCAACCGGAAATCGCCGTCGCCCAAACGGAGATCTCCACCAGGAAGATACTGTGCCGTCGATAATCCAAACGAATTGAGGGCAAATATCTGAAAGACATGCCCCCCTATCTTCCATTCCAGACCCAATCCCCATCCTGAAGAATTCGCTTTGTATCCGGATAAAACCGGTACCCATTCCGCCACCAGGGAGAAGTTGTTCACGACAACGAGCCGTCCGCCCAGCCCCACAGCAAAAGTGTTTTCTGTTTTGGGTTTCTCATAGTTGGTATTCGAAGCATACGAAGGGACTACCAGAACCGAGAAAGAATTGCTGGTCTGGTAGGTCAGACCCAATTGGGCGAAAACTCTCGTGTTCTCCGAGCTAAATGTGTTTCTGTCGTCTTGGTTTAAAGTCGTCAAACCTCCCCCGAGATAAAGGAATGCGGACAGGGGTAAAGAATCCCATTTTTTCTGCTCGAGGAATACCCACTTCATAGAGAGCTCGATTTCCTTGAGGACATTGCTCCGGCCAAGGCTCAGGCTGAATGTATCGCTGATGCCATACCCCAGACTGAAATATATGGAGGCCGGTCCATCAAGACCATAAAAGGAATCGTAGCCTTCATTGGTTGCCGGGAAAAATCTGTGGGAAATTCGAAACAGAAAGTCTTTATTCCCAATGGACATATCCGTGGGAAGGTTCATCAGCCGGGTTCCCCAGAAGGGCGGTTTTGAGAAACGTTTCCCTTTCTGCGCTGATGATTGCGAATCTTTGGATTGACCTGGTATTTCTTGTCCTTGAAATCCTAAAATCCATTCTTCGATCGCAGCAATATCTCCGTCGTTTAAGGGTTCTCTTCCATACGGCATAGGTTTTCCCGCAATGGAGTCGTCTCCTCTAAGCTTCAGGAGAATGTAGCTTTTTTCTGGAGTGTCTGTGTCGATGAGTCTGAGGTCAGTTTTCTGTCGGCTGGGAACATTTATGAGCGATTGCGGGAATTTATCCTCCTCCAGACTTAACTCCATGGGAGGGAATTGTCCACTGTGGCAGCCTGCAGAAATACAGTTTTGTGTAAAGATTTCGGCGACTTGTCCAGGCACATCCATGGATTGAATGGGTTTATTTAAACCTAAAGAGAAGGCAAAAATGGTAAAGATAAATATCAAATGAGTCGTTTTTTTTAGGATTTCTATCATCATCAATTCCCTTGTAAATTTATAGGACGATCAATTGTCTTTGGCGCCGCGGTCAATCCAATTTCTGATGTTTTGGATCTGTGTGTTGTTTAAGGCACCCCGGTTGAGAGGCATCCTTAAACCTGCACTCTGCCGACCCTCTATTTTTTCGACAAGATAGCTGCTCTGGGCATCACCGGGAAGCACGCGTTTTTTACCGGGAACTTGGGAGGAGTTCACATTGACAATATTGACATAGGCCACACCCTGAGAGAGGTTGAGCCCTGCCTGGGCTGTGCCGTTGTGACACCCGCTGACTGCACAACTCGAATTGAAAATAGACTGGATGTCTTGGGAGAAAGAAGGATCTGCGATAACTGTTCCATTGTCAGGAGTGCTGGGTGAGCTGGGACTATTGGATGAGCCGCATTGATAGAGGAACACCATACTATTCACAAAAAGGAAAAAGATCCCCACTCTCCCAATATTTTTTTTCATCTGTTTGATTTCACTTATAATCATTGGAATCGTTAGAAAATCTAATCGATATACATATATATTATAGAAATACTAGGAATTGTCAATATTATTTTTTAAAATTTTATCTGATTGATCGATCTTTACTGAGTCGGAGAATTCAGTTTGGAGTAATCGAGTTGGGAGCCGAGTACGCTGTGGGGGATGAGATAAACGATGAGCAACAGGATTGAAGCTCCCAGAACCCATCCTCGTGCGGGTTTGCCCTTCCGCCCTGCGATCAAGGCCGCTATCCAACCCAAAAAGGTGATGAGTGTCTTGTTATCCGTGAGGTCGTATCCGAAGGGAACTCCGGTCCACCATTCTCCGAAGGCAAATTTCTGAACCAAAGGTCCCAAAATCATCCCGCCCACAAACAAAAGGCCGACGGTCCAGAGCACGAGTTTTCTGGGATTGCTTTTCTTGTTTAGAACTTCAAGGCCGGCTCTTGTCGAGAAGAGCATGGCTAAAAACATGACGAATATGTGGGGGAAAAGAACGCCGGCGGGGACGCGATTTTTGAATCGAATGATGATGGGATCTTCTCCTGTTATGGAGATTTCTTCCTGTTGACGGGAAAGGAACACCCGATAGGCGATTTTTCCGGATGAGGGCTGTTGAGGAAGGTTTCCGGAGAGGAGATCGTCCTGTCTTGACATCGGGATTTTCTTCCAGGAATCATCAGTGGGGTATCGTTTATAGAGAATGTATCCCTGGATATCTGTGTTGAGGACCTGAATGCTGATTTCACAATCTGGCCCGATCTCATGGCTGCGCGGGAGTTTGTAAGAGATCTCGGTACTGTCCACAGCGGATTTTCCACGGAGAGGGTGGGTGGGACCAGTCATCCTCTGATACACAGCGGCAACGAGTGTGATGGTGAATGCCAATATCCAGAGTGCTACTTTTTTCATGACTTCTCCTCTGACCATCCGGACTTTTATATATGAATTCGGTAAATAAATGTAGCAATTCTTGAAAACTAAAGCAATATGATTATTTGTTCATGAGTATTAAAATATCATGAATTTTAAAAAGGTTTACGTATCAACAAATGATCAGAAGAGGGGGAGATGAGAAAAGATAGACGGAATTTTTAAATTGGCTCGATGAGAGTTAATTCGGGGGTGCTGAAAAAACGGAATACGGGGTTATGATGAGGCTTTTATGCGGATTGAGTTTGGGCGGCTTCTGCGTTCTCAGAATCTTCTTCTCCTTCTTTATCATTGCCCTGTTTTGCCTTCTTGCTTGCTTGTGATAGGGAATTTTCCTCTTCTGGTTCAACTTCTATCCCGAGCAGCAGAGCTGTTCCTTCGTAGATCTGTCTAAAATGCTTTTTCGATTCCTGGAGGTCAGCTAACTTTTGTCTTGCGTTTTGAATCTCCTCCTGCATCTTGGAATCAACGCTGTCCAGCTCTTTTTTTGCCTCATCCATCGCCTTTTTGTATATTTCCTCTTGCTCTTTGTTTAGCGCCATGGTCTTCTCCTTATTTGATATATATTTTTTGTCTTTTCAGCGTATTTTTCGTTTTTGAGACCAGATTTCTGTCTTATTGTAGTTGACCAAAGCTCCAAAAAACAATCGCCTTTTGGGGTGATTTTTTTTTCAGCTAAGGGTCAGGTTTGTCTTCTTTTTTCTCCGCTAAAAGGGTTATTTTCCTCAGGATGAAACCTCGTGTCCATTTCTTAGAATGCGGCAAGCTCAAAGTATTGATGATGCATGTCCAATCTCGTAAGCATCCTTATTTCCGTGATGCTCTCAAGTCAAATGATAATAGCAGGAGTTCGTCACAGCCCATATTCGTCGAAGACCCCCCCCACCCACCATCATCCGACTCATAAGGACAGTGACTCGCTCTATTTTGTCTCTAATGCCCTTATCACGGAAATAAGGATGCTCACTTCAATCTCCAACCGATTGAATTCCCATTAACTGAGTGTTATTATTAGGTTTTGCAAATAGCCGGGAAATCTTTGAAAAGTGAAGGAGGATATTAGTATGTCTCTAAATGGTAAGAAATTAGTCAAAAATGTGTTGTCTGGGCTGGTCATGCTCTTAATCTTCTTCTCTCAAGGGAGTGCCGTTATTAATTCTGAGGATCAGAGTGCCGAGCTCAAAGACTTACGCCAGCAGTTCGATTCACTCAAGCATCAGCTCGATCAACTCCAGAAAACCATTGACGATGTGCTCTGGTTCCAGAGAGTGGGGGACGTGGCTTTTGTGGATAAAGTCCGCATTGTAGGGCCCCCCAGATGGAAGGAAGCCAACCCTACTGCACAAGGAGCGGGAAATCCCCTTAAGTTTTACACCTATGTCTTCATCCCCAAGGACATCGACCACAGCAAAAAATACCCGCTTATAGTCCTTCCGCACGGCGGCGTGCACAGCGATTTCAGCACATACCACACCCATATCGTGCGCGAACTTGTGGCTCAAGCTTATGTCATTGTCGCTCCCGAATATCGGGGAAGCACAGGTTATGGTGAATCGATGTACCGGGACATCGATTACGGCGGACTCGAAGTTGAGGATACCTACGCCAGCTGTTTGTTCATGCTTGAGAATTATGACTATCTGGATAAGGACCGGGTTGGGATTATCGGGTGGAGTCATGGGGGACTTCATGCTCTTTTCAATATTTTTTACCATCCGGAAAGCTACAAAGTCGCTTTTGCTGGAGTTCCTGTCAGTGACTTGATCGCCCGTATGGGCTACAAAACGCAAGCTTATCGGGACCTCTACTCAGCGGATTATCATATAGGCAAAACAGCCTATGAGGATGTGGAGGAGTACAGGCGCAGGTCACCGGCCTGGCATGCGGAGAAACTTCAAACCCCGCTCCTCATCCATACAAACACCAACGATGCCGATGTGAATGTCTTGGAAGTCGAACATCTCATCAAGTCTCTCAAAGCCGCAGGAAAAAAATTCGAGTATGAGATCTTCAAGGATGTTCCGGGCGGTCATAGTTTTGACCGGTTGGACACAAAACAAGCCAGGGAGATCAGGCTCAAGATATACAAATTTTTAGGCCAGTACTTAAATCCCCCGAATCCCTTCCGTTCGGTCAACGATCTGTCAAAAGCTGGCTATCAGTGAGGTTCCCTTCTCCCCCTCATTTGATCATATGGAGTCCACCTTAGGTTGAGCTTTATCGAGTCTTGAGTGAAGTGGTTAAGATCCTTATGCTTTTTTAGTCTTGCCGAATAAGTTATACAGCCAGGCAAAAATGATTCCGGCGATAAATCCGTCTAGGGCTGCATACAGAGTAGCCACAATCACTCCAAAAAATCCCCATTGTCCCATGTGGTATCCAGGATAGATGGAATCAATGACCTTTAAGAACGCTGCCCCATATCCGGACAGAGCCATATTGGCTAGAGCGACAACAAATACGACGCCGCCCCAGACCACGCACACTGTAAAGCCAAGACGAAGAACTCCTAATTTCATTGTAAGCTCCTTTAAGCCAATTTAGCCAACTCTCACACGAGAAAGTCGGTTGAACCGTATTTTTAACTCCGGGCTTAGCTCCTACTTTCTGAGGGTGAAATCCGTGCACGAAGGCACTGGTGTCAGACTGGAGATATCATCTGTATAGTTTTTGATGCAGATCTGGCTCTGTTGCCCATCGCTGAAGCCACTTCCAGCGACTTTAAACTTTATTTCAGCAATAATACCCGTGTTGCCTTGTGAGATGGGATTTCCAGAACCCATGAATCCACCGATCCTTAAGGTTCCCTTACTGATCTCATTTCCATCGACGGCTGCCCAGCTTTCGGTAAGATCCCCCTTCTCGACGCGGCGAAACTGGAAAATGTCATCATCAAATGTCATTTCCAGTCCAAACACTTTTATTTCCAGAGGGGCACTGTTGATGGATATGCTGACAGTGATATTTGTATCCATTCCTCCCGAACTGGGATTGCACACAATTGTCATAGATGGCTGTTCAGGAGGTTCCACTTCAGGAGCGGTCGATGACTTCTTGCAGTGGAAAATTAGAAAAGGGATCACAAAAATAAGGCTGCACGCACATAGTGTTTTTTTTGTTAAGCTCATATGCTTTTGAGCGAACGTATCTCCTCCAACATGGACCATAAATTCGAACTCATGTTATTATAATAAAGCACGGACTGATTAGCAAAAAATGCATCTTGCCAGTTAGCATTTCCAAATCCGCGTTAACGCCATTTTGATTGATCAGATTGTCTGA
>CAYOSH010000033.1:0-34976 GCA_964406575.1 uncultured Eubacteriales bacterium | reverse complement strand
CAGTTAGCATTTCCAAATCCGCGTTAACGCCATTTTGATTGATCAGATTGTCTGAAATCTACTATGCCCGTCCAGCCCTTCTCACGGTTTTTTCCATCATTCGATCTGATCACTCAACTGTGCTATTGAGTATTCATGTCATAAAAGGTGAGTACCTTTATGCAGCACTACAAGCAGAGAATTTCGACATTCATAATGCCCAATACAGGATAAAACACCATTGTGCAACGAGAGCTGATTGAATAAAATCTTCAGCGAACCTGTATTCGTGATAGAGAGGAAAGCATCCCCAAAACTGTGATGATAGATGTCTCGAATGATCAGATTGGTGATTGCGGTTTATCCACTACACAATCTGATCATTCAAAAACGCTAAGTAGCATTCAAGCTATCACGGAAATAAGCATGCGCATAATAAAGATTTGAATATAGACTATAGGAGGCTTGAAATGAAAAAATGGCTGTGGGTGCCGATTTTAGTGATTTTGTTCTTCCTGTTTTGCTGCAAGAATCAGGATAAAGCTGGACAGGAGAATGTGGTGACTCAAAGCGGGAGTGAAGCATTTGCAGCAATCGCTCAGAAGGTGAAGACCAACCTTGATTTAGCCGTTGAAAATCTTGCGCAGGGCCAGGTGGGCGATGGAGCCCGTTTGCTTTTGGACTCAGTCCTTCTGGTGAAACCGCATGACCAATGGCCAGCAGGCTTCGCAGATGATGTTTCCACAGCGAAGGAGCATTTTGCATCAGGCAATATTCCCGACGCCCTTGGATGTGTTTCCAAGGCTCTCGATCTCATCAAGCCGTCTGAAAATGACGAGCCATCCGTTGAAAGCGGCGAGATCGCTTCAGTTGCGTCTTTGATGAAAGAGAAAATATCAGAAGTCAAAGAAGAGTTCGAGAAAGGAAATGCCGACAAAGGAGTCATTCTCATATTGGAATCTCTTCAGTTGTTGGCTCCAAAAACTCGATGACTCTCAGAAAAAAGTTTCATAGAATAACATCTTCTCCTTTCCAGATTTTTTTAATTCCTTGACATTAAGAGGAATTAATCCATAATATTGAAATATACTACAAATTCTATGGAGTTTGGCGGAATTATGGTTTTATTAGCTCTCCTCAAGAGTTGATAACATCGTTTCACTTTTAAGTATTTCGCAAAGAATGACTTAAGGAGTTTTTGATGATAAAACTTTCGACAAAAGGCCGGTATGGGACGCGATTGATGTTGAATCTGGCACTGCATTACGATGTTGGCCAAGAGCCAGTGATCCTAAAAAATGTGGCCAAAGAAGAGGAGATCTCCATACGGTATTTAGAACAGATTATCATTCCGCTGAAACTCAGCAAACTCGTTAAAAGCATACGCGGCGCAGGAGGGGGATACATTCTGACGCATCCTCCATCCAAGATCCAATTGATCGAGATTATCGAAGCCTTGGAAGGTCCTATCGCTCTTGTGGATTGTGTCGATGATCTGGAATATTGCGACCGAACACCGAGTTGTGCAACGTATGAGGTCTGGAAAAAAGCGACTGACCTTCTCAAGGATTATTTTACCAGGACAACTCTCCAGGATCTTGTTGAACTTGCGCAAAAGAAAAATTCCAGGAAAAAGAATTAAGACCCGTGCGGTTCCCTTTCCTTTTAAAGATCAGATTCCCTTCTATCGATATATTTTGAAGAGATATCCGAATAAAGAATTACAGAAGTCAGGAAGGCCCGTATGAATCTCAGAATTCTCGTTATTCCTTTGAATTTTTTCCCTGCATTTATCAAGTGTTTGAATGGGAAACTTTAGTTGGCGAGCAATGGAGAGCTTTTTGTTTGTTTATGCATCTTAAAGCGGAGTAGCGCCCCGCTCGATGGCTAGTTTAGCCGCATGTAGTGTGTTTTGAAGTAATCCGGCGATGGTCATGGGTCCGACGCCTCCGGGGGAAGGAGTGATGGCGCCCGCCACTTCTTTGGCCGCATCGAAGTCCACATCTCCCACCCAACGGTAGCCTTTCTCCGATTCGGGGTCATCTATTCTATTGCTGCCGACGTCGATCACATAGGCCCCGGATTTGATCCAGTCGGCTTTGACCATCTGCGGCCGTCCGACCGCGGTCACCAGGATGTCGGCTCGTCGGCAGACCTCTGGAAGCTCCTTTGTCCGGCTGTGACACACAGTAACAGTGGCGTTGCGGTGAATGAGTAGCATGGCCACTGGCATTCCCACGATATTGCTCCGGCCCAATACTACGGCTTCCGCTCCTTCAAATTGTGCACCGACTTCTTCCAGCAATCGAATCACTCCTGCGGGTGTGCAAGGAATAAAAAGTGGCTTCCGGCCCTTCATGGCTAATCGTCCGATATTTACGGGATGAAACCCATCGATATCTTTATACAGGGGGATGGCGTTGAGTACCGCCTCTTCATCGAGATGGCCAGGGAGGGGGAGTTGCACTAGGATGCCGTGAACCTTGGGATTTTCCCCGAGCTCACGGACCAGATTTTCGACTTCCTCCTGGCCGGTGTCCGCGGGTAGATTATGTCCGAATGAAGCGATCCCGACCTTTTTGCAGCGGTTCTGTTTCATACGCACATACTGCTGGGATGCGGGATTGTCTCCAACCAGGACGGTCGCCAATCCTGGAGGAAAACCGTGGCTCTTCACCATTTGTTCGACATCTGTTTTGACCTGTTCTCTGATTTTTGAGGCGACAGCCTCACCATCGATGATCCGTGCTGTCAACGTCTTCCCTCCTCACAATTTTTATGTATTTTTCAGTGCTCATGTATAAATAAAGTGCAAAAAGTAAGGATAAATTATCACACTCCACGACCGTCGTCCAGCCAGAATTCTCTTCCTATCGGTTCCCTAAAATGCCAATCAAGAGAAGAATGCTTATGGCATCGCTTCCAGCACGCGTTCAGGAATCATCGGCTGCTGGAGGATTCGGGCTCCACAGGCGTCAAAGATCGCGTTAGCGACCACTGCACCCATACATATGATGGCAGGTTCGCCGCCCCCCTGAGGTGCTGCGTTTTTGTTTTCGATCAAAACCGTCTCTATCTTGGGGAGCCAGGAAAATCTCGGGATTTCATATGTGTCGAAATTCAAGTCAAAAATCTCTCCGCCCTTGAAATGGATATCTTCCTTTAAGGCGTATCCCAATCCCATCGTGATACAGCCCTCCATCTGTATTTTGGCGCCTTCAGGATTGATGGAGAGCCCCATGTCCTGAGCACAGGCCACTCGCTTGACCTGCACTTCTCCGCTGTTTTTATCCACCTCTACTTCTGCCATATGCGCCACATACGTCCCTGCATCGATACCGCACGCAATACCGAATCCACGACCGCTGGGAGATTTGGCCGGAGTCCATCCAAATTGTTTCGCGACTGCCCGCAGGACTCGACGCATTCTTTCATCCTTCATATTCTTCAGACGGAATTCGAGAGCATCCATCCCAGCTTTCTGCGCTAAAGTTTCAATGTGCGATTCTCTGGCAAAGGTATTGGTGTTGTTACCCGGGGCACGCCACGCTCCGGTGCCAAAAGGGTGGGCCCCCGGGGCCCCTCGCCAGCTCGTATTGTAGCCGACTGTGCGATGGTGAGGGATATCATAGAAGTGCTCAGAGCCGCGTGTTCCGGCAAAGTACACGCCATAATTCCAGAATACGATTTGACCAGTATCCGACAAACCTGCGTTGATCTTAACTACAGCTGCCGGACGGAATGTGTCATAGAAAAACTCTTCTGCTCGCGTCCAGGTGACCTGAACTGGTTTACCTGTAATTTTGGCCAGCTTTGCCGCTTCTATAACCTGTCGATTATTGGTTTTGCCTCCGAATCCGCCGCCGACAAAGGGCGGAACAACTCTTATTTTAGCAGGGGGTAGACCCAAAACTTCTGCAGCTTCGTCCTTCAGAGGGAAGGGATTTTGTGTGGATGCCCAAATGGTCATCCTGTCGCCATTCATTTTAGCTACTGCTGTGTGGGTTTCGACTGGGGCATGCGCTTTGTAACCATCTAAATAAGTCGCATTTGTCGTTTGTGTCGCCAGTTTTTCTCCTGTCGAAATTTCGCCACCCTGGGCGATAACCTCTCCCTCTGGGGCAACTTTGAGCAGGTGGTCAAAGATCGTCTTATCATCCACGTTGGCTTCCTCTTTTTTAAACTGGGCCTTGACCTCTTTAAGGGCAAGTTCGGCCATCTCCGGGTCTTCATGGAGCACAGCGATGAGATCTTCGTTTTCGATAACCTGTGATCCTTTGACCTTTTTCGCTCCGGAGGTATCTACACTGATCATGCTCGCCCCATGGGCGGGGGGTCTTAAGAGTCTGGCATAAAGCATACCGGGCTCGCGGATATCACCCGAAAATTTTGCCTTTCCTGTAACTTTTTCGACGGCGTCCCGTCGTAGCTCAGGTCTGCCAACAACAGTGAAGTCCGCTGGCGTTTCCAAGACAGCTTTCTGCTTTAAACGTCTGGCGATTTTTTTCCCTTGTGTCAGCTCGCCGTAGGTGACTTTTTTCTGAGGTTGATTTGTATCGAACACAATCCCGTCCTTGGTCGACAATTGGATTAAGGGGGACTTTAAATGTTCTGCAGCCAGTTCTTTGAGGATCGCCTTGGCTTCGGCTGCTGCATCTCGCAGGGGAGGTCCAAAAAAACGGGTAGTCATAGAGCCAAATGTTCCCATATCCCAGGGACAGAGGTCCGTGTCTCCCATCACCATGTCCACAGAATCGAGAGACACATCGAGTTCATCAGCCAGCATCTGCGCTAGAGAAGTGATCACTCCCTGACCCATTTCGATCTTACCCGTGAAGCAACTTACGCTGCCATCCTCACCGATCCGGAGGAAAGCATTAAGATCGTCAGGAAGAGGCGGGCGATTCCGGCGTTGTGCTTCAAGAATAAAAGGATCTCCCGCAGTGAAGAGGATGATGATTCCCCCTCCCATCAATTTTAGAAACTCGCGCCGCTTTAGGGGCATACCTGGACTGCTATCAGAAAGATCCTTCTCATAAAAATCGCTGAAGTTATTATCCCAGGAGCCGTATTTTTTCATCGCAGAGAACCTCCCTTCGCCTCTTTAGCTGCGCTCTGGATGGCTTGAACAATTCGTGTATGAGCTCCACAGCGGCAAAGATTCTCTTCCATCCCATCAATGATATCTTTTGTGTCGGGATCGGGATTTTTCAGGAGCAGGCTGTAGGCACTGAGTATCATACCCGGCGTACAGAAACCGCACTGAAGGGCGTCGTGTTTGATAAAGGCTTCCTGTAGGGAATGGAGTCTGCCATTCTTCGACAAGCCCTCTATGGTAAGGACTTCCTTTCCGTCGATATCTTCGGCAAGATATTGACAAGACCGCACAGCTTGGTTGTTGACCAGTACAGTACAGGCCCCGCAAAAGCCCTCTCCACAACCATATTTTGCTCCTGTCAGATTAAAATCCGTGCGCAAAACCCACAGGAGCTTCCGTTCCCGATCTAAGGTCAGACTTTTCTCTTGTCCGTTAAGTTTAAACCTGATTGTATTTTTCATGCTTTCCTCCTCTCTCGTGATGGAAAAGAATAAGATGGCTAGGTCAGCCGCAAAAGTGTGATGATAACCAAGCAGAGGATTAGAGCAACGGGGGAGAGGATGGAGTCCCATTTTCTCATGGAATGGACGTTTATCACTCGAGTTTCAAAGGCTTGGATTTTTGCTCCCACCCAGAATCCTAAGGGAACAGTCACTGAAGATGCCAACACCGCAAAATGGATGTAATAGAGCGAAAGGGGATAACCGGTCCCTGCGACTACACAAGCCGGGACTCCTGTAGCGAATTTGACCAGAGGAAATAGATTGACGGCCAGAACTGCGGCCATTCCCCCAAGAAGAGCTTGCCCTGCAGGTTTTTTTGTGATTTTTTCCTTGAGTATTGAGATGATAACAACAAAAGCGATAGTTTCCATGACAAAGGCAAAAATGGGATTGCCGATGGCCCCGTGTTTAAGGGGCAAAGAGAGGAGCAGCGCGTCGAACATTTTAAAGAATGTTGCGATTAATACCATAAGGAACACAGCAACAACTTTTCTGGAAATAATCCAACCCGCAGCAATAAAAAAGAGCGCAACACCTGTCATGATCGAACCAGAGACTAAAGCTGCACAGCTCCGCAGTCCCATGCCCAGGCCTGCCTCAGAAAGGCCCCAAACAGACCCGAGCACAACCACCATTCCTAAAGAGGATTTGGGAATAGGCTTTTGCATTTGTCCCTCCTTGAAATATTCGATTTGAACTAAGTGTCTCAAATTTGAGCTGAATCTTCAATATAATAGAAAAGAAATTGAAAAGAAATTGGAAATGGAAATTGGAAATTGGGGACGGACCACACTATCTCATTAATAATAAACAAGTAATGTTTGATTTTACAGTGAAATATTGTCTTAGATAGAGCTTTTTGGGTATAAAATGGATACTCTAAGATATGATGGAGGGAATGCCTCTGTCCTCCCCATAGAGGTGTCGAATGAGGGATAAAACGGATTTGGAGATTTTGTGCAGAAACTCGACGCCGAGTTCATAGGAATCCTTGTCAGGAGATTCTTTAATCCATCTGACGATCCCATCGACTTTTATGGTTTGCTTTGATTTCGATAGATTTATTTCAATCCTCATGACAGTATCAACAGGAAAGGACTGCGCAGTTAGAATTCTTGCGCCCCCTAAAGAGATGTCGTGTGTTAATGCTTTAGTCCCCCTATTGTTTCCTTCATGGTGTTCCAGCGTAAACTGTATAACAACCTCATTTTTTTCTTGAAAGCGTTTATCCTTGCGCTTGTTCTCCACAGAAACCTCCAGCTAAATTACTCTCACAGATACTCACTTTGATAGATTCTCGAGAGTGAGTAAATCGCCTTTTAAGGTGATTGAGAGGGTGATTTTTTTTGATTCAAAGGGTTAGCAAATGTCCCAAATCTGCAAAATTGTTAGAAGAAAATTAAAATCGTGTATATAATGGAGAACGAATTTTGGAGGATGAAATGGAATACAGAAATTTAGGCCGGACGGGGGTCAAAGTTTCGTGTTTATGCTTCGGTACAGATAATTTTGCCGATCCCACTCCAGAAGAAGAATGTGGGCGAATGCTCAATAGAGCTCTTGATGCGGGAATCAACTTCCTGGATACGGGTGATGTATATGCAGAAGGGGAAGGGGAGCGGATCATTGGCCGTGCACTCAAAGCCAATAAGAGGCGTCATCAAGTTCTTCTCGCAACAAAGGTCGATTTTGGCAAAAGCCGTCCAGGACTAAGCCTTGATACATTTATCCCACGCTCAGGAATCAATGAACATGGAAACAGCTACTTAAACATTATCAGGGCTTGCGAAGGTTCTCTCAAACGGTTTCAAACGGACTACATCGACCTCTATCAGATCCATCGCCATTGGCCGGATATTGCGATTGATGAGACGTTGAGGGCTTTGGATGACCTCGTTCGGCAGGGGAAAATAAGATATGCCGGGAGTTCGACACATCCTGCCTGGGCAGTAATGGAGGCTTTGATGGTCAGCGAATTAAAGGGTTATGTGCGGTACATCTCCGAACAGTCTCCCTATAATCTATTGGACCGGCGAATAGAGAACGAGCTTATCCCCATGTGTCAAAGGCACGGGATTGGGGTTATTCCCTGGACACCTATGGCGATGGGTGTGTTGGCGGGTCGGTATAAAGATGCCAAAAAATATCCCAAAGATTCTCGGGCGGCCTATCGGGGTGGATTCTATGCACAGCGCGTAACGGCAAGGGGAATAGAGGTGGCTACTAAATTTGCAAAGATCGCACAAAACATCGGTATATCACCCGCACAGCTCTCAATCCTTTGGTGCAAGGACCAAGTGGGAGTCACGGCACCACTCATCGGTCCACGCACGATTGAACATTTGGAAGAACTGCTCCCCGTAGCGGAAATGGAACTCGGTGACGAAACTCGCACTGCTTGTGACCAATTGGTCCCCCCAGGCAGCGCGGTCGCGAATTTTTTCAACACCTCAGGCTGGATGAAAATGCAAATTCTCTAATGTATTCAATCTCGCTCGGTCACAAAAATACATTCCACTTTGCAGAAGGGAAACTTTTCTTCGTTCATCTCATATGAACCTTTATTGTAGAATCTACAAGTGTATTGGGTGTCTATCGAAGACCTCACGCGCTCAAAAAATAAACAATCCTCACATGTTTTAGATTTGATGAGTGTGCTTTTCATTTTTATTATACCCCGCAAATAATCCTTCCAGCTTTTCGTTTCCTCGTTCTGAGGATTCAAATCATACAGGAAGCATCCCCGAAACCATGATGATGGATGTCTCGCATGAACAGATTGCTGATTGCAGATTCCTCCACCACACCATCTGATCATACAATAATACTAAAAATCATTCATGTCATCATGCAAATTCTACTATATAACACGTGTAAACCTTCATTCTTTTTTTATTTAAATTGCAGAAACAATCCCTGATGGACTGCCTCAGAAGGTTGCGGATGTCTCGGTGCAGAAGAACGAGGATATGTTGGATCGGAATTAGGAAAACTTGTCTTTCACTTAGGATTTCTCTGGCTTTTCTTTATCGTTGCGATTCTGAAATAACAGATGCCAGCTCCCCTGCGTGACTTTGGTAGATCTCCAATCTTTTTGGAGGGATCGATCGGGTGAAAATGTTTTCCATGTCCCAATCAATGTAGATCGGAAAGGGCCGCATGCGGCGTGGGTCGGTGTTTAGATCTTGGATAATCAACTCAGTGATATGCATAGCCTTTGTATAACGGTTTGTCCAGAGAGACTGAGGAAGTCCTCGATAGGATAGGATCTGGTCGATGATGCTTTCATCCAGCGTGGATACCACATCTATAATTGTGGTGTACTCGTTTGTCTCGCCTTCGACCGGTTCGTTGAGCGAGATGATCGAATAGCCTTCGCGGTAACAGGTGTGGTTGATGATCTTGGTACGGCCCACTGCTACGAGATCATCCCGGTTCCGGAGCTCTTGGAGCGGTGGGTAAAACTCCGGCGCGGGGAATTGTGTTCCCGCCTGGATCTCGAGGGCATTAAAAGTCTGGCCATACTTGCCAGTCGAGTTCCAAATCGTCCAGCTTTGAATTTTGCAATCTGAAACTCCCTGGAGCTGGGCATTGATCTCCGGAGGAGTGTACCAGAATCCCTGTATCCATGGCCGGATCTCCTTGCTCGTCCGCTTCTTCAGCTCTTCAAGGCTTAATTTCATGATCCTGTACGGATACTGGCCCGGATTTTTGAGGCTTAAGAAATTAGGAGGAAAATGCGAGGGATAGAGCATTGGGCAAAGCACGTCCACATGTGGAGCGATCTTCTCCAAAACCTGACCGACGCCAAAATCCTCTTTTTTCCAGGCGATCAGACCGAAGAGATCGACAGAAATGACTGTGTTCAGAGGCTTAAGCTGAGAATTGGCAAAGGCGAGAAATTCACCGATACAATCTGCGGGGGATGTGCCTTCCAGGGTGACCGGATATTCGATCGAGGATAAGTCTCCATCACTCGGGAAACGGACATAATCAAACTGGATCTCATCGATCCCGATCTCTATAAGCTCCAGACAGAGGGCGATTGTGTACTCCCATACCCTTCGGTCATAGGGATTGGCCCAATGGAGACCTTTTTTATCGGCCCACAATTTTCCCGTTTTGGAATCCACGACACCCATCTCGGGGTGGTGAATGGTCAAGAGGCTGTCCTGGAATACATCCAGTTTGGCCACTGTCCATATGCCTTTCTGTTTGAGGGTGCGAATTGCGTTTTCAAGCGATGTTTTGTTGGATGGAGCTCCCATCTCTATAGCAGTGGCGTTGGCAGAATTCCAAAACAGCCGCCCGGTCGGATCTTTGGCATGTAGAACAGCCAGATTCAGGCCTGCAGCTTCCATGTAGTGAACGATCCCCTCAAAACTCCGGCCACAGAGACAGCTTGATGGGAAATAGACACCTTTCACTTTTTCCGGCGCCCTCGATGGATGAGAGGATATGGGGAGAGCAAAGATCAGAAGAGAAATCACAACTTTCAGAGCTGGGCAACAATGGGTATTGGAGCGTGTGCATTCGCGGATTCCAGCCATTGTCTTCTTTTTGCCAGGGCTTTAGTTTTGTCGTATATCCTGATCGATTTACAGAAAAATTTATCTTTGTGAATTGACTGAGTTTGTGTTGGAGTGTTATGGTCTATCTAATTAAAATTCTAAGTTCGTTTTCAATGGAGAGATCAGCCATCCAGTCAAAAAAGAATTGCGGGCGTCCTTTTGTAGCTATTTCGATAGGACGATGTTTAATGAGTATAAAGACTTATGCGAGGCGATGATCAGATTTTCGAAAGATGGACCCCTGACATTGTCTAAGGCAGATCGGAACATGATTCAGCCTTCTCAGGCTCATACGTTTAGTTATCGATCTATCCTTAGACACATCATTTTCGTTTTTCTCCTATTTATCCCTTTCCAAAGAATCATTTTCTCTTACTTGAAGCTCCCTCAGGTATTCAATTGGTCTGATGAGATCTTCATCACCGTCATCGTCATTTCCGGCTTATTTTATATTAAAGAAATAAACAAACTTGCCTTTCAATTCTTGAGCGCTCTTGCTATTTTTGGTGTGATTTGTTCGATTACGGGTCTGATGAATGGGAATCCGATCTTTGTGACTCTGCTCGGGGTGTTTGATTATTTGAAAAATTTCTTGGTGATTCCTTTCATCGGCATTTTTATTTCCAAGAAGGAACACCTCTTCTCCCTGTACCGTTTACTTCATGCGCTGGCCCTGTTCTTCTGCATCGTGGCTGTCATCCAATTTTTTTGTCACTTGGCTGGAGTCCCATTATCTTTATTGGGGGAGGTCTATAGTCTGCGCCGACTCGGTTTCTTGCGCGTCTCCTCTCTCCTCGGACACCCGAATATTTTTGGCTTTTACACTCTCCTTTTTTTCATCATCGACATCAATCTTTACCGTCGGTTACGGTGGCAGAACGTTCTATTTTCTCTCGGTATTTTTTTATGCACATCTCGCATGGTCTGGGCAGCCTATGCGGCTTCACTCGTATTATATCTGCTCCCTGGCAAAATCAGATGGACAAAGCTCAAGCCCGCCATTTCTGTTGGAATTATCGTTTCCATAGTGGTCTTGTACATCGTTATGACCTCTACGGGTTATGCTCATGAATACAGAGTCTATACATTCATCAAAGGCTTGAAAATTTTTGGGGAACATCCTGTGTGGGGTGTGGGCCCGGGTATGTATGGTGGAATCATCTCCCTCATGTTTAATAGCCCTCTCTATGAAACATACGCTTTCTCATCGTATTGGTACAACCAGCTTCAGGCATACAGATCTCTTGATCAGTTTTGGATACAATCACTCGTAGAACTGGGTCTATCGGGTACGCTTATTTTTCTTTTTTTACTATTTCTTTTACACTATCTTGCGAGCCAAGGCTCTCGTAGGGCAAGAAATGAATCCTTTATCAGCCGTTTCAATGAGGCGTTGGCTTATATGCCAATGGTCGTAGGGATATATCTTCTCGGATGCGGGTTGAATCACGCGGCTTTTTTGCTGACATATACGGCTTTACTCGGGATGGCTATCCGTACTGCTGAGCCTCGTTCTTTTTTCCAGAATCACAAAAACTGAGAATGAATTTTTTTTGTTTGAGCTGTAGAATTTTGTTTGAGCTGTATAATAAATAGGTCAATTGAATATGACAGAATTAATCAACGAAAATCCTATCTCTTGGAGCTTGACAAGTCAATATTCGTATCATTAGTCTAACAGCACGAAGGAGTTATCAATATGTGTTATGTCCTCTTCCCAGCATCGATAATAAATAATAAAACGATAGTAGATAATAAGAAGAGTAAGATCCACTAAGCGATAGCGCTGACTATGCCTAAGATAAACCTGCTCCTGTGTAGCCATCAGTCAAGAAAAGAATTCGTCGGTGGTGCAGAGATTGTACTCTTAGAATTGGCGAAATATATGTCAAGAGATAAATTCAATGTTTTTTTTCTCTCCAACGAAAGGGGTCGCGTCGATGAGATCGCCAAACGTTTCGGAGTCCAGGTTCAGGTCATCCCTTATGGTGTATTCTGGGAATTCTTAGCTCCGGGGAAGACCATATTATCCGACTGGGAGACCTTCCTTTCAAGCCAGTCCGGAAACATCCAAGCTATCAAGACCTGTATCGCAAAAAACAAGATAGATATGGTGATTTCCAACTGTGTCGTGAATGTCGCTCCCTTGATTGCGGCCAAAGAGCTTGAGGTCCCCTCCATCTGGCTTATTCAAGAGATCATTTACGCCTTTGAAAACGTTGGTAGCCGGCTGAAAGAAATATCACTCAGAATATTTCGAAAAAACAGAGAGAGACTGAAATCATATGCTCTCGGTAGATTGAGAGAAATTATCCTAGAGTATTCGGATAAAGCCATTTTCTTATCTGAAAATGCGCGAAACCGCGTTTTTCATCCCGATGAATACAGAGACAGGATCCTGGCGGGCTATCCTCCCATCAGAAAGGATATATACGAACCCAGTCTTGCTGCAGAAACGTCCTCTAAGATTAGCCAAGATGCCCCTCTCGCGGTTGCTTTTTTAGGAATTCTCGTCAGACACAAAGGAGTTCACGATTTTATAAAGGCGGCCCATTATGTGCTTAAGGAGGTTCCCCATGCGATATTCACCATTTCCGGAGGATCTCCGAATCCCTCTTATCTTGCGTACCTGAAAAGACTGGTCCGAAGATTAAAATTGGAAGATAAAGTTGCTTTTACCGGATTTCTCGAAAATCCTCTTCCCATTTATGACAAGACCGACATCATCTGTCTGACATCGCTGTACGATGAACCATTCGGGATGGTGGTTTCTGAGGGGATGATCCGGGCGAAGGTCGTCATCGCCTATGAGACGGGAAGCATACGGGAGATCATTGACGACGGTTCCAATGGTTTTATTATTAGAAGAGGTCATCCCAGAGCTCTAGCAGAAAAGATCGTATTTCTGGAAAAAAACCGATCGCTTATGAGGGATATCGGCCAAAATGCAAGGCTCACAGCTTCGGAAAGATTCGATCCCGGAAAGTACTTTCAACAGCTACAACACCTTATGGAGAAAACTGTTGGTTCGAAGTGATGCACTCGTTTACTTTGTTGTGGTCAACTTCAATGGAAGATCTGTTCTAGGAGACTGCCTGGATTCGCTATGTCGCCAGGAGCATTCGAATTTCAAGATCTTGTTGGTCGATAACAATTCAACCGACGATTCGATCGATCTGGTGAAAAAAAAATATCCGGAGATAAATCTACTGCAACTCGATAAGAACTACGGGTTCGCCCGGGCGAACAATCTGGCTCTTGACAAGGTGTGGGATTCTAACCCGGATTTTGTGGCCTTTATCAACAACGATGTTGTGTTAGAGCGTGACTGGTTGTCATCTGTTCTGAGATTTATGACTGATTCCCCTTTCAGCATAGTTCAAACCCTGATAGTGCAGTTCAAGACAAATCATATCATCGACTCCGCCGGTATCGGGATCTCTGCGCATCTGAAAATATACGACAGAAAAAGCGGTGAACCCCTGGAATCTGAGAAGAGCAACCGGTCCATTTTTGGTGCCTGCTTGGCTGCCGCTGTTTTCACGAGAGGAGTTCTAGAAATCCTTAAGGCCGACGAGGCTTTTTTGGATGAGAACTTTCACACTTTTTATGAGGATGTGGATGTCTGTTTCAGAGCAAACTCTGCTGGATTCAAGGCAGGGCTTCTTGCTCGACCTCTTTGTAAGCATCTTCGGTCCTATTCAGCCGATATGCACCCCTTCCGAAAATATTTTTTCATCGCGAGAAATTACTTTCTTGTTTTGAGAAAACACATCCCTTCTGGAATGATCATCAAGAGCTTTTTTTGGATCAAGTGGGATCGAATTCGTATGCTCGTTCGCACTCTCTTTCATCCTGTTTTCTTTTTTGGCTTTTTGTTCGGGTCAATTGTGGGGAGCATGTCTCTTTTTAGAACAAGGAAGTTCACTCCGCATCCAGACTCTAAAAAAAGAGCAGTCCAAATGAAGATGCTTGATGAGATAAAAAAAGGCCTTTATGAGTAAAAGAGCAACCGCCATTCTCATCCTACACTATGGAGATCCGTATGTCACACATGCATGTTTGAAGACCGTTCTCGAAACAAAGAACGGGCCGGGTCCGATCTCTGTCTTTATCATTGATAACTCTGAAAAACAGGATTTCATGCTGGAGACTCAACCGAATGACACTCATCTGGAAGTCTTAAAAACCGGGCAAAACCTTGGCTATTCCGGGGGAATGAATTTTGGGATTCGGGAAGCTCTGAAGACAGAGCCGGAATTTGTTTTTTTACTCAATAATGATGCATTCGTTGATAAAACGTGTGTATCCCAACTGACGGATTTTTTGAGCCATACAGAGAATGCGGGCATTGTGTCTCCTCTGATCGTATACAAAGACAATCCCCAGAGGATCTGGGCGACGGGTAGCCGAATATACCCTTCTCTGGGCAGAACCCGGGATCCTTTTCACAACCACATCCTTAGGGGTTTTGCCGAAAGCGTAAAAGTGGATGTGGTCACGGGGTGTGCCATGATGGTCAGGGCAAGGCTATTGAATGATATCGGGTTGTTCGATGAGACGTATTTTGCTTATTTTGAAGATGTTGATTTGTGTTACAGGGCAAGGCTATACGGGTATGATATCTATTTCTATCCATTTGCCCAAGTTCATCATTCTGTCTCTTTGGCGTCCAAGAACAAGGGATCTATCTCCAAGCCTTCAGATTACCACATGATCAAAAACCGCATTTACTTCATGCAGAAGTATTCCCGAAGAGCCAGGCTCTATCTGTTCTACGGTCTCCTTTTCCCGGAATTGGTTTTTTTTGTGCTCAAGAACGGGATCCGTCTGAAATTGAGGAAGATAGCCGCTTTCTTGGAAGGAATCCGAGATGCCTTCACAAGACACATAGAGGAGGATTACGGTTCAAGCCAGAACCGAGTATCGGCCTGTATAATAACACGAAACGCTGAGGATACGATCGAAAGATGCCTTCAGAGTTTAAGGGGAATAGTTGATGAAACAGTTATCCTGGATTCGGGGAGCACGGACAGGACTCTATCTATATCGAAAAGATACACGGATAAGATCTACACTTCTGAATTTCAAGGAGATTTCTCCCGGTTGAGGAATGCGGCCGCAGGATATGCTGCCCATCCCTGGATTCTAGCGCTGGATTCCGACGAGTATCTCTCCGAGGAGCTGAAGAACAACATCAAACACTTGACTTCTGCAAATAAGACCTGGGGTTTTTTTCTCAAAAGGATCAATTACTTCGAAAATAAGATAATCCGGTATGGATATTCCGGTAATGATTCGGTCCTTCGGCTGTACAGGAAGGAAGGGTCTTTTTTTTACGGGAAAGTCCATGAAAGGGTCATCACTCAGGCTTCAACGCAGAAGACGCCCTATCGATTGTTCCACAAACAGAGCTCAAACAATTTTACGCGGTTATCCTTTAAAACAAAATGGATGTCGTATGTCGAAATAGAGGCAGGAGAGAAGGCCAGACAGATAAGAAAAGGGGCATTTTTATACACTCTGGCCGCTCCTTTTATTTTTACGGCCGTTTTTTTCAAAGAGCTTTTCTTGTTGGGATCTGTGTTCGATGGAATCAAAGGACTGAAGATCTCCTTTTTTAGAGCTCTGTACAGTTACAAACTGTTTACTACCATCCCGAAAAGGAAGATATGATAGAAAGAATACTGAAGTCTGCGTTCATCCTATCTCTGATCAGCATTGGTGTGAAGCTGTTGGGCCCAGCTAAAAATATACTAATCGCAGACACCTTCGGTATCTCCAGGAAACTCGATGCTTACTTTATCGCTCAAAATTTTATCGACGTAATTACGGCTGTCTTCACCTTCACGATCGTGATTTTAGCCGTGCCGGCTTTTATTGAAGAAACAGTCAACGCAATGGGAAATGGAGACAGATCAAAAAGCGCCTTCGATTCATTCCTTCTTCAAAATATCATTCTCTCGGTCATCTTCACTCTTCTTTTCTTTGCACTTTCCCGCCCATTGTCTCAAGTCATCCCCGGGTTTTCTGAGGGTGAGGCTCAAGCGCAGCTAGCGAATCTTTTGGCTTTGTTGAGCTTGACTCTGCTCCTTGCGATCCCCAGTGCCGTCCTTACAGGATATTTTAACTCACGGAGCCAGGTTGTTTTACCATCATCACTTATGGTGATCCCCATCTTCACCGTGATACTCTCGATTTTATTCCTTTCAGGTCTGTTGGATATATACACCATCCCCTCTGGTTTTATTTTGGGATATTTTTTAGTCTCAGTGATCTTGTTTCTCCTCTATAGAAAAAAACTGGGCGGCTTTTCTTTCACGATCAAGGATTTCACGATTGTCGGAAAAATCAAAGGCTTAATCATCCCCACGATGATCTTCGCCGCCGGTGGACACATCAATCTTCTTGTCGATCAACTTTTCACTTCCAGGATCAAAGATGGAGGTGTGTCTATCCTGACCTATGCGCAGTTTTTCATCATGATACCGTTTACCATCATCACTCTTCCTCTGCTTACCGCTGTCTTCCCGGAAATGTCCAAAGCGCATACCCTTGAAGGCAAGCGATCTCTTGAAGAGCTCACATCGAAAGCCTTTCTTGTCCTGACCGCGCTGATGCTTCCTGTCGTGTTGGCTGTAGCCTTTTTTCGGGTACCTCTCATCGACCTGTTCTACAATCACGGCAATTTCGACTCGCGTTCTGTCGCAGAAACCGCTTCCGTGTTAATGGCCTATACTCCCGCGATATTTTTTTTAAGTCTCAGCAGTCTTCTCCAAAGAGTTTTTTTCACCAAAAAGGCAATGTTCTCGCTTATGATATTGACTCTATTTTCTATAGCTATGAACATTGGTTTAGACATCTATCTCTCGTCAAAGTTCTCCATTGTGGGAATTGCCCTGGCTACTTCTGTGAATGATATCCTCTATTTCTCGATCCTACTCTTTATTCTGAACAAGCGTTACGAATTCAATATTTTTTTAGGCGGTAAGACGCATATTTTCCGGATCTTTTTTTGTGCTTCGTTTACAGCATTGACATTTTTGTTTGTCAAACAGATGGTTCCTCTGAGTGCCCTTTCTTCAAAACTCCAGGTGTTGTTGCACTTAGCCCTGTATTTGACTGCCGGTGTCAGCGTATTTTTGGTTTCCTTGAGGATACTCTTTAAGGTCAATATTTTAGAGTTCGTCAGAGGAAAAAATGGCTAAAGTTTTTTTAGTTCATGCGGGAATAGGAGCCTGTAAATTCAACAGCTATGGCAGGGGCATGGATGAAAGTTGGATCAATCACGGGCTCGCTTCCATCGGGGCCTATCTCAAGCTGAGATCCTATGAATTTGTTTACCTCGATCTGAGAAAGTTTAAAGGATGGAGACATCTCTCCGGAGTAATCACAAAAGAAAAGCCTGATTTTATAGCCATATCAGCTACGACGGTCGACTACTCCGTTGCAAGGGAGACTGCGCTTCTGACTAAAGACACGTCTCCCCGTACCATAACCGTTCTTGGCGGGATTCATGCATCAGTTTGTCCCGAGCAGTGCGCCCAGGATGGGATGTTCGACCATATTGTGATCGGAGAAGGTGAAATTATTCTCCCGGAGGTCATTGCGCAAAGAGCGAAAAACAGAGTCATACAGGGAAGACTCTTGGAGAGGCTGGATGACCTTCCCTTTATCGATAGAAAGATCTTCGGGAATGAAGAAACCCCGATCTATCCGAAGCTTTTTCCAGAGCCTTTCGCCACCTTCATCGCCTCACGGGGATGCCCCTATAATTGTTCCTTTTGTCAGCCCGCAGAGAGAGTCGTCTTCGGCCGGTTGATGAGAACCAGGTCTCCTGAAAACCTTGTCGGCGAGATCGAGAAATGTATCAAGGAGTGGGGGACAAGGAGTTATCTCATCCATGATGACTGCCTCATTTGGGATGTCGAGTGGGCAGAGAGTTTTGTGCGAATTCTCCAGAAAAAGAATATAAAAATGCCTTTCGCCATTCAAGCACGTGCCGATCTGATCTGCAAGAATTCTGAACTTATGCGGAAACTTGCAGATGTGGGATTGACCATGGCTCTTATCGGATTCGAGAGTGGAAGCCAGCGTGTACTCGACTTTTTGAGGAAGGGAACAACGGCGGAGCAAAATATCGAAGCGGCCCGCATATGCCGGAAGAACGGGATCGCAATATGGGCCAATTATATGCTGGGTATTCCAGAAGAAACTCGCGACGATATGGATCAGACTGTAGCTATGATCAGGACAATAAAACCCACGGTCTATTCCCCCTCTTTTTTCACTCCATATCCAGGGTCCGATCTTTATAAATATTGTGAAGAAAGACACCTGTCTCTTTTGGAAAGACCCAAAGATTACAGAAGAAATCCCCGGGGGAAAAAAATAAAAGGTGTGAATTACAGATATGTAAAAAAAGCAGTACGATTATCGAAAGATGAACATATCTTGGTGAATTTTCTCAACAGAATAAAACACTATCTGAAAAAGTCACTCAAGCTTTAGGGCAGCTTTGAGGTGGTCATACGTGAGTGGGGAGTCTTGGGGTAAATTTCCCTTTCTCATATCTTCCATTTTCTGAGTATCGTTTTTTATCGATTGAACATATTTTTTCATGATCTCGGTTTCGCTTCTCATCCTCAAAGCGGCAATATTTATGAGGATGATATGGAGAGCGATCATCGCGGTTAACAGGAGATGAAAGGCAATTTTTGCATTTGGGGCGTTTAGAGCCAATCTTCTGTAGATAAATAGACAACCTAATGATAACAAAACACATACTCCAAACGAGGGCAAGTAGAGATAGCGCGGCTGGACGGGGAGGTTAAATGCCAGGTATGGACCGACAAGACAGAGATACCAAATGACGGTGAGCCTCACAATGGAATTCCCCTTGAGGAGCAAAAAACTCACAAAAATTAAAGTAAATACAGTGCTCAGATGGCTTGTCCAGGGAAAATAATGGAGCAACCTGTGTCCTTGGGGGATAAATGCGGTAAATGTGTAATTGCCAAAATTTTTAATGATAAGGATTGGATCTAATTTGTATATATTTTCTGTGATGAGGAAACTTCTGGATTGAAGCACAAGCAGAAAGCCTAGATAGGCGGCGAATATAATAAGATATAAAATGCTGTTTCGTCTCTCTTTCTCTTTCCCGACGAAAAAGGACACGACCACTAAAAAGGGTGCCAAGCTTATGACTGCTTCCTTGGCGAAGATCCCCATCAGGAAAAAACAGAGGGATAAGAGCAAGAATCCGGTCTTGCGATTTCCCATATAGACGAGGAACAGATAAAATGCGATAAGATAGAGGAATCCTGCAAATACAATATCACTGCCTGAAATCCACATCACTGATCGATTACTGACCGAATAAACACAAAAAAGAACTGCTGCAAGGAGGCCGATCTTTTTGTCGTGGGTGAGTTTTTTTGTGATCGCGTACAAGAGAAATGAAGCCAATCCGTGGAGCAGGAGGGAGATCGAATGGTAGAGATATGGATTTTCTCTAAAGAGTATATAATTGAAAAGTTGATAGATGTGAGTGACAGGCCGAAAAAAATGACTCTGGCTGAGCGAAAAAATGTGCGAAAAAGCATGCAATGTCTTTTCAGAATCGACCAGCAAGGTATAATCGTCAGAATGAAATCCGATAAGAAAGGATGTGAAGTACACGCCGAAAGCGAGGGCGATTAGAGACAGGGCAATAAAGAGTTCATGCTTTGATCGAGCTAGATTTTTCACAATAAATTCATCCGATCGCTCGAGAAAAGATAAAAATATGGCTGGAAAAATGAGGGACAGTACAGAGAGAATTCCGAAAAGCACAAGCGATAAACCCACAAATTGGATGACGAGTTGAAGAGACTTCAGTGTGAAAGAGCCGTAAGGAGAGGGAGATCCGAGAGCGCTGGCCAAGAAAGATGGCAAAGGCTCGAAGACCGAAATATAAATTCCGATCAGTCCGAACAGGATGAGCAAAACTTGAATTAAAATCCCAATTCTTCGAGTCATAGAATCACGCATAACTTAGATCTTTAGATATTTTCTGGACATTTCTCGGATGCTCAAGACGATGAATTGTGCATTCCCGATCAAATATCTTCTCCAAAGACGCCTGGGCTCTTGGATCAACCTGAAAAGCCACTCAAGCCCCATTTTTTGTAGCCACTTCGGTGCTCTCTGCTTGATGCCGGCGAAAAAATTAAGAGAGTCTCCAAAGACAAAAGCCAGGTGAGTTTTCAAATGGGAGAAATATCTGTAGAGCCATTTCTCACTCTTGGGCGTACCCACACACATGAACAAAATCTCTGCATCAGAAGCATTGATCGCCTTGAGAATCTTCTGGTTTTCTTCCTCGTTTTTCTCAAAATCGAAAGGAGGACTGTAATAATAAACCTTCAAGTTTGGGTGCATCTGTTTGATCTTCCTGAATGCGATCTTTTCAGAGCCTTCGGTGCCGCCCAGAATAAAAATGTTTTTGTTCAATTCAGCGGCCAGGTGGATAATCTTTTGGAACATGTCCGAACCTGCACATCTCTCCTTTACAGGAGTGCCAAGAACTCGCAAAGCAAATATGACCGACATCCCATCCGCTAAAACCAGGCATGCATCTTCATAGCTCTTTTTAAATTCTTCATCATCTTGAAGAAGGTTGATGTGTTGTGCATTCGGTGTGACGATGTAACCGCGTTTGTTGGATTCAATCATGGCCCTGATTTTCTGCAGTGCTTCTCTGAAGCTGAGATTGTCAATCTCGATGCCTGCGAAGGAGATTTTATCCATGTCGGAAGGGCTCCCTCTATTGTCTTTCGTTGCGAGTCTCATTTTCATCCCGCGCTCGATCGCATTCAAAAATAACATAATTTTTTGTCGTATTCCTCTGAAATGTTTTGTGTAGTAATACAATAAAGATTCAAAATAGATTTCAGTGAGCTCTCTCGAACGCTCTTCAGGTTTGTATCCCCCGGAGTGAAGGACATGCAGTTCTGGAAAACAATAGGATTTCCAGCCTTTGTCTTTGGCTCTTTTGCAGAAATCCATATCCTCGGCATAGAACCGAAAATTTTCATCAAAACCCATTGTATCCTCAAAAACAGCCCCTTTGATAATGAGAAATGCGCCTTGCAGCCATGGAATTTCTATGGGATCATTGACATCCGCGTAATTCATCAGGAAACTCGAAGCGAAGCGGGGAATCAGAGCAGGGATGGACCGGGGGAAAAATTTTAGGACAGTGAATCCGAGTTTTTGTAATCCGAAAAACTGAGCGATTTTTTTATGGATCGAGGGGAAAGCATACCCGGAGTTTTGAATCGTGCCGTCCGCGTTAAACAAACGGGGACCGCAAATTCCCCATCGATCCTCCTTCTCCATGATTCCCAAGATCTCTTCGAGGTTATCCGTGAGGATCTGGATGTCTTGGTTCATCACTATAACAAACTGAGGATTCCCATTGGATCTCAGAAAAGATATGCCCTGATTGACTGCCTTCGCATATCCAAGGTTTTTATCGTTCCGGATGACATGGATGTTTTTGTCTCCGTTCAATTTTTGAAGATAGTCTTTCACACTCTGTTTCTCGGAAGCGTTATCGACAATAACGATTTGAAAATCAGCGTATTTTATTAGCTGCAGAATAGAACGGATGCCGCTTTCCAAACGGGAGGAGTCGTTGTAGCTGGGAATAATAATTCCTAGCCGTGCCATTCTCTCAAGTCCATTCACCGGTATTTCTATAATCTATAAGAAAAAAAGGAAAAAATACAATCGATGAGATGAACAAAGTGAGGATCTTAGATATAATAAGCTTTTATCCATGGCAAAAATACTCTTCGTTTCACTGAATGATGTGAATGCAGAAGGCATTCGGGTCATGTCCTCAGTCCTTCAGAAACAAGGGCACCAATCCTTCATCATCTTCCTGAAAAGATATGCCTCTGTCGAAATCAAGGCCCGAGATATCAGGGAGGATGACTGGCTCGGGATAAATCACAAAGGAAGATACTTTCGGCATGCAAGAGGGCCCGATATCACAGATCGCGAAAAAGAGCTCCTGCTTGGAATCATCAAAAAGATTGAGCCAGACCTGATTGGCTTTACTGTGAATGCTCCTCTGGGAAGGCGGGCTGCGGCCGTGACACAATGGATAAAAAATGAATGCCGTATGCCTATCATATGGGGCGGTGCCTTCCCGACGATCCAGCCCGAATTTTGTCTCGAATATTGTGACCTGATTTGTGTGGGAGAAGGGGAGAGAGCCATTGAAGAAATTGCCGATCGTATCGACAGCCATCAAGAGATCCATGAGGCAAAGAACATCGGTTATATTGAGGCTGGAAAATATGTACAAAATAATTTGTCTCAGCTGATCAAAAACCTGGATGATCTCCCTTTCAAGGACATCTCTCCGCTGAATAAGTATCTTATAGAAAACAATAAGCTGATCGGAAACTTCGCTGAAACCAGTTACAGCAAGAACTTCAAGTATCATACCCTTAGCTCTCGAGGATGTGTGTACAACTGTTCTTATTGCTGCGAGAATTATTTTAAACGCCTTTACTCTCCCCAATCTTTTTTACGGAGAAGGTCCCCGTCTCATGTGATCCAGGAGTTGAAGGAAGCCAATGAGACATGTAATTATAAAATGGTTCAATTTGAAGATGAGATTTTCTCTTTTGATAAACGGTGGCTTGAAGAGTTCAGTGCGTTATACAGGGGAGAGATAGGTGTTCCGTTCATCTGTTATATCTTTCCGAACAAAGAGATAGAGAAACAGCTCGAATTATTGAAAGACACCGGTCTAGTCCACACATGTTTGGCATTGCAGTCCGGTAGCGAGCGGATCAACAGAGATGTTTTTCATAGGCCCTTCGACAAAGATCTTTTTTATCTAACGGCCCAAAAACTCAGATCCCTCAAAATCGATTATTATGTGGATGTTATCACCTTTAATCCCTTTGAGTGGAGAGAGGATCTGGATGCAACATTAACCATGCTCCTGGACCTACCGAAACCTCATTGGCTATGCCTGAATAAGTTGTATATCGTTGAAGGTACGGATATCGCGAGAATGGCAACAAATCTGAGCGGGGAAGACCTGAGGGAACAACTTCCTGAAGAAGCGATTCACTTTTATGCGCGATTATTCTGGCTGAGTGCGTTCACCGGTTTGTATAAGCGTGTGATCCTTGCCCTGCGCAACCGGAGAATCTTGGAGAAGATCTTTTGCCGGATAAACCCGTTCTTCCTGAATTTACCCTTTTATCTTTTCTATTTGTCCAGGAGGGCCATACGGCGGCTAAAGCTCCATTTTTAGGAGTATAGGAAGACATCTTCAGTTTTGTCAACGCGATGTCGCAGATTTCGCTTAATGGTGCTTCAAGGGAAATATGGGAAAGCAGTAATTCTTCAGGCGAAAATGGAAGGCTCCCTCTGGGCAAAGAGTCCTTTTAGACTATAAAATAATAAATGCTATTCTGATACTTTTGCAAGCGTACTTAAATTTATCAAATATTTTTTATGTTGATAAATAGGATTTACTCTTATATAATTGTTATATGAAATTAAATCTCAGGGATGATTCACTGGATCTCTTTCGAAAAAAATGCAAAGAGAACAAGCTCAAGATAACCCCCCAGCGCATTGTCATCTACAGAGAGTTGCTCAACTCCAAAGACCATCCGAATGCAGAAGTGCTGTACAGAAGAGTCAAGAAAATTATCCCGGATATTTCATTGGATACGGTAAATAGAACGCTCTTAACCTTTTCAAAAATCGGCTTGGTGAAAAATGTTGAAGGATATGGAGAGCCCAGGCGTTATGATCCTGATGTCAAAAAGCATCACCATTTTAGATGTTTGAACTGCAACTCAATAATCGATTTTTATCACAAGCCGTACGATGATATAATGGTTCCGGGGGATATCGAAAAAAGGTTCACCGTAACCAATAAAAAAGTCCTTTTAGAGGGGTATTGCGATAAATGCGGCCAAACAAAATAAATTTTTTTCCATTATTAATAGGAATTAAAACAGCTTAGTATCAAAAATTGAATTCACAAAACAAGATTTCATTCATACTATTGAAAGAGAGGACTAGGATCCATATTCCCCCTCAAAAAGCGAAAATAGCACTGAAAAAAAGGAGGTTTTAGATGCCAAAGAACAAAAAGACGTTAACGACTGCTTTCGGAATTCCTGTGGCCGACGATCAGAACAGCCTGACAGCCGGCAAGCGCGGGCCTGTGCTGATGCAGGATGTTCATTTATTGGAAAAGCTAGGCCACTTTGACCGCGAACGGATTCCCGAACGGGTCGTCCATGCCAAAGGAGCGGGTGCGGGCGGTTATTTCGAAGTCACGGCCGATGTGACCAAGTACACTAAGGCCAGATTCCTTTCTAAGGTGGGAAAAAAAACTGAGGTCTTTGCCCGCTTTTCAACGGTAGGAGGGGAGAAGGGCTCTGCCGACGCGGCGCGTGATCCAAGGGGATTCGCCGTGAAATTCTACACAGAACAGGGAAATTACGATTTTGTGGGCAATAACACTCCAGTGTTCTTCATCCGCGATCCCCTGAAATTTTCAGATTTCATCCACACCCAAAAGCGCCATCCGGCCACCAACTGCAAAGATCCTGATATGTTTTGGGATTTTCTTTCGCTGACGCCCGAATCCATCCACCAAGTCACCATCCTGTTCTCCGATCGAGGCACTCCTGCGAACTTCCGGCACATGAACGGCTACAGCAGCCATACGTACAAGTGGTACAACGACAACGGAGAATCCTTCTGGGTCAAGTACCATTTCAAGACCGACCAGAGTATAAAAAACCTTACCCTAGAGGAAGCCACCCACCTGTCCGGTGTGGATCCAGACCACGCCACCCGAGATCTATTTCAATCCATCGAGAAAGGCGATTTTCCGTCCTGGACACTCGAAATGCAGATCATGACAGAGGAGGAAGGTTTAAACTATCATTGGGATATCTTCGACATCACGAAGGTTTGGCCACATGCCGAAGTCCCTCCCATCAAGATCGGTAAATTGGTGTTGAACCGCAATCCTCTCAATTATTTTGCCGAAGTCGAACAGGCTGCCTTCTGCCCGGGGAATTTGGTACCTGGTATCGCCGCTTCCCCTGACAAAATGCTCCAGGCCCGTCTTTTCTCCTACCATGACACCCACCTCCATCGTTTAGGACCGAACTATCACTTATTGCCGGTGAACGCACCCAAAAACGCTCCCGAGACCAGCTATCAGAGGGATGGTTTCATGCGGCATGATGAGAATGGTGGGAGCGGACCCAATTATTGGCCCAACAGTTTCGCCGGGGCGGAGCCGGATGCGACTATGGGAGAGCCCCCGTTTGAAGTCTCAGGGACTGCGGCGCATTACCCTTACTCCCATCCCAACGATGATTTCCAACAGGCCGGTGTTCTGTACCGCAAGGTGATGACGGATGAGGACAGGGATCATCTGGTTGGCAATATCGTGGATCATCTAAAAGGAGCTCAGAAACGCATCCAGTTGCGCCAGACAGCCCTGTTTTACAAGGCAGATCCTGAATACGGTCTCCGGGTTACAAAGGGATTAGGATTAGAAATAAACGAGGTCGAAAAGTTGGCTAAGATGTCGGACCATGAGCGGGCTAGGGCCACAGAAGAAGGGGCATAGACTAACAAAAAATTAAATCCCTCATCCCTGCGCACTTCGTTGATATCGATCAACACGTACGTCCGGATATTCTGTTCGCTTCAGCCTTTTCAAAGGCTATTTTTAGATGCTCCATCCAATCTGATTTTGATCAAATTAAATCTTAAAATATTTTGTCAATGATACTCTTGATTATTGCGCATAAGTGCTCCGCCCATCTGTAGAGAGACATATGATCCAAATCATTTACGAAAGAGGCGTACAAAACATGAAAAAGCCAAGAAATTAACACAATGTTTATAACAATCATAACGGTGGCAAGAGGAATTCCTATAAGGTAATGCGTAATTCGCTTTCCCTTTCTGTCCAGTGCGGTTCTCATGTATAAACACCCCTATCTTTTTAAATCAATAGGCATGGACCATTTCAATTAAGCATTCTATTATTTTAGTCGAAAAGAACTGATAAATATGCTTTAAAAAGCTATCGCGTATTAGAGAGCAGGTTATCTCTCCCGGAGAGGCTCATGGGCGGATGCCGATCTTTGCATTTTATGATAACATGAATAATTGATGAAAAAATTCCTTTCTAAAATAGGTCGCATCTCCCGCGTCATCTTCAAGGCTATTATTTCATCTGTGATTGTGATCTTTGTTCTCTTATTTTTTGCTGAGTTGTTTTTAAGAATTATTGGTCATTCCTATCAAAAGAAAATAATGTCTTCCTATAAAGATTTTGATCCAAAAAATATCAATGTACTCTGTTTGGGAGAATCTACAACAGCTGGATTGTGGGTCGATCCAGAAGATTCCTATCCTTTACAGTTAGAAAAAAAATTGAGGAATTTCTACAACAACCATTGGATCAAAATCATCGTTCCTCCCCATATTGGCCAGAATACGTCACAAATATCTAACAGGGTAGGTCGATATATAGATAACTATAATCCCAGGTTGATAATTTTGATGGCAGGTATAAATAATGAATGGTCATTGGGTGAAAGTAGCATTTACAAATTTCTGGGTTTAAATAGTAAAGAGAAACGCAAGGTCAAACTATTGATTTTTATGAATGATCTAAGAGTATTCAAAGCTCTTAGATACTTGTTTATAAAATTCAAACTGAAATTTCCCAAGAAATTCGATCATACTTACTTCAATCCTGATACTGTTTTAGGGCAGTCTGATTATTGGCGTTATCCTCCTGAGGACTGGATCTATAAGTTTGCAATTTCAAATAAAGATGCGTTTGTTAAAGGATGGAAACATGATATTAAGAACATTATTAAGCTAGCAAAGAGGAAAAATGTGAACGTCTTATTAATGACATATCATTCTAGAATTCCCTTTCTTCCTGAAAATACCATAGAGTCTTTTGCAAAAGAACAAAATGTCTACCTTGTGAGAAATGATTTATCTTTTGATGCCCTTAATGAGAAAGAGATATTGAGTCATTACATCTTAGAGAAAGATAATTGGCACCCAAATAAACTTGGGTACGAGATAATCGCAGAAAATGCCTTTCAGCAAATAAAAAATCATGGCCTTCTAGGAATTATAAAATAGGCCTGTCACTCCCTTTATATGATAAGACTTACGACAGCTCACAACCATGAATCCACAGCTAATACTTCTGCCACCCTTTGCCTTGAAGTAAGCCGCGGACATAGGCCGCCTGGCCTGCGTGAAGCACACTGTCGTCCAGGATGCTTATCAGGCGCACACCGACTGTTGGCAGCGGCTGGAACCAAGGCTCTTCAAGTTCCCGATCCAAGTCATTTTTTGACAAGCTTAGAATATATTGCTTAGACCGCTCCACTACGGCTCGGAGATAGTCAAGTAAAATCTTGGGGTCCGGAGATCTGAAGGCTGCCACTTGCTCTGGAGTGTGGCCGAAACCGTTATCCT
This sequence comes from uncultured Eubacteriales bacterium, assembly GCA_964406575.1. GTDB lineage: Bacteria > Acidobacteriota > Aminicenantia > Aminicenantales > Aminicenantaceae > WTAW01. The sequence continues at coordinate 7,257 of CAYOSH010000033.1, read as the reverse complement.
TAGGGTCGGAAGTGCGGTTGAACTTTGAATGCCAGCCGTCTTTGGTCCACAACTGTTCCTCGCCTATTAATGCGGCAATCTGAGAGTCTTGCTGGCGCGTCAGATGCCAGACTAGCCAGCCAATGCTGTTGCAGTCGTCACGAGGCTGCCAATTAAGGTCTTTCCGGGAAAGCCCTCTCAGCACATGTTCCAAAAAATCAGGAAGTCGATTGTAGCCGTCTGCTAACAGATCATGCCACTCCATTATTCCCTCCTTTAAAAGCAGTTTATGTATATGCGCAAACGGTCCTAATGCGTCATTTAAATCCCTGTCAGCTAATCCTTTTTTGCCTTATTCGGCAAAAGAATTGATAAAAATTGAAATTCTTATTTTCTCGGTATCTTAGTGCAGATATTGAGGTAAAATCAAAGATGCTCCAAATTATGACCTTAAAACTCCGATTGTGAGACGTAAATTCGAACATTTTTGTATTTACTCAGGATAGAGGTCGTTCCACCATTCAGGCTGATGCTTGAGCCAGCGATCGAACCAGGCCAAGATGCTTTTGGTCCAGAGGATCCTTTTGTTGTACGTCATGATGTGATGATTCTGATCCAATACTTGAATGTACTCCACATCCCGGCCCAATACTTTCAGGGCGGTGAACAACTGTGTGCTCTCCCCCGGAGGCACGTTGGTATCGACCGAGCCGTGGAGCAAAAGCAATGGTGTGGTTATCTTATCGGCGGCGAACAGCGGGCTCTGGTCAATGTAGATGTCTTTTCTATTCCAGGGGTAACTCTCAGCTGTCGCCACGCTGCTGTAGGCGTATCCCCAGTAGCCTTCGCCCCAATAGCTGGATATGGAGCTGATCCCCGCATGGGCGATAGCGGAAGCGAACATATCTGTCTTGGTCAGGAGGAGCATGGTCATGAAACCGCCGAAAGATGCCCCTATGCAGCCGATTCTCTCAGGATCGACAAATGAATGGGCGGCTAAAAATTTTTTCGTTCCGGTGATGATCTCATCGGCCACAATCTTTCCCCAGTCGTTCACATGAAGGGCGGAAAAAGCCTGCCCGAATCCTGTTGCGCCGCTGGGTTGGAGCACATAGACGACATAGCCCTGGGCAGCATAAAGATTGTTTGGGTATCTACCTCCGAAGCTGCGATCCACGGGCGATGTGCCCCCGTAATAGTGAACAATGCATGGATACTTGCGTTCAGGATCAAAGCCGGGGGGATAGTAGACACGGCCTTCGATTTCCACACCCTTTTTGTTGGTGAACGTCCAGCGTTTTACGTCTCCAAAGTTTACAGTGGCGAAATCCTTCTTGCCAGGATCATGAAGAAGCCGGAAATTCCCTGTATCCAATTCGATCACGTAGGCTTTGGGCGGGACGGTCGCGCTCGTTCCGGTATACAGAGCCACAGGGGCGTTTTCAGCGATATCAAAACTTCCTATGACTTCGACTCCGGTGTCAATCAAGGTGTATGTCTTTTTATTCACGTCATATTTGTAAAGATTTCGGAATGACCGGTCTGTGCTCACGAAATAGATGCTATTTAGTGATTTGCTCCATCGGGCACTGTCTATTGCCGGGTCGAAATCCTTGGAGATGGGCTCGACCTTTTTTGTGGAAGGATCAAACAGATAGGCTTGAGTGTCGTAATCGTTGGGGATCATCCCTTCGGGGACATTCATCCCGACTGTTCCGAAAGTGGACGGTCCTCCCAAGACCAATAGTTTTGTGCCTGAAGGATTCCACTGGGCCTCTCTGAACCAGGAGCCGGCCCATATTTTCTCCGCCTTTAGCGATTCCAGGTTGATCGTGTAAAGCTCTGTCCTGGAGAAAGAGCGTTCTGAGTAGTCGATGACCTCCCGAGTGAAAAGAAGCGATTTTCCGTCTGGGTGGATGCTATTAAGAGAAGTGGCAAGAGGTCCTGATGTCAGACGCTGCTGGACACCCGAATGAACATGAATCCGGTACAGATAGTCTCTATTCCTCCACCAAGATTGCCGATCGGCCAGGTTCTTGAATCTTTTAATACCCTCCAGATCTTTTTTCCCTTCTTCTGAAACGGAGTAAACGATGAATTGGCCATCCGGAGTCCAGACGTGGGAACCGAGATGCTTAACATTCTCCAAGAGAGGCCAAGTCCTCCCTTTGTCCAGATCCACTATCCAGAGTGTGCCTTGTTCTTTGTCGTGGCTAACGTAGGCGAATTTTCGGCCCATTGGTGCCCAATCGACGGATGCAATCGATGTCCCTCCTCTGTAGGTTTGGATCAGTTCGCCGTCTTCTGTGCGCCGTAATTCCAGCCAGTTTTCTGAGTCATCGGCGGGAGGCAGGGAACGGCTGAGAGAAAGAGCTGCCAGTTCTCCATCGGGGGATACAGATACCCCGGTGGCCTTAGGACCATCCAGGAGGAGGCCTATGCTCATACGGGGCTCAGGAGTGAGCCTCAACTCTGGATTCGTGGCGATGTATTTTTCATCGATAGCTAGAACCGTATGGAGGCTCCAATCAGTGTTGGAGTCGGGATCGAAAACGGTCTTGATGATCAGGCAATGAACCCCGGTTTCCAGCATGAGGTTGGCGGATAGTTCCTTCCCTTCAGAAGCCTTTTCTCCCGTTTCGACACTATTGACTTTGGATTTCGTGGATACCGTCTTCCCGTTTAAGAACAGCTGGAAGACCTGAGGACTTCTGACGCTGAGAACAGCTTTAGTCCAGCGTTTGACGTCCAGGTAGGCACAGAGGTAAGCCGTGGAAGGAGCACTGGGGAACCTTGGGAGCTGAATCTCTCCGTCTTCGGTCTGAACAGGCTTCCATACAATCCTGGCGCCGTCGGGCATGAATACGGCCTGGCCATTCTCTGGCTGAAGCGAGGCAATGTCTGTGCTTCCGAATTTCAATAGGTCCTCAATTCCGAAGCCCTCTGGCGTCTCTTGGTGAAAGGCTGGCAGAGGTGTCGCTGCCGGGCCGAGGAGCAGCCATGAGGGGACCGCCATTTTTACGGTCTTTTCTTCATCCTGCACATAGCTATGGCAGAATATACCCAGTAATAATACCAGTAATATGAAGGAAACCAGCGAAACAATCCTATTTCTAATCATCTCGTCTCCTTTTTCAGATTTGATGAGGAATGAACAGACCTTGTTCGGTAAAAGGCTAGTCCCTTTCTTTGTTTAAAGAGGATGTCTTTGGCGTTCCTTTCCTGACAAGGCGCACCGTACATGATATCACTATATAAAAAAGCCCCTCTGTTTTCAATCATGCAGCGTAAAGCAGGAAAGTCGTAATCTGGATCATGGGATCAGGATTACTCTTACTTGGCCGTAATAGAGCTGATTCATGTTTATCAAGGGTACTGGAGAAAAATGGGGGTGTTTTCGAAATCACCAATCTGAGCATTTGATATGTGATTCAACACGGATTTGGAGATATTTAAATTTGCATTGATGATTTTCTTTTGCTGAATTGTCAATTCAAGAATAAAAACGTATACTGACTTGGAATCTTTATTTGACCGAGCTGGATCGAAAGCTCTCTAAATACATGTTCAAGAGAACGATTTTATCTGAGGCTCAATTTAATTAAAAATTTATAGTATCAAAGACAATAGGAGAGAAAGCGCTTTTATTTGTAAAAGGAGGCGGAATGAAAAGACTATTTTTTGTATTGCTTGTATGTACACTATCAGGAGTTCAACTTTTTTCTTATTCAGATGACCCTGATCCTCTAAACCTTAAAGGATTTTACCTTGGGATGGGAAAAAACGAAGTCAATCAACTCTACCAGAAGTTGAAGTCTGACCAAGTGGCGCAATACATTTCCATCGAGCCATCGGAATATCGAGATCTCATCCAACTGGATAATGAATTCAGCAGTATGGGAAACAAGATAGAGTTAAATTATGATGAGAGTGGAAAAGTCGTCTATATTAAATTTCAATACAAAACTGTAGCGATCCTTTTTGATGCCGGAGCCATGAGCGCAGAAGAATTTGTACAAAAATTTACTGAAGAGTACAACATCCCAGAAATGGAGTTCAAAGCTATGGGTCTCGTAAAAACATGGAGCTGTACCGATGAGACACGTAAATTTTCTTTATCCATAGATGATAACAAAAACATCACTTTGAAGGCTTTGTAAGTTTTTATCGCACTTTTTATTAAAATAGAATCCTAAAATTTCCCAAAAGCATCAAAAAGGATTTACTCTGGTTCCTTGTTTGCGAAATTCTTCAATCCCCCGAGCGAACCTAAGATCAAAATGGAATCTCCCGATTGAAAACGGTAGTCAGGTTTAGGGAGCACAATATCCCTTTCATCCTTTATCTTGTTGCTTTTCTGTTTAATGAGAACCACATCCACACCAAATCGATTCCTTAAATTTAACTCTCTCAAGGTTTTATTGATAAACTCACTGGGAATTTCGATTTCACTCAAAACCTGGCCATCTATGAGTTGAACCTGTTTTAATTTGTGAAGAGAACTGATATAGCTGGAAACCGAAGAAACCGTATCACGTTTAAGCATCTCGTTATTGTAAACCTCGATGACATCATTTTTGGAAATCGTGCCAATAAAAATTCTTTCACTATCGTTGTTTACGACGGGTAATTCATCAATATTCAGCTCACTAAAAGTTTTCATAATAATGTCTAAGCTGTCTCCGGGCGTAAAATAGTAGTGAATCGGGGTTAATAAATCGTAAGCAAGAACGAGAGAATCCAAGACTTCTGATTCGCGGAGAACTTTTCGCACATCGTGAATAGAAACCACACCTAAGAGATGTCCATCTTTATCAATTACGAAAAAATCAGAATGCGGACTTTTAACCGTTAAGTCCATTATGCTGTGGAAGGGTGTATCGATAGAGATCCGCTCGCAATCTGTACTCATCACCTGTGATACTTTCAGAGATCGTAAAACATTGACTTCCTGCCCCCGAAAAAGGTTGAGCCCCCTCCGTGATAATTTGAGTGTATAGATAGAGTCCTTTTTGAGTCGGGTGGTGATTAAAACACTAATAATACAAGCAATCATCAATGGCAGAATGATTCTATAATCATCCGTCAATTCAAAAATGATCAGGATGGAAGTTATCGGCGCGTGCATCGCCCCCGCTGCAACTGCGCCCATTCCAACTAAGGCATACGCCCCTGGAGATGCAGTGGAAGCAGGCATCAGGCTATGAACCACTGTGCCAACGAATCCACCGAGCGATGCACCCAGGAATAGCGATGGCGCAAAAATACCGCCAGATCCGCCAGAACCGATGGTTATGGATGTCGCCATTAATTTCAACCCTATTAAAAGCAATAGAAAATACCATGCCAGAGAAGATTGCAGGGCTAAATCAATCGTTTCATACCCCACTCCAAAAATATGAGGGAAGTAAATTCCAATGGCGCCGATGCACAATCCACCTGTGGCTGGCTTCAAAAAGTTTGGGATCCGAAGCATTTCGAAAAGATCTTCCGTCTTGTATAACAGATTAATGAATGCTAGAGCTGTGAAGGCCGCTAAAATACCCAGAATGGCATAGGGTATCATTTCGAATACGCTCACCAATTGGTATTTGGGAATGACAAAGGCAGGAAAGTCTCCTAAGAAATGGCGGGAAATCACCGTGGCAGAAACTGATGAAATAACGATGGGGCTGAACTGAGAAATGCCAAAATCGCTTAGGATGATTTCCATGGCAAAAAGTGCTCCGGCGATGGGAGCGTTAAAAGTGCCGGCAATGCCGGCAGCAGTTCCACAAGCGACTAGAGTGCGAAGACGAGGGCCGGTAACTTTTAAAACTTGGCCGATGGCGGACCCGATAGCAGAGCCGATTTGCACGATGGGGCCTTCCCTTCCAACCGAACCGCCCGAGCCGATAGATACGGCAGAGGCCATTACTTTTGCAATCATTACCCGGGGATGGATAGCTCCTGCCTGCTTGACAATGGACTCCATGACTTCGGGCACTCCATGACCTTTTGCTTCTCGAGCAAAGTGATAGACGATCGGGCCGACAACCAAACCACCTAGGGCGGGTGCACAAAGTTTCACATACCAGGGCCGCTGCAATACATAAGCCAGGGTGTAATGCCACGATCCGAAGAAAAGCCCTTGAAAAATGCGAATTGCGAAACGGAAAAATATTGCTCCAAATCCACCGGCTATGCCAATGATGACAGCAACCACAACCATAAAGGTGTGTTCAGTTTTTCTTAGGCGCTTAATTTCATTGACAAGAATACGGCGTATTGAGAAAGAAATGGCATGTGCTTGCAAGTGTCTCAAAATCCAAGTTAATTTATTGTATTCTACTACATTCTCCTGAGTAATCTCAATGTGGAAGAGGCTGTCGCGATCTTAGAACTCATTAAAGGCATGAAAAATCCATGCTTTACGGCAAATATTGAACAAAAGGCAAAGGACGGGAGTAGAGATAATGCGTCAGAGGAGGGAAACATATCGCTTATTTATAATGAATGACTTGATGGGAAATCTCAGTTGACATTCACGGGAACATGCAACAGGAAACAGACCCTGACCATTACGATGGCACCAATGATTGGCCAATGCTTCGGGTCAATGTGAAAAAATAACAGAATCTGATTCGGAGTCAACACTGCATAGCAATTTTGTCCTCTTCGGTAACGAAGTCAGATAACACAGAAATTTCAAGAGAATTGCTCTAACTTATTGAATCTAATGATTAATATGGGGTGGGAGAGTGGGGTGCCTCAGGTATACAAACTTGGAGCCTTCCTGAGGCATTTCAGCAAGGCTCCTTTAATACGTGGACTTGCGCAGATAGCCTGAAGGAGTCTTTATCTTTTAGCGACGCTTGTTTGGATTAACGCAAAAACTCTAATTCACAGATTTGGGATTCTCTTAGTGGGATAGATGCCTATACGGACACAGGATTCTGTATCCTTTGGCATCCGGTTTTTATTTCTTTTCCCTTCTTTTCCCTGCTTGACTCATTCTTGCTAAAAAGATATATATCTAAGAAAATGGAAAAAGTGCATTGCAAATCAATTCATTAAAGCAAAACACTTCTCTTTTTCCAAAAAATTTTTTTGTGTTTTTGCTTGTGATCATTCTAGCATCACGCCTTCTGCTAGTATCAAAATATCCTGGAGATGTCGATCCTGCCCTTTATATCCTCTCATTTGAACAACTTGCTCAGCCATCAGGAAGAATATTTTTCATCTTTAATACTACCTGTTTAAATTCCACGGACGTGAGTCCGTGGATGGAAATGGCTC
>CAYOSH010000032.1:0-44510 GCA_964406575.1 uncultured Eubacteriales bacterium | reverse complement strand
ATTTGACATTGCTTTTGTTGAACAAAGTATCGACATTTTTTATGAATAGTTCAGGCTAATTCCTTATGGAATTCTTTGCGCACCAATCCCGTTTTTTTTAACCTTTTCATATCTGTGATACAATATTGTGAAACAATTAGAGTGAGGTTCCTTATATATAGAGGGGGTATTTGTATTTCATTTCTCCACTTCAGCGAAAGGATAATTTCACGGTACCAAGAAAGGTCATTTTTGTCGCTGTGTGTCTCTTATTCTGCTTGAATCATTCTGTAATAATCAGCCAGGTGAAAAAGCCAAAGTCCCAACTCATATGCATCCTTGAAGTTCGAGTCAAACCCGCCAGGATCGAAGAGTTTGAAAATGCTGTTAGAGAATTGATAGGACGATTCAAAGAGTTTGAGTTTCCACGTTCAATCATTGGAGACATCACTGATGACTACTCCTATTACTTCAGTTCTCCGATAGAGAGTTATGCAGAAATCGACATTTTGATCAATGATCTGGACCGGATTCAGAAAAAAATGGATGCAGAGAAACGTCAGGATCTGCACGTCCGATTCAAAGACGCTTACGAGAGCATTCGCTCTGGTGTCATTTTAAAGAGGCTGGACTTGAGCTATGTCCCGAACAATCCCAGACTGAGCATTATGGAGGCAAGATACATGCGGATGGATGCATTCTACATCCTGGCCGGCCGAGAAGCAGAATTCGAAAACATATGCAAGGCATGGGCTGCATTGTGGCGCCGAAAAAGTGTTTCTGAACCCTTCAATGTCTATGCTGGCCAAATGGGTACGGAGACCCCTGTTTATTTCCTCTCTTTGACAGGAAAAGATCCCGCAGACTTTTGGAGTCATGCGGGGAGGATGTGGATCCACAATGGGAATGAATCTCAAAATCTGAGGAAGAAAATACTGCCTCTTGTTAGAAAATGGGAATTCAGCACGGGCTGGCTCCGCCTCGATCTCACTTACAGACCAAAAAAGTAGGTCAATTCAAATATTTAGGTCAGTCACTAGTGAGTCAGCAGGATTTAAAGGAGAGAGGTTATTGGACGCCAGATTTAAAAAGCGAGATTGGTGCACATGATTATGAGAGAGATACCAAAAACTTTACAAAGAATTGACAAACTCTTAACAGGTTTTTATCAACTTTAGAATTGAAGAGCTGTACATTCTTGCATGTGGGATCAAATAACATGTTTGGATTCAATCCATTTCCGGGAATATATATTCAAATCCTATTAAGGAGCGATAACTTATGGAAAAGATCAGTGATTCAGCTTTTCCAAAGAATCAAGAGATGCCGCATAGGGAAATAAACACGGAGAAACTCTTCCGTCTTCCCTGGACTATGGCAGATAATGCCATGACCTGGCTCGAGCCCACCCGGCAATGCAATATCACCTGCGATGCATGTTTTGCAAGTAATGACCCAGCAAGTCGAAAAACTCTTCAGCAGATCGAGGACGAGCTTCAGACAATGCTCCAACTCCGGCGCTGTGATGCGATGCTCATCGCAGGCGGAGAACCTCTGACCCACCCCCAAATTGTCGAAATCACCCAGATAGTCAAAAATTACAAGGTCAAACCTGTCATTGTCACGAACGGAGTAGGACTGAATAGATATATGTTGAAAGACCTGAAAAAAGCGGGTGCACACGGATTCACCTTCCACGTGGACAGCCACCAATCCCGTCCTGATTGGGAGGGGCGTAATGAAACACAACTCAATGAACTTCGGCAGCATTTTGCTGATATGGTGTACGATGAGGGGAATCTCACATGCGCATTCAACACCACCATTTTTCCGGACGCCCTGGAATACGTCCCAGATATCGTGGATTGGGCCATCCAAAACATCGATCGAGTTCATATCCTCACTTTGATCGCTGTGAGGATGATCGGTCCCCAATGGCCTTTTGATTTTTACAGAGGGGACACAAAAGTTGACACATCAGATCTCGCTTATCATTCCAAAACCGATTACAGAAATATTCACACTTGGGAAATTTTTCAACAGGTGGAAAAAATCATCCCAGATTTTGAATTGTGCGCCTTCATAGGGGGTACGGCTTTGTCTCACTCTCTCAAGTGGACTCTTGGCTGTCATGTCGGTATTTCCGGAAAAATATTTGGAAATCTTGGAGCTAAATCCATGGAATTGATCCAGAATTTTCATCATTTTCTCAAAGGATCCTATCTTGCCTACACGAAACCCTCTATGAATCGCAGAGGCAATCTTCTCGTACTGTTCGGCCTTTTTGACTCCGAATTGAGAAAGACCTTTAAACGATATTTCCGAGCCAGCTTGAAGAATCCATCTTTGTTCTTCAAAAAACTCAACACACAGTCGATCAATATTCTGCAGCCCATCGATATCCTCCCGAACGGTGAGGAAGACACTTGCGATGGCTGCCCGAATAAAACCGTCTGGAAGGACAAGCTGGTATCAGCCTGTCGTCTCGACGATTATAAAAATTTTGGAGGACCCTTACGGCCGGTTCCAAGAATTCAAGGAACAGACAATGCTTCTTGAAAACCTAAAATTGATGAGCGATAAAATTCCCGCCTTTGCGGCAAAACTCGCTTGTCACAGCTGGATAATTTTGTTCATAGATGTTTTTCTCGATCTGGAAAGGGATGTTCAGAACTTTAGATAATTTAGATTTGAAGGGAATAAGCAATGGGTATTGAAAAGGACTCGCTTTACAGGCTGCCCTGGTCAAAACATGATAATGTCGGCGGTTGGGTGGAAGTCACGGATGAATGCGATCTGCATTGTCCGGGATGTTATCGCCATAGAATAGAAGGGCATCGTCCCCTAGGAGATGTGAAGGAAGATATATTACTCTGTCAGAAACTGACCAACTGTGACCGGATGGCGGTGGCTGGAGGAGAACCTTTGCTCTATCCCGAGATTCTTGAAGTCATCGATTTTATCCGCTTTCACGGAATGAAGCCCGTATTGCTGACAAATGGCGAGACGCTGACAGAGAACCTGGCGTTCGAATTGAAAATGGCCGGTCTGGCAAAATACCACTTCCATGTGGATTGCGGTCAAAAGAGGCCGGGACATACAAATAAAAACGAGGCCGAATTGAATGAGCTTAGACAATACTTCGCTGACCTCTGTTGGGATATCGGGGGTGTTCAGTGTGGATATAACATCACAATCTTTAAGGAAAGTTTGCCTCATCTTCCTTCTGTAGTGGACTGGGCGAGGAAAAACATCCACAAGGTGCAACATGTTTCTCTCATAGCCTTCCGCGCAATACCGATAAAAGCGGGGATTGTCTATAAGGTCAAGGAAGAAAAGATCGATGCGTCACGGTTTCAACACGCCACACAACTTGAAAATGAAATCGACATCACATCCAGAGAAATGTTTGATATTTTAGAGGAATACTATCACGGCTACAGAGCATCCGCATATCTCCAAGGGACAGTCGATCCAGACACGCTGAAGTTTCTGATTACTGTCAACATCGGGACGGAACATCAATTGTTTGGGATTTTAGGTCCAAAGAGCATGAAGCTTATTCAGAGTGCCTATCATTTGTTTAAAGGACGTTATTTGGCTTTTGCGAGGAGAGCCGATGCGGGAAAAAAAGTGTTTCTTCTAGGTTTCTTCGATCGAGATGTCCGCCACACTTTTTCTAATTTCGTGCGATTCTCTCTTCGACGACCGCAGACTCTGTTTGATAAGGTCTATATTCAGAGCCTCTCTTTCCAACAACCCAATGAATATTTGAAGGGAAGAGCCAACCTGTGTGATGGATGTCTGAATATGATGGTCTACAAAGGAGAATTGATACATTCCTGCCGGCTCGATGAGTACCGGATATTTGGCGGGCTCATCTCCCTGATCGAGGAGAGTGAATTAAGGACCGACGCCAGGCCTAACTGATCGATGAATATCATGAACTCAGACGGCAGGAGTGAAGAACGAATGTCAGGCGGGTCTATCAGATATTTTATCAAGAGAATGGAGAGTTGAGATGTCTGTGGAGATCCGCGAGGTATCGAATCGGAAACAACTCAGAGCTTTCATCCGTCTTCCTGCCAGAATCCATCGCAACCATTTAAAATGGATTCCTCCTATCTACAGTGAGGAACGAAAGTATTTCAACAAGAAAAAGAATAGGGCGTTTCATCACTCAGAGACGGTACTCGTTCTTGCCTATCGAAACAATGATCCCGTGGGGCGCATTATGGGGATAATCAATCATCGATATAACAGCTACTGCATGGAAAAAATTTGTAGATTCTGCTATCTGGAATGTGGAGACGATCAGAATGTGGCGCATATGCTGCTCTCATTCATAGAAAAATGGTCCAGAGAGCGGAATATGCAAAAATGTGTTGGGCCAATGGGTTTTTCTGATCAAGATCCAGGGGGTTTTTTAGTTGAAGGTTTTGAGTTCGAGCCATCTCTGTCCACTTACTTCAACTTTGAGTACATGATTCGACTTTTGGAAAAGGAGGGGTACAAAAAAGAAGTGGATTATGTTGTTTACAGAGTGGATGTTCCAGAAAAAATCCCTGAGTTTTACAAGAGAATCTACAAGAGGATCGAGAGAAACAGAAATTATACTATGATCGAGTTTTCCAAGAGGAAACAGATCAAGGCCTATATTCGGCCCATCTTTCGGTTGATGAACGACACATTCAAAGACAACTATGGGTACTCTCCTCTCGAAGAAGAGGAAATGGATGAACTGGGTAAGAAATATCTTCCTGTTGTGAACCCAAATTTTGTCAAAATCATCGCGAAAAATCACGAGATTGTGGCCTTTACGATTGGAATTCTGAACATGGCCCCTGGTATACGCAACGCTAAGGGTTGCCTCTTTCCACTGGGTGTATTCAAGATTCTTTATGCAGCAAAGAAGACAAAACAACTTGACCTCTATCTTGGGGGCATTAAAAAGGAATGCAGAGAAAAAGGCCTTGATGTCATGTTGGGTGTAAAGTTGATCGAATCTTCCCAAAAAACTGGGATCGAATTCTGGGACAGCCATCATGAGCTCGAATCCAATTTCAAGGTGCAGGCCGAGATGGAGCGATTAGGCGGAAAAGTCTATAAACGTTACAGGATTTATCAGAAATTACTCTGACGCTGGAAAATATTAAGGATAGGAGGATAAAATGAAAGTCTTAGTGCTTGGATGTGGAGAGATGGGGGGGTCTGCAGTTGAAGACCTGTATAGACATGGGACATTCAAGGACCTTATCATCGCCACGCGCAGCACAGAGAAAGCGAAAAAATTGGTGCGCAATCTGAAAGGGAGACGAATCAACACCTCAATACACCAAATAGACATTGAAGATAGAAAAAATCTTGTCTGTTTGATGCAAAATTGTGATGTGGCCATAAACTGTGTCGGTCCCAATTATAAATATGAGGTCAAAATTGCGGAAGCAGCCATAGAAGCAAAAGTTAACCTGATCGACATCAACGATGATTACGAAACAACATACAAGATGCTCAAATTGAATAAAAGGGCCAAAGACGCTGGAGTTATTATCGTAATGGGCCTTGGTGCCAGCCCTGGAATCAACAATGTTTTTGCCAAAGCCGCTTCAGACCAGCTGGACACTGTTGACGAGATTCATACGGCTTGGGTCATGAGTGGAGCAGACCCTGGCGGGCTCGCCTTGAGCTATCATCTGCTCTATTCATTGTCAGGAAAGGCTTTAACCTATCAGAACGCGAAAATGATCGAGGTGGAATCATTCGTGGATGGCAAAGAACGGATCGAGTTCCTTGAGCCTGTAGGACCGATGGATGTTTTCCATGTTGGACATCCTGAACCGATAACTCTTTCGCATGTCTTTAAAACAGCAACGGTCGTGGACGACAAAGCAACTTTTCACCCTCCGTTCATCAACGATCTCATACGCAACTTGGGAAAACTGGTGAGAGAATCCGTTGGACCGATCAGAGTCAATGGAGCTCCGATAGATCCGATGGATTTTGCGGCTGCGTACTTCCACAAAAAGTGTAAAAGCCTTAAAAATATCCCAAAACAGGGAGCCCTTCGCGTGGATGTGAAAGGATGGCGTAATGGAGAATCCAAGATCGTCACCTACACCTCTTCAGGCGTGATAACCACTGGAACAGGAACACCGGCATCAATAGGTGCCCAGATGTTGATCGATGGATATATCAAAGGGAAAGGGGTGCTGGCACCCGAAGAGTGTGTGGATTGGCGGGAATTTATCAAGACCATAGTCAGCAGAGGGATCGGGAGGTTGGACATAAAAATAAGAGATGTATAAGGGCAAAATTTTATTTCAGATTTCCTATACACACGGAAGGTAAGACCTAGAGGCAGACACTGATTATGACGATAGATTTTAATAAAACTCAAATAGAATCCACTTATAAAGACAAAGATGTGGAAGAATTCATCGACATTCATTTCTTCAGGCCTTTTGGCTACCTGCTCGCCCTTCTTGCCAGATCGTTAAAACTCACGCCAAATACAGTCACAATACTTGGCATGATAACGGGAGTGATCTCAGGACATCTTTTTTATTATTCCTCTATGACAATAAATATTATCGGCATCTTTGCAAAAATCTTTTCCAACGCTCTCGACAGTGCGGACGGACAACTGGCTCGCATGACACATTCAGAATCGCAAATGGGAAGAATTCTGGATGGTATTTCCAGTCACGTTATTTTTCTCAGTATTTACGTTCATCTTTGCCTTAGGTATATTCATGAAGGACATTCTAAATGGATTTTTGTGGTGGCCGTACTAGCAGGTGCGAGCCATTTTACCCAAGCAGCCTGGGGAGATTATTATCGCAATGCCTACCTTTATTTTGTTCGAGGACCAAAATATTGTGAAATCTCCTCTTCAGATCAACTTCTAAATCAATATCACACGTTGAAATGGAACGGCAATTTTATACATAAATTTATTAAGTATCTCGAGATAGAATATGTCTTATCTCTGAATCTGTTTACTAAAAGCCACAGGATTTTGAGAGCTATAATAGAAAAGACTTATCGGGGGAATACACCCCATTGGTTGGCACAAGAATACAGAAGATCGATCAAGGCCATGAATAAATACTACAACATACTCACCATTAACGTCAGGCAGTTCGCTCTGTTCGCCTTACTTCTTCTTAAAAAACCGGAGTTGTTTTTTATATTTGAACTTGTTGTCTTGAGTATGGTTTTTATTTATGCCGCCATATTACAGGAAAATAAGATCAACCATCTTATATCCATTACTAAATCTCACATGCCTAATAAATCCAGCGGAGAAAAGGATAGAGATTTTCGATGAGGGGTCTAATTATCGCCGCTGGAAGAGGAAAACGTTTATCTCATATCTCCGACTTAAAACCTCTCGTGTTGCTGGGCAAAACACCCCTCCTAGAACACATTTTACTCCTGGCCAATAAAGCAAGGATCAATGATTTCGTTGTCGTGACAGGATATCGGGCAAAAGAAATAAGGAGCTTTCTTGATGAACTTTCGGGAAAAATAAAGTTAAAAATCGATGTCATTCACAATGAGGAGTGGGAAAAAGAAAATGGATTGTCTGTACTTAAAGCCAAAGGGCATTTCAAAGGAAGGTTCGTCTTAATGATGTCTGATCATATTTTCGATGTCTCCATAATCAAAAGGCTTATAAAATTCCCTTTAAATGATGATGAAGTCGTCTTGGCCGTAGATTGTAATATTGATAATAATCCTTTAGTCGATCGGGAAGAAGCAACGAAGGTTAAAAGAGAAAGCGACATAATTATTGACATTGGAAAAAATTTGAAAAAATACAATGCCTTCGATACTGGAATATTCCTCTGTACACCAGCAATCTTTTCTGCCCTCGAACAAAGCATAAAGATGGGCGATTCCACCCTCTCTGGCGGTATCCGGACACTTGCGCACAATCGTAAAGCCAGAGTGATGGATATTGGAAACAGGTTATGGATCGATATAGATGATGAGAGTGACTTACAAAAAGCATGCCAAATATTCAAGGACACAGGGAGCTTTCAGTTTTTTAAATTCAAAACTCAAGAGTTAAATATCAGGGGCTGGGGAGGCAATCCAAAAAGACACAGAAGAAGGCTTCCAACGGATTTTTGACTGGGATGAATGAAGTGCGACTCCACGTCAGAGATGTTATTTTTTCAAAATGAAACGAATTTTTGAAATTCCGCAAAGCGGCTTTCAATCTCCTCGGAGGTGAGGGAGCTGAGGCGGTCGATGCCGAATCGCTCGATGGTGAAGGAGGCGAGCACACTTCCGTAGACTGCAGCTTTCCGAAAATCCCCTTCCGAATACGAATCGACCTTGTCCAGATATCCCAGGAATCCGCCGCCGAAACTGTCTCCAGCGCCTGTGGGGTCGATAACTTTCTCACTCGGATAAGCAGGCACGATAAACACAAAATCCTCGGCAATAAAAATCGCCCCGTGTTCTCCTTTCTTGATGACTACGAGGGATGGGCCCTTCTCTAAGATGCGTTTCCCAGCCGTGATGAGGTTCAGCTCGCCAGTCAACATCCTGACCTCCTCGTCATTTGCGAAAAACACATCCACTTTTTCAAGGACATTCAGCAGGGATTGGGCTCGTGTGTGGATCCAATAGTTCATGGTATCCATCGCCACTAGACGGGGATTTTTCATCTGGACACAGATGTCCTCCTGGAGGTCAGGGTCGATATTCGCCAGGAACAGGATATCCGCGTTTCTGTAATGTTCAGGGATTTGGGGGCGAAAGCCCTTGAGAACATTCACTTCCGTAGCGATCGTTGTCCTTTTGTTCGGATCCTCAGCATAGCGGCCTTCCCAGAAAAAGGTCTTTCCCGGCTTTATAAGAAGCCCTTCGGTGTCGATGCCTTTTTCCTTGAACAGACAGAGGGTGTCCCTGGGAAAGTCCTCACCCACCACGCCGACGATCCGAGGAGCCGTAAAAAAGCTTGCTGCCAGACAACAATAGGTTCCGGACCCTCCGACGATACTTTCGCGTCTCTCCTTAGGAGTCTCGATCGTATCCAGGTTGAAGGTGCCGACAATGACTAAGCTCATCGTACTCTCGAACTATGGGATATACTTCTGGATGATCGGCCGCAGCCGTTCTTTAGCTTCCGGAGAAATAAGGTCCGGATGCGTGACAATCGTGTTGGCCAGAGCCTGACCGCATTCGCAGTGGGCACCTCTGTCTTCCGGAAGTGAGGCGATCGATCTTTTGATGATATCTTTGGCATTCTGGATGTTCTTTTGCAAATTCTCGAGGATCATCTCGACAGAAACGGTTTCTTCAGTTTCGTGCCAGACATCATAATCTGTGACCAGATTCATCGTGGAATAGCAGATCTCGGCTTCTCTGCAGAGCTTGGCCTCTGTCACACTGGTCATCCCGATAACATCACAGCCCCACGACCTGTAGATCTCGGACTCGGCTTTTGTGGAAAAGGAGGGGCCCTCGATGCAGATGTAGGTCCCGCCGAGATGGCACCGCACACCGAGCTCCTGCCCTGCTTTGAACAGCAAGGAAGAGAGTTCAGGGCAGACAGGGTGGGCAAAACCGATATGGGCGGCAATCCCCTCTCCGAAGAAGGAATTCTTCCGCCGGGTTCTATCGAAAAACTGGTCAGCAAAAACGATGTCCCTGGGCCTGATCTTTTCCTTGAGAGACCCGACGCAGTTGGTGGATATCACCCGTCTGACTCCGAATTTCTTAAATCCAAAGATATTGGCCCTGTAGTTGATATCCGATGGCATAAGGGCATGCCCCTTGCCATGGCGGGTGAGAAAGGCTAATCGTTTCCCTTCGAGCTCTCCGATGAGGAAAGAACCTGACGGTCGGCCAAAGGGCGTGTTCAGTTCGATCTCCCGGATAACGTCCATCCCCTCTATCTCATAAAGCCCTGTCCCTCCCAAGAGTCCGATCGCAACCTGGGGAAGATTATGGGAATTCAAAATTGTCATGTCCTCTCCTTCCATTCTCCTCTGCCTACGATTTTCATGAACATTTGAGATTAATGGTATATAACTTAAGCTATATCAAGTCAAGTTCTCTCCCTTTTAAGCAAAAATCCTTATTTCCGTGATAAGGGTATCAGACGCAAAAAAGAGCGAGTCACTGTCCTTATGAGTCGGATGGTGGTGGGTGGGGGGGATCTTCAACGAATATGGACTGTGACGAGCTCCTGCTATTATCTTTTGACTTGAGAGCATCACAGAAATAAGGATACTTCCCTCTTTTAAGTGCAGGGACCGATCTCCGAAGGCTCCTTTATATGGGTCCGTTCGGGGAACGGGCCCTACATCGCACCTGGAATCGGTCAGCCCGGGGAGCTGAACCTACTGTGTTGACACCCCACGGTGTTGTTTATTGAGTTTTGGGTCAAATTTGGTTATTCTATGCGGAAAGGAAATCGAAATGGACATACAGACGGAATTGACTCCTTTGATCCACATTTTGCGCAAAACAAGTCGAGTGACTGTGCTCACAGGCGCTGGGATCTCCGCCGAATCCGGCATCCCCACATTCCGCGGCGAGGAAGGCCTTTGGAAGACATATCGGGCCGAAGAACTGGCAACCCTCGCGGCATTCATCAGAAACCCCAAGCTTGTCTGGGAATGGTACGACTGGAGGAGAGGAATCATCGGTTCCAAAGAGTATAACGCTGGACATGAGGTTCTGTCCCGATGGGAAAAACTTTTTCCCACATTCCATGTGATCACACAGAACATCGACGGCCTCCACCAGAAAGCCGGATCCCGAAACATCCTGGAACTCCATGGAAACATCTGGAAACTCCGGTGCACCAAAGAAGAGACAGTCATAGAAGACCACAGCACTCCCCTCAATGAGTTCCCTCCTCACTGTCTCGATTGTGGTGCTCTCCTCAGACCACATGTGGTCTGGTTCGGTGAATCCCTTGATGCATCCATACTCCAGAGCGCGTTTGCTTTAAGCTCAAGCTGTGAGGTCATGTTCGTGGTGGGTACTTCCGCCGTGGTTCAACCGGCGGCCTCGCTCCCAATCGCTGCCGCTAATGCGGGCGCGACCGTTGTCGAAGTCAACCCCGACCCCACTCCTTTAACTCCTTATGTGGATTATTCATTCAGAGGAAAAGCGGGAGAGATCCTCCCAGTGATCGACGGCAAGCTCTCTTTCTCCAATCCCGATGAGGAGAAGTGAACGATATGAAATACGTCTACTTTGATGCCTCATCCGGACTGAGCGGCGACATGATCTTGGGAGCTCTTCTGGACCTTGGTGTCTCACAAGATAAATTTATCCAAAAAATGGCTGAACTCGCACTTCCGGTGGACATTCAGATCGAGGAGACAAAAAGAGCTTCGCTCCGGGCGCTCAAGGTCGATGTCCATGTCCGACCTCAAACAGAAAAGACACGGAAGTGGTCGGACGTGGAGAATCTGCTCACAAAGAGCTCCTTCACCGAATCCGTCAAGAACAGCGCCCTGCAGATATTCCGGAGACTCTTCGAAGCAGAGGCCTATGTGCACGGGCACACTTTTCACGAAGCTCACCTCCACGAGGCGGGCGCAGACGATGCCATCATCGATATTATGGGCTGTTGTTTCCTTTCGGAACAGCTGAACATCCACAAGTTCTATGCATCGCCTCTGAATATGGGACAGGGATCAGTTCAAACAGCCCACGGTGTTCTCCCCGTTCCGCCTCCAGCCGTGGCAGAGCTCTTGAAGGGGATCCCGGTTTATTCCGGTTTTGTGAAAGAGGAGCTCGTCACGCCGACCGGTGCCGCGATCGTGGCGAACCTCGTCGAAAAGTTCCTGCCTTTTCCAGAACTCTGCTACGAAAAAGTCGGTTGCGGCGCAGGGGGCAGGGACTTCCCTGATTGTCCCAACATCCTTCGGGCATTCTACGGCGAGAGCCAGGAAAGCGGAGTAGACAGGGATATCTATGTGATCGAAACCAATGTCGATGATTCCACGCCGGAGATCCTCGCCAGCATCTTCGACAAAGCGTTTTCCCTCGGAGCGCTGGACGTGTATCTCACGCCAGTTGTCATGAAAAAAAATAGGCTGGCCTCCAAATTGACCATTCTGGCTGATCTTGATAAAATGGATGTTCTTATCCGCACGGTATTTGAAGAGACCAGCTCAATCGGGGTCAGATATTTTCCCGTCTCAAGGCGCGTTCTCGAGCGGAAGATCTTCACAGTCCAGTTATTCGGAGAAGCGATCCCCGTAAAGGTTGCCTTCAGCGGAACCGAAGCAGTGAATATTCAGCCCGAATTTTCGGATTGCCTTTTACTGGCACAGAAAAAGGGGCTTCCTGTGAAACAGGTCATCGAACTCGTGAAGCAGGAGTATTTAAACATTAAAAAAGGCGAAAAATCCTAGAAGAGATTCCCTGTGTGCCGGAAGGAATAACGGTTAAGATATGAAGAAAAAAAACAAGGTTGATGTCAGAGCCATCAAAAAGGGAGTTAAGCTCATCCTGGAGGGGATCGGTGAAGACCCCAAGAGGGCCGGTATCCAGAGAACTCCACAAAGAGTCGCCAGTATGTTTAAAGAAATCCTCGGAGGCCTGAACGAAGATCCCGCCATGCACATGAAGGTGATCCAGGACGAAAAACACGACGAAATGGTGCTGATCAAGAACATCCCTCTATACTCGATGTGTGAGCATCACCTGCTGCCCTTTGCGGGAGTTGCCCATGTGGCTTACATCCCGAAAGGAGGGAGAATCGTGGGCCTCAGCAAGATCGCCCGAGTCGTGGAGAGCTATGCGCGCAGGCTTCAGGTACAGGAACGGCTTACCAAACAGATCGCCGATCTCATTGACGAACGGCTGAAACCCCTTGGCGTGATGGTCGTGATCGAGGCTGAACACATGTGCATGTCCATGCGAGGTGCCAAGAAACCCAAGGCATTGACCGTAACCTCCGCCGTGCGGGGCTCCTTCCGCACAAGCCACGCCACGCGAGCCGAAGCGATGACCTTGATCAAAGGAGGAATCCCCAGTGGAAGAGACCTCTAGAGAGACTTTTTTCATCACCACCCCCATCTACTATGTGAACGATGTGCCCCATATCGGACATGCCTACACCACCATCATCGCCGATGCCCTCAGCCGATTTAAAAAACTCTCGGGAAACGAGGTGTTCTTTCTCACCGGGACGGATGAACACGGCCAGAAGATCGAAAAGTCTGCCGCAGAAAAAGGCCTCAAACCCATAGAGTTGGCTGACCGCGTGGTCGGACGGTTCAAGAATCTGTGGAGAGAATTGAATATTGCCTATGATTATTTTATCCGCACGACCCAACCTTTCCATGAAAAAGGCGTGCAAAAAATCTTTCAAAGATTGAAGGACAAAGGAGACATCACCAAAGGCATCTACGAGGGTTATTACTGTGTGAGCGATGAGAACTTTCTTTCCGAGGATGTCCCGCTGGAGGACGACGGACATAAGGTCTGTCCGGACTGTGGGAAAAAGGCGGGCAAGGTATCCGAGGCCTGTTACTTCTTTAAACTGTCGACCTATCAGGAACCTCTCCTCGAGTTTTATGCAAAAAATCCTCAGTTTGTTCGTCCGCAAAGCCGGATGAACGAGATCGTCAGTTTTGTGCGGCAGGGGCTCAAGGACTTGAGCATAACCCGGACCACAGTGAAATGGGCCATCCCTGTTGCCGATGATCCTGAACACACCATTTACGTCTGGTTCGATGCGCTGCACAACTACCTGACAGGCATCGGGTATGACTGGAACCTGGAGCTGTACGACAAATTTTGGCCACCGAGCGTCCATCTCATCGGAAAAGATATCCTCAGATTCCATGCGGTATTCTGGCCCGCTTTTCTCATGGCAGCCGGATTCCCACTTCCGAAGAGAATTTTTAGCCATGGATGGTGGCTCAAAGACGAGACAAAGATGTCCAAATCCAGGGGAAACGTTCTCGACCCGCATGCCATCCTCAGAACTTTTGGGCCCGACTCTCTCCGCTATTTTTTGCTCAGGGAGATCCCAATCGGTTTGGACGGGAATTTTTCCCATGAAGGATTTGTCCACAGGGTCAATTCCGACCTGGCCAACGACCTGGGAAACCTTTTGCAGCGAACACTGACCATGATCAACAATTCCTTCGGTAAATCGATCGAACACATGGATGAGGAAAACTTCCAGGATACTGTCCTCCGGACCGACATGGAGTCGCTGAAGGAAAAAGTGTTCAACCACTTTGAGGATTACGCCATAAACAGAGCGATGGAGGATGTATGGGTGTACCTCAATTCAGTCAATAAATATCTTGCCGAGAATGAGCCCTGGAAGCTCGCCAAAGACGCATCCCAAAAAAATAGGCTGGCAAGGGTTTTGTACCAGGCTGCTGCGGCGATCAGGGCCATTGCCTATTTTATCTACCCGGTTATGCCCGATTCCGCCGCAAAAATATGGGAATACCTCGGAGAATCCGGACCCGTAACGGATGAGACCTACAACGATCTAGCCTTCAACAATTTTAAGCTCGGCCAAAAGATTCAAAAGCCCGAACCTCTCTTTCCGAGAGTCAGCCTGAAAGATTTTTTGAAAGAAGAGGAAGCCAAATCCGGGAAAACCGTAAAGGAGGAACAAATGAATATCGTCACCTTCGATGAATTTAAAAAAATGGACCTGCGTGTCGGAGAGATCCTGAAAGCAGAACGCGTGGAGGGAACAAACAAACTACTGAAGATCGATGTCAATATTGGAACTGAACACAAACAGATGGTGGCCGGTATTGCTGAAACATATACCCCCGAAGACCTGGTCGGAAAAAAACTCATCGTGATCGTGAATCTCCAGCCTGCCGTCATCCGAGGAGTAGAATCGCAGGCGATGCTTCTTGCGGCCGAGATGGAAGGGAAAGCCTACATCCCATTTTTTGTAGAGGATATCCCCGCAGGAGCAAAAGTCCTTTAGATCGCAATCAGGTTCATCCTTTCGGCCCGTCATAAGAATGAGCCTCTGAATCTATCGACTTCATTAGATAGGATCAGAGGTGATAGATCGAGCGACATTATCTAAAAATATTCATGAGCCTGAAAAGTCCGATATCACGAACAAAAAGAGGGGATCTATGGACATCATAAAGAGGAGAAATTTTATTCAAAGGGGATTTTTGACTATTGCTGGAATGGGGAGTCTCTGGCCCTCCCCTAAATCTAAGGATCATTCGAAACCTCACTTGATCACACACCCCCAGAAAACAGATGTCTTGATCAAGGTCTTGGGGACTGCGCAAGATGGCGGGATCCCCCAGATCGGCTGCTACTGCAAAAACTGCAAAAAAGCAAGACAGGACCCGCCTTTTGAACGCCTCCGTCCTTCATTGGCCGTCCTTGACTTCATAGAGAAGAAGATCTTCATCATCGACGTCTCCCCAGATATCAGCCGCCAGTACGATATGGCTCATGAGCGAATGGGTTTTGCGCGAAGCGGTAAAAAAAACGCGCCGCATGGCATGCTGTTGACACACGCCCACATCGGCCATTACACCGGATTGATATACTATGGCTATGAGGCCATGTCCGCAGACAGAATCCCCGTCTACTGTTCTCAGCGGATGGGCGATTTTTTGGCGAACAATGGTCCGTGGAGTCAACTTGTCAATCTTCAGAATATTGCCCTCCATTTTCTCGAACCCGATAAAGCTTTTTCCTTGACCCAGAGCGTGAAGGTCACACCCCTAAAAGTACCTCATAGGGATGAATATTCAGACACGCTATGTTTTGTGATCACAGGGAGGAGCAAAACACTTCTCTACATCCCTGATATCCAGAGCTGGGATGCATGGGACCGATCCATAAGAGAAGAGGTTGAAAGCGTCGATTTTGCTCTGCTTGACGGAACATTCTACAGCCCCGAAGAGCTGCCGGGAAGAGACCTCGCACAGATAGGACATCCCTTTATCACCACAAGTTTGGACATACTCAAACAGACCGCAAATAAGGAGAAAACCAGAATATACTTCACCCATCTGAACCACTCCAACCTGGCTTTAGACCCAGATGGCGACCCGATAAAACGCATCCGCGGGGAGGGGTTCGGGCTGGCAGAGGAGGGGATGGAAGTATCTCTTTAGCTTCTTTTTACATTCACAATGTCAAGAAGCTCAGCGGCTGGGATCGCCCCTTCTCTGAGAATATTGGGTTTTGGGGGAGTGAGGTCGAGAACGGTTGACGGACGGCCGCCCTTTGTGATCCCGCCATCGATGATACAATCAACTTTGCCCGCAAAGACGTCGATAACCCTCTCGAAGCTTGAGAGCTCCTCTTCTCCGGAAATGTTGGCGCTCGTTGCCGTAATGGGGAATCCCGCACTTTTCACAAGGCCCCTCAATGCCGGATAGGCGGGGAGGCGGATACCGATGGATTTTGCGGCTCCAAGAAGTTCTCCGGGGAGAAGAGGACTGGCCGGAAAAATCAAGGTCAATGGCCCTGGCCAAAACATCTGAAGGAACGGCTCAGCAAAAGAAGGGACTTGGGCAACCACAGAGTCCAGCATCTGCCTGTCAGAGATCACAACAGAGAGAGGCTTCTCTGGGTTTCTTCTTTTCAGAGCAAATATTTTTTTGATGGCTCTGGCAGAAAAACAGTTGGCCCCCAGCCCATAAAATGTTTCTGTCGGGTACACGATAACGCCATCATTCCGTAAAATAGAGACGATCGCTCTAGTTTTATCCGTGGGGATGATTCTCTCAGGATCGATCTTGAAAACTCGGGTTTTCATGTGACTTCTCAAAACTAGTATATCGCATGTCGCACCCGACATATAGTAAAATATTAAGGTGTTGACTCAAGGAGACATCTGTTCTATAAAAGGTATCGTGTCAACGATGTTAAGAAGTGGACAGTTGACCTATTTTTGGAACAAAAAGAGATCAGGTTTCCCCTGGAATCGGGAGTTTCGTTTTTTGGCATAGATTTTGCAGAAGATTTCGACAGAGGAGAAAAAAATGAAGAAATATTTACTATTTTTTATGGCCCTTTTGCTTATGATCCCTGGATTTGTGTTTTCTGACCTCGTGACATTCAAGGTGGGATATTTTTTACCCAGAGCCAACAGCGATCTGTGGAAGCTGGAGTTTGATCAAATGTCATTCACAAAGGATGATTTCCAAGACACCGTTTTTTGCTTCACTTACGAGTATTTCTTGTCGAACCAGGTCAGCCTCACTTTGGGCCTGGATGGATACAGCCAAAAGAAGGTCGGGTCTTACATGAATTACGTGGGCGACGTTGTGGAGGACCAATACTATGCCTTCGATTACGGGGAAGGCTCTCCTATCTCCCATGTTTTTACAGTTGCGATCACACCCCTCCAAGCGTCCATAAAGCTGACCCCTATGGGAAGACGAGCGAGCGTCATCCCCTATGTCGGAGGAGGGGTAGGCCTCTACATCTGGACCGTGAGGATGCAGGGGGACACCGTCGATTTCGCGAATCCACAGGAATTTTATGACCAAGATTTGGATAAAGTCGTAACCGGCTACTCCATCCTCCCTGCCGATATTCGCCATGAGAGCAAGCTCACCATTGGCTTCCACGGCTTCTTGGGAATCATGGTGCCCGTGGCGAACAGGATCAGTGTCGAAGGCGAGTTTAAATTCAATTATGCTTCCGGAAATCTGGAACCGGAATTCCAGAATTTTGAAAATTTCGACCTGAGCGCCTACCAGATCACGATCGGTATAAACTACTGGTTCTAGATTATTTCAGATCAGTTTTTGCCCGATTTGGCCACCTGCTGGGGCTACTCGATCACACATCACTCCCGTTCTCCGTCTACGATCAAGGTCTCTTCGGTCAGAAGGAATCATATGAGACGATTTTTTCGAGGGGCTTTCGTCCACGGGACTGGGGATCCTCTCCTGGATATCCGAGAGGAGTGAGAGCCAACACTTTGACATGTTCGGGAACATTGAGTAGGGATTTGACCTCCTCTTCCCCGAAGGAGCCTATCCAACATGTCCCCAGGCCTTCCTCCTGCGCTTGCAGGATCAGATGTTCAAGAGCGATGGTGACATCCACTGGCCACGATCTCATGTAGCGGCCCATGGCTCGATAACACTCATCGGGAAAGCCGCAAGCCACGATGATGAGAGGGGCATCGGCGATAAAAGCCTGTTGATTACACGCTTTGGCCAATTTTTTCTTCATTCGGTCATCCTGAACGAGTACAAATTTCCATGGCTGGAGGTTTTTTCCCGAGGGTGCAAGACGAGCGGCCTCGAGAACTCGTTGTAAAGCCTCTTCGGGAATGGGGTCAGGTCTGTAAACTCTGACGCTCCGCCTCAACCGGATGACATCTAATACGCTCATCACACCTCCTCTGGAGTGGATCGTGGGCCTAATGAAAATTTCTCCTATTATAGTCCTTTTCGCACAAAAGGTAAGATAAAGTTATTTTAGGGCGAAGTATCCCTCAATCCCAAGTTGTACGAACACACGTGGCGTTATTGAGTGTCTCAATTGTGTTGTGCAGAAAACCGCAATCACCAATTGGGACACTCAGAAATCCTTCTCTGCGGATTGAGAGGAACTTTTTTGTAGAGTCAGGGATTTTTTTTCCCAGTGGAATGTGTTTCGATAAGTTTTTGGTAGTGTTCGGCGTCGCCAGTTTTTCCCCTTTTCACGAAACCGCCAATCAATACCCGACTTTTCTTGACGATTTCTCCCTGAACAAGGTCTCTCTGGTGAGGGGTCAGGTCGAGAGACAGGGCTTTTTCCAGTGCTTTTATGCGGAACTTGTCCATTCCCCTATATCTTCTGGATAACTGGTCTGCGTGTCCTCCCCTTTTGACGATGAGAGGCCTGGTGATGAAATACAAGGGATATTGATGCGCGAGCCGAATCCCGAAATCATAATCTTCACAGACAGGAAAATCCTCATCGAAAACGCCGATCTTCGCGAAGACCTCTTTTCGAAACAGAGCTGAGGATAGACTGATGAGGCAGAGTGGCAGGACTTTGTCAAAGATCCAGCCGGAATGCTTCTGATGTCTCGTCTTTGGGTTTACAAAAACACCATGTCTGATCCAGGTCTCCTCTGTATAGCAGACCATCACATGCGATACCGTATGCATCAAACTCATCTGGACGCCTATTTTTTCCTTTTTCCAGAGATCGTCTGAATCCAGAAAAGCAATAAAATCTCCTCTGGCATGCTCGAGTCCCACATTCCTGGCTGCGCTCACTCCCTTGTTCTCTTGGGTGATGTACTGGATAGAAAAGGAGAAGGAATTGACAACCTCTCCAGTCTCATCCGTCGAGCCGTCATCCACCACGATGACTTCAAAATCTTTCGAATACTCCGGTTTACGGAAATAACCCTGGTCCAGAACAGAGTGGATCGCTTCCTTTAAATAAACGGCTCTGTTGAACGTGGGAATGATGACACTGATCATGAAGAGGATTTTCGTATGGAGACTTCTTCGGTCTGGTCAAAAGGAATCTGGATCCTTCCCCACACTGTATGGATCTCTATCTCACCGGAGAACCGGCAGGGAGCTCTTTCCTGTTGCAAAAAGGCATACACGTCCTTGCCCACCTCGAAAAAATTCAACAGCATGGGGAGTTGAAAAGCCTTCTCACCGCGGGCTGGGATACTCTTATCCCCGCTGATATTCCCATTGCCGATAGGCCGGCTCCCCACGCTTATGCGGTAGCTGACCCTTTCGACCAGCAGTTCAAATCCGTTTGTGTTTTTCAGCTTTATTTCAAGATTCAGGTCCGACCCACCGATGGTCAGCATGTTGATGTTAAGCGCTACGAGCTCGATCAGGGGATTAGAAAAAATCGGGAATTCGCCAGAAAAGGAAAATGGAAGACTGCCACGCTCTCTTTTCTCATCAGCAAAAGCAAGCTCACCCATGATGTAACACAGCGCCTTATCTCTGGCCTCGATTCCATCAACCGTTCGGAAGAGGTGATCATAGGTGATCTTAATGGGCAATGCGATGAGAGTCTCCTCCGATGCATTGACCTTGAGTCTCGAATCCAAGGCAGTCTGCAAACGGAGATACTCTGTTTGATCAACGACAAAGCGGTAAGAGTAGCCGGACAGATAATATGCTCTTGAGGAGGAATTCTTGATGGTGACATAAAACACCAGGTTCAACCCTGTGGAGTCCAGGTTTTGAACCTGCTTTTCTCTCAATACGATCGTGATATCATCCTTCAAAGAAAAGGAAAAAACAGCGGCGGAAAGACCACAGATCAGTGTAAACAGGACACACAATCGCCTCATCTCTTGTCTCTCCTCAGTTATAAGCTTTTAAGGATACACCAATTGCCCCCAAACAACAACCCTTTTGCCCTTAAAGGGGAGCATTTCCGGATCCGTGAAAATGACATCCGCGAGTCCGATAGCACAAATTGCATTCAGGCGATCACGGATTGGGAATTGAGCGCCTTGCGCGTGAAGGGTTTGAAGTTTTTGAGGGGCTGGAGTATCATCCTCATAAGATGAATCCATCCAAGGAGAAGCAAATGAGAAGATCCACTGTATCCCTTGCTTTCTGTGTATTGGGACTTTTATTGTGCTGTTTTTTGTACACATGCAGTCCGGAGCCAAAGATTATCGAGAAACAAACGATTCAGATCGGAGAGACTGACATCCAAGAAAAAAATACTGCCGTCTACGAAACACACGAGGTTCGTGGCGAAGAGAGAACAGTCCTTGCAACAGACCTGTCTAGCATCGAAAGGCCTGCAGCGCTTGCTGAGTTTACTCAATATTTCCATTTCCCTCCTGTCCAGCAACACAGAACCAGCACATGCTGGTGTTTTGCGACCACGTCCTTTTTTGAATCCGAATTAAAAAGGATGGGCAGAGGTGAATTCAAGCTCTCCGAGCTCCACACGGTTTACTGGGAATTCCTAGAGAAAGCCAGGGGCTTTATTCTGAAAAAGGGTGATTTGCGTTTCACTGCCGGGTCTGAACACAACGCCGTGATCGCCAGAATGAAGGAATACGGTGCGGTCCCCGCATCGGACTATACTGGGCTGCTCCCCGGACAGACAGAACACGACCACAGCAAGCTCCAGAGAGAGATCGAGAGATATTTGATGTTCTGTAAAGAAAACGGCTATTGGGACGAGGACAAGACTGTCTCCTACGTAAGGAGTATTCTGAATAAGTATTTGGGGCCCCCCCCAGAAACGATCCAAGTCAATGGAAAAACCATGACTCCCAAGGAATATCTGGACAACATTCTCCAACTGCCTCTGGATGATTATGTCTCCTTGATCAGCTTCAAATACCTTCCTTTCTACACAAAGGGAGAGTTCAAAGTCCCGGACAATTGGTGGCACAGCGAGGAATATTTCAATGTGCCGCTCGAGGAATTTTACGAAGCCATTACCAGTGCCCTCCAAAACGGATACACAGTCGCCTTTGGCGGAGATGTCTCAGAACCCGGAATCAGCGGAGATGAAGATATCGCCATCATTCCCACTTTTGATACCCACCCAAAACTCATCGACCAGGACAGCCGGGAATTCCGGTTCTACATAAAAACATCCACGGATGACCATGCCGTCCACGCTGTTGGCATCAAAGAGGCCGGAGAACACACCTGGTTTCTGATCAAAGATTCGGGGGGGAGCGCCCAGCAAGGACAGTTCCCCGGCTATTATATGTACAGAGACGACTACGTCAAACTCAAGATGCTCACCATCATGGTCCACAAAGACGCCGTGGCAGACCTTCTTGCTAAGTTCCCCAGGGCGAACCCGTATCCCTAGGGCGGATGCCGAAAAAAACTCTATGAGGAGATAAAGCTGGCACTGAAGGGATGTGTCTGGCAATCCCGTTACAGGAAGATATATAATAGAGGCCGATGAAACTCAATGTTGATTTTCGAGACAAGGAACTTTTCATCCAGAACTTCGGTGAAGACGTCTATACCGTCGGTGGCTATGTGCGCGATTCGATCCTAGGTCATGCCAGGGATGAGGGCATCGACATTCTGATCACTCATTTTCCTGTAGAAGATATTATCGACCGTCTTAAGGGTTATGGAAAAATTGACCAGGTTGGAAAAAGTTTTGGCGTGATCAAGTTCAGCACCATGGGAACAACCTACGATATCGCCCTTCCCCGAAGAGACACCCCCAGAGAAGCGGAGGTCAGGGGACATAAAGATTTTATCATCGCTTCCGACCCCGACCTGCCCCTGCAAAAAGACCTGGAACGGCGCGATTTCCGCTGTAACAGCATCGCGCTTCGGTTGAGCGACGGAGAAGTCTATGACCCGATGGGAGGCCTTGAAGACATCGACAAAAAAGTTATTCGCCTGACCAATCCTGAAGCGTTTCCCGAAGACCCTCTGCGTGTGCTCCGCGCCGCGCGTTTCGCTTCGGTACTGGGTTTTTCGATCGACCCTGAAATTTATGACAGCTCCAAGACGATCGGCCTCACGGGCCTGAGTGTGGAACGGGTGAATGAAGAGCTCTTCCGGATGCTTCTTGAATCACCGAAGCCGTCGGTGGGTCTAGAGGAAATGTTCACTCTTGATGCCTTGTCCCAACTCTTTCCCGAGCTTTACCGCCTGACCCTCTCCATCCAGGATTCCATCTTTCACCCGGAAAAAGACCGCTATGGCCATCACACAGTCTGGCAACACACGAAGATCACCGTGGATCAAGCCCAACGCCTGGCCAAAAGTCGGGGTCTTCGCTCACAGAAATCGCTTGCTCTCCTTCTGGCCGCTCTCTATCACGACATCGGGAAGGCCTCAACAGCACGCTGGGAATTCAAAAGGGGACGGATGGTCATCATCAACTACGGGCATGACATTGCCAGCGAAAAGATGACGGAACAAGTGTTTGACCGCTTTAAGATATTTTCGTGGAAGGGATATGACCTGAGAAAAACTGTCCTTCCCCTGATCAGGTGTCACCATCGCGCATCTGAGCTCTGGCAGAACAGGAATGTTCTCACCAAAAAAGCTCTCAACAGATTGGCCGCTGATGTGAACGGCGAGATCGAGCTGGTTGTGCTTCTAGACGCCGCCGACCGAGCCGGGAGGAGTGAGTCGCCTGTTAAGGGCCTGGATGAGGAAGCGCGATGGTTGCTGGATAAATTTAAGGAGCTGAATGTCTCCAAGGAATCCATCAAGCCTCTCATTTTAGGACGTAACCTGATAGAGATGGGTGTCTCTCCGGGGCCAGGAATGGGACAGATCCTGGACAAACTGTATCAAAAACAACTGGATAGCGAATTCGAGACCAAGGAAGAAGGCCTCAAAATAGCAGAAAAAATTCTCGGACAAAAGTCCGGGAAGTAGAAGAGAGGCAAAAGTCCGTCTGTAATAGACCCGTTTGAAACACATAAGAGTTTTTTAGTGTTGTAAGAAGTGAGATCGTTTTGTGTGAAAATTTTATTGTAGCAATTGACCTCAAACGTGTTCCCCCGACTAAATTAGAAAGAGAACAGGAAAGAATGGATGATCTTATGGAGCGGACTGATTGGAGTGATCAGAAGCTCCAGATAAAATGCTTGTTGACTCTACAGGGGAGACATGCTATAAATACCTCTTTTTAGGAAACGATTGAAAAACACAAAGAATTGGCTGTGCGCTCTCTTCGCTTTCGCTTTACTTCTCTCTTTCTGGGGGTGTTCGTCCAAACAACGGCCGGTGCAACAGGTTCCTGAAGCCGATATGCCACAAGATGCCGTAGAGGAAACCACTCCCAAAGAAATCCAAACTGAGGAGCCTCCTCAACTCATAAAAGAGACAAAAGAGGAGGTGACCGAACCGGCTACTGAGGAACAGGAAGTGCAAGAGGCGGAAGAGCCAGAACGAATACAAGAGCCATCTGAAATTCTGGAGGATGCGCTCGCCGCTTACCAAGACGCCCAAATCGCATGGAACAGAACAGACATAGACACGGCACTCGCCGCACTGGACGATGCCTACGGCTTATTGCTCCAGCTGGAACTTCCCCAAGAGTCGCCTCTGAACCAAGAAAAAAACGACCTGAGGCTCTTGATCGCGCAGAGGATCCAGGAGATCTATGCCTCCCACCTCATCGCGGTCGGAGAGAACCACCAGTCTATTCCGCTGGTAGAGAACCAGGACGTTTTGGCTGAAATCAAAAGCTTCCAGACCGTCGAGAGAAACTATTTCGAGAATGCCTACAGGCGAAGCGGCCGATACCGGGAGATGATCCTCGAGGAACTGAGAACAGAAGCTATGCCCGAAGAATTGTCTTGGGTGCCCATTTTCGAGAGCGGATTCAAGGTCAACGCCTATTCCAGAGCACGGGCTCTGGGCCTCTGGCAGTTCATCTCATCGACAGGATACCGGTTCGGCCTCAAACGCACCCGTTGGATCGATGAGCGGATGGACCCGGAAAAATCAACACGCGCGGCTATCCAGTATTTAAAGGAACTTCATTCTTTCTTTGGCGATTGGATTACAGCTCTTGCCGCCTACAACTGTGGCGAATTCAGGGTGCAGCGGCTCATCAGGAACCAGCGGATCAACTACCTCGACAACTTCTGGGACTTGTACAAGCAGCTGCCGAGAGAAACAGCGCGCTTTGTCCCCCGTTTTATCGCCACGCTCCTCATCATCAATGACCCCAACAAGTACGGCATAACCCTACCCACGCCCGATCCCCCCATCAAGTGTGAGACGGTCGGGATCTACCGGCCGGTCAAACTCTCCACTCTATCTATAAATTTGGGATTAGGCGCCGCTGAACTGGATAATCTCAATCCAGAACTCCGTCATAATGCCACACCCGAGGGAGAATACATGCTCAAAGTCCCCGAAGGGTATGGTGAGAAAACATTGGCCGCCATCGATTTGACACCGCGCTGGATTCCCCCCGAAGCAACGTATTCTATTCACTACGTCAAGAAAGGGGAGACAGTCGGGGGAATCGCCCGCCGTTACAGGACATCCATCTCCGCCATTGCCCGGCTCAACAGTCTAAACAAGAGATATACCATCTACCCGGGACAGAGGCTTAAGGTTCCCGGCCGATCTGGGAGCAGCGCATCCATCGCATCGCCTCGGGAGCTTGTCCGCGAAGGAGAAAAGCTCATCTACGTTGTTAAAAGAGGAGACTCCCTCTATCAGATTGCCAACTCTTTTAACACATCGGTGCAGGAGATCAAAAGACAGAACAACCTCGAGAGAAACACACTCCAAGTGGGACAGAAACTTACCATTCAGAGTGGTAATCTCACCGGGGCAACCCAATACACCGTAAAATCCGGAGACACACCTTACGAGATCGCCAGGAAATTTGGGATGAATCTGAGCGTCCTCCTTACACTCAACGGGCTCAACTCTAGGTCCAAGATCTATCCCGGACAAAAGCTCTGGGTCACCTCGAATGGCATCCTTCCCTGAGTGAAAATTCATTCACTCAACAAATCTCAATTCACTGCCCGTGAATAGAAAAGGTCTGTCGTCCGGCCAATTCTCCGTCGATTAAAATAACGACCACCCAGCGGCCCGCAAACCTTTCCTCGTCTTGTGTATCGAGCTTGTCATAGGCGGTCACTGTCTCGATATACAACCGATTTTCGTTCACAGGAACGGCACTCGTCTCTTTGAACAATGCTCCTCCCGGGGCATACCACTTCCACTTGAGAGTCATTGCCTGGCTCACGTTGGTCAGCTCCAAAAAACAGATCACACCCGAGTCGCCCAACACAAAATCGGCGGTTTCATCCACAGGAGCCAAAAGCTCACCATCGGGGATAATGCCTTTGCACAGAACAAGCGTTTTCACCAGCTTTTCCGGTTCAGGAAGAGGCTCGATCTTGAATGAAACACACCTTTCTCCGACAAAAAGGGTGATCACACAAAAAATGAAAATCCATCTATTTTTCATCTTGGAATCAATTCCACGGAAAACTGTTTGGACAGGCTGCGCCACATAAACCGTAATTGCACACGGCCTGCCTCTCTCACCAAGAATAGGTCGATATTGTTGAGCTTATCCAGGATAAAATCATAGTTGACCAAGGTGTGGAACTTCCATTTCCGGATGACCTCGAAAGAGATATCAGCAAAGGATTGTGTCCAACGGCCGTTTTTTGGATCATACGAAAATGAGACCCAGCTGTTCAATCTATTCGATGGATTTGCCCGAAAAATGGCACTCAAATCCTGGCTGGATGTCCCTTCGATGAGCCAATCTCTTGTCCGGCGCCGCGATTGAAAATTGTACAAACCTTCCAAGAAAAATCCTCTTCTTATCTCAGCCGTCGCACGGCCGATGAACCCGCCGGATGTGAAATTCCGGTCTTCTTTCTCGAGGAACTGCTCCACAGCAACACTCATATCCAAAGAAAGTCCCGGCACCATATACATGGGTTGAGTAGACAGGCTAAAAATTGTGTTGTTGCTGTAGGAGTCCTGGTGTTCAGCGCCGAGTTTCACATCGCTGTAGATAAAGATATTCGTAACACTCGCTACAAGAATCCCTCCATAGAAGGTAAAAGGATTGATCCCCACCCGGAGCTGGGGTTGAGAGAGGAGCTGACTCCCAAAAAGATCGTGGTTGAGATAATAATCGGAGGAGAGGTTGAACACCCGGGAATCATAAGAGAGGCTCACACCTCCCGTGAATATCTCTGAATAATCATCACTCCCAACGATCTTGATCTTTGAGTACATCGAGTTGAGCAGCAGACTAAAACGCTCGAGAAAAGTTTTGCCATAAGTGAGACTTCCCAAAACTTGATCCTGGACCTCATACCTCCCCGCGAGAGCAAGATCCCCCCAATGGCCTCCGTATAAGGTGGAGTCGAAACCAAACCAGGTCTCTCCTTTAAAATTGATCGGTTTGTTGTAAGAAATATCAAAGTTGGTGGAGAATGACTGACTCCACTTTTTGTTCAGCACAAGACTGGCATTCCAGAGATTGCTGGAATTATAGTTGCCGGTAAAACTGGCATTTGTATCTTTGTCAATCACGAACGATGTGGAATTCAAGATATCCACCTGTCTGTCCGGTCCCACATAATCTTTAAGAACGGATCGCTCTTCATAATTCAGCTGTGTCAAGCTGTTGACCCTATCCGGCGTCCTGTAGCGGTAGCTGCCTCGGGCAATGATTCCCTGGGATTTTGTGAACCATATCTTATCCAGAGAGAAACCACTGCTCCGCTGTTTCAAGCCCGAGGAAAGCTTGAACTTGTTGAATCCGACCGCCTCTAACCCCTCAAGATGCAGGATAACTCTCTCCCCAAGAACCTCATACGCTTCCGTAACTTGAATGATCTCACACGTGAAATAAAACAATGAAGACTGGAGCTTGGATAGAGTGAGCGTCTCGAGCAAATCAGTGGGAAAAGCGATGTCTTCTTCTTTCTCTGCTTCAGCTGCTCCCAGTCCTTCCCGAGAGCCTAAGCGTTTCACCTCAACTATATCTTTGTAGCTCACGAGTGTGCCTCTCTTTTCTTCGGGGTTGAAAAAGAATTCGTCTCCCTCGAGCCGTTCCCCCTCCTTCTTCAAGACCACAGAGCCATACGCATAAAAAAGCCGGGCTGAGATGTCGATTTTCAGATGATCACAGGATACTTCGTATGTGAGGATGCGAAAGCGTACGTCCTCTCCATAAATCTGGCTAAAATCGTAGCTGTAAGCGAGGTAGGATCCCTTAAATTCGATCAGGATCTTCTCTGCTGAAACAAGATGGAATGTCGCACTCAACAATAGAGTGAAAATGGAAAATGCTCTCTTTAAAGATTTCAATTTTGAAATTTTAGCTGGTAAATCCTTCTGTTTCCGTCAGCATTCCACAAAAAAGCACCGTCATAGGTCAGGCCGCGGGGAGACTGTCCGGGCGAAAGATATGACCGCAGCACATCGCCCTCCAAAGTCATCTGAAAAATAGTAAGAGTGGCCATATCAGACACCCAGAGATAGGCGCCGTCAAAGGCCATACCATCCACTCGCGTTCCCGGATTCATGAAGGAAGAAATGATCTCTGCGGTATCGGGATCGACACGCAAAACTTTGTTCGAAAGCGCATCGGCGATCCATAAACCATCGTTGCCGTATTCAATGGCCGTGAAAGAGCCCCGCTGGAGGTTGAGCCGCTTCTGGATGTCCCCGGTCAGGAGGTTGATCTTGTAGACTTCGACCAGAGCCTCACTGCAAACCCAGAGGTCATTTCCATCGTAGGCAATACCTGATGTCACCTTGAGGACGGACGTCAGCGACCGCACTTGAACGCCGTTTAATCTGTTGAGACTGTAGAGTGTTTCATTGAAGCCATCCACATTCCAAATCGTGCTGCCATCCCAAGCCAGTCCGAGAGGGATCAGGGCTGGAGTGGGGATCGTGTTGATCACCTCGAACACGACCTCTCCGGCATTGGGGTCAAAGGGATTATCAAAGATGCGATCCTGGCATGAATTCAACACTGATAAACTAAAACTGATAGCTAACAGTGAGAGCCAGACTTTTGTTTTTTCCGCTTTCAAGCTTCAGCCTCAGATTCTTTCTTTTGTTGTCTTTACTCTTCATAATGAAATAGATATCGATCAGGTTGACCACCCAGACACCCGCCGCCACTAACAAATATTGATTCCTCTTCGTATCATAGTCTGCAGTCCATTCCCTGTACTGGACCGCATCAGCCACATTGTCTGCAGCTCTGTATCGGGCATAGGCATCATTCCCTTTGTGGTTGTAGGAGAAGACTTTGTAGAGTGCGAAGATCTCCGCAGATAGAAACACAACGCCTTCGAAATACCTTTTCTCGGCAAACTGGCCCCACCCAGGAAACAGCAGGGATTTATGAAGGGAAGTGAACGTTCTCTCTGGAGGACTCTCTTCGGGCGCCACTTCCTGACCGAAGCACGGAAGGAAAGAGACAACGAGGAGTGAAAAGGCAAGGACGGCAGCTAACGCTCTCTTCATCCGCTTGAGCTCAGTATAGAATGAACTCGATTTTTTTTCAATCGCTTCAGATATTATGGATGTATTTTAAAAAATCCGTGCTGTCATGAATGCTCAATAGGGTTATTGATAGATCAGAATTTGTGATGGAATAAATCGTTAGGAGGGCTTGAGGACCACTCTCCTTTTTATGTAGGGATCGTTCCCTCAACGGTCCAGGGGGACGGACCCTGCATTCATAATGGAGAACCGCTGAAATCAGCGGATTTCCCTCTTATTTCTTGGCGGCCGAGGCCTTGGCTTTTTCTTTCAGGCTCTCTTTTTTCTTTTCTTTTTTCTTGAACTCTGTGCCCACGAGCTCGAGTATAGCCATCTCGGCGCCGTCTCCGGCGCGGGGACCCAGTTTGATAATTCGAGTGTAACCCCCAGGCCTCTCCATGAAACGAGGACCGATATCCTCGAAGAGCTTTTTGACCGCATCCCTCTTGTAGATATACTGCAGAGCCTGCCGCCGTGTGTGAAGCGTGTTTGTCTTGGCCAGGGTGATCATCTTCTCTGCTACGGGTCTCGTCGCTTTGGCTTTAGCGAGCGTGGTCCTGATCCGTTCCTTCTCGACAAACGAGGTCACAAGATTTCTAAGCAAGGCCTTTCTCTGCGAGGAGTTCCTTCCTAGCTTTTTCCCACTGAGCCGGTGTCTCATTCCAGAACTCCTTCTCCTCTCTCCTCATCGGGCTTTGGAGCTCCCTCGATCTTCTCGATCAATTTGGGATGAAGCTCTAAGTTCAAACCCAATCCCAATTCTTGAAGGGTTTCCTTGATCTCAGAGAGCGATTTCCGGCCAAAGTTCTTTGTCTTCAACAGCTCATCTTCTGTTTTCTGTACGAGCTTATAGATCTTCTCGATCCCAGCTGACCGGAGGCAGTTGTTCGACCGCACGGATAGCTCAAGATGGTCGATCGACTTTGAAAGGATATCGATCTGAGAAAAATAGGGGATCTCTTTCTTTGCAGGGACAGCATCCAGTTCAGCGGGCTCATCAACGATGTTCAAGAAAATAACCAAATGGTTCCTCAGGATCTTTGCTGCCTGAGCAAGAGCATCTTGAGCGGTTTTGGCTCCTGTCGTCCAGATTTCCACGGTGAGCTTTTCATAATCGATTCTTTTCCCCACTCGAGCAGGGTCGACTCTATAATTCACTTTGAGAACCGGGGAATGAGAAGAATCGAGGGGGATATAATCAACACTCAGGTTTTCATCATAGTTTAGATCAGCAGGGATATATCCCCTGTTATTTTTCACGATCATCTCGATATCCAAGTTCCCATCCTTATCCAGTGTGGCAATTTTAATATCGGTATTCAGGATCTCTATATCGGAATCATGCTCGATATCCAAAGCCGTGACTTCAGCAGGCCCTTTTTTCTTCAGGGTCATCGTTTTCGGTTCTTGGCCATGAAGTTTCAGAGGGATAGTCTTAAGATTCAAGCTAATATCTGTCACATCTTCAACTACACCGGGAAGGGTTGAGAATTCATGGAGAACGTTCTGGATACGGATATTCGTGATGGCAGCGCCTGAGATGGACGACAGCAGGATTCTCCGTAACGAAT
This sequence comes from uncultured Eubacteriales bacterium, assembly GCA_964406575.1. Classification (GTDB taxonomy): domain Bacteria; phylum Acidobacteriota; class Aminicenantia; order Aminicenantales; family Aminicenantaceae; genus WTAW01. The sequence continues at coordinate 14,011 of CAYOSH010000032.1, read as the reverse complement.
TCCCGATGGTGACGCCAAAACCTCTTTCAAAAGGCTGAGCCGTAAACTTGCCGTATTTCTCGGTTAAAGTTTCATAATCACATTCCAAATATCTCGGTCTCTGAAAACCTGTTTCTATCATTTGTCCTCCTAATCCTGGTTCCATTTTCCCTGACTCAGCAATCGAGCTTAAGCGGCAAATGGCCATTAAGCCCTTGCGAGTCTTTATGAATATTATCTGGAGTAAAGCTCCACAACAAGATGCTCCTCAATGGGAATCGTCACGTCTTCACGTGTGGGAAAAGAGAGAACCTTTACCGCCATGTTCTCCCTGTCCACTTCCAGCCATCCTGGCACTGTCTTGTTTTTGCTGAAATCAACAATCGCTTTATATTCGTCAAGGCCGGCCGATCTCTCCCGGAAAGCTAAAACATCTCCTTTGTTCACCAACATGGAAGGTGCGGTGACTTTTTTTCCGTTGATGCTGAAGTGACCATGAGTGATCAACTGCCGTGCGTGAAAACGGGAATGGGAAAAGCCGGTGAGATAAACCACATTATCCAGCCTTCTCTCCAGCAGAGACAGGAGTATCTCTCCAGTGACTCCTCTTTTTCGTTCAGCTCTCTGGAAGAACAATTTGAATTGTTTTTCAGACATCCCATAAAATCTTTTCAGTTTTTGCTTTTCCCTCAGCTGAATGCCGTAACCGAGGATTCTGCGCCTCATTCTTCCATGTTCGCCCGGCGGATAAGGCCTGCGTTCAACCGGACATTTATCCGTCAAACATTTGTTCCCCTTCAGAAACAGTTTTGTTCTCTCTACCCGACAATAACGACATACCGAATTTCTCTCATTTAACATCATTCACTCCTTAGGACAACATCCTTCAAACTCTCCGCCTTTTCCTCATACGGCATCCGTTGTGAGGTATGGGTGTTACGTCTTTGATAGATTTTATTTCCAACCCTCCTGTTTGGAGAGCCCTTATCGCGGATTCCCTTCCTGCTCCCGGACCCTTAACTTTGACATCGACATACCTCACGCCGAACTCTTTGGCATTGTTAGCCACTTCTTTGGCCGCCAATTGGGCAGCAAAGGGTGTTCCTTTCCGTGCTCCCTTGAAGCCTGCGGTGCCCGAGCTTGTCCAGCAGAGTGTGTTTCCCTGCTGGTCTGTGATGGTGATGATTGTATTGTTAAAAGTCGACTGGACATAAGCGACACCAAATCCTATGTCCTTTTTGACTTTTTTCTTCTTTACTTTTCTTTTTGGTTTGGCCATATGATACTCCCGCTATTTTTTCTTGATGGTATGCCCTTTCGGGCCCTTTCTCGTCCGTGCATTCGTTTTTGTTCTCTGCCCACGCACAGGAAGTCTCCTTTTGTGACGCATGCCCCTGTAAGAACTGATATCCATCAATCGTTTTATATCCATGGTGACCTCTTTGCGGAGGTCGCCCTCGATCTTCTCCTGCTTTTCAATAATCTGGCGGATCTTGTTGATCTCCTCTTCACTCAAGTCTTTAACTTTTTTATCCTTATCGATTTTTACGGATTCAAGTATCTGACTCGCCTTCGAGTGGCCAATGCCATAGATATAGGTCAAACCAATTTCGATCCTTTTCTCTGAGGGAAGGGTGATACCAGCGATTCTTGCCATTTTTACCTCTTCTATCCTTGTTTTTGTTTATGCTTTGGATTCGTGCATATGACCCTGAGGGTGCCTTTTCTCTTTATGATCCGACAATTGCGGCATATCTTTTTGACTGAGGCTCTAACTTTCATAGTCCTGTCCTTTATTTGAATCGATAAGTGATCCTTCCTTTGCTCAAATCATACGGCGAAAGCTCAACCAGAACCTTATCCCCTGGCAGAATTCGGATAAAATGTTTGCGCATTCTTCCCGAAATGTGGGCCAAGATTCTGTGTTTGTTGGACAATTCCACGCGAAACATGGCATTCGGGAGCGTTTCCAACACGGTCCCCTCTGCTTCAAACACATCATCTTTAGACATGCCGAGACTCCTTTGCATTGCGGCTGTTATTTTCCTCTTCTGGAAGGCTCAAAATCTCAACCCCATCATGGGTGAGCGCCACGGTGTGTTCATAATGGGCCGAAAGACTTCTATCTTTTGTAACAGCCGTCCAGTCGTCCGACAGAATCTCTACTTCCCAGCTTCCCATAGCAATCATTGGCTCTATGGCTAAAACCATCCCAGGCTTCAGTTTTGGCCCCCGACCGGGAGATCCGAAATTAGGAATCTGGGGTTCCTCATGCAGTGAAAACCCGATTCCATGCCCGACAAATGAGCGAATCACTGAAAATCCCTGTGATTCCACATGGCTCTGTATGGCATACGAGATATCCGAAAGCCTGTTCCCCTCTCTGATCTTTCCCATTCCTTTGTCAAAAGCATCTTTAGCCGTGGCGACGAGTCTCTCTGCCCGGGGAGTGATTTCTCCGACAGGATATGTGACTGCCGCATCTCCATAAAAGCCATCATAGACAACGCCAAAATCCAGGCTGATGATGTCCCCGGAACGGAGAGACCGGGAGGAGGGAATCCCATGGACGATCTCCTCATTGATGGAAGTGCACAGAGATGCGGGATATCCGCGATACCCTTTAAACGCAGGAACTGCACCCATTTCATATGTTCTTTTCTCTGCATACTCGTCCAAGTCCTTCGTCCGGACTCCTGGCTGAATCATTTTTTCAAGTTCCGATAATACTTTTGCCACGATCTGATTGCTTTTTTTTATTGCTCGGATCTCTTCTTCGCTTTTGTAGATGATCATTGTGAACTCTTAATTCTCTACCCCATGAATCGCTTTATCGAGGACTCCACATACGCGAGTAAAAACTTCCTCTATGGTTCCCTCGCCGTTGACTCTAAAATAGCACTCTTTCTCCTTATAGTATTGGACAAGAGGTTCCGTCTGTTTATGGTAGACCTCCAGTCTGTTCCGGATCACTTCTGGGGGATCATCATCCCTCTGTATCAGCTTTCCAGAACAAACATCGCAGACATTCTCCTTGTCAGGTGTTTGAGCAAGAAGGTTGTAGATTGCGCCGCAGCCCGAACAGAGCCTTCGTGCGCTCAGCCTATCGATAACAACCTCGTCCGGCAAAAATATCTCAATCACCACATTCCGGTGATGCTGATCGATGTTTTCCAGTTTTTGGGCTTGGTATATTGTTCGCGGAAATCCGTCCAGTAGATATCCCTTATCACAATCGGGCTTTGCGATCCTCTCTTCGACCATTTGCACCACCAAGTCATCCTCGACGAGCTCGCCCCGATCCATGATCGCCTTGGCCATTTGACCCAAAGGAGTGTTCAACACCACAGCTTCACGCAGAAGGTCACCCGTAGATATCCTGGGAAATCCGTACTTCTTCGTCACCAGATCACCCTGAGTCCCTTTCCCGCTTCCAGGAGCGCCAAGCAGAATGATCTTCATCCTCGCCGACCTCTTACTCTCCCTCGACGCATAAAGCCATCATAATGGCGCATGACTAGCTGTGCTTCTATCTGTTGGAGAGTATCCATAGCCACACCTACGACAATTAGAATGGATGTGCCGCCAAAATAAAAATCAACGTTGGCTCCCTGCGTGAACCATTGGGGAAGGTTTTGATCCAGGAAAGCTCCGATAAAGGGGAGGTTCTGTACACGGATCCCGGTCATCATGAACTCGGGTATAGTCGCGACAGCCGCAAGGTAAAGAGCCCCAACCAATGTTAACCGTGAGAGGACGCCGTCGATATAGTCGGACGTATTCTTTCCAGGCCTTATTCCGGGAATGAATCCGCCATACTTTCTCAGATTGTCCGCCACATCCGACGGATTAAATATGATAGATACATAAAAATACGTAAAAAATATGATCGCTGTAATGTAGAGCAGAACATAGAGCGGCATCCCCATTCCGAACTGCTGTGCCATGTTCTGAATGACGGGGATCTTGATCATTTGAGCCAAGGTTGAGGGGATCGTGATGACAGAAGCGGCAAAGATAATGGGGATAACACCACCTGTGTTCACGCGCAGAGGCAGATGCGTGCTCTGTCCCCCATAAATCTTTCTCCCAACAACCCTCTTGGCATAAGAGACAGGAATCCGTCTTTGACCCCTTTCCACAAAAACAATGATTCCACAAACTCCTATCATGATTGCAAGAATAAATATCAACTTCAGCGGTCCCATATCCCCACTCCTGATCTGGGAAACCACACGCCCCATGGCCCGGGGAAAATCCACCACAATGCCAGCAAATATAATCAAAGAGATCCCGTTGCCGATTCCTCGCTCCGAGATCTGTTCTCCCAGCCACATGATGAAGACGGTTCCTGTTGTCAAGGTGAGAACAGTGAGAACCTTGAAACCAATTCCAGGATTGGGAACGATGGCCGCGCCTCCAGGACTACGCAAGGATTCCAAGAGCATGGCAATAGCCGAAGACTGGATGATACAGATGACCAGAGTCCCATAGCGGGTGTACTGTGTGATCTTCTTCCTGCCCAGCTCTCCTTCTTTGGACAATCTTTCCAAGTAGGGCCAAACGACCTGAAGCAACTGCAGGATGATCGAGGAGCTTATGTAAGGCATGATACCCAGAGCGAAAATTGTCATGCGCGACATGTTCCTTCCCGAAAAAAGATCGATGAATCCGAATATCGTGCCCTTCTGCGCTTCCCAGAACTCCGCTAGAGCGGCCGCGCTGATCCCCGGATTTGGAATTTGCGCGCCGATTCTGTAGACAGCCAAGATAAGCAGGGTAAAGATAACCCGCTTTCTCAGGTCAGGAATACTGAAAATGTTTTTTATGCTGTCGAGCATCATGAACTCCCGATCAGGACTGCTTTTCCGCCCGCATCCTCTATTTTTTTCTGTGCGGATAGAGAGAATTTATGGGCATGGATGGTCATGGAAGAGGTTATGTCACCATGTCCCAGAATCTTCACTCTCTCTCCGTCCTTCTTAATGATGCCGGCTTTGACCATATCTTCGGGTTTGATCTCATCTTTTTTGAGCTTCGCCAATCGTGACAGATTGACTTCGCTGTATTCGCTTCGAAAGATATTTGTAAAACCTCTCTTTGGGACTCGACGATTGAGGGGCATCTGACCTCCCTCAAATCCCCGCTTCCGAGAATATCCGGATATGGATTTTTGACCTTTGGTCCCCCGTCCAGCTGTTTTTCCCTTGCCCGAGCCAGGGCCTCTCCCGACTCTTTTTCGCGTTTTTCTAGAGTTCTTTGCAGGCTTAAGATTGCTCAGATTCATTTTGTATCCAACTCCTCGACTATCACTAAATGCGGGACTTTTCTGATCATTCCCCAAATCTCCGGACAATCCTTGCGAATGACCTCTGAGTTGATTCGCCGCAGGCCTAATCCTTTGACGACTTCGTGCTGTTTCCGAGGGCGTCCGATGAGACTTCTGACTAATCTTATCTTCAATCTCTTGTCCTCAACAGGTTTAGCCGCCTTTTTTTGCCCGTTTTTCACTTTTTCAGTTTTTCCAAGCGGTGCGTCCTCCTTCACTGCCATATTGTCTCCTCATCTTTGTGTCTGATTGCCGAGACATTTTTTGGATTTTTAAGTTTTTTCAACGCTTCCATGGTGGCATGGGCCACACTGATGGGATTGTTGCTGCGCAAAGATTTAGTCAGAATGTCTTTGATCCCAGCCAACTGCATGATCACACGCACAGCTCCGCCTGCGATAACGCCAGTTCCTTCGGAAGCCGGCCGGAGAACGACCGTTCCACCTCCATGTACGCCTTTGACAAAATGGGGAATTGTCGTATCTTTAAAAGAGATTTTAATCATGCTCTTTTTGGCATCCTGGACAGCTTTGGCAATGGCAGGAGGAACCTCTCGCGCTTTGCCCATGCCAATCCCCACCAAACCGTTCTCGTTTCCCACTGCAACAAGAGCAGAAAAGCTCAGGTTTTTTCCACCCTTGACGACTTTGGTTGTTCGCCGGATAGAAATAACCTGATCCTTAAGCTCTAGCTCTTGTTCTTCGATTTCCTCTTTGATCACTCTTTTTTCGGCCACTCTTTGCCTCCTGTCTCGAACATCAGGGCTAGAAATTCAGCCCTCCTTTTCTCATGGCTTCTGCCAAGGTTTTCACTCGGCCGTGGTAGGGATATTTGCCTCTATCAAAAATAATCGTTTTGATTTTTTGGCTTGCTGCTTTTTTTGCGATCATCTCACCTGTTTTTTTCGCTGCATCTATGTTTTTGGTATTCTTGGTCTTTGCAACAAAGTCTTTTTCCAGCGTCGAAGCAGACACGAGCACCTTACCATGCTCATCATCGATCACCTGGATATAGATGTGTTTGTTGCTCTTGAACACATAAGCCCTAGGTCGCTCTGGTGTCCCCAATATCTTCTTCCGGATTCTTTTTCTGATCCGGGACTTCGCCTTTTTCTTTAACTCCACCTTATCTTTATACACCGGTCGCTCCCGCTTTTCGTTCTTTCTTGATCAATCGCTCTCCTACATAACGGACACCTTTCAATTTATAAGGATCGGGCTTGCGAAAGCTCCGTATTCTGTGTGCTTCCTGACCAACGCGCTGTTTATCGATCCCAATGACGGTGATCAGAGTTGGCTTTTCCAAAACAATCTCAATATCTTCGGGGATTGTGTATAAAATAGGCTTTGAATATCCCAGATTGAGCTCCAATTTATCATTGTCGAGCCGCGCTCTGTAGCCCACTCCCACGATCTCAAGCTGTTTGGAAAATCCTGTCGAAACTCCCTTGGCAGAATTGGAGGCTAGAGTCCTGCACAAACCATGAAATGCAGGTAGGTTCTCGGAGTCACTTTCTCTTGTGATGATCAGCTGATTATCGATAAGCTCAGCTTTGATTCCCGGAAGCAGAGGAGAGACCAATTTCCCTTTCGGGCCCTCAAATTCAATGCTTTCGGTGAGAATGATCACCTTCACTCCTTCTGGAACAACGATCGGTTCTTTTCCAACTCTGGACATGGCTCAAATTCCTCTCAAAAAAAATTTACCATACTTGACACAAAACCTCCCCTCCAATCCCGATGTCTTCACATTTTTTCCCTGTCATGACACCTCTGGAGGTCGATAAGATCACAATCCCCAGCCCATCGAGCACCTTAGGGATCGAATCCGATTTGCAATAGATCCGGCATCCCGGCGAGCTCATACGGCTCAGCCCGGAAATGACGGGTTCATTATCTTCTGTGTATTTGAGCAATATATTCAACACACTCTGGATATTCCCTTCCATAGCTTTGAAGCTTTTGATGTATCCCTCGTCTTTGAGAATCTTTGCGATCTCGATATTCATTCTAGATGAAGGAATCCGCACCTCTTTTTTCTTCGCCATTACAGCATTTCTGATTCTTGTAAGCATGTCAGCAATAGGGTCAGTCATAGTCATAATTGAACCTCTCTCTTTCGTTTACCAGGATGCCTTTATGATCCCTGGAATCTCCCCCTTAAGAGCCAACTCACGAAAACAGAGACGACACATATCGAACTTCCGGTAATATCCTTTGGAACGTCCGCATATCCGGCACCGGCTTTTTTTTCTCACAGAATATTTTGGCTCTCTCAGATATTTGGCCATACTTGACTTTTTAGACACTTTCGCCTTCCTTACAACGCCCCACTGAAGGGCATCCCTAGTTTTTGAAGCAAAACATACGCTTCTTTGTCATTTTTTGCCGAAGTGACAATAGTGATATTCATGCCGCGTGATTTTTCCACCTTCGTGTAATCGATCTCAGGAAAAACGAGCTGATCTCTCAAACCTAGAGTATAGTTTCCTCTTTTGTCAAAAGACTGCGAGGGAACTCCTCTGAAATCTCTCACGCGGGGAAGGACGATGTTGACTAGCCGGTCATAGAACTCATACATCATTTTCCCACGAAGAGTGACATAACAGGCAATGGCATGCCCCTGCCGCAGCTTGAATGAAGAGATGGATTTCTTCGCTCTCCCAACAGCCGGCCATTGTCCTGTGATCAGACTCAACTCCTTTTTAGCGGTGTCCAAGGTTTTGATGTTCTGGATGGCTTCTCCGACACCGATGTTGATGACGATCTTTTCGAGTCTGGGGACGGCCATCTTATTGTCTAAGGACAACTCCTTTTGGAGTTCTGAAATGATCTCTTTTTTGTACTTTTCCTGGAGGCGATTCATTTTTTCTTCCTCATCAATGCTTTTCCAAACTTATGTCGCATTTGGCACAAACCCTGATACTACTCCCGTCCTCGAGCCGTTTTGTCCTCGCACGTACACCCTGCGCGCACTCGGAGCAGTAGAGCATCAAGTTGGACACATGGATAGGAGCCTCTTTTTCCATGATTCCTCCCTGGATGTTTTTACTCTGATCCCGTCGGATAAACTCCTTGGCAAACTTGATCTTCTCGACGATCACAGTTTGTTTTTCTGGATTCACTTTGAGAACTTTGCCAGTTTTCCCTCTGTCTTTGCCTTTGAGCACGATGACCTCGTCATTCTTTCGGATCTTTATCTTGTTCATCAGAGGACCTCCGGAGCAAGCGATACTATCTTCATGAATTTTCTCTCACGCAATTCCCTTCCTACCGGACCAAAAACACGGGTTCCGATAGGTTCTCCTTGGCGGTCGATGATCACGGCAGCATTGTCATCAAAGCGAATGTAGGAACCATCTTTTCTCCGGATTTCTTTCCTCGTCCGAACGACTACGGCACGGATGACTTTTCCTTTGGGAATTTTGCTCTCCGGCTCTGCTTCCTTTACCGATGCTGAGATGACATCTCCGACAGTCGCCGTTTTGCCCACACCTCCACCGAGTGGAGTTATGCACAAAATCTTCCGCGCTCCTGAATTGTCGGCGACTTTGAGCATAGTCTCTTGTCGTATCATTATTTTTTATCCTCGTTTTCTTTCTCGATTTCGGAAGGAGCTAGGCCAACGATCTCATGGACACGCCATCTTTTTCTCTTGCTGATGGGGCGTGTCTCGACGATTTTCACCACATCACCGATCTTGCATTTCTCGTACTCGTCATGAACGAGAAACTTTTTTTGCCTTTTTATGATCTTTTTGTACAGCGGATGCCTCACTTGACGTTCGACAAGAACCGTCACTGTCTTTTTCATCTTGCTCCCGATAACAACGCCAACTTTTGTGGTCTTTCTCCCTTGAATAGTGTCCATTCTTTATTCCATCCCTTTATTTTTTTTCATTGAGTATGGTTTTAATCCGCGCAAGATCTTTTTTTATATTTTTAAGCTTCAAGGCATTCTCAAGCTGTCCCAGCGCATGCTGGAATTTCAGCTTGAAAAGCTGGTCTTTCAGCTCTTCTTCCTTGCTGTGGAGCTCATCGTCCGTCAGTTCTCTAAATTCTCTTGCTTTCATCGCAGTTCCTTAATACTCCTGGTGATAAACCTTGTTTTGACCGTTAGTTTGTTAGAGGCCAAACGCATGGCTTCCTTGGCAATCGCTTCGGGAACACCCTCCAATTCATACAGGATCTTCCCTGGCTTAACGACATCGACCCAGAACTCCGGGTCTCCTTTTCCCTTCCCCATCCTGACTTCTGTGGGCTTTTTGGTGACGGGCTTCCACGGGAAGACGCGGACCCACAATTTTCCTTTTCTCTTGACATGGCGGGTAATGGCAATCCTGCCGGCTTCGATCTGACGGGCTGTAATCCAGCATGGCTCAAGAGCCTGTAGGCCATATTCACCGAAGGAAAGGACTGCTCCACGAATGGGTTTCCCTTTCATCCGGCCCCTTTGTTGTTTGCGGTGTTTGACCTTTTTTGGCATAAGCATAGCTAAATCTCCTCAACCTCAGTTGTCTGCACCGTCATTTTCTCTTTTTCCTTGTCCGAGCTATACACCCAAACTTTAATGCCGATCTGTCCGTATGTTGTGAACGCTTCGGTAAAACCATAATCGATATCCGCCCTCAGGGTCTGCAAGGGGAGTTGTCCTCTTAGATACCATTCCGACCTTGCGATCTCCACGCCGCCCAATCGGCCAGAACACATCACTTTGATTCCTTTAGCTCCCATTTTCATGGCCATCTCGACAGCGCGTCTCATCGCCCTCCTGTAGGCGATTCTTTTCTCCAATTGGATGGCAATACCCATAGCGACAAGCAGCGCATTGGTTTCCGGTTTGTCCACTTCGCGTATATCAATATAGATATCCTTTTCGGCAATCTCCTGAAGGATATTCTTGAGGCTTTCGATCTCCTTGCCACCGCGCCCGATCACAATACCCGGCCGCGCCGTGTGTATGATGATCCTGATCTTGGGGCCAACTCTCTCTACATCCACTTCAGAGATTCCAGCATGTTTGTAACGTTCCTTCACGATCTTTTTCATCCGTAGATCCTCGTGAATCAGCCGACTGTAATCCTTTCCTTTTGCAAACCAGCGAGAGCTCCACTGTTTATTGAAACCTAACCTAAATCCAAATGGATGTGTTTTCTGACCCACTTTTATCTCCCTTTTCTTTCTTCTAAATAGACATGGACGTGGCTCGTTCTTTTCAGGATTCTTGCAGCTCTGCCCATAGGTACAGCTTGCCATCTCTTCCATTGAGCCCCTTGATTGACAAAGATCTCTGATATATACAGATTGTCCACATCCACATCAGTCCCTGCTTGCTGCGCATTGGCAATGGCCGATCGGAGGACTTTTTCAACAATGCCACTGGCTTTTTTCTTTTTGGAAAAATGGAGGATCGTGAGAGCCTCACCCACATACCTGTCTCGGATCAGGTCCGCAACGAGCCGGCATTTTTGCGGGGAAATCCTCACATGTTTTGCGATGGCATGAGCGATTACATTTTGTTTGTCCATTTTTACTTTTTCAACCTGATCGTGCGTGCTGTTTTTGAGGTGTGTCCTTTAAAAGTTCTCGAGGGAGAAAACTCTCCAAGCTTATGGCCAACCATGTTCTCTGTGATGAACACAGGAATAAACTTTTTTCCATTATGGACAGCAATGGTTAACCCCACCATTTCTGGTATAACTGTAGAACTCCGAGACCAGGTCTTGATGACCTGTCTCTTTTCTCTTTGAGACATAGCAGTCTCGACCCTCAACAGAAGTTTTTCTTCAACAAAAGGCCCTTTCTTTAAAGACCTGCCCATAATCATTTACTCCTTCTTCGAACGATAAATTTTTGGGTCCGTTTGTTTTTTCTTGTCTTAAATCCTTTCGTGGGTTGACCCGTAGGCGAGACGGGATTCCGTCCGCCCTTGGCTTTCCCCTCGCCGCCTCCATGGGGGTGATCGATGGGATTCATTGCCGTTCCCCGCACGTGGGGTCTGCGTCCTTTCCATCTCGTCCTTCCTGCCTTGCCGATGGAGACGTTCTGGTGGTCCGGATTGCTCACCTCACCAATAGTCGCACGGCAATCGAGATGGATCTTTCGGATTTCAGAGGATGGCATCCGGATCTGCGCATAATCACCCTCTTTGGCCAGGATTTGTGCAGAGGTTCCTGCCGCTTTGGCGATCTGCCCACCCTTGCTTTTTTTTAGCTCCACGTTGTGGATAATTGTGCCTAAAGGAATAAAACGCAGAGGCATAGCATTTCCCGGAAGAATATCCACCTGTTCATCTGAAGAGACGATGATCTGTCCGACCTTCAAGTTGAAAGGAGTGACAATGTAGCGTCTCTCTCCATCCCTATACTTTATCAGAGAAATAAACGCTGAGCGGTTGGGATCATATTCGATCGTTTCCACTTCTCCTGGGACCTCGATCTTATCTCTTCTGAAATCGATAATGCGATAGCTCCGTTTGTGACCCCCTCCCCGAAAACGTATGGAGATCCTCCCCCGGGAGTCTCTGCCTCCCGACTTCTTTAAGGGTTGGAGCAATGGCTTATAGGGGTGGCTTGTTGTTAACTCCTCGTAGGTCAAGCCAGTTCTATGCCTCAAGCTTGATGTTGTTGGCCTGTACGTTTTTACACCCATTTTAGACAGCCTCAAAATATTCAATCATTTTTTCGCCTTCTTTGAGCTTCACATAGGCTTTTTTCCAATTCTTTGTATATCCTTCATTCCGTCCCACACGTCTCCGCTTTCCTTTTTTCTTGATGATTCGAACATTATCGACCTTGACCTTGAATATTTGCTCTGTGGCCTCTTTGATCTCGATCTTGTTTGCATGGGTAGCGACCTCAAAACAGATCTCTTTGTTGGTCTCTTTCAACCAGGTACTCTTTTCCGTGATGACAGGCCGCAAAATGATTGTGTATGGATCTTTCACTTTAGCTTCTCCATCAAAGATTCAAAAGCCTTCTGAGAAAAAACAAGGGATTTATAATTCAGCACATCATATACGTTTAAATCGTTGTGGTCGATGGCTTTCACTTTAGGAATATTCCTCAAAGAGAGAAAAAGATTCTTATTATTTTGATGATCTACAACCAAAACAGAATCCAGGTTCAATCCCGTTAAGAATTTCACTCCTTCTTTTGTCTTAGGCTCTTTAAGATTTATGGCGTCCAGAACGAACAGTTGTTTTTCACCTATCCTCATGGCCAAGGCGGATTTCAAGGCACTTCTCTTCGCCTTCTTGGGCATCGCATAGGCGTAACTCCTTGGCGAAGGCCCGAAGGTTGTTCCTCCCTTCCTCCACAAGGGGGAGCGGGTACTCCCCGCACGTGCCCGTCCTGTGCCCTTTTGCCTCCAAGGCTTTCGTCCCCCACCTCTCACCATTGCCCGGGTTTTTGTGGCTGCTGTGCCTCGTCTCTGATTGGCTCGATAATTCACGACAGCTTCATAGAGCAGGTGTTCCTTTACAGGAAAATCGAGGACTCCGCCGGGCACACTGATCTCCTTGACCTTGTTACCAGCGCTGTCCAGAACTTGAACTTTTGACATTTTTTACTCTTTCTTTTCCTCTGTAGAGGACTTCGCTTGAAAATTCGCCTTTTTTATCAAAAGATAACCTCCATTTGCTCCAGGCACGGCGCCTCTGACGACTAGGAGGTTGTGCTCTTTATCGGCTTCAATGATCGTTAAATTCTTCACGGTAACCCGTTCATCGCCCATATGTCCTGGGAGTTTTTTCCCCTTCAAGACATGGGAGGGATCTGCTGAAGACCCGATCGAGCCGGGAGCTCTGTGGAACATCGACCCATGAGAACTTTTTCCACCGTGATGGCCCCACCTTTTGACAACACCAGCGAAACCTTTTCCCTTGCTCGTCCCCATAATGTTGATTTTTTCACCAACCTGAAAAATATCCAACAGAAGCTGATCTCCCGCTTTCGCCTCTTCTTTGGTATCGTGCCGGAATTCGCGAAGGACCTTTGTGGGCTGCACCCCGGATTTCTGGAAGTGTCCACTCACTGGTTTGATGGGTTTCCGTTTGGGATTTGTCTCAACAAAACCCAACTGGAGCGCAGAATACCCATCCTTCTCTTCAGTTTTCCTCTGGATCACAAAACAGGGCCCGGCTTGAATGATCGTCACAGGGATGGCGTTCCCCTGCTCATCAAACTGCTGAGTCATGCCGATCTTTTTTCCGATTAAGCCTTCAACCATCGTTATTCTCCTGCGTTATTCTCCTGTGGCACCAAAGGCCTGGATCTCCACGTCTATCCCTGCGGGAAGGTCGAGCTTCTGGAGCTCTTCGATCGTCTCATTGTTGTACTCACCAATATCTATGAGCCTTTTGTGGATCCTCATCTCAAAATGCTCCCGTGACTTTTTGTCCACATGCGGAGAACGAAGAACGCAAAACCGATGGATATGCGTTGGCAATGGGATCGGGCCAGCAACCTTCGCTCCGGTTCTTTTGGCTTTGATAACGATATCCTTGACAGATTGATCCAGCAATCGATGGTCAAATGACTGTAATCTGATTCTTATTTTTTCCATTTTTGAGTTCCTCGTTGTTCTCTATAAATTGATCCTTCCCTCTTATGTTTTATGTCTTTGACTCTTTCTAGCCTTTATTATCTGCCTCATTTTTTTTCTCGTTTATTCTAATTTTATTTCTGCTTCTTTCTCTGTTTGGC
>CAYOSH010000031.1:0-45181 GCA_964406575.1 uncultured Eubacteriales bacterium | reverse complement strand
TAATAATAACCTGGATTTTTTCCGTCATCTCTGAGCTACTGTTTGGATTAATGATCAGAATTTTCATGGGTAACCTCCTATACATTTTTTGACGTCCGGATATAGACCTTAGATTGGTCGATGATTGCGGTGGCATATAAGCATTCCGGTTGGTGATATAATCGCGCATCAGTTTGAAGAAGACGCCGCTGAGTGCCAAAATGGCAATGAGGTTGGGAATCGCACAGACACCCACAGAGATATTGGCGAATATCCACAACCGATCCACATTGGCAACTCCGGCAAAAATGACCCCAGGCAGCAGATAGAGCCAATTCAAGACTTTCATCGAGCCCTTCCCGAACACGTTAATGGCCGCGGTCTCGTAATAGATGAAAAATCCGATCTGAGTGGTGAGACAAAAAGTCAGGATGGCAAAAGACGTGATCGTGCAGATGACGATCGTATCCACAAACACTTCAAAGGTTCCCCGCATAAGTCCTCCAAAAAATTCAGGAATATCCTATCAATATCTCCGTGATGTTGCAATCCATATGTTATAGGGGTAATTATCTTTAAATCCGTGATACGAGATATTCGAGTGTTCCAATTGGTAGTTGCGAAAACACGCTCAGTTTCCCCAGCGAGGAAACTTCGCTCGGTTCCGGGCTTCCCTCACATCTCCCTCTGGAAGATGTGCCGTGCTCGTCCAGCCCTACACACGGTTTTCTCCACTACACAATTGGAAAGCTTTATAACGCAACTTGTGTTCATGCGATTATAGATTTGAGGATGATTCTGTCATATGGTATAAATATCAACTTGCAGGTCATCATCGCATAACGAATAATTACCCTGGATGTCGATACATCGTATGAATCATTTAGCTTATGAGGAGGCGATATGGTCGGAAGAATTTGGCACGGCTGGACAACGCGTGAGAATTCAGATGTTTACGAGGATCTTCTCAAGACACAGATATTTCCCGGAATCGCCGCGAAAAAGGTTCAGGGATATCGAAGCATTCAGCTTTTTCGGCGGGATCTCGATGGAGAAGTCGAATTTATCACGATCATGTGGTTTGATTCCTGGGATTCCGTCAAGCAGTTTGCAGGCGAAGACTATGAGAAAGCCTACGTGCCGCCGAAAGCAAGAGAGGTGCTTTCGCGATTTGATGAACGCTCCCAACACTACGAGATCCGGGAACAGATCACATACTGAAAAATCACTGACTGATGCGTTGATAAACATTTGCTGGAATCGCCGGATGAGACATGGGAATTCAATGTCTGAGACGGATATCGCTAGTTCGAAGACCGTTAGGCCCTTGTTTTAGTGTCTGAGGAGGCATAAATGAGAAAAAGAGTGAATCGCGAAGTCGCTGAACTTTTCGAAAAGGAAAAAGAAACATATATCCCGAGAAAAATCACCGAGGAAGACTTGAACGGGTTACCCGAACTCATTCAAAGGTATTTGCGATACACACAAATCATCGGCAAAGAAAAGGTAAGGACTGTAAGGTTGAAGCAGAAAGGTTTCTTCCGAACAAAACCAGACCAGAAATGGATGCCCTTAAAGGCCGAAGAGTACTATACGGTGGATCCGCCCTCTTTCCTCTGGTACGGGAGAATGAGGATGTTCCCGTTGGTCACCATAGCAGGCATAGATAAATTTTACCAAGGTAAAGGGAGACTTGTGATCAAGCTTTTTTCTGCATTTACAGTTGAGGATGCTATAGGAGAGGAGTGTGATCAGGCTGAGCTTGTGCGCTATTTGAATGAAATGATCTGGTTTCCCTCGGCATTCCTGAGTAACTACCTTAACTGGGAGCCGATTAATTCTGATACTGTGAGAGTGACGATCAATGTTCAAGGGCTCACAACATCCGCAGATCTGTATTTTAACCAGAAAGGGCAGATGACGAATTTTGTCGCAGAGAGATACATGGGTATCAACGGGGGAGCGATCCTGAAGAAATGGTCCACACCCTTTGAAAAGTACGCAGAGATCAATGGGATAATGGTGCCTGTCAAAGGTGAAGGTGTTTGGAAATTGAGCTCCGGGGATTTTTCTTATATAAAAATCACTGGAATAAGTGATATTGAATACAATAATCCAACTGCGTATTGAGAATACTTTGCGAATCCATCTCGATAAGTATTTTGAAAAATGTCGATCTTAATATTTTTTAGCCAGGTCCCGCACATAGCGGACTGTTTCGATCATGTCTTCGCCCGTGACTTTTGGAGAAATGGCGACGAGCCGCAAAACCGTTTTTTATAGGCCAGAACGGAGTGGGCGATCTTGATACTCAAACGAGTGAGAAATATTGCAAATTGAGGGCGTCGATCCAGGTGGTCCCGGAGTTGGTTTTCGAAGCCGTACCCTACGTCATTGAAGAGGCCCTCATCAACGGGGATACCGTTTACTGGGTGGCTCCACGATCTCATCCGATTCTACTTTGAGCACTCGAGGCTCGGCGTCTTGAATCACTATCAGAAGTCTTATAAGATTTAGTAGAGAGCGTTGTATCGTCGGGCTTTGCTAGTGGACACACCGTATTTAACCAGACCCGATGCGATGATCAACGCACAGACGACTCCGTCCAGAACAGGTACGCCAAACTGTTCTTGGAGGCGTTTATCCATTCCCGTCATGCCTGCGCAACCCAAAACGAGAACCTCTGCATTGTCTTCCTTTACAGCTACCTCTGCGGATTGGAAGATTTTTTCGTCAAAGCTCAATCCTTCCGACTCTATCCTTGATGCTCTCGCACTGGCCAGCATATTCTGGAGCTGGTATTTGCGTACGAGAGCTTCTTTGTTAGGGATGGAATGAGAAGTATCGGTGACTACGGAAAAGCTGTGTCCCAACATGGATGCGATCTTCATGGAGGCCTCCCCGATTCCTACAACAGGCTTTGTGGCGATCTCCTTCATGGCGTCAAGGTTGGGGTCGCAATGGCAGGCAATAATGAATGCATCGCACGTCTCCTCGTTTTCGCGCACCAACTGGATCATCCCCGGCGCTGCCTTCAATTGGTCTTCGTAAGTTTCTATATAGTAGGGAGCACCAGGAGTGGGCAAACAGTCGACTTCAAAAGCACCTGTAACGAAATCTAATGCCGTCTCTTTTATTTTGCCTGTCATCTCCTGGCTGCTGTTGGGATTAATGATCAATATTTTCATTGGTGACCTCCTTATTTATCTGTAAGAATAAAAGGATCTGAGGGGGATTTTTTAGACAGCTTTTCCTCGATTTTTTTATCCGGATAGCTCAGAAGACGCATGAATTCCCTCGAGATCGTTTTCAGTACTGTTTTATCACATTGGCCCATCTCTTCTAAACGCTCTTTCTTTTCTTTCAGCCCCAAATAAGCTTTTAGTACACTCTCATCTTCATAGTAGAGGATGGACCACTTGCCCTTTGTGAAGTCCTCTGATTGCAGATTTGTGATGAGAAGGGATTTTTCGAGATAGGACTTAATTCCAAAGCTTTGGACGATCTCATCCGAGAGAGAACCGATCACGCAGTAATCCTCGGGCAAGAGGGGAGGGCTAATGGCTAGTTTTTTCACTCCACAGGCGACCATCTCTGCGAAGCAGTTTATCATTCCCAATTCAAACGATACTTTATCCACCTTATATCTCATTTCTTCCTCATTTCTGAATGATGCATTTATTACTTTATTTATTTTCTATTTTTGGAGTTTGTATATCTGCACGTGATCTCTCGATGATTTCAGTTGCGCTAAGTTTCCGTGAAGGTTATTATAAATATCATTGATTATCAATTAAATTCCTCTAAGCTGAACGGAATTGTCGTCAATAAACTGGTGCCTGCAAATAGATGAGTTAGAGTGCTCAGAGTTGCAAGATTTTCCTTGCAAAAAAATTGCATGCGTAAAGCAATGGCTTAGAGTGAGCATTATGGATACTAATTTATAATAGAGAATATCATATTTGTTGACAAAATACAATCGACAAAGTATATTCATGAAGGAGAAAGCAATGAAAATAGACTTTGAGGAAATCGGATCACATCCGTCACTTAAAGACAGGGTGTATGAGAATTTAAAACTACAGATTATCACGGGCAAGCTTGAACCAAACAGACACTTACTAGAAGCAGAGCTATCTGAAATGATGAAAATAAGCCGAGCTCCGATCAGAGAAGCATTGAATATTTTAGAAAGAGAAGGATTGGTCACTATCATCCCACGAAAAGGAGCTCAGGTCTCTAGTATTTCCAAGAAAGAAGTAGAAAACATATGGGAAATCCGCTCGATTCTTGAACCCTATGCTGCGAGAAACGCAGCTCAAAAGTGTTCGCAAATTGAGTTGAATAAACTGGAAATTAAGCTTAAGAGAACTTTACAAAGACCTTATGATTTTTCTGATTATTTAAGTGACGATCTAGCTTTACATGAGTTACTGTACAAAGATCTTGATAACAAGATGTTAAAAGAGATCATTGTAACAGTAAGGCAGAATTCGCTCAGGATACTTAATTTTGCTGAAGGAAGAAAAACATTTACCGAAGAAATTGCATTCGCGGATGTAAATGAGCATCAACAGATTATTGATGTGCTCAGAGCCCGTGATTCCGATAGAGCATCAGCTACAGTTTTTATTCATATTCAAAATAGCAAACAGCGGATTTTAATGACGCTAGAGAGGAAAGAGTGAATTTTGAGCTTAGTTTTAAACTAGGGATTTGATGTCAATCTTAAACAAGTAGACAATTCTGACCAACCGCAGTGAATAAATATATATGGATCATCTCCCAATTAGTTGAAGAAAGCTTGTATGATTTAGGTGATAAGCAACGCAAATCATGGTAATAAGCCTTATGCTTGATGACTTTGGTCTTGTTGTTCACTCCTTTCAGCATTCCTGTATGAATGGAGTAATTGCAGTGATTCAGAATGTCATAGCTATAGTGCTCAAAAGTGTCAGTAAAGTTCTGGACTTCTGGTTGTTCGGTGCATTGGGCCAGAGCACAACATTCTTCGAAAGCCTTTACCGCCCAGGTTTGGGAATTATAGGTCCAAATATGTTTAAACTTCTCTCGCTGGATCAGAACAGAATTGATCACTTCATTCACCTCCAGCAGTTTCCTCAGATGTTCTCGTTCCTTTTCCTTGTTATAGCTTATAATTAAAAATAGCAAATACTCAATATGAAAATTAGGGGATTCCCAAAATTCAAACCATGTCGATCCCCCCCGAACAAATGAGGGGCTTCCTAATAGCACAAAGAGTGAAAGTATGGCACCATTTCAAATTGGAGAAAATTACTGCTTTAAAAGACGTTAACATAAAAGAAGGAGGAATAAAATGTATCATCGAAGCCTATGGAGAATCATAACTGTGTCTTTCATGGTAGCGGTTTTTACGTTTGCCATTACATTGGCTGCAAAATCTAATCTTCAGCTCAAGTTTGATCATAATTACACTTTCAGTGAGGTGACTACCTACCTGGAAGCGGTATCCGAAGCTCATCCGAACATCACTCAACTGTACAAAATTGGAGAGAGCTACTTGGGGAAAGACCTCTTGGTGTTGGAAATCACCAACCATGCAACAGGAATAGCTTTAGAGAAGCCCGGCTACTGGATTGATGGGAACCTTCACTCCAGCGAGGTTTTTGGAGCAGCGATATGCCTGAAAACCATTGAGACCCTAGTAACCAAGTATGGGAACGATCCTTTCATTACTAATTTGGTGGATACCAGAACGATTTACATCATGCCCAAGCTTAATCCAGATGGCTCAGACCATTATCTTACAAAGCCTGATAGCATGCGCAGCAGCGTCCGTCCTCACGACTCTGATAGCGATGGTCTATTGGATGAAGACCCGCCGGAAGACCTCAATGGCGATCGCTATATAACCCAGATTCGAGTCAGAGATGAACTGGGGCCGATGAAGACATCACCGGAAGATCCCCGTCTGCTAGTCCCTCGCAAGGAGGACGAAAAAGGTGAATGGAGGGTTTATACTGAGGGGATTGACAATGATAAAGATGGTAAGTTCAATGAAGACGGTGTTGGTGGACTGGATATAAACCGTAATTGGCCCGCTTATTGGCAACAGGAGTATGTGCAGGGTGGTGCAGGTCCATACGCCTTATCTGAGCCAGAGACCCGAGCAGTTGCCGAGTTTCTTCTCTCCCACCGCAATGTAAGCGGTATTCTCAACTACCATATGTCTGGTGACTTTGTCTTCCGTCCTCCATGCAAGCCTGACTTCGATCCTGTGACTGGAGAGCAACTCCGCTTTCCTCCTGAGGATGAAGCCATCTACCAGGTATTCGGGAATAAATACAGTGAGCTTATCAATAATCAAGAGGTAGTCGTATCTTACTACGCCAGGAATGCCCCACCGCCACGGTACAATGCTCTCTTTGGAATGTTCTATGATTGGGGATTAACCCACTACGGTGCAATCAGCTGGGTACCCGAGGTAGGACGATATCCTTGTGACTACGATAAAGATGGAAGGGTTACCGAAATGGAACAGCTGAAGTGGAATGATACTGAAATGGGAGGCAAGATTTTCGTTGAATGGAAATCTTATAATCATCCTCAATTGGGCAAAGTCGAGATTGGAGGATTTATTGGCAAGTTGTATAATCCTACCTATAAGACTTATATCAATCTGATGTGTAATCCTGGCCCGATTTATGAAGACTTCTTAGTCAAACATACGAAGTGGAATCTTTATCTTGCCTCTATGTCACCCCATGTGAAAATTATCGATGTCAAGACGACTCTTGGGGACGCAGGATACTATAAGATTGTAGCCAGCATCCAGAATCAAGGATTTCTTCCCACCCACGTCACTCAGTACGCAATTAGCAATAAAACTGCTAAAACTGTAAAAGTCACAATTTCCTTAACCGGTGCAAACTTAGTTGCAGGAATGGAAAAAGTTGATCTAGGACACCTCCCTGGAATTAGTCCTGCAGGCAGGTCTCGATTTGCTCGACAACAATCTTCATCTTCTGTGAAAGAGGTTGAGTGGATGGTAAAAACGACGGGGAAAACGGCACCGAATGTTGTCATTAAAGCCATCTCAGAGAAAGGAGGAACCGACACTAAAAAATTAACTCTTAAGAAGTAGGTGTAAATCCTGGTACAAGATATTTTTCCAGCAAAAATAGAAGCTGAAACTGAAATAGGTTTTGGAGTTTATCAGATGATTAAATGTGATCTTAATCTGAGTGTGACTCGAGGGAGGCGTACATATACATTTCTTGGAAACCTTAGTTGAATAAAATTGCATGACTTCAGTCTTGCTTATCTCAAATTCACAAAATGAGCAAGCTTCGTAGTCCTGAGAATTATCTTCAGGCACAATAAAAAAAGGAAGAATAATCTTGCTTCCAGAGGGTATTTTTTAAGTAGAAACCACATCTTGCAAATCGTTTTTGGCACAATTGACACAATAAAATACGCAATTTTATTAAGTTTATACATAAATTGCCTGTTCGAGTTATTCAATAGACTGGCATTATTTCTCTGTTTTCCCAAGTACAATATTTTTTATTTCAGAATGACTCAAGCGATTTAGATACTAGTATCTGATTTTTTTTAATGGACAAATGAATGAAATAAAACTGCTGAATCGCATATGATTCATTTGTTAATGTGTTGAGTTCTTATAAAAATTTAAGGAGTTTCTCAAATGTTACAGGAAATCATGAATATAGCTTCTATAATCACAGAATTTCTGTGGGGCCCCTGGACAATGATATTTATTGCATTCGTTTCAATCTATCTAACAATTAAATCCCGTTTCTTTCAGGCAAGAAAATTTGGATTTATTATGAAGAATACAATTGGAAAAGTGTTTGACAGGGGAGAAGATAAGCACGAAGGAATGACACCTTTCCAAGCGACTACAACAGCTTTGGCCAGTACAGTAGGCATGGGAAGCATTGCAGGTATTGCTACGGCTTTATCTATAGGGGGCCCAGGGTCAATATTCTGGATGTGGCTGCTAGCATTCTTCGGCATGATGGCAAAAACCGTTGAAGTGACGTTAGCAGTCCACTATAGAGAGACTAGTGAAGATGGCCATATACACGGGGGGGCAATGTACTATATTAATAAAGGCTTGGGATGGAAGCCACTTTCTAAATTATTTAGCATAGGAATATTTATTAACGCAGTCCTCGCAGCTTCCATACTCCAGCCTCATACAGTAGGAAGAGCCTTTTTGTCTAGCTTTGGTATAAGTCCTTACATAGTAGCAGGAACAATGGCTGCAATCACAGGTTTGGTTGTTATCGGTGGAGTAAAAAGAATTGGTCAATTCAGCGAGAAGGTAGTGCCTATTATGTCTTTCATCTACATTTTATCTGGATTAGTCATATTCATAACCAATTATGAAAAAATACCAGAAATATTTGCGTTGATATTTAAACATGCATTTGCTCCCATACCAGCTGCAGGAGGATTTGCTGGAGCAACAGTAGCTGTAACTATTCAAAAAGGTATGTCAAGAGGTATGTTATCTACTGAAGCCGGTCTTGGAACTGCGCCAATGGCCCATGCACACGCTAGAACAAAACATCCCTTTGCTCAGGGTATGTGGGGCTCCTTTGAAGTGTTTACGGTAATAATTATTTGTACAATAACATCATTTGCTATCCTCTCAACGGGTGTGTTATCGACCGGAGAAACAGGTATAGAGTTAGCAATGAAAGCTTTTTCTGCCGTATATCCCACAACTCTTGTTAATTTAATACTATCTTTCTCAATATTGTTTTTTTGCCTCACATCTCAAATAGGATTCTTTATTTATTTTGAAACTTCAGGAATTAATATATTTGGTAAGAACGTAATGAAAATTTTAAAAGTGTTTTATTTGATTCCGGGCTTAATGTTTGCGGGAATTACAGATGTAGATAAGTTATGGGTATTCGCAGACATAGCAGTAGGAGTCTGTGCTATACCTAACTTAATTGCACTTCTAGCTTTGAGCAGTGCTTTTATCAAATTAATGAAAGATTACCTAGAAGGGAAGAATGAATATGCTACAGGAATCGTTGACCTTAAAAAAAATTATGTAAGAACGGCAAAATAAATTATGAAACATGTATCTTATAATACAGCAGCACAAAAGATTGAGCTTTATCCCAGGTGACGGGAGAACGACAAATCCATGCTTAGGAAACCCTCAGTCTTGTAAACCGAAATTGCCTATGGTTTTTAATATATTTTATCCAGAGCTAAGCCCTACTGCGCGTGCGCGACCCCCAATAAATATGTTATATTCAGGAGAAATGAATATTATGAATAATAAAGAGAGAAAAATCGATGTTAATTTTATTAGCACCCTCGAGAATTCTGAATATGATGCTGTCATTGCAATTGGAAGTGAAAATTTTACCTATATGACAGGGACTGTTCTTCCTTATGCGGCTAATTATCCCGATCGCAATGCTCTTATAGTTAGAACAAAAGACAGGCAGGATTGTATAATTTGTCCTCTCGATTGGGAGAAATCCATAAGGGATCAGAATTGGAGCGGAGAAATTCGAACTTACAGCGAAAGCAAAGCATTACCTCCTGTATCCATTGTGAATTCTCTCGTTGAACTACTTTTGGATCTAAATCTGAAAAAAGCTAAAATCGGTATCGAGTTTTCAAGGGTCTCAACTCTCTTCATGGAGGTCCTTATAAAGAGTATGCCCAAGGCTATCTGGCTGCCTTGTGATAAAATATTTATGGAATTACGTCTGATAAAGACGGAAGCTGAGATAAAGTTTCTTGAAACCGCCTCTAAACAATCAGAGATGGCTATTGTTGGGGCACTCAACCATATGGAAGGCTCGATGGAAGGGGCTGGATACACTTTATCGGAGTTCACAGAGCGCCTCAGGGTTCATGCTTATGAAGCCGGAGCTTCAGGCGTAGGACATCTGGTAACATTGCAGGGCGATGATTCGCAGCGGTTGTATGCGCCTCAACACGGAAAGTTTATCGCTGGGAATCTTATTCGGATGATCATTACAAATCATTTCTGGGGGTACTGGTCAAATACAAGTCGCATGGCATTCATCGGTGAGGCGAAAGATGTTTACATTGATTCATATCAGAATAATGTTTTTCTTAAGTCAGCTGCAGAAGAAATGCTAAAACCTGGCAATCGTTGCGATGAGGTTTTTAAAAAAGTAAAGAATATAGCGGATAGGAAGAGCATAGAATTCTGGAAAGAAGTTGGAATTGGCCATGGTGTAGGGCTGGATGAGCGAGAAGCCCCCTTCCTTAATTTTTATGACAGATCGATATTGCAACCAGGGATGGTCATTGTACTGGCCATCTATACATATGGCCCTAACCGGGAGCTCATCTGTTCAAAGGATACTTACGAAATTACAGGGGATGGTTGTCGCTTATTGAGTTGGTACAGAAATTGGAATAGATTTTATGAAACAATCGGTTTCAGATCTGCCCATTGATTATAAAGGAGATGCCTAATGAATAATATGGATTTTGGCATTGTTACGAAAGTTAAAAGTGCGATTGATAATTCTGAATATGATGCTGTAATTGTATTTGGGAGCGATAATGTTCAGTATCTGAGCGGCACAAAATTGCCTTGCTTGTTTGACTATCCTGAAAGATTTGTAATAGTTATTTGGTCAAAAAGAGGGGAGCCTTTAATTATTTGCCCGTTAGAATGGAAAACCACTCTCCACAATGAGAGTTGGCTGAGGCGGACTTATTCTTACAATGAATTAAAAAGCGACAGTCTTAAAGCTGTAATCAAGATTATTGCCGACCTTTTGCATGAAGAGCTTCAAGGAAAAAAAAGTGCCATAATTGGAGTTGATAAAAACAGAGTACCCTATGAATTTTTTAAAGAATTGATGAACGCTCTTCCAGGCATGGAAATTGTTGGATGTGATGCATGGCTTAATGAATTGCGGATAACCAAAACCCAAGAAGAGATCAAAATTCTTGAGGATGTAGCTCATCGTACGGATCATGGCATATTGGGTGCTGTCCATCATGTGCTTTCTACTATGGAAAGACCTGAAAAGGGTCTTGCAGAGCTCATTAGAGTTCATTGTCTTGAGAGAAATCTTGATGTTGTGGGCTACCATTCTGTTTCCCAGGCAGCTTCAGGTGAGCATGCAAAAAAGTTTTGGCCGCTCGCGCCAAAATTTGGTGTCGGCTGGGGTAAGAACCTTAGCAAAGGGGAGATGGTGCGGGTGGAAATGAAGGCGTCCCTTGATGGTTATTGGTCTAGTGCTGCAAGGGTATTAATCATGGGTGATCCTAGTCCCGAGCAGAAAAAAGCGTATGAGAATTTGGTAGCACTAAGGGAAGCCGCAGTTGAGAATATAAAACCAGGTACTAGCTGCAATCAGGTTTTCAAGAGAGTAAAAGAATTTGCCAAAAAGAAAGGAATTGAACTTATTAGTGATTTAGGTGTAGGGCATGGGATTGGTGTTTCCAGTTTCGAGCCTCCTTACTTGAACGCATGCGATGACACAGAAATTAAGAAAGATATGGTGTTGGTTATAGATCCTGTAATATACGGGCCTAACCAGGAGATTATGAGATCGAAGGACACCGTGCATATCACTGACAAAGAATGCGAGATAATGGGATGGTATAAAGACTGGAGAGAGCCGTATCTCGCCTCAAAATCTTATGCAAGTGGCCCTGGTTGATTTAGAAATGGCAATGAAAGGAGAAAGATTTTGAAAATTATGGTTATTAATCCAAATACGTCAGAATCAATGACTGAGAATATGAGGAGAAATCTTCTTAGGATAAAAGGGGAAGATACAGAGTTGGTTGTCACCTGTCCCGATCAGGGGCCGGAAACAATCGACTCTTCTTATGATGCCGCCCTGACTGTTCCTCCAACCTTACAACTAGTACAAAAAGCGAATAAGGAGGGCTTCGATGCTGTTATTATAGCCGCCTTCTCTGATCCGGGTCTTGAAGCAGCCAGGGAAATTTCAGATATTCTTGTAGTCGGCATAGAAGAAGTAACGCTCCATGTGGCAGCTATGCTGTGTGGTAAATTCACTGTACTTACGCCAATAAAAAATAGAATCCCTCATAAATACAAAGAAGTTCAGAATTATAAACTGGATCCTTGGTTGGCCTCGGTGCGAACGACAGACATGACCGTGGCTGACACTGATGCCAATACGAAACTTGCCAAATCACGTATATTGGAGGTCGCCCATCAAGCGGTGGAAGAGGATGGTGCAGAGATAATTATTCTCGGATGTGCTGCCATGGTGGGCTATCACGAGGATATTTCCCGTGAATTAGGTATTGTCGTGCTTGATCCCACTACAGTGACTCTAAAGATCTGTGAGGCACTAATAGATGCTAAACTGACACACTCAAAAAAAGCATTGTATGCGAAACCTCCCATTAAGTAGACTCTAGGTTATTATTTTGCTCAGATTGCCATAACTATAGCGTTCAATAGTGTCGACAGACTTATGGATGTTCGGTGCAGCGGGGAAGGAAACCCCCGTCGGGGACAGTAACGATCCGAGCTGTCTTGGTACCTTGGGCTACTGATTGATGAATGATCCTGATTCAGCGAAAGGCAAAATAGTGTGTTACACTCATAGCGGACATGGTAGGTCTCGCTGGGAGATGATCCTCAAATATTGATATCGAACAAACGAATTGGAGGAAAATTTTAAAATATATTCCCTAAGCATACAAGGATTTGTATAATTTTTTCAAATGATAAAAAGAAATGAAAAAATTTATGCTGCGAAAAGGCCTAAGATCATCTAGAGATTCAATTTTTTTCATCCAATGAGACGAAATTTTATTTTCTTTCCTTTTCTGTTGATTCTCTTCAACATTTGGGTTTTTTCAGCGCCAAAGCCTTCAAAGCTAAATGTCCTTCTTATAACCATTGACACCCTCCGGGCAGATTATCTAAGCTGTTACAATAAAACAAAAGTTGAAACCCCCAATATTGACCGCATGGCTTCTAAAGGCTTGCTCTTCTTGAGAGCCTTTGCTCATAATGTTCTAACTTTGCCTTCCCATATTAACATTCTAACAGGGACTTATCCTTTCTCTCATGGAGTGAGAGATAATGTTGGCTTCCGGTTGGGAGAGGAAGCTCTTCTCATATCTGAAATTCTGAAGGAGAAAGGGTATAGAACAGCTGCCTTTATCGGCGCCTTTCCTCTTGATGACCGTTTTGGCCTCAATCAAGGCTTTGATGTCTATGATGATTTCTACGGTGATACATCTCACCTTAATAAGCTGTTTTTCGTAGAGAGACCCGCAGAAAAAGTCATAGATGCATCCCTCAACTGGATTAATGCCCAAGCAGAAGGCGTCTGGTTCTGCTGGATTCATCTGTTCGATCCCCATATTCCTTACAATCCTCCGCTTGAATTTAAAAAAAAATATCCCTCTGATTTATATGGAGGAGAGGTGGCTTATGTCGATCAGCAATTGGGAACGCTTTTTAAATTCTTTGAAGGGAAAAAATACAAAGACCATCCTTTGATCATTATCACTTCAGATCATGGAGAGAGCCTAGGAGAACACGGGGAATTAACTCATGGCGTATTTGCCTATAACAGCACGCTCCATATTCCTCTGATTATTTTTCAACCCAAAGTTTTTCCAAAACCAAAAGTCATTCAAAAAGTAGTAAGGCATATCGATATTGCTCCAACTATCTTAGATATTCTGAGTTTGAAAATTTCAGATACAATTCAGGGAAGATCCCTACTCCCACTGGTTAAAGATCCTTCAAAATGGAAAGAAGATGCTTGTTATTTCGAATCCCTTTCCCCAAATTTGAATCGAAACTGGGCCCCACTGTATGGCTTAATTCAAGAAAATTATAAATTTATTTCCTTGCCTCTTCCCGAACTTTATGATTTAAAGATTGACATTGAAGAAAA
Organism: uncultured Eubacteriales bacterium; assembly: GCA_964406575.1. Taxonomy (GTDB): domain Bacteria; phylum Acidobacteriota; class Aminicenantia; order Aminicenantales; family Aminicenantaceae; genus WTAW01. The sequence continues at coordinate 31,274 of CAYOSH010000031.1, read as the reverse complement.
GGATAATCTTGCTACCAAGGAAAAAAGATTATTAAATAAGTTAAAGAAAGATCTTGATAATCTTCTTAGTAAAGAAAAATATCCAATTTTGGCCAGAAGATTGGAAAACCGCGAAACTCTAGAAAAACTTCGAACGCTAGGGTATATTACCGGCAATCTAGATGCACCCAAAAAGCGAAATTTCTCAGCCGAAGATGATCCCAAAAATTTGATAGCGTTAGACAATAAGATGCAAGAGGGCATGATGGCCTTCAAGGAAGGCATGTATGAAAAGGCCCAAATAATTCTAGAACAAATCATAGAAATGAAGCCTGATTTTGCCCGCGTCTATGAACATCTTTCTTATATATATAATGAGATCGGTCAAACAGAAAAAGCCATAAAACTATTAGAGAGAGCATGCCATATTATACCTGATAATCCAGTTCTCATAACCAAACTTGCAGTCTTTCTACAAGAGGCCGGTCAGCTCCAAAGGGCAAAAACCATGCTTGAAGATTTAGCCCGATCTTATCCTCATGATGTAGAAATCCTAAATTTCTTAGGAGTGACTTACTGGAAACTTGGGAACAATCAAGAAGCTCTTGGAGTTTTCTTCAGGGCTATTGTCCTGGATAAAGGCTATGCAAGTCTTTACAATAACATCGGTTCTGTCTACCTGAGTCAGAAAAACTATTTTCAGGCAGAGCAATATTTCAAAAAAGCTATTTTTTATGACAAAAATTTAGCATCGGCATACAATGGTTTGGGTGTAATAAATGCTGATCGAAAAGAACTTTCTCAAGCTATTGAAAATTGGAAGAAAGCTGTTGACCTGAGTGAAAACCAATATGATGCCCTTTATAATCTTTGTATCGGATTAACTCAAATGAATCAATTCAAAGAGGCTATTAATTATATTGAGCTGTATCTTTCTACTGCTCCTTCAAAAAAGTATGGCTCTGAAATTAATAAAATGAAGGAGCTCTTAGCCCGTCTGAAAAACGCGGTAGCAAAGAAACAGTAAAACTTGTTTATAATTTCTTAGCTACCATCTTTAGCATCACACATTTAAATACAAGAATTTTGTATTTGCTACAAACACCTCTAAATTTTTCATAGCTTTCCCCGCCTATTGATATGAATATTCATATCATACACAAAGCGGCAAGGTCAATTAAAAAAAAGGCAACAGGATAAAAACGATATCAATTGATAGAAAAATACTTCTTGAAGTATTAACTTGATCTGATCTTGTCCCATGTTGAATGGCGAGATTTCAGTTTTGGAGAAGGGCATCGCATTTTATACGGAGGATTAGCAAAAAATCAACTTGAAAAAGCAGATTGTCTATAATAAAATTTTGCTCTCAAAGGAGGAAAAGATGGTCAAGCACAAGAATTTTCCAAAGAAAACACTAATGCTCATCTCAGTTTTAGTCTTAATAGTGTTCTCAAATTCAGTATTTGCACAGGATTGGAGAGGAAGGGGACGCATTCAAGGAATCGTCCTCACTGAGGATGGCCATCCTATTCCAAATGTGAAAGTAATTTTTCTGCTGGATGAGCATGAAGCGAAATTTGAACTTTCCACTGACATGAAGGGGAAATGGCAAGCAGCTAATATTCGTGGTGGTGAATGGAACATCGACTTTAGAGCTGAAGGTTATGAACCAAGACAAATTTCAACAAATGTAAGCGAGCTAGTACGCGCCAAACCCATTGAAATACGATTAAAGAGAACTGAAAAAAACATCGTTTCTGAAAATTTATCGCAGCATTTGGCTAAAGGAAATGAATTGTTCAACTCAAAAAAATATAAGGAGGCTATAAAAGAATATCAGATAATATTAAAAGAAAATCCTGAATTCTATATAATCCATAAAAACTTAGGAAACGCCTATTATGAGTTAGCTAATTATGATTCAGCGATAGCACAGTATAAATTGATTTTGAATAAACAGCCCGGATCAACAGAAATTCTGATTGCCTTGGGAAATTCGTATTTAGAAAAGGGAGAATTAGAGATAGGATTGAGCTATTTCAATCGAATTGAGGAAGAATCAATAACCGATTCTCTAGTTTTTTACAATATTGGAACGTCTTTCTATAATAAAGGAGAGATAAAAAAGGCTATCGAGTACTACAACAAAGCTCTTTCCCTGGATCCCAATTTATCAGATGCATTTTATCAGTTAGGAATGTGTTATATGAATATAAATGAAAAGGAAAACGCGAAGATGAATTTCAATAGATTCCTTAAGCTCACTCCAGACGCAGAAAAAGCAGCCACAGCTAAAGAAATATTGAAGTATTTAGAGAAATAGAATGGTTCTGAGCTTCTGTTTTACTAAAATTTATAAATGGGCCCCAGTAATTCAATCTCTGATTTCAATTGGTCTGGGCCATAGGGATGGTATTTAAAAAAAAGAGCATTTCTCTTTCGGGTTTTTTTCGCTTTTCCATTGTAAATAACGAATTTCTCTTGATTCGCATTAGCCATATTAGACAAGATGACATCCTTGACATGGTCCCACTGATATGAGACTTTGAAAAAGAAATTTTATTGAAAAACAGCATGACACATAGAAATCATTCAAGAACAATGGATCCAATCCCTAATTATAGAACCATTATAAACGGTTTTAACGAGGGAAGGGAATTAGTAATATGAATAATGAAGCGAAAAAAATAATTTTGATCATCTTTTTTTTCTCCATTTTAATGCCTCAACTTCTTTTTTCTTTGGGAAAAAAAGAAATTGAGGACTTACCTTTACAGCATCAAAAATGGCTGAAAGAAGAGGTGGTTTACATTATTACTCCTGCAGAGAAAGACATTTTTTTAAGCCTGCATTCAGACAGAGAAAGGAATATATTTATCGCGGCTTTTTGGAAGCAGAGAGATCCCACGAGAGGAACTACAGAGAATGAATTTAAAACAGAGCATTATCGAAGGATCGCCTATGCCAATAAGTTTTTTGGCCGAGATACAACTCGGCCTGGGTGGATGACTGATCGGGGCCGGATATATATCATTCTTGGCCCTCCTTTTGATATTGACAGGCACCAGGGCACCAAGGGAGTGCATCCAACAGAGGTTTGGTTCTACGCAGGAACAAATGCATCAAGTCTTCCCCCTGCCTTCAATATTGTTTTTTTTAAAAAAAGAGGAGTAGGAGAATATAAAATTTATAGTCCTGTTAGTGATGGTCCTTATAGTCTTCTTATCAATTATAGGGGGGATCCTACGAATCTTGAAGAGACTTATATGGAGTTAAAAAGTCGTGCACCTGACTTAGCTGACTTTGCTATAACACTTATTCCAGGAGAATCCTCTCTTTCGGGGCATGCATCTTTGATTTCAGATGTGCTCCTTTCAAATATAAATACTCTCCCTTACAAAACTGTGAATGATAATTACGCGAAATCTTTGCTAAAATATAAAGATAGTATCGAAGTTGAATACACGGCCAATTACATTCAGAATGATTATTTAGTGAAGGTTTTTCAGGATGACTCAGGCCTTTTCTTTGTTCACTATTCAGTTGAACTTGAGAATCTGTCTGTTGGTTCCTTCGATGAAAAATACTATGCCACTTTTCTTTTTAACGGCAATTTTTCGAATTTAGAAGGGAAAACCATCTTCCAATATGAGAAAAAATTTTCTCTGGAATTTAGCAAAGAACAATTGATGGACTTCCAGGGAAAACCTTTTATCCTGGAGGATATTATTCCGCTTATTCCTGGAAATTACAGGTTTAGCCTCCTTATCAAGAACACAGTCTCCAAAGAATTCTCATCTTTTGAACAAACCATTGATATTCCCCACCTCCTTGAAGCTCCCAAAATGTCTCCGATTCTTCTTTGCTATCGCTCCGAAAGTAAAAAAGAATCCGTTCAATCCATCAGGCCTTACCAATTGGGTAAATTCCAACTCTATACTCAACCCAGGGCTATTTTTGCTAAATCAGATAATTTAAACGTGTTCTTCCAGATTTACGGCCTCTCTTCCAAACTGCGTCGAGAGGGATTTATCCGGTATACGTTTATACGCAATTCTTCTTTTTATTCGAAAAAAGATATGCCATTGAAAAACTATCCCGCAGGCATCAACTTCATGCAAGAATTTTCCCTAGCTGAATTCTTGCCAGACTATTTTTCCCTTAGAGTTTCCCTCTTGGACGCCCAAGAAAATGAACTTTTTTTTGAGGAAGTCCAATTTGTAATCTCACAACTCACTCGTGTCTCAAGACCATGGATCTATTCCAAGGTTATTCCTTCTTCTGAGAATGTTGAATATAATTATATCTTAGGCATCCAATATTTAAATCAGGGAGATCTTCTTCAAGCGGTGAAGTTTTTAGGTGCAGCGTTCTCTCAAAGACCAGAGTCCTTGAGGTATGCGACAGCCTATAGTCAAGTTCTCTTCCTACAGGAGAGATTTGAGAATGTTAAAAATATTCTCCTTCCTTTTGCTCGAGAAACACAAGCTAAAGATTTCAGCTTTCTCATACTTTTAGGGCAGGCTCTTCAGGCTTTGAAAGAGTATGAGATTGCTATCCAACACTATAAAGAATATCTCAATAGTGTTGGCACAAACCTATTAGTCCTTAATGCAATTGGCGAGTGTTATTTTCGTCTGGGCAAAAACGAAGAGGCCTTGAATGCCTGGGAAAAATCCCTAGAAATAAATCCTCGACAGCAAGAAATAGAGGAAAAAGTTAACACCATAAAGAAGTTTAAACACTCTAAATAATCATGAGTAATTTTTGGATCATGATTCAATCTGATGATAGGTTTACTCTAGCTAGGATCTACTGAAAAACGTATTACTCATTTTAATAATAGTCCATTTGGTTTGTTATTTATCATTCAATATCTATCTCATTCTGTATGTTTCATGCTTTGTTCACTGCCGTTTTCAGATTCATCGCCAGGATCCCGGATCTGATCTATATCTCCGAGCCATCCTTGATAGAATACCGGTTCCATACTGCCAAGAACACCAATCATTAATTCTCTACCAACTCTTTTCTGCAGTTGAACCTCTCTATGGACCATAGTTCTGTTCGCATTTTTCTCTCTTGTCACAAAGCTTATTAACGCAATTCGATAGGTTTTCCGGCAAGTATAGTGGGGAAATTGAGATTTCGAAGTGCTCGATTGAGGTTCGGAATATCTTCTGTAATCCGGAATATCTTCTGTAATCAGAGTATTGACCTTTTTGATGGTTTCCCCGAATTCAACTCTAACCTCTTCCAAAAACTCTAATTGATGGAGTGTGAGAGGAGCATTAGTACCATCTATCATAGAAAAAAGCGAATTCACTTTTCCATATATATACCCAGGAGTCCAGTTGATATTTCTTCCTTCAATTGATATATGCTCTCTAATGTAGACGGCTTTATTGTATACATTTTCTACGCTTTCAGCCATAGCCTCAGGAATTTCTTCTGCATGATTAATTGTCTGTTGCAGGTTCTTTGCTTGAAATTCAATGTTATCCAGGGCATGCAACGCAAGATTCAAAGTAGATAACATGTCTCGGAGCTCCATAGCCGCTTCCCATTGAGCCCGAAGCTCAGAGTCTTCTAACTCTAAGGCAGGATCAAGAACAACCTGTAGCTTTTTGTCCATCACCTTATCTCCCACGATTATTTTAACTGTATATTCACCAGGAGTTGCTTGGGGCCCCCGGGAAACGCTGCGCCGATCGATTGTCTGGAGTCTATCCATATGTCTTGGTTTAGGGCCTTCATAGTCCAACGGCCAGGTGATGTTTTCAGGAAATAAGCAATGAGAGCACCGTAATCAGGATTTTTTCCCACAAATGCCTTTGCTCCACCTGTGGTCGTCTTATCTCGCGCTAAGTGATAGCCCCAGGCCTTTTGAAGGTTGAACAAATGAATATCTGAATCCATCACTTCATTCGAAAACTGTTGGAGGAAAGAGATGTCGTCTAGGATGTATATGCTCTGTCCGTGTGTTCCGATAACCAAATCATTTTCCTTGGGATGAATAAGAAGATCACGAACAGATACAGTTGGCAGATTCTTCATCTTCAATGGCATCCAGTTTTTCCCTCCTATAAAGGAAACAAAGATGCCGAATTCAGTACCCACATATAAAACCTGCGGATTCCTTGGGTCTTCTCGGATGACGTGTACCCATGCATTTGTAGGCAGGTTACCTGTTATATTAGTCCAAGTTTTTCCGAAATCTGTGGTCTTGAAGACATAGGGATGAACATCATCCAGCATATGCCTGTCGCTAGTCATATACGCCACGCTTTTTCCTGTTCGGGAAGCTTCTATTTGACTAATGTACCCCTATGGAGGCAGGCCAGGGATGTTTTTGGTCACATTCGTCCATGTATCCCCACCATTCTGGGTAACATGCATAAGTCCATCATCCGACCCTGCCCAGATGACATCTTTCTGCACAGGTGATTCAGAGATAGTGCGGATTGTGTCAACTGTCAACTGTCTACATTTTTCTTGACTTTTTATATTAGTTAAAAAATAATGAATCATCTCCCAATTAGTTGAAGAAGGCGTGTATGTTCCTGAGTGAGAAGTAACACAAATCATGGCAACCATAAACATTACGCTTGATGACTTTGATCTTGTTGTTCACTGCTTCCAGCATTCCTTAATAATGGGGTAATTAAAGTGATTAAGAATGCCATAACTATAGTACTCAAAAGTGTACACAAACTTCTAACTTCTGGAGGTTCAATACATTGGGCCAGAGAACGCCATTCTTCAAAAGCCTTAAATGTAGAGGTTCGGGATTTATGGGCCCAAATGTGTTTCAACTTCTATTGGGGGATCAGAACAGTATTGATCACTTCATTCAGCTCCAGCAGTTACCGCAGATATTTCCGTTCCTTTTCCTTTTTGCTACTTATAATTAAAGAATTCTTTCCAACCTTTTGGGAGATGATTCAAAATAATAAACAGCTTCAACAGTGATATTCAATCAAGTACGATGCAGCACCAAAGAAAATCGTTACATCCATTTTGGCTTTGCGAAAGAATGGAATAATGGTAAAAAAGAGCGTGCTGATTTTAGCAGTAATTTTATTTCCTTTAGAGTGGATATTTTGCCAAAATAAAGATTTTGAGATTTCAGCACAAAAAACAGAAATTGCGCCTAAAATAGATGGAATTCTGGATGAAAATGTTTGGAAAGGGGCTCCAATTGCAAGAGGTTTCTTCCAGTATGAGCCTTCAAGAGGAGATCCGTCTTCATTAATGACAGAAGTCAAGATTCTTTATGATGATGACTGTATTTATTTCGGCTTCATCTGTTTTGATCCTGAACCAGAAAAAATAGTATTAGGATCAAATAAAAGAGATGGCTTAACTGCTGCCAGTGGCACTGATAGTGTAACTGTAATCGTGGATACATTCCATGATAAAAGGACAGGTTATTATCTTCGAACCAATCCTGTAGGGGTCCAGCATGATGGCCGTGTGGCTGATAACGGTCTTGTTGCTGACACAAATTGGGACGGGATTTGGAGGTCAGCTGGAGCCATAAATAGTGAAGGATGGACTGCCGAGATTGCGATCCCTTTTAAGACTTTAAAATTCAATCCAGGGAAAAATCGAACATGGGGAATACAGTTCAGCAGATACTTGCCACGTCGATTTGAGAAAAGTCTTTGGGTCGGACCTTTAAAAGAAGACTATAGAAAGCTTTCAACATATGGTACCTTAACAGGCTTGAATCTTGAAAATTATCAACATAAGTCGGAAATAATTCCCCATACTATCTCTTCTATTGAACAAGGTCAGAAAACTAGCTATGATGCAGGCCTTGACGCCAGCTATAATTTCACGCAATCTATCTCAGGCCATTTAACTGTAAATCCTGACTTTGCAACTGTTGAAGCGGACCGGGAACAGGTCAATCTCACTCGATTCGAACTGCATCTTCCTGAGAAGAGATATTTCTTTTTAGAAGGTAATTCCATCTACACGCAAAGAATTAGATTATTTTATTCAAGAAGGATCACGAACATTTATGCAGGGGTAAAACTCTATGGCAAGACAGGTCGTAATGAGTTTTCTTTCTTGTCTGCTCAGACTAAAAAAAATGATGAAGAAGAGGTATCTGCCAATTTTAGCGTATTTCGCTTGAAGCGAGACATAATAAAATCATCCACATTAGGGTTTTTAATAGCAAACAAATTCGCGAATGGAAAGAATCAGGGAACTCTTGGTTTGGATACTTCTCACGACTTTACAAAAAACTTTAAATTCACAGGACAATTGGCATTAAGTTATGGAGATTCTAATAGAAATGATTTAGCATTTTTCCTAAGTCCAAGTTTTAATTCAACTACTTTTCATATTCATTTTTGTTACACTTATTTGGGAAAGTATTTCGGTGCTAATGCCAACGCAGTGGGATTTATACAGGATGATAATCGCCATGAACTCGATTCTGCAATAAAAAAGACTTTTTGGTTAAAGAAGTTTGGTTTAGACCGAATAGAATATAATTCCAACTATAATATCTATTGGGGTATGGATAAAACTTTAAGAAGTTGGGAAGTTTTTCAATCCCTCACTTTTGACTTAAAAAATAAATTTAGCTTCAAATTCCGTCATAATCAGGGATACAAACTTTATGAGAAAAAGTTCACAAATTACGGGTCATTGCTTGAGCTGGGTTATAACATGAGAGAATGGCAGTCTGCTTTTATAAGTTATGAGTTCGGAAAAAATTTTGACTCTGATTTCACTCTTATAAGTGGGCGATTAAGTCAAAACATATTCCGGAACCTTTCATTAGAATATAATCTAACAAGGCTTTTCCTCTCTCCAGACCCAAAGGATGAAAGTACATGGATTCATGTTATCCTGGCCAATCAATATTTTACCAAAGACATTTTTCTTAAATTTTTCTACCAAATAAATTCCGCGATAGACAAACAAAACCTTCAGATAGTTTTTGTCTACCGCTTTCAGCCTCCATTCGGATTAATCCAGTTGGCCTATCAAAAAGGAACTGCTGAACATGGAGAAAAAGGCACTCAAGGCCATACTCTCTTCTTAAAATTCGCTTATGTTTTCTGAGCTAAATCATGAACTCATCTGAAGAGAAAGCGAAATATATTGTCACATTCTTCCAGAATGACCACCTAAAAAAAAATGAAAAAAATTAATATTTTTGTTGACAAAATACAATCGACAAATTATAGTGCTCTTGCAGTGTCAAACTTAGGGTTGCTTTTACAATTGAAACGAATCAATTTGGATACAAGAAATAAATGAAAAAATCCCATTTTTTGAGATTTTTTCAACAGGAGGTGCAATCGGGATATGAACAATACAGAAGGACGACTGAGTGATTCATTTTCACCATAAGGATTTTTATTAAAATTAAGATAATAAAAAGGAGGTTGAATTGAAAAAAATCTTATCATTTGCTACCATTTTCTTGTTAGTTGCCGGCCTGTCTTTTTCCCAACAGCAATATGGAAATATCCGCGGTATCGTTGCAGATCCAGAGGGAATGCCCCTTCCTGGGGTTTCAGTAACTCTTGAGGGCGCCATCGCCCCCGCATCAACCATAACGTCTGAAAGTGGAGCTTTCCGTTTTGTCAATCTTGCTCCAGGAATATATACCTGCAAATTCGAACTAAGCGGATTTAATGATTATCTCCAAGAAAATGTAGTTATTCGAATTGGAAGTAACGTTGATCTTAAAGTAAAGATGACGCCGGTAGCGCTGTCAGAAGAAGTTACAGTTGTGGCTAGGGTACCCGTTGTCGACAAAAAAAAGACAGGAACTGCTACTAATGTCAGCTCAGAACAACTGCAAGAAATACCTTCAGCCCGAGATCCATGGGTAGTTATGCAATCGGTGCCTGGCATTTCTTCTTCAAGTCGCGTGAATGTTGGAGGCAGCGAATCGGGTCAGCAGGTTGGGCCTGAAGCGAGAGGCAATGTATCTGCTAGTCATCAGCTTTATTTGGATGGTGTAGATATCACTGAAAATGCAGGTTCAGGGGGGGGGTCGCCCATGTACTACGATTTTGATACTTTTGAAGAAATGCAGGTTGTAACAGGAGGCAAAGACGCCTCTTTCCAGACAGGCGGTGTCGCCATCAACATGGTCACAAGGCGAGGGACTAATAAGTTTGAGGCCATGGGCCGACTTTTCTACACTCCCGAAGCTTTACAAAGTAATAACGCTACTGATGAGATGAAAGAGCTGGGCTTAAGCGGAAACAAGATCGAACGGATTATTGATGTTGGTTTTCAGTTAGGCGGTCCTATCATTAAAGACAAACTCTGGTTCTGGGCTGGATTCGGTGAGCAAAATATCAAGAGGGTGCTCATTTCAGGCAATCCTGAAAGAACCAGAATACCTGGACTCAATTTCAAGGCCAATTTCCAGCTAAGCCCTAAAAACAGGATGGAGCTAAATATTGTTTACACGAGAAAGTTCCAGCCAGACAGGGGCGCCAGTGCGACTCGTCCACATGAGACAACTGTCGATATGAAAGCAATGAACCTCCCAATGAAACTGGAAGACGAACATTTTTTCTCTGATAACTTACTTCTCTCAGCGAAATTTCACGTGTTTCCAAGGTGGTGGAACCAGTTCCCTTATGGAGGAATGGACACGGTGCCTAGCAATGACCTCGTCACTGGCTTGTGGTGGGATTCCTACTCTTCATTTAATTCAGATCGCCCTGCTTATAGCGGAACAGTTGATGGGAATCTCTTTGTGGAAGAGGTCTTGGGCGGAAATCATGAATTCAAATTCGGAGTCGAATACCGCTGGACACCCATAACATCATCATCAGATTATGGTGGAGGAGCGTTGAAATATTATTGGGACGGAGAACCCTATAGGGCTCGACTCTATCGAGAATATCGCAGGGATTATGAGGGCCAAAGATTTAGCGCTTATGTCAGCGACACCTTTACAGCAGGTAGCTTGACCTTCAATCTTGGCTTAAGATATGACCGGGAGAAGTCTTTTCTTAAAGGAACAAATATTAAAGCCGCCAAAATGGCTCCTGATTTGATGCCTGCTATTTCTGTTGGTGCTATCGATCCTAATCTTGTATGGGGAAACTTCTCGCCACGAGCCGGTTTCACCTATGACATCGGCGGCGATGGGAGAACCCTGATCCGTGCTAATTTGGCTCGATACGCAAACCAGCTGGGAGGCGGGGTGGTCAGGCATATCTCTCCCACAGCTACGGCTTATGTTACTTACTACTGGAATGACCTTAGCGGCGACAACAATATTCAGCTAGATGAGCTTGTTGGTTATCCTTATGATGGCCTGCTTTCTTACAGTGGCTTTGATCCTTGGAATCCCACCTCTATTGCATCTCCGAATGAGATCGATCCAAATGTAAATGCACCTCTTACTGACGAGGCTATTCTGGGCATTGAGAGGGAAGTGATCACTGATTTTTCTCTGAGTGCAAATCTAATCCTGCGCCGCAATCACCGTTTTGTCTGGTATCCATACATCGGAATCAATCAGGCAAATTGGATCGGTCCCTACACTGGAACAGTTGCTTATGATGGAAATTCATACCCTTACGAGTATTGGACGTTAGACCAAAAGCGCCCAGTGGGCACTATAATGACCAACCAACCTGATTATCATGAAAATTATTCCGGTATTGAAATAGTGGCGGATAAAAAATTCAGCAAAGGCTGGATGATGAATGCTTCTTTCACTTACCAAACACATAGCCAACACTACGGAGACAAAGGCTACCATGATCCCACAAATATAGACATGCTCGAGGGCACTCCGAGCAATGAGTACTTTCTCAAATGGATGGCGAAAATATCTTTTCTTGTCCGGCTTCCATATGGTATCGACTGCAGCGGTTTTTTCGTCACCAGACAGGGATCAATTCAAGCGCAACAAATCGTCGCCCAAGCTCCTGAAAGAGCAGCAGCAGGACTTGGTTCAACGGTTACACTTTACACTGAAAAATTTGGAGATACCAGATTAGATACGATGACTATGTTGGATTTGCGTCTGCAAAAGGATTTTATAACTGCAAGTTGGGGCACCATTTCTTTGTCCATTGATGGTTTCAATATCCTGAACGCAGCTCCTGCACTTGTGCGATACTCAACTATAAATTCATCGCGTGCTAATGATGTCGAAGCTGTCCTCAACCCGCGCGTTTTTCGTATTGGCCTCAGATACAAATTCTAAAAACAAAGTCTCCTGATAAGCGCTATTGTAATCTCGCCACCTCTAAAGGGGTGGCGAGATTCATTCTGTAAAATCTTAGTCGAAAAAATTTAGAGGCTCTAAATTTCTGTTTTTCTTCTTTCGGAGTCCATTATAATGAAAGACTAATAAAGCTCGTTAGGCATGATGGATTTTTGTCAACAAATTCAACGCTCTTAATAAAGGACAAAAGGAGGTTTAAGATGTTTAGGGTAAATACAGGCATGAAAGCTTACTTATTGGCGGTTCCCTTGGTGGCTTTTTTTGTTTTATTCTTGTCTCTGCCACTGTATAGTGAACAGAATGTTTTGAAGATCACTCCTGATTTATATACGCAGCTCAGGTATCGCCATATCGGTCCGGAAGGTAATCGAGTGATTGCAGTTATTGGTGAACCGGGAAATCCTAAGGTTATTTATGTCGGTGCAGCATCCGGGGGAATTTGGAAATCAATTGATGGCGGCATCCATTGGAATCCTATATTTGACGATCAGAATGCACAGTCAGTTAGCTCCTTGGCTATGGCTCCATCGGATCCGAACATTGTTTGGGCAGGTACAGGTGAAACCTTTATCGCAGTAACATTTCCATTGGTGACGGTATCTACAAGTCAACTGACGCGGGTAAAACATGGAAGAACATGGGTCTCAAAAAGACTGGCAGGATCGGAAGAATTCTCATTGACCCACGCGATTCGGATATAGTTTTTGCTGCTGCGATGGGACACTGCTACGGGCCTCAACAAGACCGTGGTGTGTACCGGACGATCGATGGGGGAAAAACATGGGAGCGAGTGCTATTTGTTGATGAAAACACTGGAGCCTCGGACATAGCTATGGACCCAAACAACTCAAGGAACATTATTGCTGGAATGTGGCCATTTAAGATCAGAACGTGGCAGCGAACAAGCGGAGGTATGCAAGGAGGGCTATTCCTTTCTGGAGACGGTGGAACCACATGGAAAAAACTCACAGGGAATGGATTGCCGAAACCACCGACAGGAAAAATTGGTTTTGCATATGCTCCAAACAAGCTAAACTGTATATATGCATTGATTGAAACACCGCAGGATGACTTCTCAGGAGTTCTTTGGCGATCGGAGAATGGCGGAGAAACTTGGAGCCTGATAAGCATTGATCAACGATACACACAGCGAGCGCATTATTATACGCGTATGGCTGTTACTCCTGATGATGAAGATGAAGTGTATTTTCTGGCGAATGGTTTTTTTAAATCTTTGGACGGAGGTAAAACAGTAACAATATTACCACGATCTAGCAGTCCTGGTGGAGATAATCATGACATGTGGATCGATCCTTTAATTCCCGACCGGATGTTAGTTGCTAATGATGGGAGTGTCGCTATTTCCACAAACCGCGGCAAAACTTGGCACATGCCTAAGCTTCCAGTGGCACAGATGTATCATGTGGCTGTTGACAACCAGATTCCATATTTTGTGTATGGAAATCGGCAGGATGGGCCATCAAGGCGTGGTCCTAGTAACAGCAAAAGCCAATCTATTACTTTAAGTATGTGGCATTCTGTAGGAGGTGGTGAAAGCGGATTTACCTATCCCGATCCAGTCGATAATAATATTATCTGGTCGGGAAATATGCATCAAATTGTTACTACGTATAATCTGCGCACAGGGCAGTCTCGGGACGTCACAGTCTGGCCTGATTATAGTTTAGGATGGGGACCGGCTAAGCTGAAATACCGTTGGAACTGGACGGTTCCATTGGCAATTTCACCACATGATCATAATAAGGTGTATGTCGGAAGTCAATTTGTTCATATGACGACAAATGGCGGGTATAGTTGGGAAGTTATTAGCCCTGATCTAACCACAAACGATAAAAGCAGGCAGGTGGATTCAGGCGGTCTAACAATAGATAATTGTGGAGTAGATTTTGGATGCACTCTTTTTGCAATCTCTGAATCGAGTTTGGAAGAGGGGCAGATCTGGGCAGGAAGCAATGATGGACAGGTGCACGTAACCCGTTCTGAGTGCTGCATTAGAATTTGAAAAGAAGGCTAACGATTTGGAATCAAAATTTTTCCATATTAAACACACACACAATCTCCGAGTTCCTGGTATGCTTCTTCGTAAGCTTGCGTATAGTGGGTATGGATCGGTAGATTTTCCTCCTACAGAGCAGCAATACGAAATTCATGAGATGCTATCTAAACAAATAGCAAGCCTTCAGGTTGAGTATAATAACCTAGTTAATAATGATCTCCTTACTCTTAACGGTAAGCTTGCAGAGAAAAATCTTATTAAGATCATTGTCCCTGCTGAGAAAGATTAGGACGAGAAGTGCTACATGGATTGCACTCAGCTAGCCCAATTTCGATCTGAAAAAAATTTGATTTTCATCAAACTATTTAACTTTTAAAGTTCTCTTACATATTACGTGGGTAATTATAAAAAACTACAATTTGTCGATTGTTTATTGTCAACAAATAATCTTGATTTCTGAATTATATTATTATATAAGGTATTTATGAAACATAAAATTCTTGATGAGAATGAAATTGGAAAAATCATTATTCGCATATCAAATGAGATTTTAGAAAGAAATCTCGATCCTTTAACTCTTATCATTATAGGCATAAAGAATAGGGGAGATATATTAGCCAAAAAAATTGCAGAAAGAATTGAATTTATAGGTAGGAAAAAAATTGCGACATCGGAAATTGATATAACATTTTATCGAGATGACGTTCATCTGAAGGCATACAAATATATAGTAAAACATGAAATTCAATTTGATATTACTGAAAAAAACATTGTACTTGTGGATGATGTAATATTCACAGGAAGATCAGTACGAGCAGCAATTGATGAACTTATTGATTCTGGAAGACCTAGATCAATTCAGCTTGCCGTATTAATTGATAGAGGTGGTAGAGAACTTCCTATCCAACCAGATTATATGGGGAAAAAGATGTCCGTTAAACTAGATAGGGAAGTATGCGTACATTTAAAAGAAGTTGATGGTGAAGATAAAGTTTTTATTTCTTAATGATGAAAAATAAAATTATAGTAGTAGCACTAGGTGGGAATGCAATATTGCAGGCAAATGAAAAGGGTTCTTATCAAGAGCAATTTAACAATGTAAAGAAAGCAATAGCAGAGATTGTGAAACTTATGAAAGAAGGGTACAGGATTGTACTGACCCATGGAAATGGTCCACAAGTTGGAAATCTTTATATACAGAATAGTTTAGCTGGAGAAATAGTTCCACCTATGCCTCTTGATGCATGTTCAGCAAAATCACAAGGCTTGATAGGATATTTCATCCAACAGTCGATGGAAAATGAATTGGCTAAGAATAATATTGATCTTCCTGTGGCTAGCATTGTTACTCAAGTCCTGGTGGGAGCCAATGATACTGCATTCAAAAATCCTACCAAGCCTATAGGACCATTTCATGATAGGAAAGAAGCAGAATTACTCATGCGAAAAACTTCTTTTGTCATGAAAGAAGATAGCAATAAAAGATGGAGAAGAGTTGTTCCTTCCCCTATTCCCATTGGTATTATTGAAAAAGAAGTAATCAAAAACAATATTGATAAGGGTTATATTATTATCGCAGCAGGAGGCGGGGGAATTCCTGTGATAAAAAAAGACAATAAGATTGTTGGAGTTGAGGCTGTGATTGATAAAGATTTAACTGCCTGCCGCCTTGCCATTGATATTGATGCAAATATTTTGCTTATACTTACAGATGTTGAGAAAGTTGCATTGCATTACAATACTCCGCAACAAAAGTGGATTGATACAATGGACTTGTCTGAAGCCAAAAAGTATCTTGCAGAGGGACATTTCAAAGAAGGGAGTATGAAACCAAAGATAGAAGCTGGCATAAGAGTCGTAGAGAATTGCGGAGAAAAAAGTGTTATAGGGGCTCTTTTTTCTGCGACTTCTGCAATAGAAGGGAAAAGTGGAACGACTATAACTAAATAAATGAAAAGTTTCTGATTCTAGAGAAAAACACACAAATTAAATCAGAATTAAATCGATAGATGCGGTTATAGTGGAGCATAAGACACGAGGCAAGCAATGTGAGAAGTTGCTTGAACGAGTTATCGATAAAATGAAAGGAATTCAATTATGGGAGAAAAAGTAATTGGAATTTTAGGTGGTATGGGACCGGAAGCAACACTCGATCTTTTTAAAAAGATTATCCAGATAACTCCAGCAACTAGAGACCAAGAACACCTGCGGCTAATCATATATAACAATCCTAAGATCCCCGATCGTACAGATGCTATATTGGGAAAGGGAGAAAATCCAGTACCAATGATAGTCAGTAGTGGGATCTCCTTGGCGAAGGCAGGGGCGGATTTCATTGTTATTCCTTGTATTTCAGCTCACTTTTTTCTTGAAGAACTGTACCAAAAACTCAACCTTCCCATCCTCTCTGCCTTGGATGAAGTCTCTGGTTTTATCACTCTGCACAATCCACAGATTAAATCCGTGGGCCTTTTGGCTACAAAAGGTACAATTCACGGCGGAATGTTTCAAAAAAAATTGCAGGAAAGTAATATCAATACCCTTGTACCTGATTTGGATGGTCAGGAATGTGTCATGTCCGCTATATATAAAATAAAGGGTTTTAAGGCAAGTCATGTTCGTGAAGAGAGCAAAAAAATTTTGGTTGATATTGCAAATATTCTTATCAAAAAAGGCGCACAGGGCATCATCGCCGGATGCACGGAGATCCCCTTAGCCCTTGAATCCAAAGATTTAAAAGTTCCACTATTTGATCCCATATTAATCCTGGCTGAAGCCGCGGTTAGAGAAGCACAGAGAGGGGTTTCTATCGATTCCTAAAGCAACTTCAGTAAAAGACAATCAAATTGCGGTCACAAAGTGCGGGGAAAAACTGGAACCATCCTAGACGCTGTTAAGGCGTTTATGGCGTATGCTCGAAGGGGAATGAAGCTGGAATACAACGTGTTTAATATATAAAATCCTCTTGTAATTTGTCGTCAGATATATAGAAATATTAGCCAGGAGATACGCATGAATAAAAACAGCATGGATGGACAAATAACCTTTTTTTACTACCCCGATCTGGAGGCTGCGGAAAAGTTCTACCAACACCTGATGGGATTTGAGCTGGTGGAAGACCAGAGGTGGGCTAAAATCTATCGGATTACTGGAAGCAGCTATCTAGGTGTTGTAGCCGGTGAAAAAGGCTTCTTTAAGCCCCAAGAGCACAACGCTGTACTCTTAACTTTTCTGACCCAGGATGTCAACGATTGGTATGAGCGCCTGAAAAGTGAAGGAGTTAAGCTGCTGACCTGAATACAGGAAAAACGGGACATTCAGGTGCGCTGCTTTTTCTTGGAAGATCCGGGTGGGTATGCCCTGGAGATCCAACAATTCCTAAAGCCCGCCCAGGTCAAGCTTTTTCACACTGCTGATTGATTGCCATGAGAGAGGAAAGATATACGATAGAAAATGCAGACTACAACACCAAGCTGGTAGATCAAGCCGTTTTAAGGATACGGCCCTTTGTATACAAGACGCCTCTGCTCTACTCTGCCGCTCTGAGTAAAAAAACGGGTATGGAGCTCTATTTGAAGATGGAGTGCTGGCAGAAGTGCGGATCTTTCAAAGTTCGGGGAGTCGCTAACTTTTTAAGCCAACTGGAGAAAGGGAGTAGAGACCTGCTGTTAGTGACTGCCTCAAGCGGTAACCATGGTCTGGCTCTCGCTTTCATGAGCAGACTAATGGGAAAAGGTTCAGTATGCATATATGTGCCGCGCAAGGCCGACAAAGCCAAAATTGAAAAAATTAAATTGCTGGGAGCCCAGATAGTATGTTCCGGAAAGGATTTCTTTGCTTCTCTGGATCTGGCAATGGCCTCGGCCAGGCAAAAAAAAGGCATCTACGTACACTCCCATGCTCATCCCCATATCATTGCGGGACAGGGTACGATCGGAGTTGAGATCCTTGAAGACCTTCCAGATACCGATTTAATTGTCGTACCCATTGGCGGAGGAGGACTGGTTGCGGGTATTGCCTCGGCGGTGAAAGCCAGGATCCCTTCCATTCGAATCCTGGGTGTTGAACCTGAAGCCGCCCCAGGCGCCTATCTGTCCTTGCGTGAGGGACGCTCCATTGAGCGCATTCAGCTCCACCCATCCCTGGCCGACGGGCTTTTAGGAGGATTTAGCCCCCTCCCATTCAGTATTGCAGGGAATCTTATCGAATCTGTTTTCTTGGTCAAAGAAGAAGAAATTAAAAAGGCCATGCGGACCTTTTTCACAGAGGAGCAACTTATAGTTGAAGGTGCGTCCGCGGTAGGGCTAGCCGCAATTCTAGCAGGAAAAATACATGAGCCAAAGAAAAAGGTAGTGCTTGTCTTAACGGGTCGCAATATAAATGCAAACAATTTTATAAAGGTAATACAAGGATAATTAAAAAAACCATAATTGGTGATACCGGATTGGATAGGTTATCCATGCTGGATTTGCATTTTTAGAAAAATTTCAAAACAGGAAAATACGGCGCCATCTCTTTGTCGATCGATGCGTTTAATATTTTTAATGTGATCCGTGCTCTTCCCGTTACACCGATCAATATTTAACGCGTGCTATGTAATCCACTGCATTTTCTAATTATTCCGCCTTGCGGTTTGGAATCAGAAAAAAATTTGAGCAAAGGTTTCTGATGAAGTAAAACTTTAATCCCGCCTTCCCTATAAGGAGAAGGCGGGATTTTCTGGAGGGAAATCAGCTAAAGTTATCCAATAGGTTCTCCAGGAAGTATTGTAGGTAAACCGTATTGCTGCAAGGTTCGATTTAGGACCGGGATATCTTCTGCGATTAGGTTTTTGACTTTATCGAGGCTTTCCCGGAATTCAACCCTTACCTCTTCCAAAAACTCTAATTGATGGAGTGTGGGAGGAGCATTAGTACCGTCAATCGCAGAAAAAAGAGAACTAACTTTTCCATATATATACCCAGGAGTCCAGTTGAAATTCCTTCCCTCAATTGACATATGCTCTCTCATGTATTTACACTTCTCCAGCAAATCATCTGTCTCTTTTTTTGCTGCTTCTGGAGTCTCTTTGCTTTTTTCGATTTTCTCTAAAAGCTCTTTGCATTGAGATTCAATGATGTCTAAATTTCTCAGCGCAAGATTCAAAGAAGACAACATATCCCGTAATTCCATGGCATTTTTCCATTGAGCTTTAAGCGCTGATTCGGATACTTTTACGGCAGGATCCATCTTCACATCTAATGTTTTGCTTATCTCTTTGTCACCAACGATTAATTTAACAGTATATTCACCAGGAAGTGCTTGGGGCCCCCGGGAAACGCTGCGCCGATCGATTGCCTGGGATCTATCCATATGTCTTGGTTTAGGGCCTTCGTATCGCAAAGGCCAGGCAACACGATTAATACCTGCATGATTCGTTCCCTTTATTTCTTTTACAAGATTTCCTTGAGAATCCAAGATCTGGATCTTGACTGTGGTTTTTTCACCAGGAGATGACTTCAGATAGTAAGTGACTAGAGCACCATATTCTGGGTTGGAACCCCTGAATGCCTTAGCTCCTCCTGTTGTTTGTTTATTCCCGACCAGGGAATAACGCCATGCTTTCCTGAGGTTAAACAAGTGGATATCCAAATCCAATATTTCCTTTGAAAGTTCCTGAATAAAAGCAATGTCATCAAGGATATAAAAGCTACGTCCGTGAGTTCCAAGAATCAAATCGTTTTCCACTGGATGTACTTTTAGATCACGAATAGAAACAGTCGGAAGATTTTTCATCCCAAGGTTTATCCAGTTTTTCCCTCCAGAAAATGAGACATAAATGCCGAACTCAGTACCAACATACAATAGTTGTGGATTTTGTGGATCTTCACGAATAATGTGTGTATATCCTTTATTTGGTAAATTTCCCGTTATATTCTCCCATGTTTCCCCAAAATCATTTGTTTTAAACACGTATGGTTTGATATCATCCAGCATGTGTCTGTCATAAGTAATATAAGCTGTAGCGACATCGAACCGGGAAGCTTCTACATTAGTCACATATCCCTCGGGCAATATTTCAGGGATATTCTTTGTGACATCCGTCCAGTCTTTTCCTCCATTACTTGTAACATGAACCAAGCCATCATCTGTACCTACCCATATGACATTCTTCTTAATAGGAGATTCAGAGATAGTGCGGATTGTGCAGTGGTACTCAGCTCCGGTTCCCTCTATGGCAATTGGGCCTCCGGCCGGCTTTTGTTTCTCTGGATTATTCGTGGTTAAATCAGGACTGATAATTTCCCAATCTGTTCCAAAATTCCTGGAACGAAACAGCACATTCCCACCTAAATAAATTATATCAGGATTATGCGGTGAAGCCACGATAGGTGTGTTCCAAGCAAAACGATAAGGCAATTCACTGGCTGGATGAGCCTGGGATGGAAAAGGGCTGGGTGAGATGTTTTGGCTCTCGCCTGTTGTAAGATCAATCCTTGACATACGCCCGCACTGCCCTTCGCATATGAACAAGGGTTTCTCACGATGGAAAACAGGATAAAAACCATCTCCACCGCAGTATACCAACCAGTCATCATTAAGAATGCCTAAAGAACATCTGGAACGTGCTGGACCTATCCAGCTAGAGTTGTCTTGCATACCGCCCGCTACTTTATAAAACGGCACATCAAGCGAAAAATCTATGCGGTAGAATTGGCCCAGTGGCATTGTGTTTAAACGATCCCAGTTCTTGCCTCCATCATAAGAGATCCCACACCCCCCATCATTACCGATAACCATGTAGTTTGGATCCTTGGGATCGATCCACATTCCATGCCAGTCTCCATGAAGACCACTGTCTCTGATGCTGTGAAAACTCTTACCACCGTCTTCTGAAACAGAAAGGCTATTTGCCAGAGCGTAGATATGATTTTCATCCTGTGGATCTACGTGTAACTCAGCATAATAAAACCCACGCATAACTATATTCCAATCGTTGCTAATCTTCTGCCAACTTTCTCCCCGGTCGTTGGACCTATACAGCGTCCCTTCCTTGCACTCCATAATAGCATAAACCACATTCGGATTGCTCGGAGCAACTCTGACGCCAATTCGACCAATAAGTGTGGGAAGTCCATTTGTCAATTTTCTCCATGTCTGGCCTCCGTCAATGGACTTGAAGACCCCTCCTCTATCGCTGCCACTCCGGTGCGTCCAAGAGTGGCGTTGGAAAGTCCAAGTCCCTGCATAGAGAATGTTGGGATTTGAAGGATCCATATCCAAATCTGAGGCACCAGTTTCCTCGTCTATATAAAGCACCAGTTTCCATGTCTTTCCGCCATCAGTTGTCATATAAACGCCTCGATCTTTATGAGGACCCCAGATATGCCCAATCACTGCCACATAAACAATGTCAGGATTTTTTGGATGAATTACTATTTCGGAAATGAATCGAGTGTCATCTAGGCCCATGTGCTCCCAATGAACTCCACCATCTACAGATTTATATACCCCATTTCCGAATGAAACCGAATCCCGGGCGTTGCCCTCTCCTGTTCCAACCCACAATATATCAGGATTAGAGGATGCAATGGCAATATCACCAATAGCATGAACAGGTTGATCATTGAAAATCGGTTTGAACTTGATACCTCCATCGATGCTTTTCCATATCCCGCTTGATGCAGTCCCCAAGTAGATGATATGAGGGTTCCCTGATACTGCCTCAATGTCTACCATTCTTCCGCCCATATTGGCTGGTCCAATACTGCGCCAACTCATGTTTTGGAATAGGGATGGATTAACAGTGAACTCCTCCGATTCCCTTGATACAGCAGCTGAATAGGAGATAATAAGCAGAATTGATAGCAGCAACAAAGGAATAAAAACGCCTAATCTTTTTTTGAACCTATTCATGTTTCTTCCCCTTTCTAAATGAATTTGATAAAAATAATAACAATTCATCTTATATAACAAAAAATTCTTATTGTCAACTGTCAACTGTCGGCATATTTTTTGATTTTAATAATTTTTTACAATAATAAGTTTCGCGTTGATAAAAATATGAAAGTCGGATGGCTCAATAGATCAAAGCGAGCCAGATTCTCCAATCAGACCAAATGAAATGCTTTCATTTTAAATGAGTGATGTTTTAACAAAGCACTGACCCCCCCTTTTTTTTTATTGCTACAGCTGCAAAGTTAGAAATCCATGATTATGAGCCTCTGAAGCAGGAGGCCTGTATCCCAAAGAACTGTGCAGGCAGAATTGATTGTATTTTCTACACCAAAACTAGAGCCCTGGTTTAAGAGCACTTCGGCTTCCCGTAGCATGTTGATAATCTGTTCAGCTGTGAATCGTTTCCTTCCCATCTCCTTCTCCTTTCGTCCAGGAAAATTCTAACATTTCTCCTGAGCTGATATCAGGAGAGCAGATCAATTTAAAAAAAGTTGACAAACAACAATCGACAAATTAAAATACAAAAGATGAAAATATCATAAAAGACAAAGTTTATAAAGGTCCAAAGTCACAAATTATAATGGGTACACCTGAACTGAACATGCATTTGAGCGAAGCAGAACGATCTGAAGCATTGAATATGAGCCGGGCTCCCAGAAGAGACGCATTAAATATGCTAAAAAAAGATGCACTTGTCACTATAACATTTAGAAAGAAAGCAAGTGTATCTGGAAATTCTAATAGCTCGTGGATGAATTATTAGGAGCGATATGATACGATGAACCAATGGAGATTTAATATTCAGGTTAAGGGGCCCGTGAAGAGAAGGGAGATAAAAAATCATGGCAATTTATAAGGAAGAGTTGGCTTCAAAAATTTGGAGAAACGGCGAAATCATTCCATGGAAGGATGCTCTGATCCACATAAACTCCGTCGGCCATGCGTCTGTGGCCGGCATCTTTGAGGGCATTAAGGCTTACTGGAATGAAAGCGAAAAACAGCTCTATGTATTCCGCCTTCATGAACACATGGTTCGGTTTCTCAACTCTATCAAAATGGTTCGTTACGGATTTGAATACAGGCTGGAAGATTTAAATAAAGCGGTTTTGGACCTCATTAGGGCCAATGAATATCGATCAGACGTATATATACGTCCCTACATCTTTCAGAAGGGAATCGTGCGGGAGCTGCTGCAAGCCCAGCCGGGCAAACCGACTGAACTGGTAATCGATTCCTGGCCCTTTATTTCTTACAAAGATATGGATCAGGCTCTGCATGTTTGTGTCAGCTCCTGGACCAGGATCTCAGACAATGTGCTCCCTCCGCGATTGAAATGTTTCTCCAATTATCATAACGGCCGATTAGCAGCTATGGAGGCAACGGTGAGCGGGTATGACTGGGCTATTCTTCTCGATGGGCGTGGAAAGGTCACAGAAGGACCCGGGGCCTGTCTGGCCTTAGTCCGGAACGAACAAGTCATTCTGCCGACTGTCACGAATGGGATACTGGAGAGCGTTACCCGAGATTCGGTAATGCATCTATTAAAGGATGTTTTGAGAATTCCTTTTGTTGAGCGTGAAGTGGACCGTACGGAATTATATCTGGCCGATGAGCTCTTTTTTCTGGGCACGGGTTGGGAGATTATGCCGGCGGTGTCTGTTGACCGTTTGGATGTGGGTGACGGCAAAACTGGACCTATAACCAGGGCCATAGCCGATATTTACAAAAAAGTTGCCACAGCTCAGGACTCCCGTTTTCCCGAGTGGAGGACACCAGTATGGAAGTAGATATCCATGCGCAGGGAAAACCATAAATACCCCGATTTGAAATCCTTACTGGCCCCTGATTCCATTGCGGTCGTGGGCGCATCGGAAAAAACCGGACCGGGCCGGCAGGTGCTGGAAAATTTAGCCGAGCTGAGGTATCAGGGCCAGATTTATCCCGTGAATCCAGGTTATAAGGAAATTCTGGGCATGCCCTGTTTTCCTTCATTGACTGAGGCTCATCGTGCCGGGCATCGTGTCGAAATGGTGGCTATTCTCTTAAACCGCAATATGGTTATTCCGGTTTTAAAAGAAGCGGCCTCTATTGGAGTGCATGCCGGGTGGGCTTTTGCCAATGGATTCGGAGAAGCCGGCCCTGAGGGAAAGGCTTTGCAGAAGGAGCTGGTAGACATATGTACTCAGAGCAATATTCTGTTCTGCGGTCCTAACTGTGTGGGATATCTCAATCCTCAGGCAGGAGTGGGAACCTACAGTGCCCCTGCGCCTGAGAGCATAAAACATGGCAATATTGGCTTGATCGCTCAAAGCGGTTATCTCACCATAAGTGTGGCGAACAGCACCCGCGGCCTGGGTTTTAGTCTGCTCTGCTCTTCCGGGAATGAAGCCGTGGTGGACAGTACTGATTTTATCTCCTATATGCTAGAAGATCCTGGAACAGAGGTTATCCTGGCCTTTATCGAGCAATTCCGCAAGCCCGAGCGCCTTTCCGAACTGGCAGAAAGGGCCCGAGAAAAGGGAAAACCGATCATCCTGATAAAGGCTGGCCGTTCGGAGCTGGCCCAAAGGGCGACTGTTGCCCACACCGGTGCTATTGCCGGTTCCGATGATGTGCAGGATGCTTTGTTTAAAAAGCTGGGGATCACCCGGGTGGATGACTTTGATGAGATGTTTGAAACGGCGGAGCTGTTTTCGAAACTTCTCCCCAATCTGCCAGCCGGAGACGGCATTTTTTCATTAAGCCTCTCCGGGGGAGTCATCGGCCTCTTAGCGGATCTGGGTGAAGAACTGAACCTGCGCTATCCCGCCTGGTCGGAAGAAGGGAAAAAGACACTTCTCCGAGTCCTTCCGCCCTATGCCGCCATAGACAATCCTATCGATGTCTGGGGTTATGGGAGGATCGAGAAAACCTATGAAACCTGTTTAATGGCTGCGGCCCAGGAAGAAAAAGCCGATCTGGTGCTGATTTCTCAGGATGTGCCGGGTGGTATGGCGCCCAAACAGGTGGATCAATATGCGAGTGTGGCCAAAGCGGCGGTAAAGGTTTTCCAAGAGAGTGCGAAACCTGTGGTTATGATTTCCAATCCCTCAGTCGGATTCCATCCCGATATAAGCTCCATTCTTGACCAGGGGAAAGTGCCTCTGCTCCAGGGCACTCGCGAGGGATTAAAGGCAATAAAGTCCTTATTTTCTTACGCGGATTTTAAAAGAAAAATGATGCTTGATAAAAAAGAACAGGAGAAGCCCGCAACCGCTGCACCAAAAGTGAATGCTTATATGCGCTCCGGCCGGCCGGTTTTATCAGAATACATTAGTAAAAAAGTGCTTACTGCTTACGGTGTTCCATGTGCCCGCGAGGTTTTGTGCAAATCCGCAGAGGAGGCGATTCATGCCGCTAAGGATATTGGATATCCTGTAGCCCTGAAGGTCATTTCCCCAAAGATTCAACACAAGACTGAGGCAGGTATTATCCACTTGAATCTCGATGATGAAAGCGCAGTGAAACAGATCTATGAAGAGCTAATCAAGAAAGCCCGGGCCTATGATCCTTCAACCTCAATTGAAGGTGTGCTCTGCCAGAAAATGATCGAGGGGGCGGTGGCTGAAGTGATTGTCGGCATCCTTATGGATCGCTATTTCGGTCCTGCAGTTGTGTTCGGCCTGGGAGGAGTCATGGTTGAAATCCTTAAGGACCGGGCTCTCGGCATTCCTCCCTTAAGCCGGGGCGAAGCCCGGGAGATGATCGAAAGGACCAAGACGAGCCAACTGCTTCACGGATTTCGCGGTTCTCCCCCGGCGGATCTGGAGGCACTGACAGAAACTCTTATCCGAGTTGGCCGGCTAGCTGTTGATTGGGCCGGCAGGATAGAGGCTCTGGATATCAATCCGCTCTTAGTTATGCCCGAGGGGCAGGGAGTTGTGGCCGTGGATGCCCTATTGGTACTAAAGGAAGATACTTAACAGCAAGGAGGATTAGCTGTGAAAACGATCCTTTCAGGAAATGAGGCTGTAGCGAGAGGAGCCTATGAAGCTGGAGTACAGATAGCTTTAGGCTATCCCGGCACCCCTAGCTCTGAAATCATCAGGACTATAGCCGAAGAATATGGTAAAGATATATATACCGAGTGGTCGACCAATGAGAAGGTAGCCATGGATGCTGGGGCCGGGGCAGCTTATTCCGGGCGTCGGTGTCTGGTAACCACCAAACAGGTCGGTGTCAATGTTCTTTCCGACTCACTTATGTATGCGGTCTACACCGGGATTGAGGCCGCTCTAGTGGTGGTGACGGCGGATGATCCCGGGCTGTTCAGCTCCCAAAATGAACAGGATAACCGCTGGTATACACGCCTGGCCAAGATACCTCTGCTGGAGCCGGCCGACAGCCAGGAAGCCAAAGATTTTGTGATTCTGGCGGCGGAACTTTCGGAAAAATTTGATACTCCGGTTTTAATCCGCACTGTCATGCGAACCTCCCATTCCAAGAGTGTGGTCAATCTGGGCAGCCGGCCGCAAACCCCTGAGAGTGTAGGTCTTTTCCCCCGCAATCCCGAGAAATACAACTGCACCGCCTCCAATGCCAGGCATATGCATCCCCGGGTGGAACAACGCTTGCTGGATATGGCTGAATATGCGGAGACGGTTTCTTTCAACCGTATCGAATGGAAAGACCGCTCACTCGGAATTATCACCAGCGGGGTCATCTATACCTATGTGTGCGATGTCTTTCCAGAGGCCTCGGTTTTAAAATTGGGCATGACCAATCCTCTGCCCAAAAAGATGATTAAAAAGTTTTCGGAAGCAGTGGAAAAGTTGCTCGTAATCGAAGAGCTCGATCCGGTTCTGGAAGAACAGATACGGGCCATGGGTATTGATGTTATCGGGAAAGAAGTGTTCCCTCCCTGTCTGGAGCTTTTACCCGATGATATTAAAAGGTACAGCATTATGGCCGGGCTTTTGCGTGAGGATAAATCCGAAGTCCAAGGGAGCGACAAATCCGGGCTGAAGGCCTTGCCGGAGCTCCCCCTGCGTTCACCGGTTTTCTGCGCCGGATGCCCCCACCGTTCTACCTTCTATCTGCTGAATAAAATGAAGCTCCCGGTCGCAGGCGATATCGGATGCTACAATCTCGGTACCCTGCCTCCCTTCCGGGCTCAGCACACCATGGGCGCTATGGGTGCCAGTATCGGAGTTTTACATGGGTTGTCTCTGGCCGGCCTCCCCGAGAACCGCGTCTGCACCATCGGTGATTCCACTTTTTTTCATTCCGGTATGGCCCCACTCGTGAATATGGTGCACAACCACAGCCGGGGAGTGGTTATCCTGATGGATAACAGTGTAACTGCCATGACTGGCCACCAGGACCATCCGGGTGTAGACTGGGCGGTTACCCGGGACCGGCCAGCACAAAAGATTGAAATCGAACCATTAGTGAAAGCCATGGGTGTCAAAAAAGTGAAGGTGGTGGATGCCTTTAATATCAAGGAAGTAGAAGCCGGTTTGAAGGAGTGTCTGGATTATGAAGGGCCTTCGGTTTTGATAACACGAGGGGAATGTGTATTTGTCTCCAATGATCCACAGCCCGCCTATCATGTAGATTTGGGTGTATGTGTGGCTTGCCAGCTCTGTTTTAAGGTGGGCTGTCCGGCTATCGGACTGGGTGCGGAAAAAAATCCTAGAAATAATAAATTCAAGTCCCACATCGAGCCCACGTTGTGCACCGGCTGTGACATCTGCCGCCAGGTCTGTCCGACCGGCGCCATTCAGTCGCCCGCAGAAGAGGGAGAGGGTGAGTAACATGAAGAATACAAACTTTTTAGTTGTTGGAGTCGGCGGCCAGGGCACCGTTCTCTCCGGTGATGTCTTGGCCGAGGTGGGAATGACTGCCGGCTATGACTCGAAAAAATCGGATGTTCTAGGCCTCGCCGTTAGAAGCGGCAGCGTGATCAGCCATATCCGTTGGGGAGAGAAGGTGAATGCTCCCATGTCCATGAAGGGAACGGTTGACTATCTTTTGGCTTTTGAGCCGCTTGAGGCCATACGTATGGCCGGATACCTTCATCCAGAGAGCACCGCCATTGTCAATGAATACCGGATTCCGCCGGCAGCGGTAACCACCGGTCAGGTCAAATATCCAGAAATCGAAAAAATCAAACAAATCCTGGCGGAAACAACTCAGACGGTCTATTACATCAATGCAACTGAGAAAGCTAAGGAACTGGGTAATGTGAAGGCTGTCAATATCCTGCTTTTGGGAGCGCTTTCTTCCCTTTTTGAGATCTCTCCCGTGATATGGGAAAGAGTCATCACAAAGTATGTCCCGGACAGGTTTAGAGAGCTTAATCTGCGGGCATTTCAGGCAGGGCGGGAATTGATTGGCGGGAAGATCTGATTTTTAAAAATACGAAGAAAACACGATGAAAATCAACCATGCTGATACAGCCATAAAAGGTGGCACTCTGGTCAACAGCATGGGAATGCGGCCGGCTGATATCTTTATTAAAGATGGTGTCATCGCCAGCATTGAGCCGGGCGGAAGTCAAAAAACAGCCAGCAGTGTTATCGATGCCACCGATAAATATGTCCTTCCCGGCATTATCGATGCCCATCTCCATCCTGTTTATGCGGATCGAATAGATACCCTCTCCAAAGCCGCACCTCTGGGGGGAATCACAACTCTTATCCCTTATATTGGCGCAGTCAAAGCTTGGGGAAAAACCGGAAACCTGATCGATGCTGTACAGGATTTTATTGCAGAAGGTGAGGAATCCTCTATCGTAGATTTTGGGGCGCACTGCTCCTTGACTTTAAATGACATGGACACGATTGCTGATATGATTCCCGCAGCTATTGAACTGGGTGTTAACTCTTTCAAGGTTTTTATGGCCTATGCCCGGAGGGGAATGAAACTGGAGGATGAACACATTCTGAAAATTATGGAAATCATCACTGCGAATAAAGCCCTGCTCGCTGTCCATGCTGAAAATGGAAGCATGATAGACTACTTGGAAGATAAATCTATTGCTCAGGGAAATCTTGGGCCTGAGTTTTTTTCTCCCTCGCATCCGAATATGTCAGAAGCTGAAGCGATCTTTCGCATCCTCGCTCTCTCAAATATAGTCAAGTGCCCCCTTTATATTGCTCATGTCAGCGCCCACGAATCCCTGGATGTTTTAAGATTGTATAAAGAGTGGGGCAAGAATGTTTTTTACGCCGAGACCTGCACCCATTATCTGACCCTCACCGATGAAGAGCTGCTTACCAAAGGGTCCCTGGCCAAAATGGCCCCTCCTCTCAGAAAAAAGGAAGATAGGGACGCCCTCTGGAAAGCGGCCGCAGACGGACTTTTAAATGTTATCGGCTCTGATGCAGCCGGGCATGCGATCAAGGATAAAGAACCGATAAGAGACAATATTTTTAAGAGCCCGAATGGAATACCCGGCCTGGAGACAATGTTCACGGTCGCCTATGATGAAGGTGTCAACAAAGATAGAATTACCCTTCCCCGCTTGGTGGAGCTAACCTGTGAAAATCCCGCTAAAATCTTTGGGCTGTACCCCCGGAAGGGAATCCTGCAGGAAGGATCAGACGGTGATGTGCTCATTTTTGATCCAGGCGTAACTCATACCATAACGGCAAAAAACTATCCCTTGAAGGTTGGCTATAGCTTATTTGAAGGACGTGTGTGTTTGGGCTCGCCCTCTCTCGTAATGCAGCGAGGAAGGATAGTGCTAGAGGAGGGCAAATTAAAAGCAGCGCCGGGACAAGGTATGTATATCCCGGCAGAAAGGAGAGATGAATGATTGACCTAAAAGGACGAGATGTCCTCACAACCAATGAGTGGAAGAAGGAAGAGCTAGACCAGGTTCTTGATCTTGCCATCAAGCTTAAATCGATGGGAGATCAAGCCAAGTCGCTTGATCTTCTACACGGCAAGACCCTTTTGCTGCTGTTCTTCCGTACCTCAACTCGAACCCGCATCTCGTTCACCGCTGCGATGGAACAACTGGGGGGCTTTGTCCAGGTTCCGGATCCGGGAGGCCTGCGTTTAAGTCTGGAAGAACGCCCGGGATTCGGCGAATCGCTGAAAGATACCGCCAGAGTCACGGATAGATATGTTGACTGTGTGGGTATTCGCCTCAGCGGGCCTACTCCCAACAAAGATGGCGTGCTGCGACCCGGGCTGGGAGATGCAGTAACAAAAAAATATGCTGAGTTTTCAGAAAAACCGGTCATCAATCTAGCCTGTGATATGCAACATCCCACCCAGGCCATGGCGGATATCATGATCATGCAGGAAAGTATCGGGAATCTTAAAGGCAAAAAGCTCGTTGCTCACTGGGCGTATTCGCCCATTGTCCGGCATTACACTTCGATTCAGGCGGATGCCCTCATTGCTGCCTCTTATGGCATGGACGTCACCGTGGCTTATCCTGAAGGCTATGACCTCGATCCGGAAACGGAAGCAATCATTCGTGAAGAATGCGCGACAAACGGCCAAACATATGAAATCTCCCATGATCTTCATAGCGCGGTGGAAGGAGCCGACGTCATTTTCCCACGAACCTGGGTATCTCCGGATTTCTATATCCACCCTAGAGAAGAGGAATTGCGGATTGCCGCTCAGTACAAAGACTGGCGCTTGACAGAAGATCTCCTGAAACGCACCAATGATGCGCGCTTTATCCATGTGATGCCCTTCGATCGAGGGAATGAAGTCGATGACAACGTGGCCGACGGCCCGAATTCCCTGGTGTATGACCAGGCAGAGAACCTCCTTCACGTGAGAAAAGCCTTCCTGGCGTCTGTTCTGGCGGGAGCCGATGTTTTAGAAAAGCTTTAGAAAGGAAGTCAGGCTAATGAAGTTACTTCCCAGGCAAGAGTCCAGTGCAACAACTCTCTGGCTTATCCGTCTAACTGTGGGGTTCCGACCTATTTAATTGATTTGTACCAATTTTCGGGATATTGATCGTCCTCGTACACTCTATCTAGTGGTGCTAGGGTTTCGATTCCCGTTATCTCAGTAATAAAACACTCCAGTCCCCCTTTGGACCTCCTCCCGCAAAACTGGTCCACTGAAAATGTTAGTATTTTCTGGCAAAAT
>CAYOSH010000030.1:0-45217 GCA_964406575.1 uncultured Eubacteriales bacterium | reverse complement strand
GAAGACTGTTTGGGAAAATATGTTTAAATGCAAAAAAGGAGTTTACACAGAAAATCCGACACACCCATTCTTGGGCGCCTCTTGTAAGGGCTTTATGTACCTCTTCACTCTCCAGGAATTCTAATAGTTCCTTGGTTGCTTCAGTATCAGGCATTACTTCCGCGAACTCCCATGCTGTTTCAATCTGCCGATCTGATATTCCCGGCCCTGCTATAGAATCTTGAAGTAGGCTTATAATTGATTTGTACATGAACTCATAGAGTTCATTATATAGCCCCCCAGCTTATCAGGAGGCAAATCTTTCAGAATTTCATCCAATTTTTCCTGAATTGTATTTGTCATTATTCCTTTAATCCCGCCATCCTCTCCCTCGCATCATCCACCTCAGCCATACCGGGCTCGCCATCCTTCCATAGGGAGAGCAATTTCTCCTAATGCTCTATGGTCAAAAGTTCTAATTAATGTTCTGAAGGGACGAGGCGTTTAAGCTCTTTAGACCAGTTGAGAATGACTTTAATTTGCGTTGGTTTTTGTTTCTGTTCTTCATCCGTGATCATGATGAACCGCTCGCCATCTGGTGCAATATCATAATTTCGACCCCAGGGTGCGCCTCCTAAGTATCTTCCTTCAAAAAGGAGCTGTGGCTTGCCCACACGGAGCTCGGGCTCGGTAAGGAAAGAAACCGCCATCATTTTATCGCCGCTGGCATCTCGATAGTACAGCACTTTTCCATTAGGGCGCCAAACTGGCTCCATCCCTCCATCTGTCGAAATTGGAATGATATTACCTGGGCCAGGAAAAGGACGCACATAGACTTCTTCCCTGCCTGATTCATCTGTAACATAGGCAATCCAACGCCCATCCGGTGAGAATATGGGATGAATCTCATTAAACCGCGAATTGAGGAAGGGCTCAGGTTTGCGATCTCCGTCGAGTTTCAACATCCAGATATCCACTCCAGACTTAGGATTCAATCCTTCTGTCAGGACCATCCATTTGCCGTCGGCTGACCAAGATTTGGGCTGTTGATGGTATTCACCCTCCGCAAATAGCTCTGCCGGACCGCTTCCATCCGCAGGCTTCCAGAGCATAGGGACCATCGATCTTCCCGTTCGTGTGGAATTAAACACTATGCGTTTGCCATCAGGTGTCCATATGGCC
The DNA here is from genome assembly GCA_964406575.1 of uncultured Eubacteriales bacterium. Classification (GTDB taxonomy): domain Bacteria; phylum Acidobacteriota; class Aminicenantia; order Aminicenantales; family Aminicenantaceae; genus WTAW01. Next base: position 44,056 of record CAYOSH010000030.1, on the reverse strand, counting down.
CAGAACTCGCTTCCACTTTCGTCTGTTAACCGCCTCGAAGTTCTCCGTTCCAAACCATAAATCCACAGGTTCGCGACCGTTTCTAGTCTTGCTACAACCAGCTGCTTTCCATCTGGAGAAAGACGCGGGGACTGGTAAAATCCGCGCGGGAAAGGCAAGGATTCAACGCTTCCCTCAAGGTCTACCCAAACGAGCCCATTCTCCCTGGGTGTGCTGACTCCCGGGACAAAAACAAGCGATCCGCTCTTAGATAAGCCAAAGTGGGCAAGTCCCCACTCGCCTCTTTGAATACCCTCAAGAACAGGCAAGGGCGATCCGGTCACTTCTAATTTTTTTAGATCGAATGACACCGCCATTAGATCTCCTGCCCTGGCATAAATCAGATGACCGGTCGGAAGATATTGAGCGGGGCCGCCACTCTCGATGAGAGTCTTATGTTCGCCACTCTCCAAAGAGTAGGCGGCAACATGCATATCTTCTACATTGTTGAAGACGGTATACAATAAAGCCTTGCCTCCAGGCAGCATTTGTGGCCAGAAATAAGAGTGCTCAAATGTTTTTTCATTAACGGTTTTTAGACCTGAGGTCACACGCTCGGGATCACCTCCTGCAGCAGGCACACTCATGAGACTCGCTTTGTACCAGTCTCCGAAGTAGATTGTGCCGTCCTCACTCCAGGTTCCCCCGAGGCCAGATTTGGCTTCACAGATGATCTGAGGGGTACCGCCGAGAAGCGAGACCTTCTTCAACAGGCCGTCGGCATGAAAAGCCACCCAACTCCCATCTGGGGAAAAGAACGGCCCCTTAGCGCCTTCTGTGCTTGAAATTGGTTGGGCTTCAAATTCATGGATCGGTCGCAAATAAAGTTGTGTCGTTTCTTTCTTCTGGACCACATAAATCAACTGAGTTCCATTTGGCGAAAGCACAGCTGCGGGACCAATTTCATATCCCAATGTTTCACCCTGGGAAAGATTGATAGCAAACCGGCTGATAAGCTGTTCTTGAGGTTTGGCTGTTCGCCAAGGACTCCATAGCAAAACACAGGTCAGAACAAAAGCGAAGCTAGTCATTGCCCAGAACATGCTGCGCCACCTAGGTGTCGTTCGAACTGTAGAAGCAATCTGCTCAGGCGGTCCAGTGAGGACGTCCTGAATATCGATCCGGGCGTCAGCGATGTCATGAAGACGATCGTGGGGATCTTTCTGCAAGCATCGCCGCAATAAATCCCGGATCTTCATCGACGTTGTCTCAGGAATGGCACTCCAATCAGGATCGTTCTTCAGGATGGCTGCGATTGAATCTGATATCGTCTCACCCTTGAATGCCAGTTGCCCCGTGATTGCCTCAAAAAGAACGCAGCCGAAAGACCAGATGTCCGTTCTTTTGTCCAGAGTTTTCCCTCGGGCTTGTTCAGGACTCATGTAGGCGGCAGTGCCCAAAATCACTCCTGAGCGGCTGCTTTCTACTGTAATCGTCGGGGATAATGAAGGGTCGGCACCCGGCGCTTCGCCTGAAACCGCAGTCTCGAAGGCCTTGGCCAAGCCAAAATCCAAGATTTTGACTTTGCCTTCCGGCGTGACTTTGACGTTGGCGGGCTTAAGATCACGGTGTATGATCCCTTTCTCATGAGCTGATTCGAGCCCCTCAGCTATCTGATGGCATACCTCGAGTGCCTCATTTAGCGGCAACGGCCCTTTTTTTATCCGCTCTGCCAGCGTCTCTCCCTCTACTAATTCCATCACGAGAAACTGCTGTCCATCGGACTTCTCAAGGCCATGAATGGTAGCGATGTTCGGATGGTTAAGAGAGGCCAACAGCCTTGCTTCTCTTTCAAACCGCGCCAGCATTTCTTTGTCCAGGGCAAATGGTTGAGGGAGCACTTTAATGGCAACCTTGCGTTTCAGATTGGTGTCCTCGGCAAGGTAAACCTCTCCCATCCCTCCTCTGCCGATCTCATCGATGATCTCGTATCTGTTAGCTATTGCAGTACCCGCTGCAAATCGAGGGAAAGGAGTCTTGAGTGTTTTCGTGACTTCAGGGAGATCCTTAGGAAGACCCAATTGAGTCCCACAATCAGAACAAAAACTGGCACTATCGGCATTATCAAATCTGCATTTCGGACATTTTAATGACACGGTATTTCTATTCCCATAAGAGTTATAGGATATAAATTTGCGATTGAAGAGTCAAATGGAATAATGATTGTGTCAACGCAAAGCAAAAACTTCCGGTTTTGTGCTAGGCTAAAATCATGACCTGCGCTTAGTTGATTATTATCTAAGCCATTGCGAAGGAGATGTGACGAGGAAATCTGCAATCGGGATCCCTTGGGCTCCTACTAATAGCTTCCTTTTTACCGGAAATTCTTTGGAGAATGTATCTATTCCTGGTAAAGCAACCTTCCTGCGGCCACTCTTGACCTCGATAGCAACCAAAGCCTCGCCCCTTGATAAAATAAAATCCACTTCCCGATTGCGGCTTGACCAATAAAAAAGCTCGATATTCTCTCCTTTGATGCCATTCATCAAACTCGCTCCAACGCTCGACTCAACCAATGTTCCCCAAAAATCCTTATCCTGTTTCGCATCTTCAAAGCTCAGCAGAGATTGAGAGGAGACGAGAGCTGTATTGAGAACTTGAAGCTTCGGGCTTGAGGCTCTTTGACGAAAACACTGGCCTGCATATTTAGGCAATCCTGCAAGGAGGCCTGCTCCCTCCAGTAAATTAAGATAATGCGCCAGGGTTGTTGTATTGCCTGCATCTTGAAGCTGTCCGAGCATCTTTTGGTAAGAAAGAATTTGACCGGAATACAAACACCCAAGCTCAAACAACCGACGAAGAAGCGCGGGCTTGTCAACACGTTTCATGTAGAGGATATCCCGCAATATTGTGGTCTCTATGAGCGAGTTCTTGATGTAACTTGCCCATCTTTTCTGATCTTCGATCAATGCGGCCGCACCAGGATATCCTCCATAAAACACATATTCATCAACGCTCCAATCGAAAGCTTCTCTCATCTCCTTAAAAGACCAGTGTGTGATAGGGATAATTTCAAAACGGCCGGTCAAGCTCTCAGTAAGGCCTCTATGGACCAGTAAAGGCGATGAGCCCAATATCAACACATGCAGTTCGAGCTGGTTAGCAGAGTCTTCATCCCACAACCTTTTTATGATCTCGGACCAACCGTCAATCTTCTGGACTTCGTCAAGAACAAACAGGGCGCCTTTCTTGGATTTCACTTTAAGTCGAGCAGTCTCCCATTGTTGCTCGATCCAGATGCGGTCCTTAAGGGTGGGCTCATCTGCAGAAACATAATGGCTCGGGATGTTTTGTTCTGCCATAACTTGATGTGCCAATGTCGTTTTGCCTGTTTGCCGGGGCCCAGAAAGCACTTGTATGAAGCGTCTTGGTTCCTTTAATCTCTTGACGATCTCTTTATAAATGGGCCGTTTAAACATGAGATTCCTCTTAGATATTACAATATACTCAATATAGTGAGTAAATTTACTCATATTTCTGAGTATTTGTCAATAAGAAATTTGTTATTTGATATAAATTGAGATTCGAGAACGTACCGAAGGATTATTGCTCTAATCCTGTCGACAGATATGATACAGCCTCAGAAATTCAAACGTGATGAGAACACAAATTGATAGAATTTGAGAAATTTAGTGCTACGCCCGGACAGATTCGAACTGCCGACCTACTGATTCGTAGTCAAGCGGACGATTTCCAGCAACTATTTTATTATCAACAAGTTATGTCTTTTTTATTTTGCCCTTTTGACCAAATTTTGACTACTTTTTTTCTCTATAGACGTAAAAAATGCGAATTTACACAGCAGGGAGCCAGAATTTACGGTAAATTCTTCAATCCCGCCAACCTCTCCCTCGCATCATCAACCTCAGCTATCCCCGAGTCAGCATCCTTCCACTGACTATTCTTTCTTTTCTGAGTACTTCTCAAGGAGTTGCTGAAATCTCGGATGCTCGCGCATAAGGTCCCATTCTCGCTCGAGTCTAAGCGAGTTGACGGAAACCAATGCGCCACAAGGCATAGACAGCAATTTTTCCAATTGATCGATTGCTTCATCAAAATTGCCGACTAAAGCATATATCCTAGTTAATTCAAAAAGGTAAGTTGGCCCTGCGAGTGCATCTTTTGATATAGGACAGAGCTCCACAGCCTGTTTTCCCTCTCGAATGGCATCGTCTTTAAGACCTAAGTATGCATACACAATCCCGAGTGCTGAATGATATCTGGGATCTTGAGAGTGTTCTTTAACCAGTTTCTCCAATACAGTTCGTACCAAATCAGCGTGAGTTTTCATTAATGAAAAATCTTTTTGAGCATGATATACAGATGCTAAAGCTAAATCTTTATGGAAGTAGTAATCTTGAGATTCTTCGGATTCAAAAGAGAGAGACTTTATTCGATCTACTGCCTCCTGATATTTTTGTTCACGCATACAGAGGTCGAACCGACAAATTTCAAATTCCTTGTTTTTTGGCATCATTTCAAGATAAGCTCGAGCTTTTCCTGTATCGCCCTTTGAATATATGATGATCACAAACTTTTGTAATAGAGCATTAAGGTGATCTGGATTTATCGAGAGAGCGCGGTTGCACCAGAACTCTGCTTGGTCATACATTCGCAAATCAATATATGAGCTACTTATCTGATCAGCAATCCAAGCGGATCGTGGATTGAGCTTAAAGCTTTTTTCAAGATTAATGGTGGATTGTTCCCAATATCCTTGTCTCCTCTGAATAGAAGCGAGTAAAAATGGCGATGTGTTTGGTCTTACTTTTTGGACATACTCGAGCTCATCAAGAGATCGGTCATAATCCAAAAGACCCTGGTAGTAATACCATGCTAATGCGTCATGCGCCTCGGGCATATCAGGTTGTAACTCTAGTGCCTTATCAATAGCGTTTTTCCATTTCTCCAGGCGCTCCTCTGTCCGATCATATGCATAGAAAAAATATGCAAGTCGATGACATTGAGAAAGCCACACAAACGCCAAAGCGCAGCTTGGATCCAATTGGATGGCCTCCTCAATCAATTGAATGGTTTTTTCATTGTCTTGCATATCTCCAGTGATATCAGTTTTACTCTCTTGCTCTAGAGATCTCATCAAAAGATCATACGCCTCAAGGTTGTCTGTGGGACGGACATAAAGAGCCTGACGCTCTGGCTCCAAAACAGTGAGGTCGAGCTGTTTGATGACCTGTTCGGCAATATCAGACTGGACTCCGAAGATGTCTTCGACAACTCTATCATAACGTTCAGACCAAAGGTGAGTATCGTCAGAAACGCGGATGAGCTGAGGTGTTACACGCACCCTGCCTTTTCCCTCTGGGCTTCGATCCCAGCGTACTGTTCCTTCAAGCACATAATCGACATCCAATTCTTCCCCAATCTGCTTGATTGTCTTATCTGTCTGTTTATACTGGATGGCACTCGACCGTGAGATAACACCTAATCCGTGTAAAACCGACAACCGGCTCGTAATTTCCTCTGTCATCCCATTGGCGAAATATTCATCATCAGGGTTTCCCAGATTCTCAAACGGGAGCACGACCAACATCTTTAATTCTTTGGCAGGCGTAACCGGCTTTTCTCTACGGAGTACAAGGATTCCTACGCTGATCAATATCACCGTCACAAACAGAACAGGCGCCCATAACCAACGTCTTCTGAATGTAACCGTAATTTCCTTCGAAGTCATCGGTTTTTCGGTGGGGACGCTAAGCTCTGTTGTCGGGATGCCTCTTTCTATGCTTTCCAGCTCGGATCGCACTTCACTTGCACTCTGGTATCTTTTATCTTTCTCTTTCTCCAGACATCTCATTATTACACTACTGAGATCTTCAGGAATTTGGGCATTGATCTCTCGAGGATCCCTAGGTGCCTCACCTTTATGTTTCATTCCTATTGTGAAAGGCGTATCTCCCTTAAAAGGGAGTCTTCCTGTAGCCATTTCGTACAGGATAACGCCCAAAGAATAGATATCCGAACGCTGATCGACTTCTTTACCTTCAACCTGTTCAGGGCTCATGTACTCAGGAGTTCCTATCATCACTCCTGCACCTGTTATTCCTTTTGCCTCAAGGGATCTAGCTATCCCAAAATCCATGATCCGTACATTTCCCTCTTTATCGATCATGATGTTGTTAGACTTCAAATCACGATGCACCACTCCTAATTTATGAGCTTCTGACAGCCCTTCACAGATCTGTTTAGCAATTCTTATCGTTGTTCCGCTTGCGAGCTGTCCTGACCTATGAATGAAACTCTTAAGATCCTCACCCGACACATACTCCATTGTGATGTAGTGAAGGCCTTTATCCTCGAGTAGCTCATACATGCCCCCAACATTACTGTGCCTTATCTTCCGGGCCAGCTTCAGCTCATTTTGGAATCGTTCTAAGGTTTCCCTATCTGATGCAATTTCGGGCTTTATGAGCTTGAGGGCCACCTCTTCATTCAACTTCTTGTCCAAGGCCCGGTAGACCTTTCCCATGCCTCCTTTACCAAGCTCTTCAATAATCTGGTATCGCCCGGCAAACTTAGATCCAGTGGTTAATTCCTCTTTAAGGGCTTCAATGGTTTGGGTGGGGGCCAAGCCCTCTTCAGATACTATTATCTGAGTGCCACACTTTTTACAGAACTCAGAGTCTTGGGTATTGTCGGTTCCACAGTTGGAGCATTTGATTGTCATTGCTATCCCATCATAGCTTTTTGGGTATAGAATATTGATTTACGGACAGAGTGTCAATCAGATTAGAATCTATGTATCCGAACTATTCCTCCTTCGGCTTTAGCTCCATGCCGAGTTGTTGCATTAGAGTGAGCATATCTCCAACTCCCCATAATTCTACCAGTTTCCCTTCTGAAAACCTTCCTTCAAGTATACCGGCGTAATTAATTTTGTTGCCTGTTGGGGGAATACCCATATACTCGCCTTTGTGAGTTCCCGTCAAAGTCACTCGCAATACAACCCTGTCTCCCTCCGCTATCATGTTGTTTATCTCATGCTTAAAATCGGGAAATGCCGCCAATAAGGGACGATTCGCTTGTTTATGTTCCTCCAGGTTCCAAGATATTTCCCCCCAATGAGAGACATAATCTGGTGAACATACTTCATCCCAGGCAGAATAGTTTCCCTTATCTGTCTCTTCAAGCATATAACGGAATGAGGCTTTATTCTGCTCCTCAACCGCTTTCTGGGCTTTCATCGCTTCAAGCTCTGCCTTTGCTTCCTTGTCCTGGCAGCCGACCATAAAGCATAAAATCAGAGCCAATGGTAGAATAATGTAGAGTTTTTTCATTTGTCCTCCTAGAGAATGAGAATTGATATTAAGGCTAGGTTTTCTGTTACTCCTTTTCTGGCTGGGCGGGAAGTGGTAGGTCTGAGTTCATTATGTCTATTGCAATAAGCCAAGAGCCATCGTCTTGCTTTCGACGAATCTCTATGTATTTTACTGTGTCTTTTATTGGCTCTGGTGCACCTTCCGGAGTCATTGTCATGGTTCCCATCCCACGAACATAAGCAAGGTCGCCGTATCCATCAACTTCAACTAATGTTAAGTCAAACTCTGTCAAGGGTGGAAAAGCCTCCGCCCAGGCTAGAATCGCTTCTCTTCCCTGAACTAGAGGCTGGTTTGGAGGCAGCAAAATTGCATCCTCAGTGTACAGAGCTGTAACAGCTGCCCAATCCTTGGAGTTAACGCCTTGGACGTATGCCGCTGTGAGTGCCTTGTTAGCAGCCACATCCTCAGCTGATAAAGCTTTAACTCCAGGTTCCTCAGCCACCTCTTCACCCTTCTGGCAGCTAAAAGTGAAACAAAGCAAAAAGACCAAAGACAAAACCATAAACAGTTTTTTCATGTTTACCCCTCCTACATGAGTTGGCATTACAATATCCAAATTGAACAAAAAATTCAACAGACTTTTAGATTTCCATAAAGAAAAAAACGGGCAGAGTCTAGAAACCCTACCCGTCTGCGTTATCCGTATAAAAACTATACCGATATTATCTCGGCTTAACGATTAAGAATCTATTTCTCCCCCTCCTTCGGCTTAAGCTCCATGCCGAGTTGCTGCATCCATCCAAGAACGTCTGCTTCCTCTCTGACCTCGATGAGCTTTCCGTCCTTGATGCGAGCTGTCCAGACGCCACCGGTCTCCCACTTGGTTCCTGTGGGAGGCAGACCTTGATATTCGCCCTCGTGTGTACCCGAGACCGTGAACCGTACCATGACCGTGTCGCCACTGGCTATCATCTCGGCGATTTCCCAGCGGATGTCGGAAAATGCAGCCCAAAGTAGCTTGACGAATCCCGCTTCCTCTTCCCGGGTCAGGGCTTTTGGATTGTTCGCTGGAAAATACCAGCCATACTCGGGGGAGTAGAATTCCTCATAAACGGCTTCGTTTTGTTTATTCAATCCATCGAATACATTCCTGACAAAGTCCATGTTCTCTTCTTCAACCTCTGCCTGGGCTTTCATCGCTTCAAGCTCTGCCATTGCTTCCTTGTCCTGGCAGCCGACCATGAAGCATAAAATCAGAGCTAAAGGTAGAATTATAAGAAGTTTTTTCATTAGGCCTCCTTATTGGTTTCCCTCTAATGTAGGAAGTGGGTCATTACTGTTCCATATACTATGAGTACATAACCATGTCCCATCAGGCATACGTTGAAGTAAAAAGATGGCTTTGACATTTAATTCCACAGGTTCGCCTTCTCCTGTTTTTGGGGTATATTTCTCTACCGAATTAAGCCGTGTAAAAGCAAGGTCTTCGGCTACCTTAATCTCCTCAATCGAAATCTCGTGATGTATGGTTAATTGCTCAAAGAAAGGCTGTACATATTCCATTATTGTACTTTTTCCCTGCATAATCGGTGCATTTGGAGGCATCCATATAACATCCTCTGCCCAAAAGCCTAAATAACTTTCTAAATCTCCTGAATCAGCTGCGGCATAGTTTCCATTGACCCAATCTCTTAATGCATCAACATCAGCCTCAACATTCACAGCAGGCTTCTCAGCCCTCTCTTTACGCAATTCGCAGCCAAAAGTAAAACATAGCAGCAAGACCAATGGCAAAATCATAAGTAGTTTTTTCATCCCTTACCTCCTTTTTGATTAATAATATCCCGAAAAAATGTATCTACTAAATACTTAATTCGACAATGGATGTCAACTCAGGTGTTGATTATTCCAGCAATCCCGATAGGGGATACCTTGTCAGAATATTAACTCTGGTGATATAATAATTTTAGTGTCAGGGAATCCCCTTAATTCCCATCAATAATCCCTTTTGCTGAAGCCCTGACACTTTCCCCTGCAAAACTGAAGAAAATGACAAATGAATACTTGGGTTAAAAGAGTGATTAGTGCCTCTTCTGCTCAGTCAGCCTCTTACGGGCATCCTCTACCTCAGGGGTACCTGGGTCAGCGTCCTTCCAGAGGTCGAGGGTATCACTCCAAATTCATCTTTCTGAGGATTTCTTTGTATCTTGGGTCGCTGCGGATATTATCAAATGCTGGATTTACTTTGATAAATCTCATATTAGCATTTCTTTGTTCATATGCCTTTTCTAAAAAGAAAAAACCTTGGTCAATGTCTCCTAACTCAAAATACCATTCAGCTTTTGTGTAGTTACCTACATTCGATTTGATTTGCTCAAAATACTGAGCAGGAGCTTCTTTCCGACCCATGCGCAATTCACACCACATTCTTGCATTATTGAGGCCTCTCTCTGACCAGATACCCTTCTCAAACCATTCCTCTACTTCTTCCAGAAGCTCTTTGTACTTTCCGCTGTAGAGGTAAACCTCAAAAAGATAATCATAAATCCCTAAAAAGTCAGGGAACATTTCCATTGTTTTTTTATACTGCGAAATTGCTTTATCATACCGTCGTCCGTGAAAATCGACAAAGCCAACCGCTAAATTTACAACCTGTGAAAGAGGAGATAGTTCAAGAGCTCTTTCAATCTCTTGTCTGGATTCCTCTAATCTTCCCACGTTGGTCAGAAACTCAGCATACCATTGGTGGGCGGTTGCATAATTTGGATTTAGCTCAAGGCCACGTTTGAACTCTCGTTCTGCTCCCTCCCAATCCCAATAGTACTCCATCTTTATCCATGCTAATGAGGTGTGGGCTTCAGCAAGGTTTTCATCAATCGCAAGCGCTTTTGTTGCTGCTTCCTCTGCTTTAAGCCTTGCATCAGGAGGAGGAGAACCCCAGAATGGATGTACAATATAAGTATCTGCCAGCCCAACGCAAGCTAAGGCATAATTGGGGTCTAACTCTATAGCTTTATAAAAATAATCATATGCTTTATATAAATCCTCATCTGACCTCTTTTCTAAATGGAATTTCCCCAATGAATATAAGTTAAACGCTTCTGCGTTTTCTGTCCCTCGCTTATAGACTTTTTCTTTCTCATCAGCCAATAAATTGACTTTCAACTCATCGACTATTGCTTGTGTTATTTCATCCTGGATGCTGAAGACATTCTGATTTTCTGTATCGTATGTAGTTGACCAGAGTATCGAATCATCTGCAATGTTTATCAGTTTAGGCCTGATTCTCAGGGTATCACCTGATTTTTGTAGTGTGCCATCAAGAATATAATCAACATTCAATAATCCAGAAATTACTTTGTAATCTTTTCCTTCTTTTTTATACAAAGATGAAGAACCCCGGGCAGGAACTCGCATTTCTTTTATGTTGCTCAAAGCGCTAATGATAGAGTCTACAATACCATTACAGAGATATTCTTGGTCTTTTTGAGGGCTGATATCTTCGAATGGAAGTATGGCTACGGATGGTTTAGATGACTGTTCAACTGGAGCCTCAACTCTTGACCAAGGATGCCAAAGGAATAATCCGACAATTGCAATGACGGGGATTAACAACTTCTTAGTGGAGAAGCTTACTGTTATCTCTTTGGAAGTGATTGGCTTTCTCTTCGGAATAACTTTATCAGTGGTTGGAATATCTCTCTCAATATTCTCAAGCTCTGAATATAACTCTCCTGCACTTGGGTACCTTTTTTCTTTCTCCTTTTCTAAGCACCTAATTATTAACTGATTGAGGTCATCTGAAATTTGTGGATTTATTTCCTTGGGATTTCTGGGTGTCTCACTCTTATGTTTCACCCCGATTGAGAAAGGAGTATCCCCTTCGAATGGAACTTGTCCTGTAAGCATCTCATAGAGAATTACACCTAAGGAATAAATGTCAGACCTCTGGTCTACTTCCTTGCTTTCAACCTGCTCGGGACTCATATACTCTGGCGTTCCTATCATCACACCCGCACCAGTTATTCCCTTTCCTGCTAAAGAACGAGCAATGCCAAAATCCATAATCTTGGCATTTCCTTCCTTATCTATCATGATATTGCTGGGTTTCAAGTCCCTATGGACAACGCCTTTACTATGAGCCTCTGTAAGTCCTTCACAAACCTGCTTCGCTATCGAAACCGCTTTTCCAGAACTCAGCTGTCCCATCATTCTAATCATGCCCTTCAGATTCTCTCCGTCAACATATTCCATAGTGATGAAATAGTTGTCTTCCGATTTCCCCAGGTCATACATCCTACAGACATTTCTATGGCTTATTTTCCGAGCTAGTTTCAATTCATTCTGAAATCGTTCAATGGTCTTTTTATCTGAAGAGATTTCGGGCTTTATAAGTTTGAGTGCTATTTTTTCTTTTATCTCTGTGTCTTGAGCTTTATACACTCTCCCCATGCCTCCTCTTCCGAGTTCCTCGATAATCTGGTACCTGCCAGCAAATGTGGAGCCTGTGCTTAGTTCTTCCTTGGGAGTTTCTAAAGTTTTTGTGGGGATTGGATGCTGTTCAGATTTTATAATCTGAGTGCCACATTTTTTACAGAACTCAGAGTCTTGGGTATTATCGGTTCCACAATTGGGACATTTAACGTCCATTTATAACCCCTGTGATTCTCGCAAGAAAGAATATCAATTCATCAATAGAGAGTCAATAGATAGGATTTTACCCTCCCTGCTACTCACAAGGCAGCAAGAAAACCTACTTCTCCCCCTCCTTCGGCCTAAGCTCCATGCCGAGTTGCATCATCATACCTAGGTTGTCTGTTATTCTCCAGCCTTCTTTGATTTTTCCGTCAACGATTTGTACCATAGAGATTTGGTAGTAGCTGAGTCTCTTCCCGGTTGGCGGAATCCCCATAACCTGAGCTTTATGAGTTCCCTGAATCAGTATCCTGGCGACAACCTTATCTCCTTTTGACCAGATATCCTCAATTTTATGATTCAGGTCAGGGAAAGCCTCTAAAAAAGGCAGCAAAAATTGTGCAGCGTTTTCAGCTGTCACGTCTTCATTTGGCCCCGCTCCGTGGCATACAGCCCCAGGGGCAAAGAATGCAATAAATCGCTCAATATCCTGTGAATCCAGAGCTTCGTGAAATTGACGAAAGATAGTCACGTTTTCTTGTTCAATTGTCTCTGCAGATTTTAATCTCTCCAATTCCGCCATTGCTGCCTTGTCCTGACAGCCGACCATGAAGCATAAAATCAGAGCTAGTGGTAGAATCATGTAAAGTTTTTTCATAGTCCCTCCTTTTCTCCTCCTTCGAAAACAGAAATCGCTTGCAAAATCTCTTTGCCGAACTGTAAGCAACTCATTTTATCTGTTCGGTCAAAATCTTCGAAGGGCTGATTGATGCTCTCATAAAAATCCTCTACTCCCTTTAAATCTTCTGGATTCAGAAGCTCTCTCTTTAGCCATCCCCAAAATGCTCTGGTTAAAGGATTTTGAGCTTCACATTTTCTGACGAACATATCCAAATAAGCTTGGGCATCAGAGGGTGGTGTTCCAGATACGATAAAAACAGCAATTATTTTTTCTTTTATTACTTCTTTATTTGCCTTAAAGAAGTTAAGCATGTCTTCATGAAGGTCATCATAATAAATGCCTGAACCAAGAATGATATAACGATATGCGTTCAAATCCCCTGCATCTTTGGCATCTAAAACATCAGCTTTTCCCTCCATCCCTTCAGCAATCCACTGGGCAGTTTGAGCAGTACTTCCATAACTGGAGCCATATATAATAACAGTGTTATTCTGTTCCTCAGCCACCTCTTCACTCTTCTGGCAGCTGAAAGTAAAACAAAGCAGAAAGACCAAAGGAATGACCATAAGTAGTTTTTTCATTAGACTCCTCCCTCGTTATAAAAATTGCAGGTCGCCTAACCTTAGTGACCGATGAAACCTTAACTAATTACTTCAGTTTACTTTTCTTTGGGCATGTAAGAAAGTCCTGGTCGGTACCAGCCTGTTTTCATATCCCGCTTTCTGACAAGATTCATAAACTGTTCATAAAAAGAGCCGCCTTCTTCACCTAATGTTTCCCACATCTTCTCGTTTTGGGTGTAGAAATCGACAGCATTTTTTGCTACCGTGACCCAATAATATACAGGGGTTTTATCTCCCATTATCCCTTGATAACAGTACCAGGCTTGTGAAATATTTTTGCTTTTACAAAGACCCTTGAATTCTTTAATGATTTTCTCATATTTTTGTTCTTTGCCAGCAGTGATATAGTGAATGTCCCAACAAATAAAATTCCCTCCTTCTGATTCAGCCTCTTTTTTCTCTGGAAGAAGAGAAAGCTCATAATTCAGAGAGAATACACCAAGCTGCGTGTATTCATAGGAACCAACAAACAGATCTTCCAGTTTTTGATAGTCCTCACCTGCCGTCTCTTCTACCTTATCAAAAGCTGCGAAAAGGTCGTCTACACCCGCAAAATTTTCCACTGGAATGAGAAAATAGTAATGGCCATCAAAAGTCTGGGATACGGTCCACTGGTAAGGGAATTTATACTTGGCATAAAGGGCAACCTCTTCCTTTGTTGCTGCTTCAAAATCAGCGACCGTTGATGGTTTAACAACAGCATCCCAAATAACATAGAGCTGCGCTTTCTGTTCCTGGGCTTGAGCCAGAGTGGTAAATCCACAAAGACAAACCACAAAGCTCACCAATACAATAGTTACTTTAGTTTTCATAAAATCCCTCCTTTTTTTGTATATAGATTAGATATGGGAGAAGAATTCTGTCTTTTGATTTAAGTAGAAATCCTTCCCGCCTTGCTGAAATCATTTTGTCCCCCAACGGTGACTCTTTGACTTATATCACAAATGAAAGGTTGATTCCATTTTAGAAGGAAAAAACCTCCTTTTACTCAATAAGAAACCCTCTTGATTTGATGTTAATTCAATCAAACCTGGCAACCTATGTCAACAAAAATCACAGTCATGCCACAATATCCGAAAAGAAACAAAGTGAATCCCCCTAACCAGTCTTCAACATCCAAATATAAACTGCAGATTTGACGCTCAAACCAAGTTTTTATGAGGTAGAGATTTGACGCTCGTTTGACATTTTGGGCTAAAAATAACCCAAAATAACTAAATTTGACTAAACTGTGTTAATGAGGAAAACTATTGAAAATAAGGAGGTTATCTGGCGCACCTGGAGAGACTCGAACTCCCGACCCGCTGCTTAGAAGGCAGCGATTCTATTTTGTAGGCTAGACTAATCCACGATGTGCCAAATTTTACTGAATTACGCTGAAATTATGGTAAAGGGACTGAAAGGAAAAACAAAGGGAAATTGCTGGAAATAAAGATCTTATCTGGCGGGGCCGACGAGACTTGAACTCGCGACCTCTGGCGTGACAGGCCAGCGTTCTAACCAAACTGAACTACGACCCCGCCTTGGGGATTCTCATTATAATCTTAAAAGCTTAAAACTTTCAACAGTTTTCCTCAAAAACGAAAACTGCCTCATTAGCCCAATCATAGAAAAAATTTTATTATTCCATATAATATCTATTGAAATTATAGTTTTTATCGGATAATATTTGAGTAGACTCGCAAAGAGACATTGCCAAAATGTCGAGTCGTCCTCCTTTTGGCAGATATTAGCCATGGGAAGCCCGGGCCCATCTTCCCGGGCTTCCACTGCCTTTTTTTCTCTTGATTAAATAATTTGTAGACTGCCCTGAAATTTAATATGCGGGATCCATTTCGCAAAATTGGATCACACACTTATGCGCAAGGTCCGCTCTCTTGAGGGAATGTTTGGGAAACGCTCCCCACTCTTTGCTGGCGGAGAACAAAAAGGTGACAGTCCCCTTTTATTTTACATATTTTCGAGGGCTTCAATTCGTTTTTCAATAGGAGGATGCGTGCTGAACAGCACATTCATCTTCCCTTTGATATCCTTAAGGGGATTAACGATATACAGATGGGCTGTCGCTTTATTGGCCACCTCAAGCGGTTCCTTATCCGCTGACAATTTCTTGAGAGCTGAAGCGAGTCCGGGCGGATATCGTGTGAGTAGCGCGCCGTTCGCATCCGCAAGATACTCCCGCTTTCTGGAAACAGCAAGCTTCAGCAGCTGTGCAAAAATTGGGGACAGCACTGCCAGCACAAGCGCCACAATGACGAGAATGGAACCCGCATTGCCACCCTGCTTATCGCTGCTCCTCCGCCGTCCGGCGCCCCAAAAAAAGCTTCTCAAAATCCAGTCGCTGAGCAGGACCACCACTCCAACCATGACCACTGCCAAGGTCTGAACCAGCACGTCATAATTCTTGATATGAGACATCTCGTGGGCGATCACACCTTCAAGCTCAGCCCGGTTCAATTTTTCGAGTAACCCTGTGGTCACAACGACCACCGAATTCTCTGGGTTTCGTCCGGTGGCAAAAGCGTTAGGGGCTGTATCGTTGATGATGTAACATCGCGGCTTGGGAAGCCCCGCAGCAATGGCCAATCCCTCCACAACATTGTACAGATAAGGGAATTCTTCCTTTGTTGCGGGACGTGCCCGGCTGACCGCCAACACAATCTTATCGCTGGAGTAGTAGCTCCCTATCGTCATGACAATGGCGATGATGGATGCCGGGATGACGGCATAAGATCCCAGGTTTGTAATCTGCCCAAAAAGCCATGCCAGGGCAAAGATCAAGCCCAGAAAGAACAGAATGAGAAAAAAGGATTTTCTTTTGTTGCTGGAGATCTGTTCGTACATTTTGGGCTTCTTCTAAATCTTAGGTCTTGTCTAAATAAACTAACCGGAGCTAAAACTCCACTTTAACAGGTTCTCTGGCCTCGGGCTCTTCGATCTCGAAGTATTCCTTCTCGGAGAACTTGAACATGTTGGCGATGATGCTAGAGGGGAATACCTGCTGTTTGGTGTTGAATTTCATGACCGTGTCATTGTAAAACTGCCGGGCGTAGGCGATCTTCCCTTCTGTTCCGGCCAGCTCTTCCTGGAGCATCAGGAAATTCTGATTGGCTTTGAGGTCGGGATAACTCTCGGCGACGGCAAACAGCGACTTCAACGCGCCTGAGAGCATATTCTCTGCCTCTCCTTGCTCTTTGACCGTTTGGGCATTGATGGCTTTCGCCCGCGCTTCTGTCACCATTTGGAAGGTTTCCCTCTCGTGCTTGGCATACCCTTTGACTGTCTCGACCAAGTTCGGGATCAGGTCATATCTTCGCTTCAACTGCACATCCACCTGGGCCCAGGCATTATCCGCCCGGTTCCGAAGTGTGATCAAGTTGTTGTAGATCCCGACGGCAAAAATGACGACTGCGCCGATTATGATAAGAACAACTAACAATCCGCCCATTTCTTGTCTCCTTCACTTACAAAAATTTTTATACATAATAAACAACGTCAAAACAAAAAAGTCAATCATCTCTTTGAGTAAGCGTTTCCTTGTTCCAGTGACTTTGCACTTTTATTACCATTCTCCTCGATAGTTTATTCAAATATTTTTTTCTTATTGTGTTCGGTCCGTTTGGTAGACGGACCCTTCATCATCCAGTCCCATCATCCGATCCGATTGGGAAATGGCCCTGTATTCTCCGGTTCTATCATCCAGTATATCCGGCAAATTGACCCTTCATGACCGATTTTCATTTGGTCCTTCCTGGGATATTCTGTCATAAAAACCTAAATTTAGGAAGTAGTTGACAGAGCCGCATCACAGTGTTATATTTTTTTTCCGTCAGATTAAGGGCGGAAAGCAATATTTAATAATAAAAAATATCCAAAAGGAGGCCTACCAATGTCTTTAAAAGAAACATTCCAGTCGAAGATCGACCCCATGCGCGAAAGAGTCAAAACGATAGTCAAAGAATACGGTGAGAAGAAGATCTCAGACGTAACAGTGGCTCAAGCTTATGGTGGAATGCGCGGAGTGAAATGTATCGTGACTGAAACCTCAGCGCTCGATCCTATGGAAGGAATTCGCTTTCGCGGCTACAACATCCCCCAGCTCAGAGAGAAGCTCCCCAAAGCTGCAGGCGGAAAAGAACCCCTCCCCGAGGGACTGTTTTATCTGCTTCTCACCGGTGAACTGCCGACCGAAGATGATGTGGCCGAAGTCACCGCGGAATGGAAAAAGCGCGGTGCGCTCCCTGACCCTCTCATCAAAACCCTCAACGCTATCCCCGATGACACCCATCCGATGACACAATTTTCAATGGGCATTCTAGCGCTGCAAAAAGATTCTGTCTTTTCGCAACAGTATAGAGAAGGCATCAGCAAGATGGAATACTGGGATCCCATGTACGAAGATGTCATGAACCTGCTCGCTAAACTGCCGAGGATCGCGGCTTACATCTACCGCAAAAGCTACAGGAATGGAGATCATATCCCGGCCGATCCCAAATTGGATTGGGGCGGAAACATGGCGCAAATGCTGGGTGTTACTGATGACCCCGCTTTTAAGGAACTCATGCGTCTCTACCTGGTGCTCCATAGCGACCACGAGGGAGGAAATGTCTCAGCACATACGACACACCTTGTCGGCTCAGCGCTTTCCGATGCCTATTATTCCCTCTCCGCAGGGATGAACGGCCTTGCCGGACCTCTGCACGGTTTGGCCAACCAGGAAGTTCTGCGCTGGGTGATGAACTTGATGGAAGAATTGGGCGGAGTCCCCACAAAAGAACAGCTCGAGAAATATTGCTGGGATACGCTCAACTCCGGGCAAGTTATCCCCGGATACGGTCATGCCGTGCTCCGTCAAACAGATCCCAGGTATGTGGCTCAGAGAGAATTCTCTCTGAAACACCTTCCCGACGATGAGATCTTTAAAGTGGTGAGCGCACTCTACGATGTCGTTCCCCCCATCCTCGAAAAACAGGGAAAGGCCAAAAATCCTTGGCCCAATGTTGATGCTCACTCCGGAGTCATTCTCCTTCACTATGGTATGACAGAGTATGACTTCTACACAGTGTGCTTCGGCGTTTCGCGTGCAATGGGGGTACTCGCCTCACTGATCTGGGATAGAGTCCTCGGTCTCGCCATTGAAAGACCAAAGACTGTCACCACAGACTGGGTCGAAGAACAAGTCAAGAAGTAAACGCAGATAGAGAATCAGAGCCTAAAAGGAGTAGCGGGAGTGTTTCCCGCTACTCCATTCTCATTGAATCGTCTATTAACGTTCAAAGTTCGACAATTCAGGAGTGAGGTTTCCTGAAAGCAAACGTTTGTTTTTGTCCTCCCGAAGAGACGACCTCGGAATCATACGGTCAGATCGGGGAGCTGCCCCTACATCATTGCCGCGCTGATCGGTTCCTCTGAGAACCGATGCTCAGATCGGTCCATTCGGGAAATGGACCCCCCATCATTTTTTAGCGGGCGAATTTAAAAAACCGTAAAATCTCCATCCAATCGTTGCTCGTGAAAGTAACGGTCGTGCTGTCTTTTTTTTTGGCGCCGGGGATCCAGGAGGCGTTCTCCGCCCGCCACTCGTCTTTAAACGTGACATCCATGGTATAGGGAGGAGTCAAGGAGAACGGTTTGAATTCATTCACTCGTTGCAGAGCCTCTGTGGTCTTTTTTTTGATGAGCTCCTGTGCTTTTTTTGGAGGAAGCATCCGTGCCGCATTCCCAATCCCCTCTTTCACGGCGACGGTCTCCACATCGCCAAAAAGTTCTTTGGCTTGCTCACAAATCGCTTTATCGCCCGCCACCAGGACAACAGGAACGCCAAAATGACCAGCGATAAATGCGTTGATTCCCGCTTCCGGCATTTTTTTGCCGTTGAGGACCACATCATAGAGAGTCGTCGACATGGTGTGGTCGAGGGTGGCATTCGGAGTGTTCGCTCTGGCATGGTAACCGATAAAAATCACAGCATCGTAACTCTCGTCTATCCCTTCCATCATGCTCAGAGGACTGTAAGCCCAGTCGCGCATCAATTCGGCTTTGGGATTGAGCAAGTCAGGCAGGATGTTGCGGGCACTGCCATGTGAGTCTCTCACAAGAATCTCCGTGGCGCCCGCTTCGATCGCGCCCTCTATGGCAGCATTGGTTTCTTCTGTCATGAATCGGCGAAAGAGATCGTAATCTTTTCCGTCACGACTTACATCTTCCCAGTTAATGACACCTGAAATCCCTTCCATATCTACCGAGATGAACACCTTTAAACCTTGTTGTGTGTGACCTGACACCGTGAATGCTAAGATTAGGGCAAACAGAACACAAAGTCGCTTTTTCATTAGACCCTCCTTAATATATTTTCATATATGTCATTGTAAGATAGGCCACAGCTGCTGGTCTGTTCAGAGGACAAGATCTGCATTTCATCGGTCAGCTCGGGGAGCTGACCCTACACTGCCTTGGTCCGTTCAGGGAACAGATCCTAAATCTGTTTCGCTGAGGCTATCTTTATCAAATCAATGAGCATGCTGTAGCCGGTCTCTTTCCTCCCCGCTCCCGGCCCGACGATGGTGACATTCCCCAGCGTATCGGTTGTGATCGTCACGGCATTGGTCGCCCCCATGACGCTCGCCAGGGGATGGCTGATATCCACTTCTTCAGGTGCCACAGCCGCTTTGGCGATACCCTTTTCACTCCAAACCTTACCGATAAGTTTGAATCGCTTTCCCCGGCCTTTCGCTTCCTCGATCGCAGTTGCGGTGATCTTTGTGATCCCCTGGCATGGATAATCAAAGGGATTGACTTTCGCCCCGTACACCACTTTTGCCAGTATCGTCACTTTCGCCAGCGCATCCCAGCCCAGAACATCCGCATCCGGAACTGCCTCTGCATAACCCAGCTCCTGTGCTTTCTTTAAAGCATCTCCATAGGAAAGCCCCTCTTCCATTCGAGTTAGAATATAATTCGTTGTCCCATTCAGAATTCCCTTTATCTCCTTGATAGTGCTTCCAGCCAGTGTTTCCCTGAGAAGGTTGATCAGCGGCGTTCCGCTCATCACTGTTCCCTCGAACAGGAATTGAACACCCTTTGCCTCGGCTTTCTGTGCGAGTTCATGATAATGAAGAGCTAAAGGCCCCTTGTTTGTTGTGACCACATGCACCTTTTTTTCCAAAGCCGCCTTGATATGAGAGGTTGCGGGTTCTCCTGTTTTGATGTTGGTGTAAGTGGCCTCGAGCATCACATCCGCATCGGCATCCCGGATCATATCCAGCGCACTTCCGTCATATTTCCCGACGTCCATATCACACAACAACTTCTCAGCCTTCACCAGGTCCAGAGCCTTCAACAGGTCTATCCCTTCAGGATCCAACACACTCCCCTTCATCTCATCCGAAATGCCAACCACAACCGGCTCCAGGCCATACATTGAGGACAACAGATCTTTTTTTTCTATCAAAAGTTCAGCCAATCCCTGGCCCACAGTGCCAAAGCCAACGAAGATTAGACGCATATTTTCCTCCTTGTAAATCTTATTTGTCTGCTTTCATCCAATTTTTTTCTAATGCATGAATCGTAGTTTTTCTTTTAGAAGGAATTATATTTATTTTTTTACGTTCTGTCTAACGCCTTGGTTACGCCGTAAGCATCCTTATTTCCGTGATAAGGGCATTAGACACAAAAAAGAGCGAGTCACTGTCCTTAATGAGTCGGATGGTGCTGGGTGGGGGGTCTTCGACGAATATGGACTGTGACGAATCCCTGCTATTATCATTTGACTTGAGAGCATTACGGAAACACGGATGCTTCCGGTTAGGACCCTTAAATTTATCCAGCTTTTTAATAAGAATTTTTTCCGAATCCTTGATGCCGTGGTTACTCTGCAGCGTTATTGAGTGACCATTCGTGTGATGGGGATAAGTTATTCATCACCGAATTGGAAATACGCCCAGGTATGAACGAAGGCTTGCATATCCCCATATTTTTCAATACAATTTATACCCTCACGAAGGAGAGGGAAGTGATCCGCTCAGGTTATCTGTCAGGATGAAAAACCTTGATTATCCATTCAGGACGAAATACCGGATATGTTTTAAAACCGATTCATTCTCCATACGGAAAGATTGATATTTCTGACTTTGTTTAAATATTTCAGGTATAAGGAGGAGTGGCATGCATTTTGATTTGCTCAGCGGAAAAGACATCAAAGCCATAGATGATTTGATAGATTCCTATGGAGGTGCCAAGGCGATATCGCGGACGATCGATGAAAAAAGAGATTATGGAGCCCGAAAGAAAATCGCAGGAGATAAGGGATTCGGAGAGATTCTCGAGAAAGCCGAAGAATATGCGAAGAGCTTTGCCAAAGTGGACGCCTTTATCGAAGAGAACAAGATCCAGTTCACCAAGAAAGGCGTCTGTACGACACAAGTCTCCGGTTTCCAAGCAGCCCCCGTTACTCTAGACTGCATGAGGAGAATCGCAGAAAGCAGGGAGGTGCTCTTCCCCACTGAAATGATCTCTGTTGTGCCCATGACAGAACACTATGTCTACAGCGGAGACCTCATCAGCACTCTGGCCATGGCAGAAAACATCCTCGGAACGAGCAAATTCTGCTCCACAAACCTCATAGGAACCCCACTCCCCGAGGAACGGTTCGAACGCATCGAAAAAGTGACCGGTGAAAAATTCGAACGGAGAGATCTGGGTAACGGGATGAGCCAGCTCATTATGAAAAACATGGGGACACCATACGGCAATCTGGGTGGCGTAGAGGTCGGAAACAACAACCACCTCGTCTACCTCGACGGAGTGACAAGGGCAGCTCTTGAAACAGGAGGAAATTTCTATCTCAACCCGAGCTGGTCCACGATTGTCGCCGCCTGCTATTATGCCAGAGAAATCCCGAACTTCTCTTTTAAGATCTCCATGCTTCTCTCCATACAAAACGCCATCCAGCTCAGAATGCTGCTGAACATCATCAAAGAATATCTCCGAAATGATGGGACCACGCCCATCTACGAGATCAACATCGGCAATGCCGCTACAACAGAAACCTTTATCCAGTGCAGTGAAGAGGTAGAAGCTTCCGGTCTCCCAAACATCTATCTTGCCGCCCATCTCAGGATAAACCCAGACCTCGGAATGGCAGACTTTAACTGGACAGAGAACGCTTTCCGGGTTCTCGATGCTGGCAGGAATGTGACCATCAAATACGAGAGTGACGGGACATCCCGCCCCTACGATACAATGGAGGCCTATTTTTTCTCTGACGAAGAAAGAAACGAAAAGGCAGAGCTTATCGGGGATGTCATCTATCATAAGTGTGTCCGGTGTGATCAGGACGCCAAGGAAATTATGAGACGAGGGCACAAAGCATTATTCGCCAAGATTTCCTACAGATAGCCGTCGAATCCCACAAAAACGGAGACATTATGGACTTAGGAATTCAGAACAAAGTCGCGCTAGTGGCTGCATCCAGCAGCGGCCTGGGGAAGGCTGTCGCTTTCCAGCTCTCAAGAGAAGGCGCCAAGCTCGCCATCTGCGCACGAACCGAGGAAAATCTCTCTAAAACCCAAGAAAATATCACCGCCGAAACTGGCGGCATCGTCCAGGCATACACAACGGATGTGACACAGGGGGATCAGGTCCATCAGATGGTGGCCGATATTGTCTCTACGCTCGGGACAATAGACATATTGGTCTCAAACGCCGGAGGCCCTCCTGCTGGTTTTGTAGATGATTTCTCACCGGACGACTTCCGCAGAGCCGTCGAACTCAACCTCATGAGCACGATCAATCTATGCTACGAAGTTGTTCCGCACATGAAAAGAAATCGCTGGGGAAGGATCATCTGTATCACCTCTGTTTCCGCAAAACAGCCCATCTCAAACTTGATCCTCTCGAACACATCGAGGGCTGGAGTCCTCGGATTCGCAAAGTCATTGTCCGAACAAATGGCCCGTTTTGGCATCACTGTCAATTCTGTCTGCCCTGGATACACAAAGACCGAAAGAGTTGAAGATCTCGCCGAATCCTTTGTCAACTCGGGGAAGGGAACGCAGGGTGATTTCTACAGAACGATCGAAGCGAGCATTCCCATGCAAAGACTTGGAACGCCCGGAGAATTTGCGCACACAGTGGCCTTTCTGGCCTCAGAACGTGCGGGCTACATTACTGGCGTTGCTCTCCAGATCGACGGCGGTTACATCAAGAGTTTATATTAACTGTTTACCCATAGATTGCGGCCCTGAGTTATTTTAGAGCTGGAGCCGCTGCAGTGAAAGATGGGTTCGGTGCCAAAGGGCTAAAATTGTTGATATTGTGTTTGTTATTATCCGTAACGATATTTTTAAAAACCGCTCAGGGAAAGGAAGGTACGCATGAAAGACCTGATGGAAAAATGGAAGGGCACTCCCTATCCAGAGTTTCTCCGGAATCTGCCAGAGGTGGATATTCCCTTCAAAGGTGTTCGGGGTTGGCTCATTCAGGGTGACACAACCCAGGTCGTATTTTTTGATATTGAGCCCGTCGGTGAAGTCCCGCCCCATTCCCACTGTGGCCAATGGGGTATGGTTATCTCGGGCAAAATGAAGTTGACAATCGGCGGCGATACCAAGATCTACAAAGATGGAGATTGGTATTACATCCCCGAAGGGATTGTGCATTCTGCCACTTTCCTCTCCAGAGTCCATGTGATCGACGTTTTTGACGATCCGGCACGATACAGTGCCAAATAAGTATCACATATACAGAATGCCTGAAAACAAAGAAGGGGCCGAATCATCAAGACGTTTAATCCTGCGATCTTCATTCTGTGTTTTGAATCCCATTCTATAGAGGTTAATAATGAAATATGAGTTCGCCAGCTTGATGAAAGATTTTGAGGGATACGCCATCGGTAAGATGCTTTCGTATTTGGGCGATCCAGATATCATCTCCTTTGCAGGGGGATTGCCCAGCGACGAACTTTTTCCGGTAAACTTGATCCAGAAATCCGCCGAAAGATCGATCCTGGAGAATCCGGCCCGAGTCCTCCAGTATTCCCCTATCCCCGGAGAGAACGATCTGATCGAAGCCATCATTGCATATCTCAAGACCGACAACATCTTTATCGAACCGGAAAACATCGTCATCACCACCTCCGGACAACACGGACTGGACCTTGTCGGGCGCGCATTTCTTAATCCTCAAGATCTGATCGTTATCGACCTGCCTACCTTTGGGGGAGCCTTGGCGGCCTTTGAGCTTGAGGATGCTCAATACATCGCCAAGAACATTGAGGACGATGGTTCTGATGTTGCAGGTTTGGACAAAGCGATCAAAGTGCACATCGACAGAGGGCAAAAACCTAAATTCATTTACGTGGTCCCGGACTTCCAAAATCCATCAGGAATAACGATGGGCCTCGAAAAAAGATATGCGCTCCTGGAGATGGCCAAAAAATATGAGGTCCCTATCGTGGAAGACAGCCCTTACAGAGAGCTCAGGTACAGGGGCGAACAAATTCCATCGGTTTTCTCCCTGGACAACAACAACGGCAATGTCATCGGGCTTTATACCTTCTCCAAGATCCTCTGTCCAGGAATCCGCGTTGGTTTCAACATCGGGCCTCCTGACGTGATCAATAAATTTGCCTTCATCAAAGGGGCCAACATCCTCAACACACCCAAGCTCAACCAAGATATCTGCACGGCTTTTTTGACCGAACACGACCTGAGGGCCCACTTCCAGAGAGCCATCGCCTATTACAATATAAAACTGAATTTCTTCCTGGATGCCATGGAAGAGCATTTTCCTCCTGATATGGGAGTCAAGTGGACAAAACCTGAAGGAGGTCTCTTCCTCTGGATCACCACTCCCGAGGAGATTAACACGCTCGACCTCTTTTACATGGCCATAGAGGAAAAAGTGGCCTTTGTTCCCGGAGAAGTCTTCTACCCTGAGGGACTTAGGCGATACAACACCATGAGGATCAACTTCTCCTACCCCACAAAAGAGCAGATCCTCGAAGGGATTAAGAGACTGAAGGCTGTCATTCAAAAATACAAACCCCATAAGCTCAAAACGTGAACTTCTTCACAATCTGACGACCTTCAAACACAATATGCCTTCATGCCATCACAGAAAAAGGGTCGCCTCTATGATGATGTGAAAAGAGTCTTTTCAATGACGCCTCACAATGTATTGAATTTTCATGGGTTATACTTTAGAATTTGATAAGATGAGAAAAATTAAAATCCAAGGAGATCATAAGCTTCAGCTTAGAGGAAAAATTAGGATCGGCGGGGCAAAGAACGCTGTCCTGCCAGCCATTGCTGCCTCTCTCCTCACAAAAGAAAAAGTCCGGCTGAGGAATGTTCCTCTCGTTACAGATGTCTTCACAATCCTGACTCTCACCCAAGAGCTCGGTGCCGAATACAATCTCAAAAAGAATTCTTTGACGATCCAAGTCAAGGACATACGCTCTGATGAAGCCTCCTATGAACTCGTCAGAGCCATGAGAGCATCGATCCTTGTGTTGGGGCCCCTTCTCGCTCGGCAAGGCAAAGCGGTGGTTGCTCTGCCAGGGGGTTGCGCTATCGGGTCCCGTCCCATAGACCTCCACATCCACGGTCTCGAGAAACTGGGGGCATCTATCAATCTAGAGCATGGCTACATCCAGGCCGAAGCAAAGCGTCTTCAGGGAGCAGAGATAGAATTCGAAAAAAAGAGCGTGGGAGCGACAGAAAACCTCCTCATGGCCTCGGCGCTTTCACAGGGTGAAACTGTCTTGAAAAATTGCTCACTTGAGCCCGAGGTTTCATGCCTTTGTAAACTCCTGGTCAAGATGGGAGCAAAAATCGACGGGATAGGCCAGGAAACGATCCGCATCAAGGGCGTGAAAGAATTGGGTGGTGCAACGCATTCCATCATTCCGGACAGGATTGAAGCTGGGACGTTCCTTGTCGCAGGGGCCTTGACAAAGGGAGATGTGATCCTTACGCACATCCAACCTGACCACTTGTCTACAATCATCCAAAGGCTGCGATTTTCCGGTGCCAAAATCGACAAATTAAGCAACCATTCACTCCGCGTGATAGGCAGTCATGAAATCAGATCCCAAGACATAACGACCTCCTCATATCCCGGGTTCCCGACGGACATGCAAGCTCCATTTACAGTGCTGATGACCCAGGCAAATGGAACATCCATCATAACAGAGACCATATTCGACAGAAGATTTTCTCACGTGAATGAGCTTTTACGTTTAGGCGCGAACATAGAAGTTACGGGGGATAAAGCTATTGTCAAGGGTCAGACTCTTCTCTCGGGTGCTGAAACAATCGCCACAGACTTGAGAGCTGCAGCTTCACTCGTTCTGGCGGGTTTGATCGCCAAAGGGGAAACGATCATCAACGAGGCCGAACACCTTGACAGAGGCTACGAAAGAATCGAGGATAAACTCCGGTCGTTGGGCGCAAATATCCAACGTTATGAGGAGTGAGGCTTTTTGTTGAGGATCATCACATTCGTGATGAGAGGAAGTAACGTCATTTTTATAGGAACCGTACATGGATGAATGCATTTTTTGTAAAATCGCGAAAAAGGAAATTCCAGCAAAAATCGTTTATGAAGATGAGAAGATCCTCGCTTTCGACGACATCAACCCTCAAGCACCCGTTCACGTCCTTCTCATCCCAAAAAAACACTACGCCTCCCTTAATGAGATCCCCGAGGAGAAGATCGACCTCCTCGGACACCTTATGCTCAAAGCCCGGCAAACGGCAAGGGACAAGGGGATCAAGGAAAGCGGATACCGGATTGTGCTCAACACGGCCGGAGACTCGGGACAGGATGTCTTTCACATCCACCTTCATGTTCTCGGGGGAAGGCGCATGAAGTGGCCACCCGGATGATCGACCGTTTGGCATTTCAAGGGTGAATTTTTATAATAGGCTCTCTTCCAATATATGTGTGAGAACAGAGACTCTCGTGCGTGGAGAATAGCGCTCAAAGATGATCAGAGCCATATTGGAACAAAAAACTCCTTGAAGCTTATTCAAGGAATTGCGCGCACAATATAGAAGAGGTCCTGGTAAAAAACAGAAAAAAAAGGAGGACGCATCATGGAAATCACATGGTTAGGGCATTCTGCGATCAAAATAAAAGGATCAAAAACTGTGTACATCGATCCCTTCCTAACAGGCAACCCCGTGGCATCCACAACTCCCAATGAAATCACAGAAGCGGATGTGGTAATCGTCACCCACGACCACAGCGATCACAAAGGAGATTCCTTTGAAATCTGTAAAAAAACAGGTGCCACTCTGGTCTCCGTTCATGAAGTGGCCGTGCAGGCGGAAGAGCAAGGCATCCCGGCTGAAGGGATGAACATAGGGGGAACGATCGAAACAAAAGGAGTCATCGTCCACATGGTCCAGGCACTTCACTCAGCGGAATCCGGAGACCCGACAGGGGTAGTCGTGGAGCTCGACGGACAGAAGCTCTACCATGCTGGTGACACGGGTTTGACCTACGACATGAAACTCATCGGAGAATTTTTCCATCCGGATTTGAGCTTTATCCCCATCGGGGACAGGTACACCATGGGCATCGGGTCTGCCACAAAAGCCGTGGAGTTTGTCCAAACAAAAAGGGTCATCCCCATCCATTACGGAACTTTTCCGATCGTAACTGCTGATCCTGAGGAATTCAAAAGGAGAGTGGGTGAGACTGCCGAAGTCATTATCCTCAAACCCGGAGAGAGTTACACCCTCTGATAACACGGAGTCCTGATCCAACATCCGAAATTTCTCATCCCACATTCGAATAACATTTTGACGGACAAGCGAAATGGCATACTTGATTGACGGGAACAATTTCATAGGGCACACTTCACCCAATGAGTTGAGAGACTATCGGAGTAAATGCAGTCTGATTTCTAAATTGTTGATCTTCCATAAAATAAAAAGAACAAAGATATTCGTCGTTTTCGATGGACCACCGGATCCCTCAATAAACGATCAAATTTTCCCGGACAGGTCCTTGACTGTATTCTACGCGGACAGAGGACAGAATGCAGACAGGATCATAAAAAACATCATATCCAAACATGCCAGGAAGCGTCGATTCTTTGTTGTGAGTTCCGACAGGGAGATCAAAGATTTCGCTAGAAAGCACGGGGTCAAACCGCTATCGTGCGAGGCGTTCAATAAAGAGCTTAAAACCGCCCTTAAAGAAAACAAAGATCTCTCGGAAATGGACAAAAATGAGATCGTCCCATCCCCACTCGAAATCAGCCATTGGACCGACATTTTTGAGAAGAAGAGATGAAAAATATCGCCATTATCGGGGCTGGACGCCTGGGAACCTCTTTAGCACATGCTCTGTCCCAAAAGGGCTATTCGATCAAGGCGCTTTCCTGCCGGTCATTGTGCTCTGCTGAAGAAAGCCGTCACATCATCGGGCAGGGCAGCCCATCCACAGACAATGTCCGAACTGCCAGCCAGGGAGAGATCCTTTTCCTCACTGTTCCGGATGACGAACTCGGACGGGCGGCTAAAGACCTTGCGTCCGCAGCCTTGGAGTGGAAAGGGAAGTTCGTTTTCCACTGCAGCGGCCTGTTGACGTCTAAAACCCTTGCGCCCCTCAAAAAGAAAGGCGCACACACAGCATCGGTCCACCCCGGCCAATCTTTCCCTAATAAAGAATGCCCGATTGACATCTTTCAAGGTGTTTTTTTCGCTCTCGAAGGAGACGCACAGGCCCTGTCCGTAGCTAAAGATATCGTCAAAATATTGGGAGCCCGACACTTCACGATCCGCACCAAAGACAAAGCCTCCTATCACACCGCATGTAGTCTGGCATCCAACATGTGTGTTGTGCTCCTGTATTCGGCCATATCACTCCTCAGCGAGTGCGGAATCGGGGAAAAACAGGCGAAAAAAATCCTCTGGCCGCTCGTCGAAGGAACTTTACATAATGTAAACAAAATTGACATTTTTAGCGCATTGACAGGCCCTGTTCCCAGAGGTGATCTGAACACGATAAAAAAGCACTTGGCAGAACTTAAAAAATTTCCCTCTTTACACGGAATATACATCGACCTGGCACGCCAAGCCTTGGAAATGGCAAAGCGCGGCAAAAAAGTTTCAAGAGAAAAGATCAGTGCGATGGAGGCATTGCTGGGACACGAATAACCTCTTCCTTGAGCTCGACGCCAAACTCCTCCTTGACCCTTTTTTTGAGCTCAGAAGCGAGGTCGATAACTTCTCTGGCAGAGGCATGACCCCGGTTGATGATGAAATTGGCATGCCCTTCGTAAACAGCTGCATCTCCTTTGCTGAAACCTTTGGCGCCGATGCGCTCCAGGAGTTGAGCAGCGGGCACTTTTTTCCCCTCCGGAGAGACGGGATTCTGAAAAAAACTGCCCGCACAGGCGATGTCCCATGGAGGATGTCTTTTCTTTCTGCGCTCCAGGATATCTTCCATTTTGGTCTCAATCAACGACTTCGTCCGCTGTTCGAGCTGAAGAACCACCCCCAAAACCACTTCATGGCTCTCTTTAAGGGCGCTGTAACGATAATCAAAGGAAAAATACTCGTTGTCTCTCCTGACTTCCTTATCCGTTTCATCAAAAAGCATAGCTTCCACCACACGATCGCCGATTTCCTCATCAAAGGCTCCGGCATTCCCACAAACAGCCCCGCCGACAGTGCCGGGGATTCCTGCTAAGAACTCTAAACCTCCCAACTCGTTCTCAGTACAGTACTCGAGGATGTCTTTCAACGAGCTCCCTGAGTCGCAGCGGATGAGTCTTCTGTTCTGTCGGTCGATCCCTTTAGCTTTGTTCTTGATGATAAGTCCACGGAATCCTTCATCTTCGAACAACAGGTTGGTACCACCGCCTATCACATAATGATACAGAGAGCACTGGCGCGCCAAAGCAACGGCTTTCACCAATTCAGTGCTCGAGCGGGCACAGAAAAAATAATCCGCATTGCCGCCTATACGAAAATGGGAACATTCGGAAAGCCGTACGGAAAAATTCAGAGGCTTTTCCAGAGTTTCCTGAAAAATTTTCGGGAAGTCTCTCCTCCTGTTGTCCATAGGGCCATTCTATCCTATATCGCCGCAAAAGTCTAAGTTTGACCAGCCCCAGAAGATTTCGACAAAAAGAGAACTCGGCGAGGGAAATCCAATAATTTGGATTTTATACACAATCCCGTAAAAAACTTTACGAAAATGCCCCAAAAGGCACAAAATCACCTCCGAATCACCAAAAAATGAAACATCATCTGCCTATCATTATATTTATCAGAAAACGTGATTTATGCGCGCCCCCACATGATCTTCAGTGTTTTTTTCCAGATGAAGGGCTGGAAATCAGCCTATGATATGACCGGCTTTAACATTCCATAAAGACCCCGCATTTTTAACAAATAAAACATTATAGATCCAAACACTTTAATATTGGCACAGTTTTTGCTAGTATCGAGATTAGGTGAAAAGAAATTGCTTTTTTACTTGAATATATGCTAATATTTCGCTTTCCCGAAGTGGATAGATAGTAAACCATTAGGAGAGGTTGAACATGAAAAGAAGAGTACTCACAGCATTAACATTGACGCTGCTCATCGCCATCCCTGTGGTCGCGCAAGAAAATCCCTGTGATCAGGCATACATCAAAGCTATGACAACCCCAGATGCCAGCCAGAGGGTAAAGCTCCTCAAAGACTACCTGGGGCAATGTGGCGGAAAAGGATCCCAATACGAAAATTTTGCATATGCAAACCTGTGCACAACGCCATACAGCGGCAAAACAGCCGCTGAGACCATTGAATATGGTGAGAAGGCTATAGCGTTGGGCGGCCTGGATGATCTCATGAAATACCAGGTTCTCGTGACAGTGGCTGCCATTTACGGACAACAAGGACAGAACTTGGTAAAAGCAAAAACCTATGCCCAGCAGGCCATACAGATCGGAAAAGACCAGAACAACAACCAGCTTGTGGGTGCAGGCACTTATGTTCAAGGTCAGGTGCAAGAAAAATCCAAGGATTTTAAGGGCGCATCGAATTCTTATATCAGTGCTTACAACATCCTGAAAAATAAGCAGATCACCACTGACCTAAAAAAAGTGGCAAAAGCTCTTTACGATGCCAAGGAATACAGCGATGCTGCAAAAGCCTGGAAAGTTTGCGTCAGCGTAGCGAATGACTATCCCTGCATTGTCTATCTGGCAAACTCTCTGAATAGGTCCGGACAAAAGGACGAAGCTCTGACATATTACAAACAGGCCTACGCAAAAGAGAAAAAGGGCGATGTGGCATACAACATGGGAGTCATCCTAGCTTCAAAAAGCAACTCACACAACAACGGTTCAGCAGAGGCAATCAAGTATCTGCTCGATGCAAGCTTTCTCTCAGAAGCCAATTCTCAAAAAGCTATGGATCTTGCCCAACGGCTTTTCTTCAATCGAGAAGTCCCGGGATACAACGAAAAGATCAAGGAACTCGGCGATATAAGCAAAAACCTCGAGGCTCTAACAAAGAGCTTCAACGATAAATTCGGTGAAAAAGCCGAAGAGGACCTCTCCGACACTGAAAAAACAGAAATGGAAAAAATGTTGAAACTCCTTGAAGCAGAGCAGAACGCCGTCGAAAAGCTCCAAGCAGAACAGCAGCAGGCATTGGAGAAATTCAACGCTCTCGTCGATCAGACCAAAATACGTTTAGGCATATAATAACAGCCTGCAGCAGACTCCGATAACAATCTTCTCTCCGAATTCTTAAGCCTATTGGTGTGCTTTTACTCAAAAAAACAGCCGTTCCTCGATTATAAAAAGTTGGATGAGGAGAGGAGCACTTTTAAATCCGTGATCGTAAGCACACAAGCAAAAGGAGATGTCCCAATTGAACTTTTGTTCTTTCTGTAATAATATCAATACAATCCGGAACAGCGGCCGGAAAATCCGGCCCCTCTTCAAAATGAAAGAGTGACATCCAATGACCCTCACGCTCAAAGAGGCCCAAAAAAAAATTCACAAGCTCAGAGAAGATGTTGTCGCCCACGAAAAGAAATACTATGTCGATAACGACCCGCAGATTTCCGATTACGAGTTCGATGTGCTCGTCAAGGAACTCACAAATTTGGAAAGAGAGTTTCCAGAACTGGTAACGCCCGAATCGCCCACTCAAAGAGTGGGAGAACAACCCCTTGAGGGTTTTTTCCCGGTGGAACACAGCACTCCCATGCTCAGTCTCGACAACTCTTACACGCTGGAAGAGCTGAAAGAATTCGAGGACCGGATACGAAAAATCATACCCAAAGAAAAAATCGCTTATGTTGCAGAATTGAAGATCGATGGATTGGGAATTTCTGTGATGTACCGCAACGGAAAATTTGCGCAGTCCGTTACCAGAGGTGACGGTCTAAGAGGAGATGACGTTACCGCAAATGTCAGAACGATAAGGAGTATTCCACTCTCCATACGGCAATCGGATGAGCTCGAGGTCCGGGGTGAGATCTATCTGCCCTATCGTTCGTTCAAAAGAATAAACCGAATGCGAGAGAGCGAAGATCTTCCTCTTTTCGCTAATCCAAGGAATGCCGCTGCCGGATCCATCCGGCTTCTCGACCCGAAGGAGGTCGCCACACGAATGCTGGATGCCTTTCTCTATTCTCTGTTCATTGGAGGAGAGGAGAAGGAGAGCCAATGGCAAAACCTCATAACAATGAAAAATCTTGGATTCAAGATCAATCCCCATTCACGCCGCTGTTCATCACTTAAAGAGGTCATCTCATATTATGAAGAGTGGCAGGGACGCAGGGATACGCTCGATTACGACGTCGATGGCATCGTTGTCAAGGTAGATTCCACAGCACAACAGAAACTCCTCGGTAGCACGGCCAAATTCCCGAGATGGGCCATTTCATTCAAATTCCCTGCAAGGCAGGCAACAACTCGGATCAAAAACATCATTGTTCAGGTGGGAAGGACAGGAGCCCTCACACCTGTGGCTGTTCTTGAACCGGTCAAGCTCTCGGGAACAACGATAAGCCGGTCGACTTTGCACAATGAGGATGAGATCCGGCGGAAAGATATCCGTATCGGAGACTTTGTGCTGATCGAACGGAGTGGAGATGTCATTCCAAAGGTCGTCTCGGTGATGAAGGAGAGAAGGACGGGGAAAGAGATTCCCTTCGATTTTCCGAAGAAGTGCCCCGTGTGTCACACCTCAACATTCCGACCCGAAGATGAAGTCGTCTCCCGGTGCATCAACCCTTCCTGTCCTGCAAAACTACAAGAATCGTTTCTCCATTATGCTTCGCGACGGGCTATGAATATCGAGACACTCGGGGTGGCACTTGTGCACCAGCTTATGGCAAAAAAACTCGTTCAAACGATTCCCGACCTCTATGTCCTCAAATATGAAGACTTGGTGGACCTCGAAAGGATGGGACCCAAAAGCTCACAAAACCTGCTGGATGAGATCGAAAAATCGAAACAGCGCGACCTCAACCGTCTGATCTATGCGTTGGGCATCAGGTTCGTTGGTGAGCGCACGGCCCAAGCACTCGCCTCTCACTTTCGACGATTAGACTCTCTAGCCAAGGCTTCCTTGGAAGAGCTGATCCAGGTCGAAGATGTGGGACCCAAGGTCGCTGAAAGCATCGCCTTCTTCTTCCAGCAACGCGAAAATTTGGAGCTTTTAGACAAATTGCGAGCGGCGGGTGTCCGCTTCTTCTCTCAAACTGTGGCATCTCATGAAGGAGGGGCTCTATCCGGAAAGACATTCGTGTTGACTGGAAAGCTGACACGATTCAGCCGCGAAGAAGCGAAAAAACGTATCGAGCAGCTCGGGGGAACCGTCACCTCGTCGGTGAGCCGAAAAACAACTTATATCATTGCAGGGGAGGATCCGGGATCTAAGCTCGAAAAAGCTCAAGCATTGGGTGTGCCAGTCCTCGATGAAAAGGATTTCCTCAAAATGATCTCTCGCTGAATCGCAAAACTATTTCTTCTTTTTCTTCCCAAAAATGGCCTTCGCAAACTTATCTTTGAGCCCTTTCACATCAAAAGACAGAAGGTCCTTAAGGTCTTTGATGTCTCTAATTCCACCTTTTGACTCCGATCTATGAAGCTCCTTCAATTCTTTTAAAGCTTGAGGATTCCCCGGGTCGACTTTAAGGGCTTTGCCGAACTGGTTTTTTGCTTTTATTTTCAAATCTGCATTCTTATACATGACTCCCAGACCCAGATAACCATCCGGACTCCATGGTTCCATTTTTATCACCGTCCTGAAATGCTCTTCTGCCTTTCTCAGGTAGAAGGGGATCTTCGTCTCAACCATGGCAAGCAATAAAAAAAACTTGGATTTGTGAGGGTCGAGTCTGATGGCTTCATCCAAGTAGGCCATAGCCTCTTCATACCTCGCCTGGTTATAGAGTGTCTTGGCCTGTCGGAATTTCACATCTGCTTTCTTCCTAACGTTTCCTCGGTCACCCGCCCCTTCCTCTGCAAGTTCCTTGTCATATTCTTCTCTTTTATCATCATCGCTCAATATATGATAGGCCTTGGTGATCTGATCAAATACTTCATCGATCATTTCTTTTTTTTCTGCGGCTAATCCCCGTGAAAACAAGTCTGGATGGTATTTTCTAGCCAATCCAAAATAGGCCTTCTTGATGTCTGTCACAGATGCCGATTTGGAGACATCAAGAATTTGGTAGAAACTCATCGTAGTAATTCTGCCGAGGAAGTCTTCCGCGTTCTGAAGCTTTTCAGCCTGATCCTTTCTCATCGGTTTTGCTGCAGGCTTTTCCTCGGCGTCGACGACATATTCCTCCTGGCTCACCTCGATCAAATTCAAGCAATAAAAGAGATACAAGCTTTTCCAGAAGAAATCAGGATTTAATCCCGAGTACTTCAAGATGTCGGCGGGCGGAGAATCGGCATTGATCTTTTTTAGAACTCCCTTTTCCTCCTCAGTCAGATGAAGGATAAGACCTCTGTCCCTGGGAGAAATGGTCTGTTTTTTCAAAAATTTTTCCAGGTTGGAATCATATTTCATGCGTCGCACCCCATCTGTGATGAGGGTGGGAATGCTGATCTTTGAGTCCAGGTCCTCCAGGCTCAATTCTTCTCTTTCCTGGAACATGAAAGCACCATTAAATATCGGGAAAAGGTTCAGGGTAACTTCTCTCATCTGATAGGTCAATCCATCCAACAGATCTTGTTGCGAGATGAGCCCGCGCTTGACCAAGACTTGACCGATGATTTCCATGGGCTCGATGTACTCTTCGATGTTTAGATACGCCTCCTGCGAGAGCTTCCCTAACCTGTATAAAACCTCACCTAAAAGCTCCGGCTGTTGGTTTGTTTTGGTAAAAACGAGATTCCCATCCTGGAAATAGAGATATTTTTGGATGCTCTGGTATCGAAATGTTAGCTGTCCCTTCTTATTATGAAAATAGATATCTCGGAGATAGCGGCCTATATGCTCCATATTATTGCCTGCTTGGCCCTTTTGGTTTGGTCATCCTGTTTTCCGTACTAATGGACGTTGTCTATATATATATTACAAACGCAATTCATTTTTCAATCAATATATCCATCCGCAGAGTATTTGCAAATCGGCGAAGGCATGAATTGGCACATTCAATAATGAAATTTGTGTTCGTTCGATCACAGATTTGGAAATGCCACCCCTCTCGTATGCGAGATTGCAAAGCTCTGCAAATTGTGTTAATTTTTCATTCATGAAGGTTGCCATTGCCCAGATCGCCCCACATTTGGGAGATGTGGACAAAAATTTAAAACTCCACGTGGATTTAGTCGAAAAAGCTAAAAAAAATGAGGCAGATCTCCTCGTGTTTCCAGAATTGAGCCTCACCGGATACACTCTCCAAGATTTCGTGCCGGATGTCGCCTTGAAGCCTGATCAAGCCTCTGTCTTTGATCGATTGAAACAACTCAGTGAAAACATATCTCTGGTCGTGGGGTTTGTGGAAGAGAAAGACAAAGGGCTTTTTTTCAACTCGGCTGCGTTCCTCACGGATGGGAAAATACAGCACATCCACCGCAAGGTTTTCTTGCCCACCTACGGTATGTTCGAAGAATTGAAGTTTTTCGGCCAGGGGAAAAACTTTCAAACCTTTCCCTCACCTTTCGGAAAAACTGGCCTGATGATCTGCTACGATTTTCTTCATTACGGAGCGGGTTATCTTCTGTTTGCCGGAGGCGCCGAGGTCGTCATCGTCCTCAGCGCAGCTCCGGGAAGAGGGATCACCGGGGAAGAGGGATGGGAAACAAGCCACATGTGGGAACTCATGGGAGAATCCTTGTCGCGATTCTCCACCTCCTTTGTCATTTACGCCAATCGAGTGGGCTTTGAGGACGGAAAATCCTTCGCCGGAGGATCGTTCATCTACAACCCGGGTGGCAAGCTTATGGCAAAGGCCCCGTACGGAGAAGAGGAGTTTTTGGTGGCGGAGATAAACCTCGATGAAATCCGGACTTTCCGAAAAAAATGGCCCTATAAAAGGGATGAGAAACCAGAAATAATCCTCGAGGCCCTCAAAAGAATAGTCAGAAAATATGAAGATTAACACATCCTTTGTCGAAAAGATCCTAACTCTGTTTATCAAAGAGGAACTGGCGAAGTTCCACTTCCAGCTAGGAATTGTGGGGATTTCAGGAGGACTGGACTCGACTGTTTGTGCGTTTCTTGCTTCGAAAGCCCTCGGACCAGGCAACGTGATAGGCTTTATTTTGCCCTATGGAGATACTTTCGGCAGGGATATCGACGCTCTGGAGGTTGTCCGCACCCTTGGAATACGATCAGAGATCATCAATATCGCTCCCATGGTTGACGCCTATTATAACGAACACCCCACAGATAATAAAATCCTGATCGGAAACAAAATGGCCAGGGAAAGAATGTCCATCCTGTATGACTTCTCTGCGAGGGAAAAGGCACTCATCCTGGGAACGAGCAACAAGACAGAGCTGCTTCTCGGGTATGGAACGATCCATGGAGACATGGCCTGTGCGATAAACCCATTGGGAGACCTCTACAAGACGCAGATCCGGGAGCTCGGTCAACATTTGGGCGTCCCCGATAAAATCCGGAAAAAGGAGCCAACAGCCGGGCTCTGGGAAGGACAAACCGACGAAGAAGAACTCGGCCTGACATACGAAGAGGTCGACAGGCTGCTCTATCAGATGGTCGATAAAAGAAAAACTGCCGATGAAGCGATCGCTATGGGCTTCAAAAAAGAGATGGTCAAGCGTGTTGTTCTTCTTTTAAAGAACTCCGAATTCAAGAGAAAACTCCCGCCTATCGCCAAACTCTCGGAACGCACCGTTGGGCATGATTTCCTTTTCCCTTACGACAGAGAACAATAGTCTGGGTTATACGAGGGAAACTATGGACGGCGAAACCAACCAGGAAAAAAGTGCCGGCACGCTTTATGTGGTCGCCACTCCGATAGGCAACCTGGATGACCTGACGTTTCGAGCACTTAAAACTCTCGAGTGCGTACAGATCATCGCCTGCGAAGACACCCGTCAGACAAAAAAAATTTTGAACGCATACAACATCAAAAAGAAGCTTATCAGCTATTACCAGCCCAGAGAGAAACAAAAAATTCCTTTCATCATCGATCGTCTCTTGAAAGGAGAGGATGTGGCACTTGTTTCGGATGCGGGCACACCAGGCCTCTCGGACCCTGGTTTTCCCCTTATCAAGGAGGCAATCGACCTGGGCATCAAAATCGTCCCTATTCCTGGCCCGTCGGCCCTGACTGCGGCTCTGTCTGCAGCGGGACTGCCGACACACCGATTCCTTTTTCTGGGCTTTCCACCTCCGAAACGAGAAGCGACCAAAAAATTGCTACGATCGCTCAAGGAAGAGGCTTCGACTCTGATTTTTTATCTTCCCCCGAGAAAATTTTCTTCTTTTTTGAGTGTCATCCACGAAATCTTGGGGGAAAGGCAGGTCGTCATTGCCAGAGAGATGTCCAAGATACACGAGGAATTCATTCGCGGAACAGCCAAAGAACTCACTCTTTCCCTGAAAGAAATATCTAATAAGGGAGAAGCCACAATCCTCATCGGTCCTCCAAAAAAGCGGAAGAACCAAAGGTAAAACGCAAACTTCTATGGGGAATCCCATTCCTTTCGATTTTTTTTAAGGCTTTTTATATGCCCAAAAACAAAAAAATAAAAAAATTCTTAAATACTTGACAAATAGGCACTCAGATATTATATTATATACATACTCAAATAATTAGGAGGTTAAAATGGCAATTATTCGATGGGATCCTTTCAGGGATCTGGTGACTCTCAGAGAGAAAATGAATCGTCTGTTCGAAGAGGCCTACTCTGCTCGCGGAGAGGAGCGTGATCTTGTTTCTAGCTCATGGACACCTTCTGTCGACATTTACGAAACCGAAAATGCGCTCTTTTTGAATGCAGAAGTTCCTGGGATCAAAAACGATGACATCGAGATCAAGATCGAAGACAACACTCTGACTCTCAAGGGAGAGCGCAAGTTCGAGAAGGAAACAAAAGAAGAAAATTATCATCGTGTAGAAAGAGCCTATGGGTCTTTTTACAGATCATTCTCGCTTCCGGCTTACATAGACCAGAATAAGATCGAGGCAGAACATGAGAACGGTGTGTTGAAGATCACCATGCCCAAAAAGCTTGAGGCCAAACCTCGTCAAGTCAAGGTTCTTAAGCTCAAAGGACAGGCCACGCCCGAAAAGAAGGCTAAGAAATAAACTCCACTCATTAGAACAATCAAAGCGCCCAGGCTATTTTGTTTGGGCGCTTTTTTTATGCGCTATGCTTGGGCGAGGGTGAGAGCGCGAACCTCTTTCGCTTCGGCTTCGACTAAAATCTTGCTACACTCACGAACGGTGGCACCAGTTGTGTACACATCATCGAGCAGGAGGACGGTTTTATTTTTAACCTCCTCTCGATTGTGGACTGCAAAGGCACCCTTCACGCTTCTCAACCGGTCTTTCATGGACAGAGACATCTGGGGCGGCACGTTTTTCACTTTCACGAGCTGTTTATCAAGAAGCTGAATCCCCTCGTGTTCTGCCAGCTTTTTCGCAATAATCTGCGCGTGGTTGTATCCCCGTTCCCGTTCTCTTTTAGGATGAAGGGGCACAGGAACAACAGCATCCAATCCCCACCATAAAGCATCCTCATCTGCGAGGGCATGGAGGGCAAATTTGGCAAGCCCTTCCGCAAGAATGGGTAAATTGTGAAACTTACAAAGAAGGACAATCTCTTTCAGTCTTCCCATGTAACGGCCGCAGGAACGATGCCGGGAAAAGGGTGGTTTTTCTTGCAGGCAGGACCCGCAGAAATGGGGTTCGGTCTCCCCCTCAAAAAAGCGCCCACAGCTTAAACAAAATGGTGTGCGAGCAGGTTTGAGACTCTCCCAACAGGATTTGCAAACTATTCTTTCAGCGGGTGATTCTATCAGAACCGAGCACAGCCTGCAGAAGGAGGGGAAAAAAATAAGCTCAAAAGACCTTACCCTTTCGATTGCATCATTCAGAAAAGAGGTCTTCAAGAAGCCCCTTCTTCCTCTTTGTGCTGACACGTAATACAAAGACGTGCCCACGGAACGACATCCAGCCTTTTTTTGCCAATATCCGCTCCACAAGTCTGGCAAACGCCAAAATCTCCAGTTTCTGCTCTTTTTAACGCTTCACCTATCAAAATAAGCTGTTTTCGTTCCGCGTCGGAGAGGCTGAGGAGAAATTCCTTGGTATAAGAGCTTTCTGCTTTATCACCGACGTCCTGCGCAATCCCTGTTTCGACCTCTTTGCTTTCTGAGTAAAACTCGCTCATTTGGTGGTTGATCTCCTGCCTTCTCTCCAGAAGTTTTTTCTTGTAGCGTTCTCTCTCTTGTTTCTTCAAATTGTCCCCCTCACTTCGCGTATTGTTGACCACGAACGATCGTTAAGGAGCGATAGATTTGCTCCAAGAGCATAAGCCGACTCAACTCATGAGAAAATGTCATTTTAGAAAAAGAAAGACACACATCCGCACGGTCCAAGACACTTTCCGCCAAGCCCAAGAATCCACCCACAACAAAAGTAACAGCCTTAGCCGAGTGAGTTGTGACCTTCCCTAAAAAACGCGCGAATTCTTCTGAGTTCATCTCTTTCCCTTTATGAAAAAGACAGATGATATAGTCATCTTTGAAATGTTTTTCAAGCCCCTCGGCTTCGATTTCTTTTATTCGCTCTCCATGTTTCTCCGCCAGTCCTTTAGCTTCTTTAGTTACGATGAGTTCGCAGTTCTCGATCTGATTGATCCTCCGCAGGTAATAGTCCTGCAGGTTTTTTATGTCTTTATTGCGGGTTTTCCCCGGCCAAAGCACCTTTAATTTCATGAAGAAAGCTCGCTTTTTCTCTTTTATATCTAACTGTTCTCCTATTTCGAATAGAAATTAGTCAATAAAAAATAATGACTTCAGGCCCAAATGTCAATATTTTTTTTAATAAATAGCCCACTTCCACTCCCGTGACATAAAACGATATGAGATAAGAATCGATCAAAGAGAAAGTTTGATGCCGTCGCCCCACAATTTCTCGAGGGCATAGTACTCCCGTGCTCTTGAAGAAAATATGTGCACGATGAATTCTCCATAATCCATCAAGATCCACTCCGCATTTTCCTTGCCTTCTATACTCAACGGTCTGATTGCAACATCCTTCAACTGCTCTTCGACGCTCTCATAAATGGCAACATTCTGCCTGGATGAGTTGCCGTGCATGATGATAAAAAAATCAGTGAACGAAGATATGCCGGTCAAGTCCAGGACAACGATATCCTCTGCTTTTTTCGATCGGCTGGCTTTAACAGAAATCTTCACACCCTCAGGGATGTGTTTCGTTTTGGCTTTCTTTGTGTTTTTGGCATCCATTATTTTGTGTAAATAAAGACGATTCTCCTTGATATAGTTTTTAACGCTTTCCGGCAGCAGCCCCTCCACAGGTTGACCGGTTTTTATTCTTTCTCTCACTTCGGAGGAAGAGACATCCGGAGTCTTGATGGAAAGAAGATATATCTCGTGGACAGAACTTTTTTCGCTGTCCAAGTCAAAGGATCCAGAAACCTCGACCATCCTTCGTGTATATTTTCCTGGCAGGATATCTTTGGCTTCCTCCATCCGAAATCCGGGACGACTCATGACTATGAAGGAACACTGCTCCAGGACTTCCTCGTAATCCTTCCAGGTTTCGATCTCCAAGAACGCATCGATCCCCAGCAAAAAAAAGACGTCTGTCTGAGGGAACATCCTTTTTATTTTGTTTAAGGTTACGATAGAGTAGGACGTCCCTCTTTCACCGATCTCGAGAGACGACGGCAAGAAATCGTCTAAGGGGGCGAGGGCCAACTCGACCATCTTTAACCGGTGCTCGGCTGAAACCACATCTGCAGAGCCCTTGTGCGGGGGAATGTACGAGGGAATGAACAAGATCCTATCGAGGGAAAATATCTGCTGCACGTGTTCCGCAGCCTTCACATGGCCCCAATGGATGGGATTGAATGTTCCTCCAAAAAGCCCTATTCTCTTTTTTCCTATGTCAGGCATGTGTTTCATCTTCGAGTTCCCTCAGTGTCTTTGACATCGCATCAACCAATTGTCTGAGCCCGATCCTTTGGAGCGCAGAAATGGCGAAAAATGGCAGCCCTTCCCGCCTTGCCACCTCTTTTAGCATTTCCAATCTTTCTTCTGATCCTGGAAGAAGGTCTATTTTGTTTGCCACCAAAATCTGTTTGCGCTTGACCAGGCTAGACTCAAAGGCTTTAAGTTCTCCTTTCACGATGTAGTAATCCTGGACAGGATCTCTCTGCGAATAGGGAGAGATATCGATGAGGTGAATCAGTATTTTTGTCCTTTCGATATGCTTGAGAAACTTCACGCCCAAGCCATGCCCCAAATGAGCGCCTTCGATCAGCCCGGGGATATCCGCAACGACAAAGCTTTTGAACTCATCTACATCCACTACGCCAAGATTGGGGATAAGCGTCGTGAATGGATAATCGGCAACAACAGGCTTTGCCGCTGAAATTCTCGAGATCAAGGTGGATTTTCCCACGTTTGGAAAACCGACAAGTCCCACATCCGCGATCAACTTGAGTTCGAGCAACAGTTCCTTTTCTTCACCAGGCTGTCCCCGTTGACGAAAGCGTGGGGACTGGTGAGTTGATGTCGCAAAAGATGCGTTCCCTCGCCCCCCTTTTCCACCCATGGCCGCAAGAAACCTCTGGTCGGGGGAAATAAAATCGAAGAGAACCTCCTCTTTTCCGGATTCTCTGACAACAGTGCCCACCGGCACTCTCAAGTCCAGATCTGTACCGCTTTTTCCCTGACGGTTCCCTCCTTCACCATGCGCCCCTTTCTGAGCCTTATTGATGGGGTGATAACGGAAATACGCCAGAGAATTAATGCTGTTACTGGATTTTAAAAATATGCTTCCCCCATTGCCTCCACGGCCTCCATCAGGGCCACCCTTGGGAACCCCCCGTTCCCTCCGGAAACTCAGACAGCCGTCACCGCCCTTTCCTGCTCTGAGGGTTACTTTGACTTGGTCGACAAACATATTGAGAGGAGTGTAAACCTCCTAGGAAGGAATGACTGAGACGAACTTCCTGTTTTTGCCCTTGGTCTCGAAGAGGACTTTTCCGGTCACCAAGGCAAAAAGAGTGTCGTCCTTGCCGCGCCCCACATTCATTCCGGGCTTGAACGGTGTTCCTCTCTGGCGAACTAGGATAGAGCCTGCATTTACGAAATGTCCTGTTGAGCGCTTAACACCCAGCCTTTTGGATTGGCTGTCCCGTCCGTTCTTAGCGCTGCCACCTGATTTTTTATGTGCCATCCTCTTACTCCTTGGTTAGTGTCATTTTTTGGTTTTTGCCGGGGACTTGGCCTCTGTTTTCTTTTTAAAAGGAACCTTTAGCTTTTTTTCTTTTGTTTTTTTGGCTTTGGTTTCTGCCTTGGCTTTAGCTTTTGGTTTGGCTTTGGCTTTTGGTCTGGCTTTGGCTTTTGGCTTGGCCGGCACTTCCTTTTTCTTCTCAGCTTCGGCTTTTTTGGCGGGCTTTTCTTTCGGCGCAGCCTTAACTCCGGTCACAATTTCCTCTATTTTAATCCGTGTCAACTGTTGACGATGTCCGGTCTTTTTCTTGTACTGTTTTCTTCTTTTTTTCTTGAAGACTACGACTTTGTCGTCCTTGAAGATTTCAAGCACTACGGCCTTAACCTGAACTTTGTCCACATATGGAGTGCCTATCAATGTCTCCCCAGCATTGTCCACGAGCATTACTTCACTAAAAGTTACCGTATTATCCGCTTCGATGTTGAGTTTTTCGACCTCGAGCACATCTCCCTTCTGGACTATGTACTGTTTTCCTCCGGTTTTGATCACAGCAAACATCTTTCTACCTTTATTCTTTATTATCGTTATTGTTGTCAAAAAAAGACGGTGCCTAAATTTAGCATATAGCACCACTTATGTCAATATGAACATGGCTCAATCCGCGACCCCGCAATTCTATATATCCTACCTCCGTCTTGAAGTTCGGTTACTTTTTCTATGATTTAACCAGATTCCTTTCAGCCCCATTTTATTTGATTCAATACGCTCGCTTGACAAACGCCCCTCTTTTTCTCTACCTTTAGGGTGATTTTTTTGAAGCACCTTTATTGTGGGCGGTTAGCTCAGCGGAAGAGTGCCTGCCTTACAAGCAGGGGGTCACTGGTTCGAATCCAGTACCGCCCACCAGAGAT
>CAYOSH010000029.1:25075-48811 GCA_964406575.1 uncultured Eubacteriales bacterium | reverse complement strand
CTTATACCAGGAGTATTTACGTTTCAATATTAAATCCTATCGGCAATCTTGGGTACAATTTTACACGCTAAACTCAATTGCGCTGAAAAGTGGTTTTTTTAAATGATAATTTATGCTCGATTGGATGAGTATTCATATATTTTTTCGAGAGGGATAAATTGGAAAACATGGGTTTTGTTGCCACAGTCTTTTTCTGTGTATGCTATTGATTTTTGCCGCTTACACCATTCCCGAAGAAGAAAAAGAATTCGAATCCTCGGATTTCAAAGAGAGTAGAGATAAGAGGGTAATTAAAAATGTGCGCTGGGTCTCCCTATCAACAAGAGCCCAGTTCGAAGGCTTCCCTTGGGGTGTTCTCGAAAAAGATATCAGTACTCAGATGATCTCGCTCCATTTAAATCTATTCTGAGGACCGTGTGATATTTCTCTCTATGTAAAAAATTAAATTGAGTAAACAAATGTTAACTGATTCCTTGATGTTAATCACCCGGCGTGTTGACATTTGTTGACGCAACGGATGCCACAGATCCAGGTTTTCCCTGATATCTTCATCGACAGATTTTGGCACATCTCGTGCAAACAGCTTCGGTATAAAAGGACGACCAAGATGAATTTTTTTCTCAAGTTAAAAGAAAAAGGACAAAAAGGGTTTTCAATGATCGAGCTTCTCATAGCTCTCTCGATCACCAGTATCTTCATATTGGGAACAGCCCAAT
The DNA here is from genome assembly GCA_964406575.1 of uncultured Eubacteriales bacterium. Classification (GTDB taxonomy): domain Bacteria; phylum Acidobacteriota; class Aminicenantia; order Aminicenantales; family Aminicenantaceae; genus WTAW01. The sequence goes on along the minus strand of CAYOSH010000029.1, from coordinate 48,095 downwards.
TGACCCTCCATTCGATCCACCTCAAACGAAAGAGCGACTGTTTAGTCAGAGCGGCGGAGTTGGCGTCTGTCACTCTTGAGCGTTTTAAATCCCTTCCTTATGACAGTACGGAACTGGAAGATGTCGAATTTGAAGAAACATTCAAAGATAAACGATTGGATCACGTATTCATTCGAGGATGGACGATCGAAAGAGTTTCCCCTAGCATGAAAAGGATAAAAGTGGACTGCTTTGCAGAGAATCACCCACGCAAGAGGATGCATGTAGCCCTTTATTTATCAAAAGAATTGGGATTCTGAACAAATGGGAGATAGGAGTTTTATATAACAAATTTATCCCCAGATCATACAGTATATATAAGTTAAATAAATTAAATTAAAAGTAATATAAGGATACATCTGAGATGCAAACGAAGGAAACTGCTAAAAATATCACAAGAGGCTTCTCGTTGATCGAAAGCTTGATTAGTCTTACATTTTTCCTCTTCATACTAGTCATAAGCCTTGAATTCTTCATCTCGACTCGGAACCATTTTTTCAAGCTTAAGGAGGATCAAGAAAGAAACCAGGCCGCGTATGCGACTCTGGACAAAATCAGGCTTGACATTTGTGAGAGCGGCCGTGGTCTTTTGATTCCACAATCCTATGGATTGCTTGAAGCCATTCGAAAGAGTGGCGATTCTTTAATCATACAAAGCAGGGATAGAGACCTTTTATGTGAAAACAATCTTGTCGCTGGCCAGACCTATCTTTCCCTCACTTCGACAACAGGAATCCATAAAAACCAAACACTTTGTGTCTATAACCAAGAAAAAGGTGAATTAAACACCGTCATCTCAGTCGACAGCCGTGGTGTTGTCCTGACTTCCCCTTTGAACTCTTCCTACACCAAGGAAGAGGTTAAGGTTATTCTGATCAGAACCATTTCCTTTTATCTGGATACGAATGGAGGGATTCTGCGTCGCAAAGTCAACGCCAGTGCGGCTCAACCGCTATTAGAGGATGTGGCTCTTTTTGACTTTGTTTACGATCCGGCATCGACAATAGTTTCTCTCCGGTTGACTCTTATATCACAAAAGGAGAAAGAATATGAGATTTCCGTGTTTTCAAAAAATATGGCTCTGGTTCCAACAGCATAAACCATCAAAAAAATCACAAAAAGGTGCCATGACCTTGGTGTCGGTTTTTCTGTTTATGGTCTTCTCCACCTTGGGCCTGGGGATGATCTATCTGTCCCAAGTCTACATGAAGATGAGTGCCTTCAAGAAAAACTCTGTCACCCTCGATTATGCTTCTGAAAACGGAATCAAACTGGGTTTCGACCAGCTTATAAGCATGCTCTCTTTAAGGACATCCCCTTCGATCATCGCAGCGGAAAGGACAGGCGAACTCAGAACTAATGCCAACAACAACGGAATGGAGCTCATTGAAGAGCTCCTTAAAGAGGACATTCCTCTGACAAATACCGAAACTTGGGACAATTTGAGGTGGACGAGCATAACGACGTTTTCTCTGCACAAACTGCAAGATTATGAGGATTATTTTCAGGCTTCATACGCCGCGCTTATCGACTCTGAGGGTGTGATCGAAAACTTCAAACAGGTCAGATATTCGAGTCTTGAAACAGGATTAGAAGTATCTGTCGGCAACATTCCACTATCCAAATTGCCCTTGCTTGTAGATAAAGAACTCAATCAAGGACAGAAGGAAGATTTCTTATATCAAAACAGCATTGAACTCTCCTCAACTGGAAAAAGTCCGCTCCCTCCCCATGCCTGCTTCTCTCAAGAAGAACTCCTGCCCCAGGATGCGCTCCCACAAATCAACAAAGCCCTTAAGATCAAGATATTCCGTCCTCAGGATCTGACAACAGTTCAGCTTCGGACTGCACTCGGCCTGGAACCTTCAAACGACCCGGTCCCTGAAGGCGTTTACCTTATCCAGGATGATCTAGGTTTGGGAGGGGTCTATGTCGAAGGCGATATTTTAGAAATGGTATTGGCCATCGCAGATACCTCCCAAGTCATATCATTTAAAATGGAAGCAGGCCTATGGGTCTTATGGTTCAGTCCCTCAGAGGAAAAGACGATTTTTTATACGCCGACTGGAACTCAACATTTTGACCTGGCGCCTCGCGGCATCATCATCATCGACGGAGCGATTCAATCTTTGGGTGGGGGAATAGTCGACACTTCCGGTGAAGTGATTATGGTCAAAGACCAGGAGATCCCCTGTGTTCTACGGGGAATAGATCTTACGATCATCTCTTCGGAAAAAATCACCATCTCCTCTCATCTCATCCATCAAGGCGTTGATTGGCGGGACGGTGTTCCCTATATCAAAGACTCGAACTCCCAGCTCAATATCTTTGCCCTCGGCCAGGATCCTCAAGGAAACAGAAGCGGGGAAAACACCGGTCAGATCGTTATGGATTCAGATAGGCCTAAAAACATAAAAATACAGGCCTCATTGACGGCATCAGGAAAAGGCATCGCACTCGAGGGAAACGATCAAACAGTCCATCTCCTGGGGAGTCTCCAAACAACGGATTATCTGTCGAACGGGAATGAGCTTAAAATCACTTTTAACGAAAGACTCGCCCAGAACAATACGTTTCTCCAAAACGCACCAAAGACGGCTTTGCCTGTCCTTTATCTATCATCTTTCAGGATTTTGGAGTGGAGGGAATATGAATAATCGGATATATGGATTTTCGCTTCTCGAAGTTGTCGTCTCTATGGCAATCCTGGGCTTCATCATCGGAATCCTCTCTTTCTCATTTACGAATCAGGCGCCCAAATATCAATTAAAAAAGGCGACATGGGAAATCTATTCGCGCTTGAATTATGCGCGCTACAAAGCCATTTATAAAGGAATAAAATATAGAGTGAGTTTCGCCTCAAACAATTATACACTCGAGTTGTTCGATGAAAACAAAGGAGAATGGAACACCGAGCAAAGGACTTTTCTCGAGGGAGTGACGATTGTGGCCAACAACTCACCCATCTTTCACCCAAGAGGGACTGTCTCGAATCTGGCCTCGATCACGATCTCAAATTCCCGGGGTCAATACAGGATAAGCATCGCCATATCCGGCCGCATCAAAGTGACTGAAATGTAAAAATAGGTAAGGGATCCATCATATGCAGGCTTCTATCTCGCGAACACAACTTTTCCATCAACGATCGTGTAGGTGACTTCTGCTTTCAGTATGTCTGCTTCCGGGATCTTGATAAGATTCTTATCGAAGACCGTGATGTCTGCCAGTTTCCCGACTTCCAATGATCCCCGTATATCGTCCTCGAAGGCGCCATAGGCATTGTTGATTGTATAAGCTTTGATGGATTCCTCGACAGAGATCCTCTGCTCTGGAAACCAACCTTCTTCCGGGGTGCCATTTAGAGTTTTCCTTGCCACCGCAGCATAGATCAGATACTTGGGATGCATATGGTAAAGGGCTGCGCTCGTGCCCGGCCAATCCGAACCAAAACTTAGTATGGCTCCGTTATCCAGCAGTGATTTGAATGCGTAGGCTCCTTTGCATCTCTCATGCCCGATCCTCTGCTCCATCCAGCGCATGTCATCAGAGAGGTGATACGGATTGACTTCAGCGATCACTCCGAGGGCTTTAAACCGGGGGAAATCCTGCGCCCGTATGACTTGCGCATGGATCACTCGAAATCCATTCAGGTCCGCACCTTCATTTTTCAGCCTTTCATACAGGTCAAGCATCTCTGCAACGCCCCTAGTTCCGATGGCATGAACATTGGGCACAAATCCACCCTCAAGCCCAATCTTGATCAGGCTGTACATCTTCTCCATATTGCGTGTTTTGTATTCCGGATCATCAGAAGTGTGGCGGCGCCAGTGCCCATAATTATCGGGTTGATCATCATAAGGTTCGAAAAACAGGGCCCCGTGCGTTCCCATGATGCCATCAATATACCCTTTAAGTGCCCCATAGCGAAGCCATGAACTTTTTTCTTTTGTCTTAGGGTGGAGGCCCATGGTGAGGCCGCTTTCCTTTAGCTCCGCACCGCGCGATAGATCCGGCCGCAGCCACACCCGGCATGTCAACTCACCGTTATCCTGAAGTTCGATAAATCGTTCGGTTTGATCCGGTTGAGCGATATCATGAATCTCGACGATACCCGCTTCTCTTAGGGCCTTGAGTGCTGCACGGTTCTCATCGAGCATCCGGTTGTGGGATTTGGGCTTCACAGATGCCCTCATCTTATCAAAAGCGGGAGAAGGATTCAGAATCACACCCGTAGGTTTTTTATCACCCCCGATGATCATTCCTTTGGTTCTTCCATCTTCAAGCCCGGCCTCTTTTAGCGCCGCTGTGTTGGCCAGCCATTCCTCATAGTCATAGCGGCAGAGGAAACAGGGATTGTTGGGGGTTAGGTCGTCGATCATGGAACGATCGGGGCGCCAGGATTCAGCTTTCTCCGAGTTCTTTGCACCGGCATCCCCAAGAGTCCACTGTTCATAAGCCCCCCACAGGCCTCGGGCGATCCACTCCCCGTCATCAAGGACCCCGACCACGCGGCCGATCTCCTTGCGCAATCCTTCCTCATCTGACACGGTCATCAGGTTCGCATCAAGGATCAATCCACCCGCCGCATTAAAATGGACATGCCCGTCTATGATGCCCGGCGTCACAAACTGGCCCTCGAGATCAATCACTCTGGTCTCTTTTCCAATGTATTTCTTGGCGTCTTTATCATCCTGGTACACGCCTGTGATTGTATTCCCAGTCACAACCAAGGCTTTGGCCGTCGGATTTGCCCCATCAACTGTCCAAATATCCCCGTTGAGCAGTACCAGATCTGCAGGCTCAGGCTTCCGTGAACAGGCTGTGCAACTGAACATATAAACAACACAGATCAGAACAAAAAACACGAATAAATTAAAATTATGATGTTTGTTCATGATTCCTCCTCGGCTAGTACCCTTCAAATGAAAGTAGAATAAAAAACAATCGATTATATCCCTGAAAACAATTTTTTGTCAAAACAGAATGACCAGCGAGAAATTTTGCTTGCCTCTTTCAAGGCAAGGGGTTTCTCATCATAATTGAAAATAGCCTCACTGACAAACCGAGAGTTGTCATCACCTCATTGCGTTTGACCCTTCGTTCGCGCTGTGATATAGACTATGTTTCTTCATGAAGCGTAAATATTTATTGCATTAGGTAAAAAAATGAATATGGGAGGGGTGTCATGAGAAAAATAATCTCGCTTTTTACCATTCTTATTCTAGTTTTCACATCTACCCTGTTTCCGCAGGAACCCTATAAGCTTCCACCCAAAGACGTTGTCGACATTGTGACAGCAGCACCGCCACCACGCACATCGATAAGTCCATGTGGAGAATACATTATGTTTGTCACCTATGAGGCTATGCCATCTATCGCCTACTTGTCTCAGCCTTTACTTAGACTGGCGGGCACACGAATAACGCCACTGAATAACAGCCGGCAGCAGACGATGTTTTACACAAGCATCATCATCAAGAGAATAAAAGATGGAGAGGAAATAACGGTTACTCTTCCTGAAGGGATAAAACTCGGCTTTCCCCAATGGTCTTTTGATGGGAAAAGGATCGCGTTTACCAGATACCTCGAAAACGGTGTCGAGCTCTGGATAACAGAGCGCGCTACTGGAAAATCCAAGGCCCTCACCGGCCCGGTCGTAAATGCGACTGTGAGCTCTGGATTTACTTGGCTTCCAGACAACCAACATCTCCTCGTCCACACTGTCGTTGAGAATCGCGGGGCTGCTCCTGAAAAACCAGCAGTTCCCATAGGCCCTAACATCCAGGTCGCAGAGGGAAAATTCGCCAAAGTCTGGACATACCAAGATCTTCTAAAGGATCCATATGATGAAAAACTCTTCACCTACTATTCGACCTCACAACTCGTAAAAATCAGTGTACAAACCGGGGACACCCAGATGTTTGGAAAGCCCGGAATCTACATGGATCCGGATCCCGCACCTGATGGAAAGCACGTCCTCATCCATAAGATCAAGAAGCCTTACTCTTATGGTGTGCCTTACTTTTACTTCACGCACTCTCTAGAGGTATGGGATATAAATGGGGAGCTTGTCCATTTAGTCGCCGATATTCCCTTGGCTGATGATGTCCCCATGCGCGGTGTCCCTAGAGGGCCTCGGAGCATGGAGTGGCGGGCTCTTCAGCCAGCTACTCTGATCTGGGTTGAGGCTCTGGATGAAGGGGATCCTGACAAAGATGTTCCTCACCGGGATAAGGTCATGACCCTTTCCTTCCCCTTCAAAGAGGATCCCAAGGAGGTGCTTAAAACCCAATACCGTTATGATGGAATTAGCTGGATGGAAACGCCGGGTGAAGCCTTCCTCACAGAATATGACTGGAAAAGGCGGTGGAGGACGACTTGGCACATCAACGTCGACGACATCAACAAAATCCATAAAAAGATCGTAGACCTCAGCATCCATGACAGATACAACGACCCAGGTTATCCTGTCTTCAGAGTCACGCCAACGGGTGAATCCGTCATTATTAAGGAAAAGGATTGGATATATCTCGATGGGAGTGGAGCCTCACCCCAGGGAGACATGCCTTTTCTGGATAAACTCAACCTTAAGACGATGGAAAAAGAAAGGATGTTCCAATGCAGTGAAGACGCCTACGAGAAATTCATCGATTTTGTAGGGAAATCCCGAGACAAGATCATCACAAGCTACGAATCCCAGACCGAACCACCAAATTACTACGTGTACATCCTGAAGGACAAAAAGAGAAAGGCACTCATAGATTACAAAGACCCAGCTCCCCAGATGACAGGATTGAAAAAGCAGCTCATCAAATACGAACGAGAGGATGGCGTGCAGCTTTCCGGAACGCTCTATCTTCCTCCAGATTATAAGGAAGGAGAAAAACGGCCGCTTGTTGTTTGGGCCTATCCAATAGAATACACCGATGCCCGAGTTGCGGGGCAGGTTCGAGGTTCGGCAAACCAATTCACGTTTTTTCGAGGTCCTTCGCAGCTCTTTTTCCTTACCCAAGGATATGTGGTTTTGGACGGGGCCCAGATGCCGATCATCGGCGATCCTGAAACTATGAACGACACATTTGTCGAGCAGCTTGTTGGGAGCGCCAAAGCCGCCATTGATAAAGTGAATTCCATGGGGTATATCGATCCCCAACGTGTGGGTGTCGGAGGGCACAGTTATGGGGCTTTTATGACGGCGAACCTGCTCGCCCACTGTGACCTTTTTGCAACAGGTGTGGCTCGAAGCGGTGCCTACAACAGGACTTTAACGCCATTTGGATTCCAGAGCGAGCGCAGGACTCTCTGGGAAGCTCCCGAGATCTATTTCAAAGTATCCCCTTTCATGCATGCCGACAAGATTAACGAGCCCATCCTTCTTATCCATGGTGAGATCGACAACAACTCGGGGACCTTCCCGATCCAATCTCAAAGGCTTTTCCATGCGCTTAAGGGCCTTGGCGCAACTGTTCGGTTGGTCTTCCTCCCGAACGAAAGTCACGGTTATAGAGCTAAAGAATCGATCCTTCACGTCTTAGCTGAACAGATCGAGTGGTTCGATAAGTATGTAAAAAATAGAACTCAGTGAGATGTAAGGCCTGTTCCCCAAAGGGATCTCTCCAAAACCAGGGGATTTACGATCGTGTATGGTCCTCTCCATGAACAGACAGAAACGAGCTACGTAAAATGTAGGCCCCATTCCCCGAATGGACAGACAAAGGATGTTTGCTTTTTTATTTAACAATAGAATTCGAATAAATATATAAAGGACAACAAAATGATTGAACCGAAATGTGCGACATGCAAAAGCAAGCTTTGCACACAGGGCGTAACGGACGAAGACCTGTTGCCTTCCTATTGCCCGACGAAAAACTTCAGAGAATTGATCGAGGAAGTGAAGGGAAAATACCAATCTGAAGAATTACAGAATTTCTTCAGATGTTCAGCCTTGCTCGAGAAAGAGTGCTACGATGAGAAAGCGGCAAGAGAGGAAGGCCGGATTGTTCCGCTTCGGCCTAGAATCAAGGAGATCGCAGAATTCGCAAAAAAAATCGGTGCACAAAAGATCGGCTTGGCTTTTTGCAGCGGCCTTCACGATGAAGCCAGCCGGGCCAACAAAATTCTTGAAGGTCACAGGTTGGATGTGGTATCGGCGATGTGCAGTTGCGGGGCGATTGATAAAAAAGATGTCGGTCTGCCCGACGAGTACAAGATCAGGCGTCCGGAAAATTTTGAAGCCTCATGCAATCCTTTAATGCAGGCTGAGCTTCTGAACAGAGCAGGAACAGCCTTCAATGTGATCGTGGGGCTGTGCGTCGGCCATGACATGCTGTTCGCCAAACACTCAGAGGCACCGGTCACAACACTTGTTGTGAAAGACAGGTTCACCGGTCACAATCCTGTCATCACGCTTTATTCGCGATATCACAAGGATCTTGTGTAATTTTCTTTCTATCTGTTCCATTCCTGCCTTGTGTGTACATTTTGCATTCCAATATTAAGTGTCAAGATCTTTCCCCGAGATGGTAGTGGAAGTGTTTCTTGATCTGACGCACTTTTCGAGTCCTAAGTTAATGGTGGAATCGTTCCCCCGATCTGTCATAAAAGGGACGAGCGCGATACGTTCCATTGGCTCTATGAGAAATCAGGCTATCCAAGGAATGAACCCGATATATCTCCAAGCTAAAACTGAATGCTTCATTCCCGGACGACTAAATACTATAGTCATATGTTTATATGGAAAAATCATATGTTTATATGGAAACCGATCAAGATTTGTTGAAGATAAGTGACCGAAGATATAAAATAGATGTGCTTGAATCATCGAACAATTACCCTTAAACTTGACAAGGAGGGAGCTTTGAAAAAGACAATCCATACAATCATGATTTTTTTGATATTAACTTCAGTAATGTTATCGGCCAATAATCACGAGGGATCAGCCCAAAAAATGAGAATCGCTCTTAGAGACATCACTCCTTTTTCCTATGTTAGCGTCCGTCACCAAGGGCCTATGTCGGATTTTGAAACAGCGGTCGCCATCCTCATGGGAAACATGCAGAGTCAGAGCATCGCTCCAGCGGGCACAATGTTCGCTATCATGCATAAGATCCCTGAAGAAGGTAAAGAAACAACACTGGATTGGGAAGTGAGCTTTCCTGTCACCGCTCAGGTCTATCCTCAGCCTCCTTTATCTAAGGGCTTGTGGGAATACACCCAAGTAGCAGCAGCAACACACACGGGTCCTGTAGATACCCTGGGGGATGCTGTCGATGAAGTCCTCCAATGGATAGAGGAGAATGGTTATGCTATGGCAGGTCCTGTTGCGGCAGTCTTCCTGAATATCGGGGATCCAGATACAATCCCCAGTCGATTGCAAACCGAGATCTGGGTCGCCATCGCCAAAAACTAATAAAGGCAAAAAAGGGGACTGTTGCCCAAACAGTCCATTCGGTGAACGAATCCTACATCGTTCACTTTTGCGATCCATTCGAGGAACAGACCTTAGACGAATGGGGATTGTCATATTATCAATTTGTGCAAGACAAGAGGAGATCTTTAGTATAAAATTGTGGGTCAATAAATTTAGGAGGAGCAATGAGTCGAAAATTGCGCGTCAATAGAAGGTCCTTTCTAAAACATTCCGCGGCGAGTGCGATCGGCGTTGGAATCGCTGCAGGAGGTGGATTGGCACATATTGTCCAAGATCCTCAAGAAACACAAAAGGAATCTTTGAAGATCAAAGAATATCGCACCCTGGGACGGAGCGGATTCAAGGTTTCAGATATCGGGGCCGGTTCTATCATGGACGAAGGAGTTCTGAGTTCTGCCCTGGATGCCGGAGTAAATTATATAGATACTGCAGAGGAATACCCAGGTCACCATAAAATCGTAGCCAATGTGATGAAGGGACGGGACCGAAAGTCTGTGTTCATCAGCACCAAGCTGGAAATTAAAGAGGATAAATCCAAAGATGGCTTCCTCAAACGTGCACGCAAGTGTCTGAAAGAACTGAACACAGATTATGTCGATTGCCTCATGATGCACTGCGCAGAAACAGTGGAAACACTTAAGACACAGGGGTTTCACGATGCGATGGATGAACTCAAAACCGAGGGGAGAGTCCGTCACGTTGGCGTGTCCAACCATGGGTCTTTCTGGTTCAAGGACCCGGAAGAGACCATGGCCAAGGTTCTTCTAGCAGCCGCTGAGGATGGACGATTTGATGTGTTCCTCCTGGCCTACAATTTCCTCAAAATGGACCAGAGCGAGGAAGTGCTCAGGGCGGCCCGCAAGAAAAATATCGGAACAGCCTTGATGAAAACAACTCCTGTGGCTCTCTATCATTCCATGAAATCTTATGTCAAGCGAATGGAGAAAGAAGGCAAGGAGATCGACCCGCTGTACATCGAGGGAGTGAAGCGATACCAGGACAAATACGACCGTGCCCAGGGATTCCTCAAGAAATATAATCTTCAGGATCCGAAAGAGATCAAGGCTGCAGCGGTGAAATTTGTCCTGGGCAATCCGGATGTCAGTACAGTCTGTTGTTTAGCAAGAACTTATGAGGACATGGAGGGCTTTCTCCGTCTTTCGGGGACCAGGCTTACCGAACTCGACCAGGCTAAACTGGATGCCTATCGAGAGGGATGCGGGGAGCTTTATTGCCGCCACGCATGCGGCGAGTGCGAACCGCAGTGCCCCCAAGGCGTTCCTGTAAACACTATCATGCGCTATCACCACTATTTCGTAGCCCAAGGCCGCGAGAAAGAAGCCATGCTTAAGTATGCCAAAATTCCAGGGGTGAAGGCCGATGTCTGTAGCAATTGCAGCGGCCACTGCGAAACCGCATGTCCCTACAACGTTCCCATTCAGGGCAAACTCCTGCTCGCACACACCCAACTCACTTTGCTGTAATAAGGTCAGACATTTCTTTGTCCCATCTGTTCGGGAGACGAATCCTACACATGTTTCTACTAGCAAAAATATTAGTATCCGCACTTCATCTTGATAAAAAGATGTGTTAAAATATCAAAGGCAATTATCTTTCAAACGTATCAGTCATAGGGGTGAATGATGACAGGCGACTTCCGAGACAATCCCGATGCTAAAGACAAACGAATCCATCCAAGGAGAGAAGTCTTTACAAAAATGAGTTACCGGGAGCTCGTTCCATCCGGTGAAGAGGGCCTCATCCAAGACATCAGCGATGGGGGTTTGTGCCTCTTACTGAATAAGGAGTTCTCTCCCGGATCTATCCTTGAAATAAAATACGAACTGCAAGGCGAAACGCCCAATCCAATTGAGGCAGTTGTCAAAGTTATCTGGCAGAAGAAGGTCGACACAGGGATGCTCACAGGAGTAAAATTTATCGTTTAACCGTACAATACAAAATCAATCCTAAAAATCATTCGCCTCATCTTTTAGAAAGATCTTTGTAGATAATTGTCACGAACATTTCAGCCGGAACGCCTGCCCCCTTCTTTTCAAATCCCTGGGTTGATCAAGATGCGATAATGTCTTCGAGCGTCTTTCCTTCTTCCATTTCTTTTACAATGCGATCCCGCACGATAATCAACATATCCCGATGTTTCCACCAGCACCAAACAGTACTTATACTCCTTCGCCAGCTTTCTCGATTTTGATGTCGACCTTGTCAAACTCCTGGCGAAAGATGATGAGGAAGAAAAAAGAAATAGAAATACAGCGATAAGACACACGCTTGTTTTCCATCGGAAAAACAACCCCTCCTCCTTTTTCAATGTGGATGTTTTTATTTATATGGGCGAATCAATTCACCCAAATCCGAGTTGGCTATTCGACCTTGAGACTTGCCAGTTTCTTCTTCGCTTCCTCCACCTCAATCCATCCCGGATCCGCATCCTTCCACAGCTCGAGGAATCTTTCGTACTCCACTATTGCTTTAGAGGATTGGCCTCCTTCTTCATACAGTTTAGCCAACTCCAAATGATACTTCGGATGGATCAAGCGCCTCTCTCGACTATCCGGATCGAAAGTGATAAGCATCTCATATTCGGCAATCGCTCTATCCAAATCTCCATTTTGGTAGTACGCGCGCGCCAGAAAATCATGCATAAACGGCACATTATAAGGACCGATAGTATCCGTGTGGAGGTTAGGAATGCCCCAGAGCGAAGCATTTTTCATGACCTCCACGGCTCGATCTGGAGAGCCCTCGGCCATCAATATCTCTGAAAGAAGAACGGCATGTTCATAGGTACTTCTTTTTTTCATAGCCGGATTTAATTCAGGCAAAAGGGATTCTATCTTTCTCAGGCTTTCATGTGCGGATTCTATTTTGCCCAATTTCACCCTTAAAAGGCCAATATTATAATTATACGCAGCTTGCCAGACTTTAGCATTTTGGAAGATAGAAAGAAGGGCATCCCAAGTTTTTTGAAGATACTCATTACTGAGCTCAAGTTCATCCCACTCGCAATACCACCACCCTCTGAGATAGTCGAGCGTTATTTTCCGTAGCTGATCATCTGCCTCCTCGGCCCATTTCTCTGCCTCAATCAGATTGCTTAAAGCATTCTTTTTCTGTCCCAACAAGAAATGATAAACTCCTTTCCACAAGTACAGCTCAGCTTTCTTCCCGGGAGACGGCACGCTGCTGATGTCATGATCGAGCCATAATATGGATTCAGAATAATCTTCTTTTAATGCATAGATATAAGCAATACGATAGCCAACTCCAAAATCAGGCTTGATCTCCAGGACTTTTTTATATTTCGCAATTGCCTCATCGAGACGTCCCATCCGGAAATACTGCTCGGCCATAGAGTCAACAGGATTGGCATCTTCAGGATAGAGAGCCGCATACCTCTGGAAACATTCGACTGCTTTTTCATATTCACCCATATCCGAATACAAATAACCGAGTTGATTCAGGATAAAACCATCGGTGGGGGCTAATTCCAGGGCTCTCTGGTATTCTTCAATGGCGCCCGCAAATAAGCCTCTATTCTGATAAGTGAAACCCAATTCAAAGTGAGCATCTTTCTCATTAGGATATTTTTCTATCAATTCTTTGAGAATGCGGATCCGCTTCTCTGAATCTTTTTCGATGGAACTTGCATATTCGGCAAGAATGAAAAGCCTCTCCTTTTCGGTGGCTTTTTCAGAAAATTCTTTAGCCTTCCTCAATAGTTCTGTTCTTTCATCTCCACGGCTTTGCATCTCTAAATAGACACGACTGAGATAGAGATACGCGACGGCAAACTGAGGGTCGAGCTCCACGGCTTTTTCCAGGTTCTGCTTCGCCTCTTCATTATAGAATTTCTCGTACGCCTCTCTTCCTTTTAAATAATAATCATAAGCCTCCATGGATGTTGTTGTGACATCGGCAATCCGTGTTTTGACGGCATCAACCGTGCGGGCAGGCAATCCGATACCTTTAGAAATCTCCCGGCTCAGCTCATCGATCTGTCTCTCGAGGATGCTGTCGATTCCTTTTCCTCGAGAACTTGTACTTTTGAGGAGGTCTTTGGTCGTCACATCCAAAACCTTGACATCCGTAGCGAACATCTCTCCCGCTTTGACAAAGCTCCCGAGCACGATGGCCTCGATTCCGTTTTGACGGCACAACTCGAAGCCCAGATCACCATCGATCACCTCAACATCTCCCTTGCCCATTAAATCGAGGAGGTCGTGCATCCTCTCCCATGTGACAACACGGATATTATTCGATTGCTCAAGGCTTGTGATAAGCAGATTGGGAATGGCCTTCTGCAGATAGTCATAGGACCTTTCCCCAGTCTGGTTTTCGAAGGTTATGACAGCCACTGAGTGCTCTACAGGGGCTTCTTTGGGAAGGAAGAGAAGAACAATCACTGCAATAACAGTAAGAACGAGGATCGCTAGAGCTGGGATAAGAAGTTTCTTCTTACCAAATGTTACCGTGATCTCCTTAGAGGTCATGGATTTTTTGAGAGGAACAAACTTCTCTGTTGAAGGCAATCCTTCGGCAATCCTCTTAAGTTCCGAACGGATTTCGCCTGCACTCTGGTACCTCGTTTCCCTGTCCTTCTCCAGGCATCTCAGTATGATACGGCTCAGATCCTCGGGAACCTGTGCATTTATCTCCCTGGGATCTTGAGGAATCTCGCTTTTGTGTTTAACACCGATAGTAAAAGGTGTGTCTCCCTCGAATGGTACTCTTCCTGTTACCATTTCAAACAGAATCGCGCCCAGAGAATAGATATCCGAACGCTGGTCGACTTCCTTCCCCTCCACCTGCTCCGGGGACATGTATTCAGGAGTCCCAATTATCACTCCCGCGCCGGTAATACCTTTTCCTTTTAATGAGCGGGCGATCCCAAAATCCATGATCCGAACTTGGCCATCCCTATCGATCATGATGTTGCTGGGTTTTAAATCCCGGTGTACAACTCCCAACTTGTGGGCTTCCACTAAACCTTCACAGATCTGCCTGGCTATCGATATCGTGGTTCCGATCGCCAATTGACCCGATTGCCGAATCAATCCTTTTAAATCTTGGCCTTCGACATACTCCATCGTGATGAAATAGATTGCTTCTGCTTTCCCGAGGTCGTACATGCGGCCGACATTTTTATGGACAATCTTCCGGGCGAATTTCAACTCGTTTTGGAACCGTCCGACTGTGTTCTTATCCGCAGAGATCTCAGGTCTTATAAGTTTGAGCGCGACCTTTTCGTTGAGTTCGATATCATCGGCTTTATAGACCTTCCCCATCCCCCCTTTCCCAAGTTCCTCAATAATTTGGTACCGCCCAGCAAAAGTTGATCCTGTAGTCAGTTCTTCCGGAGGAGCTTGGAGAGTTTCTGTATGCTCTATTGGCTTTATGGGTCCTATGGGCTTTCCCTCAGAAACACCCAACTGTGTCCCACAATCCGCACAAAACCGCGAAGACTCGGGATTTTCGGAGTGACATTTTGGACAAAGAGTCGCCATGGCTTCCCCTTTATTAAGGATGAGAAAAGATTATCAATTAATAAAAAAAGAGTCAACTTAGTTAAGCTGCAGGTTCAGAGAACGGTTTTGCCAATCCAGAGAACAGTGCTTGCGTACAAGGGATCAAATATTCCAATTATTTAGATACTGGTTAGACCTTCTTGACTCGAAACATAATATGTATATATATAAAGGGCACATTGGATACATCAATACCAACAAACATCAACATTGCCATCATCGGTGCTGGAGCTTCGGGCCTTACAGCGGCGTATCATTTGAAGAAACTTGGCTATAAAAACATGGTTGTGTTCGAAAAAGAAGATTACGTCGGGGGGAAAGTACTTTCCTATAATTATGAAGGGAAGGCATACGATCTGGGTGCCATCATTATTGGCAATAAAAAGAATTACAAAACTTGCTATGAGCTATTAACGGTGCATAATGTCCCCTTGGAAAATTTCACGACTCCGGATATCGCCTACCTGGATGGATGCCGGTGTTCCTTTGAGCAATATTTTAGAAACCACTACTCACTGGCTCGAGCGATAAGAGCGTTCATCAGTATGCTCTTCCTCGCCATCAAATTCAGAAAATACCTAAAGAATGGCTTTGTCTGTGCATCCCCTGAGTTATTCATCAATTTCGAAGATTTTGTTCGCAAGTATAAAATTGAGCCTCTAGCGGATACGCTGAATCCTTTTCTGGTCGGTTGCGGATATGGTTGCTATGAAGAGATTCCTGCTATTTATTTGTTTCGCTTTCTCTGGTGGTTCTTCAAGAGTTGTTTGCGCCTCAAAGATTTAGTGAAAATCATAAGAGGCGATGAGATTTCCAATATAACCACGTGTAAAAACGGCTGTCAGGAATTGTGGATCAAAATGGCTGAAGAGTTGCACGTGGAAACGAATGTACAAATAGAAGCCATTCGCAGGCAGGGGGAGGATTTTGTGGATCGAAGCGATCCAAAGATTGAGATCTTTGTGAATGGCCAAACGAGAACATTTGACCGTCTGTTCATTTCATCGCCATTGGATGAAACGATTCAATTTATGGATGTTTCCGGTGAGGAAAAAGAATTATTCAGCAAGATCGAGTATTCGGATTATTATGTGACACTCTTCAAAGGAGAGGGATTTAACAAAACTCTCTTTTTGAGAGACCATATCCATCCTCAAACTAAAGGGAGAACTGTCGCTATCGGCTGCAGACATTGTGATTCCAATGTCTACATTGCATATCAAATGGCACCACCAGGAGCGATGCCAGAAAGGCTCCTGGAAATGTTGAGGAAAGATGTGGAACAGCTTGGAGGGAAAATCAACGAGGTCATAATACAGAAGCATTGGCGTTATTTCCCCCGGGTCAGCAGAGAAGTGTTGAAGGATAATTTCTACGGGCGCCTGGATAAGCTACAGGGACAAAAAGGAACATATTACATTGGCGCAGTTATGAATTTTGAAACTCTTGAAAACACAGTTGATTTTGTTAAGGAATTGGTTATAAAGCATTTTGCGCAACCTTAATAAGGCCCCCTAAGGCAACTCAGACAAAAATGTACCGGGTACATTATTGCTTAACTCAAAATAGAGGTGAGCCAATTACTGGGCACAAATAACTGTCTACTTTTTTGGGCCGCCCCTAGAAAAATGTGATTTTGCCTTTTTTGTGCATTCCCAACAACGGGTTGTTGCAAAAAAGGATTAGCCGGAGGAGGTGAAAAATCTCGGTTAGCGGGGTGAGAGAGATCTTTTCAAATTCCTTCCTCAGTTCATCGCATTAGGCGATTTACTAATTTCTCCTCACATACTATCTTAATCTTAGTTGTTAGAGGTTTATTCCTATAAAAATGGCTAACCGACAAGAGATCAGCATCATTCATGACCCTGATTTTATCAACCCGTATATCGTTAAAAAATCTGATTCTAAAGAAAATTATCAGGTTCTAGTAGACGATGCGCCGGATCTCATTTTCACAACAGATCTTGAGGGGAATTTTCTCTATCTCAATAAAGCCGCACAAGAAGTCATAGGATCATTGGCTTCAAAGGCACGAAAGCCCAATCTTTTCAAGGTTACAACCTCGAATTATCACAAGGAAATCCGCATGCTCCTCAAGAGCATCCGCCGGAAAAAATCTCCCCCTCCGCTCAAGGTCGAGATCAAAACAGCTAGTGGTAAACATATCCCCTTTGAAATCCAATTCAAGCCCATAAAGAACGCCCGGGGAATCATCGTCGCTCTCATGGGAATAGCTCGAAACATAACCGAACGCAAAAAGGCAGAAGCAGAATTTATGGATTCTGTGGATAAGTACCAGAATATCGTTGAAAAGGCTAAATATGGCGTCATCATCATTCAAGACGGGATTTGCAAATACGCTAACAAGGCTATTAAGAACATCCTGGGCTATTTACCTGACGAGCTTGTGGATACGCCTATATTCGAAAAATTGCAGCCAAAACAACGGAGCCTCATCGAAAAGCGTTACAAGATGCGTCTCGCAGGAAAGAATGTCCCCTCTGTTTATGATCTCACGCTGATCTGCAAGAATAAAAAGGTAAAAAACGTCGAGATCTCAGCCTCTGTCATCCGATACAATGGCCACCCTGCAGATATGGCGTTCATCAGGGACCTGACCGATCGAAAAAACATCGCCAATAAGATGGATGAGATGAACCGGCAGATCGAAAGATTCTCTCAGATCACTGCAGCGCTGGTCCTGGTCGAAGATGCTGAAGATTTTATAAAGTTCGTAACGCAGGCGTTTGTGGACATTTCCGACTTCAACAGAGTGCTCATTTCGTATTTCATCCATACGCCTCCTTACAGAGAAATCATCGGATACAATGGGGTCACACAGAGACAGCTGGACAAGATCAGAGAAGTGGAAATGCCGAGGGAAAAATATCTCAAATACTTCGAACAAGGCATCAAAATCGGTAATCAATCCTGCTATATTCCCCACAATTTGAAGGACATCCTGGATCAAAAAGCTGTGATTTACAGCAAAAAATCCTATCCTGAAAAGAACGGTTACTGGCATCGTGAGGACAATCTCCTTGTGACAATGAAAAACACTGTGGGTCAAGTCATTGGGATCATCTCTGTCGATGAATCAAAAAGTGGTCTCGCTCCCTCCGCTGTTACCGTAAGGCCTTTGGAGATCTTTGCGAACTTGATCTCAGAGATGCTCCAAAAAAGGATTCTGGCAAAAAAAATCAAAGAGTCCGAGGAAAAATACAGAGAGTTGATCACCAACATAAAAGTGGGGATTTTTCGCACGGATCCGAGCGGACAAATCCTCGAAGCCAATCCCTCAGCTGTCGAGATGTTCGGCTTTAAAAACGTAAAGAGTTTTCTGGAAAAGAATGTATCGGAGTTCTTTCAGATACAGGAAGCCTCAACAAATTTCATGACTGATATGCAGAAGAACGGATTGGTCAAAAACAAGGAGTTCTGTCTGAATCGAAAAGATGGGACTCAATTCTGGGCGTCATTAACATCAACAGCCATCCGGAGGAATTCCGAAAAAATTCTTTACTACGACACCGTGATTGAAGACATTACAAAGAAAAAGTACCTCCAAGAGGAGGTCAGGCGTCTTTCGATCACAGATGAATTGACAGGGCTTTTTAACCGGCGCTATTTTAACCAGAATCTCCCTAAAGAGATAAAAAACGCCGAAAGATGGCGGAGCTCACTGTCGCTCATTATGATCGATATTGACGACTTCAAACATTATAACGACACTAACCATCATCTGAAAGGGGACGAACTGCTCAAGGAAATGGCACACGTCATCTCACAAAACATCCGGAGGGAAAGAGACGACGATAGGTGCTCACCCTTCGAGGACAACGGCTCATCGATCGGAGATTGGGCTTCGAGATTCGGTGGAGATGAATTTGCCATCATTCTCCCGGGAGCCGACGACAAAGAAGCGATCAAAGTGGGGAACAGAATTCGAACAGCTTTTTCAGAGTTGACATTTAGTCCCAAAGGAATTCCAGTCCATAAAACAATAAGTCTAGGAATCGCCCACTGTTCCTATTCCAACAGAACACAGAAAAGAGCCGTTAAACAAAAAAAAGGAACAACAGATTACGAGAAGGTGGCCACAGACCTCACCAATCTTGCCGATGCGGCATTGTTCAAGGCAAAAAGCACCGGCAAGAACACCTTAGAGATTGCAATAAAAGGAATAATCCTCTCCAGATAAAAGATAAAAAGGTGACAGTCACCTTTTTTGCTTTTTGAAACCGGGACAAGCTTTGATGCACACGCCACAAATATGTTGCCCCACAATCCCGCTTTTTCGAAATTCCTTCAATTTGTCGAAACATCTCCAGTGGTCAAAATTAGAGACATCCTCTTGTATAGCCTTCGCCGGACAAACTCTGATACAGGCCCGACATGAGCCACAATCCTCATCGAGCGGATGATCTGCAGCAAGGGGCATATCGGTCAGTATTGTGACCAATCGGAATCGTGAGCCGAAATCGGGATTCACAAGGAGATTATTTCTGCCGATCCAACCTAAACCCGATAAATAACCGACTTTTTTGTGCGAGAGATGGCCTTGCTGCTTTTCCCAATTCGTGATCTGGGAAGCAGGAACGGGAAGGGCTTGGAAACCCAATTCTTGAATGTCCGATGCCATGATGAAGGCTCCCCTATCCAGGAAAAAGTTCAACTGGCGATAGTGATGAAAATAAAGAGCAGTGGGTCGATCCTCAATCTCCTCAATAACAGCATTCAAGAGCCTTTTCCCTAAGGCAATTCCTCGTGAGAATTTCTCTAACGAAGTGTTTGGGAGATTGAACTCATGCCTAATTTCAGTGATATCTGCTACACCAAAAAGAGAAAAGTTCTGTTCGATGGAAAGTTCTTTTAGCGTTTCGTAGTTGTTTTTTCCCTCAATCATGAGAAATCATTGTACTGGTGGATCTCTTCTGAGTCAATTAGGGGCCTTGTGCTGTGTTTAATGCTTAGGGCCGATGAATTTAACAGGCTCCTGTATAATTGTCGTGCAGCACCCGAAAAATTTGACTTCGCACTTACCCTTTGTTATAAGGATTTTCCGAAAGTAAAAATGGAAACATACGATAATTGGTTGAATAATATTCTCGAAAGTATTGCCGCCCGTAAACAAAGCCTCGGTAAAAAAGACATAAAGAAATACAAACTTGTTGCTGAGGGCACGTATGTGGGATTTGGAATTGCCATAGGCCCGGCCATAGGCGTCGCAATCGGCAGCGCCATGGAAGCCAAAGCCAAAAAGGATGGTAAAATCATATAAGGAGCAATCATGGCAGAGAAAACATTAGCCATTATTAAGCCAGATGCGGTGAAAAAGAAAGTTATCGGCAAAATCATCCAGAGAATTGAAGAAGAAGGATTCAAGATAATGGGATTGAAGATGCTCCACCTCACCAAAGAGGAGGCCGAGGGTTTCTACGTTGTCCACAAGGCGAAGCCCTTTTATCATAGCCTAACAGATTTTATGTCGTCAGGTGAGATCGTGGTGATGATCCTTGAAGGAGAAAGCGCCATCGAAAAATGGCGGAAGGTCATGGGTGTGACCGACCCGGCCCTGGCGGAACCAGGAACCATCCGGCACCAGTATGGCTTTTCTGTCGAGCGAAACGCCACACACGGTTCGGATGCGGTAGAAACGGCAGAGTGGGAGATCGACTACTTCTACAAGTCCTAAAAAGTCCGTTGTCCGGAATTATATTAACCTGGCTCCCTTCAAAGCCCTCACAGTGATGCTTCCTGTTCCATCACAAATTTGCGTACGAAACCAACATGATGAATTTCTAGTTGTCGTAATCTAATTTTATGCTTATCTCAGGACGTTGATGAGTGTGTAATTTTAGTCGCTGAATCCTTTAAAGAGAGGAAACTCTAGGCAAAATTCTTAAAAATCCTTAAAAAAAGCAAAAAAAACACTAAAAATTTTCAATTTTTTCAAATAAAATTCGACTCAATATATGCGGTGTTAAATGCTTATATACACAATATAATGAGGTGAGATGGGGTAATTCAATTATTATTAACCATTTAGAGCCAAAAAAAGGCTTGACATCACGCCTTTAATTTTTTAGCTTATTAACGCTGCCTTGGATGAGAATGAAGGGATTAAAACTTACTAAGAAACCAACATGACTTGATCCTTCCAAATCTATTCCCTCATTTAAGGCGAGCGTAACCTAAAAGGAGGTTACAATGCCAAAAAAAGTCATTAAGCTAACGGCGCTCATCGTGTGTGTTGCACTGCTTGCGCTCTCCGTACCCACGTTGAATGCAAAGCCACGGGCTGACAGATTCGACATCGGCCGTTTCATCAAGAAACAGGTCGCCCTCGTCAACTCCCTGCTGTCTATCCTTCCCTTTATCGATCAGGACAATAATAAGGCTCCGGATGACAGCAACAAAGATCTCAAGAGAAAATTGAAGATCACGGGTGATCTAGAGAGCGGAAGACCAAGCGGCGGCGATTAAAAAGAATTCAAACCCGAATTAGAATTTTTGGTCTAAAAAAGAAAAAATTTATTTCTTTCTGACAAAAAAAGAGAAATTATTTCTCTGTTTTAGAGAGGAAATAGTTTATAGACTAGGCCCTTGCTTAAAGGGTTTAAGTTTATCTCCTCACCTATAGGGGTGAGAAGAACCGAAAAAAATCACCCCCCAAATTCATCTCTAGAGGCGATTGTTCCCCGTTTATTGATTTGTCACAATTCATTGTGCAATAATCTGAATCGATACTCCACAGAGCCAGGACGTGAAGAATTGAAGGGATTCAAAGAAACAAGATTTCTCCTTATCCTTATTTTTTCCCTTCTGTCGTCTCATCTCTTTTCGACTGAAATTATAAAAAAAGAATTATCTTCAGTTGATCATAACGATCAATATTTTCAGGAAGCA
Organism: uncultured Eubacteriales bacterium; assembly: GCA_964406575.1. GTDB lineage: Bacteria > Acidobacteriota > Aminicenantia > Aminicenantales > Aminicenantaceae > WTAW01. Next base: position 26,171 of record CAYOSH010000029.1, on the reverse strand, counting down.
GAAGAGCTCCAAAGAAATGGCTATTTTGCAGAGGCTGTTGAACTGGTTAACAAATCCCTTGTTTTGGTTAAGAACAAAGCTGATAAAGAACAAGAATGCGAGCATTTCCTGAAGCTGGGGCTCTTGTATTGGAACCTGGGTCAAATGTCAACTTCAACAGAAATGTACCAAGCCGGTTTGCGAATCGCTAAAAAACATAATTTCAAGAGACAAGAAATTGAGAGCCAGCAAGCACTAGATATTTATGCGCATTATACAAAGGCCAAGGATCTTAGAGATAAGGAGAAATTCCCGGAAACCATTTTAGAATTCAATGCCGCAATAGAAAAAGCCCAGCAAATCGGGAGCAAGGAGCATGAATTAAAATGTGTTAGGCAATTGGGTTATACATACTGGTTGATGAATGACCTGGAGAATTTTTATTCCAATAATGCAAAAGGCTTAAAGATCGCACAGGAATTGAACCACAAAATTGAGATAGGCAGATGTTCAAACAACATTGGTCTCTATTATTGGAGATATAAAACTGATTATTCCAAGGCATTAGGTTATTACCGAGAAGCATTACAGATTGCAAGAGATATCGGTAATAAAGCTGATGAGGCAGATTTTTTGAGCAACATGGGAGTTATTTATAAAAGAATTGGAAACCTGGATAAAGCCATAGAATTATTTGAAAAAGCTTTAGAAATTGATAATCAATTTAGCAATGAAAAAGATATTTCCAGAGCTTTAAATAATCTTGGAGCTACATTAAGGTTAAAAATTCAATTAGATTTTAATGAAACAGATTTTCATAGGGCCTTAGGCTATTTTAAAGAATCTCTTGAGCTCTCCAGAAAAACGGGAGACAAAGAAACAGAAATTAAAGTGCTAAACAACCTTGGATCGATCAATTCAGACAGGCAGAATTATTCTGAGGCTTTAGAATACTTCAAGACCGGACGCGAAAAAGCAAGACAAAGTGAAGACAAAGCATCCGAAGGAATGATTCTCAACAACATGGGAATCGTCCATTACAATCTGGGGAATTATGAAGAGTCCACTGAGTATTTTCAGCGAGCTATCGATTTAGCACAGGGAGTCGGCGGGGGCC
>CAYOSH010000029.1:20109-24975 GCA_964406575.1 uncultured Eubacteriales bacterium | reverse complement strand
TCCACTGAGTATTTTCAGCGAGCTATCGATTTAGCACAGGGAGTCGGCGGGGGCCAAATCCTCTGGGAGGCCTTTCTGGAGCTGGGTAATACTCTTCGAGAAAAGAATGAGCCAAAAATGGCCTTGCAAAAATACAAGGCTTCCATTAGAAACATCGAAATAATCCGGTCCAACATCCAGAACGAGGAGCAAAAGGCGAGCTTTTTAGGCACCGATAAAAGAATCGAAGCCTACCAGAATCTTATCGATCTTCTGGTTTTTCTCCATCAATCTGAACCCGACAGGAACTATGACCTTCAAGCATTTTATTACATGGAACAGGCAAAGGCCCGGGCCTTTTTGGATAGCCTAGAGTTGTCCAAGATCGACATTTCTCACCATATCGATTTCAAACTGTTAAACGAAGAAAAGGAACTAGAGAAAAATATTACAGAAGTCTACACCAAGCTGCTGAATAGGGAACTTTCTCCCGAAGAAAAAGAAACGAATCAGGAAAGCCTCAAGAGATATGAGGACGATCTTGAAGCGCTCAAACTGGAAATCCGAACAGAAAATCCCGCATATGCAGAGCTAGTGTTCCCAAAAGCCCTTAACATGGAAGACGCCCAAAAAAATCTTCTTGACGATAAAACAGCCTTCTTTGCTTATACCATAGGGAAAAAAAGTTCATATACATTTGTCCTCACTAAAAAGGAACTCAAAATCTTCAAAACTCTTCCAGGAGAAGAGCTCCAGAAAATGGTTTCGGATTACCTCAAAATTATCACTGACAGAAATAATAAAGATTTCAATTTGGGTTATGACCTCTTTACCCACCTCGTTTTCCCTGGATTAAATGAAAATATCCAAAATATCATTATCATCCCAGGTGATATTCTTAATTTCCTCCCTTTCGAAACCCTGGTAACAGAAAAAATGAGTAATCGCTGGCTAATAGAGGATTACACAATCACTTATGCGCCATCCATTTCTTCTCTTCAAGAATTGATCGAGCGGAAAGAAGCAAATAGCGCAAAACGAACAAAGGATCTTCTTGCAGTAGGCGATCCATTTTTTGGCTCTTTAGAAACAGAGGAAAACGGAGATAATATCCTCAACGACATTTTTTCCACACATGCATACAATCTCTATCGCCTAGAATTTAGCGGCACAGAGATCGAAAAAATCAGTGCCCTCTTCAAAAAGAAAAAAAGAACAATTTTTCTAAGGGAGAGCGCAACCGAGGAACAAATCAAAAATCAATCTCTGGAAGAATACAAAATTCTCCATTTTGCCACACACAGTTTGATCGACAATAAGATCCCCGAACGGTCGACGATAGTTCTTTCATTAGATAATGATACCAAAGAGGATGGTTTGCTCCAGATGAGAGAGATCTACAACTTAAAATTAAACTCCGATCTGGTGACTCTTTCCTCTTGTCAAACGGGTCTAGGACAATTCATAAAAGGAGAGGGAATTCAAGGCATCAATAGAGCTTTTTTCTATGCAGGAGCTTCATCCGTCCTGATGAGCCTCTGGGCAGTCAATGACCAAGCCACGTACCAGCTGATGGAAAGATTCTACGCACACCTCCGCTCCTCAGATTCCATCATGAATGCTTTAAGAAAATCCAAGCTCGAGATGATCAATTCTGGCACTTTATCACATCCTTATTATTGGGCCGGATTTATAATTTCGGGGAAGACTGACTATACAATCTTTCCTAAGACAACTTACAAGTTCTTAATTTTTGGTTTGATTTTCTTCCTCATCACAGGATTCATTATCGCTGTCTTAAGGCAGAAAAAGAGGCTTTCCCCAAGACAGTGATGTTATTTTAATCCCTCCAAAAAATATTAAAATTTTTTATCAAAATCTGAGAATAATTCGGAATAAAAACACTCTATATAAGTAGCGGCCATTTATCCGGCTATAAAACAAATGATATAATTCGCCCCTTTAAAAATGAAAAAAGACAGAACACACGAGTTCGAAAGGCTTATCGTAAAATTTTCCAGGTTCATCGAAGGACAGATCCAACAATTCAATCCCCAAAAAAACGGCATTGATCCGGATGACATATTCCAAGAAGTAAAAATAAAATTATGGAATGTTCTGAGCGATGAGAAAAACATCTACAGCTATTCGTCTTATATAAAGAAAATTGTGAATTCTTGTGTGATTGACCAGATCAGAAAATCAAGGAGAGAAGAGGGGGTGATCTCTAACGAAAAAAGAAAGAAAATATCCGATAGACGTAGTTTCTACAAAAAGCATAATTCTAGCGAAAGCGATTTAAAAAACAGGGTGGGCGAAGCTGTGGATTCTCTCATAGATTCACGCCGCAGGGTTGTAAGGCTTTTCTTATTGAATATGACTCTAGAGGAAATTGCTATTTCCCTCAAATGGAGCGAAGCCAAAACAAGAAATTTGCTATATAGAGGATTGAATGATCTGAAGAAGAGGCTGAAAGATAAAGGACTCGAATATGAAGATCAAACATAACTCCTTAAAAAAACTTTATAAAAACTATCTTGAAGACCGGTCTCACGGATCCAGAGATAGATGCCCCTCACCACAAGATTTTATAGTTTATCTTAGAGATGAGTGCTCGAAAAAGCAAAAAAATCAAATAATCGATCATATCACCCAATGTCCTGAGTGCCTGGAAGAATTAAATTTTGCCCTAAAAACAATAAGAGAAGAAAAAAAATTGATGAGTGATCTTAAGGATTTAATCCCCGAAAACAAACAGAACAACAAGAACAAATTTTATCCGCAATTGATCTCTTTTCATCCAGTTTGGATTTACGCTTTGATAATCATCACGGGGGTGGTTTTGATCTCATACCTCGTACGAAACAACTCCGAGCAAGAGAAATACAGGGGCAATGAAGCGCAGTCACTCAAATTGATTTCCCCAACTCATAAAAATGAACAAAAGACTCAAATGGGATTCGAATGGGAAGATGTACATGACTCAGATTATTTTATCCTAGAGATCTTCGATGAATCCCTATATCCTGTATGGACAAGTGACAAGATTAAAGAAAATCATGCAACGCTTTCAGACGAGATCACAGCTATGCTCATCAAAGAAAAACCATACTACTGGATGGTTACGGCATTCCTCTCGGATGGGAAGACGATCGAATCACAGCTTCAGGAATTCTATATTTCTGAGTAGACTCTTCTTTAGATTCAATCATAACTGCCAAAATAAACTTTTGAAGAATACTCCCCGTTCAAAACAAACGCAGCCCAATAGAATGGATGAGAATACTTTGACATAATCATCTCCAATTTGGCTAACCGAAGTGCCTGCGCTTTATCCATGCTCTGAGAGAGAAATCTATAGAAATGTTTCATGAAGACTGCCGTGGATTTATCATCAATTTTCCACAGTGTAGAAACAACGGATCTTGCGCCTGAATAGAAGAATATCCTCGGAAGTCCCAGAACACCCTCTCCTTTTTCCAAATACCCTCTTCCGGTTTGACAGGCTGAAAGTATCACCAGATCAGATGCCAACCTTAAGTTATAGATTTCACTCACCTGAAGAAAGCCATCTTCATCCAGCGAATCTTCCTTGGATAGCACAAGTGCTGAACGGAACGGGAATCGTTCATCCAGAATTGCATGACAGGCGAAATGAAGGATCTGGTAATTATCAAGTGTGAGATTTTTGATGATCTTTTCACTTGCCTCACGATTTAAATAAACGTCGCATTTTGTTTTATGAAAAAATTTAGAAATTCCCTTGACTTCTCGCTCACTGTAAGGAAGGGGAGTCAAATCAAAACCTTCATTTTGATAAACCTCTTTAAGGATCTCCGAAGGAATCACATTTTTTTTTGAGGTTCTGCCATTCCAAGTGTAGGCAGGATTCCCAAGTGCCAATAAGTCGCTGGCGTAAGCTCTTTTGCTTTCTCTAAATAAGAACAGTAGAGAGGAAGAGGAAGGCGCATAAGAGATTTTGTATTTTGAGATTAAATAATTTTCCGAAGGCTTCAGTCCTTGTGTATCGAAGATAAGCGTTTCGAACGGCAAATAATAGAGCACTCCATCCGGAATAACGATCAGATTCTCAATAGAGCCCGGCATGCGCCATTGTCCACAGAAAAGCAATTCTTTCGCCAATCGTTTTGAAGCTTCCACTCCTCGAAACTGGCTATCTGGATAATCAGAGAGAGCTTTTAAATAGGCTTTTAGGGACCTCCAGATTTCATCTCTACCTGGCAGCGAATATAACCGGATGTCCTTTTTTGTGACAAAAAATACATACGACTCCTTTTCTCCAATAAAATATTCGATCAAGGCCGTTTTATTGTCGGTAATTTGGTCTTGAACCTGGTCAAGATGACAGGGCACAGGTGCTACAATATTCGCGACTTCTGGAACCTCAACCCGAATTTTCTGAAATAGGAGCAGATAATCATCCTCTGCTCTTTTAAGTTTTTGTGATAATCTCTTCCGTTGATTTTCAGACAACTCCTGACTGGTAAGCTCTCGGATAACAGAAGAAATTTTGTTAGATATCTTTTTTTCCTGCTCCTTTAAATGAGGAGTAAGTCTTTCTCGTATATCAACCTTAGATTCTCCTAGGGTCTCTAGAAATGCTCGAGCTTTTGCGCTTTCCACAACATGAAAAATCTCACTTAGATCTTTTGAATCTCCATTCTCCTGCAACCTGTACAAAAGCCTGATCAGAGATTCATACACCTTTTGTTTATTCCTGGCAAAACTCGATTTGTATGTATCTACCGAAATCTGGCTTCTTATCCGATCAATAACACTGATAGCCTTCTTGTAATAGTGCAAAGCGTTAGTATATTCATCTCTCGATTCGTAACAGCGCCCTAATCCAAAGTAAGCTTCCCAAAG
>CAYOSH010000029.1:0-20009 GCA_964406575.1 uncultured Eubacteriales bacterium | reverse complement strand
CCAATATTATTGAAACAAGCAGACATCTCCACCTTATCATCAAGCTCTCTTGCGATAGTCAGGGCCTCCTGATAAAAACTCAGTGCCTTGGAATACTCGTTCGTCTTCCAAAAATAAAGGCCAATATTATTAAGAGCTCTGCCAATTTCTCTCTTGTGATTCAAATCTCGAGCAATCTTCAAGCCTTGCTTATTCAACTCATAGAAATTTTTAAGATCGTTCAACTCCCAATACGTGAGGCTCATTTGCCGAAGGCATTTCAATTCGTGATGTCTGCTATGATTTGCTCTGGCTAAAACAACAGCTTGTTGAAAACAGGTTATAGATCTTTGGTAATCATTCAAAATACGGTTTGTTTTTCCATCAGTGTACAGTCGAAATATTTCATAATAGCTATCAAATTCTGTCTCAGCAGACGTTAATCCATACCTCTTAGCGAACAAATGAGCTGTTGAATAAAACTCCTCAGATTTTTCTAAATTCCCAAGATTCCAGAATGTCAATCCTATACTTTTATAACAATCAACCTCTCCCTTCTCATTTCCTGTAGCCCTCGCCTCGTTCAAGCCTTTTTCAAACGATTCAAGTGCTTTGTCAAACTGGCCCTTCATCAGAAATTTTTCACCCTCCTCGAAAGAGGTTAGATATTCCTGATATTTAGAGCCATCTCTACACATCGATCCACGGAGATAATTCGATCCCAAAAAAACAAGCAACAAAATGATGTACAGAACGATTGTTCTTCGAGAGCGATTCTCCTTTGATAAAAACATTGTATGATCGAAAAAGTGAAAATTATTGATCTGTCAATCAGACCAAGAGCAAGTCCTCAACTCCTTTGTTTGTTATCAATGCAAACAGACGATTCTAATCAAGCATTATTCTCACTGAAATCGGATTTTCTTTCAAGAGCATAAAAAGTATAGATTCCACTTTTGAGCGAACTCGCATACTTCATGAAAAAGTCAACAAAAAATTAAATTTCTTATATTTCCTATTGATTTTATCTTTTTAGTGTTATAGAATAAAGATAATTCTTGTTGTGCTGGCTGGACAAGAATTTCTATCCAATAACCCCTTTTGCTTATTTACCCCCTACAGCCAGCAACCTCTTTGCTTAATCCCAAATATCTTCTCTCTCTTACCCGTTAATCTCTCCCTGTGATTTCAGATCAAGACGAATTGATAAAAGGGTGAAGACTCTGACTCCAAGCTAAAAAAGGATTATTTAAGACTATAGTTATAAAGGGATCAATTCTATTAGGTGCAATCTTTAAGATGATGCAGAATTCGTGGAACTGCCGAGCTCTATGTTTTTCTCGCTAACCTATATACTGCTCTTCCTCTTTTCTTTTTTACTCAACTACTCTGAACTTCATGATGCGGTAGTTGCCGCTGTCGGAGATGTAAACTCTACCCGCGGTATCCACTGAAATTCCAGATGGGAAACGGAACTGCGCGTCCCCATCGCCCTGCGTTCCCCACGTGGAAATAAAATTACCCGTGGAGTCGAACTTCTGGATCCGGTGGTTTTCCGAATCCGTCACATAGACATTCTTGTCTGTTCCGATGGCGATGCCTAGGGGATGATTGAATTCTCCGTTTTCATTGCCCTTTTTCCCCCATTTTGTGATGAGTTTACCGGTGGAGTTGAACTTCTGAATGCGATTGTTCTCGCTGTCGACCACATAAACATTCCCACTATCATCAACAGCAACACCTACAGGCAATCCGAATTGATCGTCCCCAGTGCCTCTTGTGCCGAATTGATCAATATACTTCCCATCGGCGTTGAACTTCTGGATCCGGAAGTTGTAGGAATCTGACACATAAACAAAGCCGGCTTTATCGATAGAAATGCCTGTCGGAGAGCGGAACTGACCATTCCCACCACCGCGTCTTCCCCATTGCCTTATATAGGCACCGCTGGGTTTGTACACAAGGATCCGCTCATTGCCTGTATCTGCGATGTAGATGTTTCCATTGTTTGCAACTGCAACTCCTCGGGGGTTGTTGTACGTATCATTTTCTTTACCGGGCGCCCCCCACATGTTGAGGAGCGTTCCCTGAGGAGTGTAGATCTTGATCCGCGCGTTTACGTCTTCCACGATATAGACCTTGCTCTGCTTAACCGTGATCCCCATCGGTGCGTTAAATTGGTCATCTGCCGATCCTTTGCTTCCCCATTTTGCCGCCAGAGTATAGTCACTTTTCACCATGAATTCTTTACTTGTTCCCGATACGCTCGGCTCTTCTGCCGCTGAAACTTTCACTTTGTAATTGAATCCGTCGGGAACGTTTGAGGCCACTTTCCAGCTGTGTTGGCCATCATTCTGCGTGCTGTTCACAATCGTTTTCACGCTCTTGTTTCCTTGGTAAAGTTCTATCTTCACTTGGGAGACTGCTTGGATATTCAGATCGCTTGAAGGATTCGCCCTGTATTGTCCGCTCTGATTATTAGGATTGATATTCAGCATACCAGGATTGTTGCTGGAATTACCTTTCCCGTCCACAGGTTGCGTCACAGGTGCAGGAGTTCTTTCTTTAACGGTTGGAGAGAGCTCACCGATCACCTTTCGCACCCTGGCAAGTCCATCTTGGTCCTCTGCTCCACCGCCTGCCGCTCTCAAGCTGTGGTTGTGAGCACGCATGGCTTCTCTCTCACGATACACTTTTAGCCTGAGGAATGTTCTGCTGTTGCCACTATCCGACAGAAGTGGATTGAAGTGGCTTTGCGTGATATTCCTTGTGGTGCTCGATCCTCCTGTGTTCCATTTGATCTGGACTGTCTGCCCCTTCACCCAGACATCATTCGCTTTGGGATTGCTCACAGAGATTGTGTGCTTGGAGAGAGAGACATCCACAATGGCTGTCTGTCCTCCAGTGACCGATACAGTCTCTTCACGATCCACATACCCTTCTTTAGTAACTTTCACTTCATGGGATCCAGAAGAGATCCCTGTGAGTGTAGCATTTGTCACTTGACCGGTATCGCTCCCATCAAGGAAGATTTTGGCACCTGTGGGCGAGGAGTTCACCTGGATACTTCCGGCAGAGACTTCCTCCTCGCTGGTTTCCGAACCACTCAATAACAGATAGGCCAGGGCCCCGCCGATGACCGCCACTCCAGCGATGAGCAACCACGGCATCTTTTTCTTCCCTCCAACCTTGGCTTCTTGTGCGGCCTGTTCCTTAACCACGGGCTCCTCGGGCTCTTCTTGTGTGGGCGTCGTAACATCTTTTGTTGCAGTTTTGTCTTCCTTAGTAGTCACGGCCTGAGTATCTTTTGCCGCGGGTTTCTCTTCCTTCTTAGGGAGTTCCTTTTTCTTAGTTGTCTCTACTCCCGGTACTTCCTTTAGCTTGTCCGGTAATTCCTCTGTTTCATCTTTCTTAACGGGTTGGGTCTTTGTTTCTGATTTAGGTTCAGCCTGCTTTGTTGTTGCCGGAGACTCGACTTTTTTTTCTTCGGTTTTAGGTTTAAGCTCTTCTTTTTTGGGTTCCGGCTTTTTGGCTTCCTCAGTTTTCGGTGGAGCCTTTCTTTCTTCCTCTGGAACAACTTGTGTGGGTACCGGTTCGGCTGCCTCGGCAGCCGGTTTTAGTGCTTCGATCTTTGCCTGATAGAACAGGATCACAAAATCTGCAGGATACTTCTGCTCGTCGATCTTCTTGTCCGGTTGAAGCTCTAGCAGCTTGAGGAGATATTCCCTGGCCTTGTCTTTCTGGCCGTTGGCCGTATAGGTCAAGCCAAGATGCATGTACACTTCGGAGAACTCTGTGTTATCCTTGGCTTGCATATACGCTTCAAGATACCGGATAATCGCCTTATCGTACTCCTTGCTTTTGTAGAAGGCTTCTCCCTCGCTGAGCAGTTTCGCGAATGATTCCGCGCCCTGAAAGCCTCGCAAGGAAGAAGCCTCGGAGGTAAGGAGGAAAATGAATAGGCAAAGGGTAAGTACGGTTAAAAACTTGGAGTTAAAGATTCCTAAACGCATGGTCCTCGTCCTTATTTGGTGTCCTAAATTTAAGATAAGTGTCGTTACTGACATCACACAATTCTTGCCTTTTGATAAAATTTTGACAGAACCGGAATTTGTGCACAATCACCCTTAGGGATGGATTTAGAGGTGATATTTTTTCACTCTCAGGGGTGATTATGTCGAAAAGCCCATGGATTTCCCTTAAAAACTCAATGATCTTTCCCCATTTTCTGCTGTTAATCTGCTGAAAAATCATAGGAAAAAGCCCTCATGATATAGTCGATCGGGGAATTTCCAGATTGAGAAGTTCGGTTAATCCAGTTTGAAGGCGTTTGCAAAGAGCTTTAGGCAGGCTTCGACCACAGCCGGGTCAAACTTCCGCCCCTTTCCGAACTTGACCTCATCAAGCGCTCTGTCTATGCCAAGTGCCGGACGGTAGGGACGATGGGAAGCCATAGCCTCCACGATGTCGGCAACAGTCAGGATCCGGGCCTCGAGAAGGATATCTTCTCCCTTAAGGCCCTGGGGATATCCGGACCCGTCAAGATATTCATGGTGCTGGAGCACGATATCGGCCACAGGCCATGGGAAATCGATCTTTTTCAAGATGTCATAAGCCACCCGGGGATGATTCTTGATGATGCTGAATTCTGTCTCTGTAAGTTTGCTGGGTTTGCTCAGGATCTCGGCGGGGACGGTCACTTTTCCGAGGTCGTGGATGAGTCCGGCAATGCGGAGACCATCAATCTGCAGCTGCGGCATCTTTATCTCTTTGGCGATGGCACAGGCCAAGCGCGCAACACGCTGTTGATGTCCGGCAGTGTAGGGATCTCTCATTTCAAGGGTCATGGCGATGGCTTCGATCGACCCTTCCAGCACCTTGCGCCATGTCTGCGCCTGTTTTCGCTCAGTGATGTTGCGGACAAAGACCTGATCAGCTTTTTTCCCTTGATATAGACTGATACCGGCATTGAGTTCCACATTGAGGTTCGACCCGTCCTTCCTCACCATTATCGTTTCATAGATGGGGGGAACTTTTTCGCCGGCCATCCGTTTTTTGTATCGCTCAACAACCTTTGGAATTTCGTCCGGATGAATAAAGTCCATGAATCGCCTGTTCAGCATCTCGCTGGCATCTCCGCCCCACATATCAGCCAGACGAGGATTGATAAATTTGATCTTTTCATCTTGAAGAAGCACAATCCCATCGCTCGCTTTCTCTACCACCAAGCGATATTTTTCTTCACTTTCGCGCAAAAAGTCCTCTGTCCTTTTTCGTTCGAGAGCATTTCCTATGATCTCGGCAAATACCTTAAGCAGGGCCATATCGCCGTTGTCCCATACACCTGTTCGCTGCACATTATGGAACGCAACAAATCCTGCAAGTTTTTCAATGGCGATCAAGGGGATAGCCAGGAGCGATTTGATCTTATAGCGCTTCAAAATTTGTTTTTCTAGAACGGCCTCCTGCGGCAACCGAGAAACATCCCTGATCAATATGTACTTCTCTTTCCGGAGCTGATTCATCCACCAAGGCAATTGGTTCTCTTTGATTGTCCTAGGTCCCTTTTTCCTGGAGGGCACTCCCTCTCCACACCACTCATGTGTGAGATCGAACGCAGGTTCATTATTGCGGAGAAGGAAAATGACAACCCGATCTGCTTCTGTGAACTTTCCGATCTCAGAGAGAGAGATATATGTGGCTTCGTTAAAATCGTGGTTCGTCACGAATCGAGTCGAGATGGATGAGACAATCTTATTAAACTCGATTCTGTGGTTGAGCGCCCTTTCTGCCTTTTTGCGATCAGTGATATCTCTATATATGGCAAATGCAGCAGTGATGCTTCCATTGACACGGATAGGAGAGGCCAGAACAGAGACGTCGATCAAAGCCCTATCTTTGCGGTGACGTTCTGTATCCATAACAACCTGCTCGCCCCGGACTACACGTTTGGTCAATGACGTAGCTTCATTATAGTGGCCTTTGGGCACAAGAAGAGGATCGACGTGCATTCCGATCACTTCACTGCGTGCGAATCCAAACAATCTTTCGAATTCGCTGTTGACGCGCAGCACCCGGCCTTTGTTGTCTGTCATGACAATGGCTTCTTGGGCATTCTCAAAGAGTTGGTCGAGATAGCCATTTCTGGCAACTGAAGGCATCGGGGATGGGTGTGTCGTGCTCACGACCTTCCTGGTTCGTCGATTTTTTTTTGGCCGGGATTTGTCAGCGACAGCGCGTCGTTTTGTGTCTGTTCCGTTCATAAAGAGCTCAATTTATAGTGTGCGATCTTATCCATTCATTATGTAATTTTTATACTCACTCACTGAACATGCGACAATCATGTCAAATCAAAACACGTTAGACAATCACCCCTATAGAGGGATTATGAGGTGATATTTTTGCTTAGGGGAGTGACCTTCACGTCTTGAGGTTAATCTTTGTGGGTGGACTGCCCTCTTTGTTGATCTCTACAGAAATGACTTTTTCACCTTGCACAGTCCTTATTGCAACCGTCACCTCGACGGGTTTTTCCGCTTGAGTCTGCACAAAAGGTTCGCCAGTCACCGCCCTTTTTGAGTCAGTTCCAATGCGGGGTGAAGTGGCCTTTAAGACACGTTCGACCAGGATGTCATCCCTCGTATCCCTGATCCAAGTAAAAGGATCCAAATCACCCAGTCTTTTTGATGCGCACATGTTCACGTCCTCTCTAAAATATCTTCTGCAAGAGTCAAATAGTCCGTTGCGCCGAAGGAGGAAGGCGAATACTCGAAGATCGTCAGCCCGTGCGAAGGGCTCTCGGCCAATGAGATGTTTTCGCGGATTGGAAGATTGTAGGCTTTCTCCCCGAAATAAGACCTGATCTTTTCAACGACCTCGCGATTGAGGATTCTCCGGCCATCAAATCTGGTCGCGACAACCCCCATAAGTTCGAGTTCCGGATTCAAGCGTTCCTTGACGATCGCGATCGAGTCCAGAAGCTTGCTAAGGCCTTGTAAGGCCAGGAACTCTGCCTGTAAGGGGATAAAGACTTCTCTCGCCGCAACCAGCGCATTGAGGGTCATCAGGCCCAATGAAGGTGGACAGTCAATAAAAATGAAATCGTACTTGGTGACGCTGGTAAGCGCGTTGGAGAGGAGAAACTCGCGGCCTGGAGTGTTGAAGAGGATCATTTCCGCTTCTGCGAGCTCAAGTGAGGAGGGCAAAAAATCCATGCTTTTGTCCTCGATCAGGATCTCGATGACAACATCTTCGACCTTTGCCTCACCTTTGAGCACATTGTAAATCGTCTTTTCCAGTTTGTGAGCAAGAATACCGAGGCCGTAGGTGGCATGCGAGCCGGGATCGATGTCGATGAGCATAACCTCTTTGTCCAGCCGGGTTAAAGCAGCACTCAAATTGATGGCTGTTGTGGTTTTCCCTACTCCGCCTTTCTGATTGGCGATTGCGACAATTCTTGGCTTTTTAAGTTCCATTTCCATTGGCAACATATTACTCTGGCTTTAAATCCTACACGCTCTGCTTCCTTTTTACCCGAGTAAAAAGTTCTCTTGCAATAATAATCTAGGCCAGGGGTCTTATGGGGTCAATCCTCTTTTGGGGTGAATTAAGGGGGTGATATTGGATAATCAGTGTCACCCCCTCAAATGTGTAGGGTTGGCTTCCCGAGCAAACCGCATCTGTAAATAATGTAGGGTCCGTTCCCCGAACGGATCATTACAGATTAATTGATATCCTGACTCTCTACGCCTTCAGAGAAACCTTTTTGATTGTAAGCCCCATGGGGAAATGATAACAATCAACAGAGGGTGACTCAATGACTATTTTAACGGAATAGGCACCCCAACAACCTCCGCTCTTTCCGGCCATTCGCCTTTTAAAAAAGTGTCAACCGACGGATAAAACAGCTCGGGCTGCTCGACAAAGGGCATATGACCTGCATTAGGAACAACCAACAGCCGGGCATTTCTGCACAATGATATCCAAATCCGCGCGCCCTCTAGAGGACAGCTTGGGTCGCTATCGCCATGAATAGCCAACACCGGCACTTCTAAATCTCTAATCTTTTCCATCCAATTCCATTCGTCGATCGAAGCGAAAATAGCATTGAGATGGAAGGTCACGTTTTCAGGCATCTCATTTTCACATGTGCATCTGTCCGAGAGGAACAGGTTTATTTTAGAGGGATCATAAAAGATCCTCTTCATATAGATGTTCTTATACTCTAGGCAAAATTGTTCAGGATTTGTCTTGTCCAATCCTTCTTCTCTCAAATTATTAAGGAGCGCCTGGCTCTTTCTGTCCAAGGGTGTAGATGCTGCTCGCTTTTGAATTTCGGCTGTAGGAGCCACAGCCCCCACCTGGATAACTCGATTTATATGGCTTGAATATTGCGAGGCATAGAGCGCGACCATCGCACCGTGATAAGACCACCCAATCAAAGAAATCGTCTCTTTTCCTAAATGGAGACGAAGCGCCTCCAGATCAGAGATCTCGATATCCATTCCAATTCGAGAGCTGTCTACGATTTTGCTCGATTTGCCCCGGCCACGCACGTCATAAAAAACCAATGTACGACTTCCATCTATAAGTTTTTCAAACTCGTACTCTAAATAGATAGCTGGAGTGATAATGACAGTCTCAGGTCCGTTGCCAACTGTCTTAAAACGCAGCTCAACATCATCATCTACTATCACATATGATTCGCTTACATAGGGTTTTAATGGTTCTTCCAGTCGCTGATCTTTACATCCATACGGGATAAAAAGGATCGTTAACAGAAGAAAAATTGCGATCCTCTTCCCCATCGCTATCACAGATCCATTTTTTTTAGTAACGCCTTAAACCTCGGATCGTCATGCAATTCCTTAAAGACCGGATCGATTGGAAGATAGAACAAATACATATCCCCGATTTCAAAACCTTTCTCCAGATATTCAAAGGTTTTATCAATATTTCCCAACCCCATATATATGTAAGCAAACGGAGTGGCATCTACATATTTTTCTTTGGAAAGTTTCTCAAGTTGGTCGATTTTTTCCATTGCATCTTTTTCTCTATCAGCTAAAGCATACGCAAGACCCAACCCTCCCAAGACATTTGCATTGACCGTGGGAAATTCTGTTCCTTGTTCAAAGATCTCTATGGCTTTTTGAAGTGCTCCCGCCTGAAGAAAAACTCTCCCCAGCCAAAAATACTGCAGAGGAAAACTTGGATCCATTTCGATCGTCTTTTGAAACATTTCGATAGCCCCATTATAGTCACCAGAAAAAAAGAGAATATTTCCCATGCAGTGATTCAGGTTGATCTGGAGAGGTTCCAATTCCAATGCCTTCCCCATTTCGGCAATGGCTTCGTCAAAACGCCCCAAACACTCTAAGACATGAGCGTACATATGTCGGGCCTCAACATCAGAGGGGCTGAGTTCTATGGCTTTTTTATATTCCTTTTCTGCTTCGGCCCACTTAAATTCAAACCACATAATATAATTTGCATAGGCGGCATGCGTCTCACCAACAGAATCGTCCACTTCAAGCCCTTTTAGAGCGAACTCCTTTGCCTTTGAACCAGCCTCCTCAATCGGCAACCAATGATAAAATCCAAACGTCGCATAGGTGTCGGCCAAACCCGCATAAGCGAGTGCGAATTTTGGATCTTTTTCCAAAGCCTGCTCATAGTATTCGACGCTTCTTTTCACATTCTCTTCTGTTCTCTTGTTATAGAAGTAACGTCCTTTGAGATAATAATTGTATGCTTCAGGATCGTTTGTATGATGCTTGACAAGTTTCGTTTTTTCGCCTTTCAATAGTTTAATTTTTAAATTGTCAACAATCGCTAAGGAAATTTCATCCTGAATAGCAAAAACGTCATCCATGTTTCGATCAAAACGTTCAGACCAGAGATGATATCCGTCAGAAACATTGATGAGCTGGGCCGTGATTCGGAGGCGATTGCCGGCTTTTTGAACGCTGCCTTCGAGGACTTTGTTGACGTCCAGTTGTTTGCCTATATCGCGGATGTCGACATCTTTTCCCTTGAAGGAGAAGGCCGATGTGCGGGCAACCACTTTAAAGTCTTCAATCTTTGTGAGTGAATTGAGGATAGCTTCAGAAAGACCGTCACTGAAATATTCGTTTTCTGGATCGGCGCTCATGTTCACAAAGGGCAAGATCGCGATGGAGGGGGATTCTTCTAAGGCATGGACAGCCGTTAAAACCTGAGTTCTATCCTCCAGATCAATAGATCTCAAGTCCGATAACAAGGCCTCCATGTCCCTGTAGCGATTGCGGGGATCTTTCTGTAAACACGCATGCAAGATCATCTCAAATCCGACAGGAAGATCCTTCCTCAGGCTTGCGATCGGCTCGGGCTCTTCATTCAAGATAGAATAGATAGCAGCCTGATCGTGAGTACTTTTAAAAGGTCGTTGGCCAGCAAGCATTTCATAAAGAATACAGCCTAACGACCAGATATCTGTTCTATGACTGATCTCTGTCCCAGTGGCTTGCTCGGGTGACATGTAGGCTACAGTTCCCATAATTGTGGCTGTCTTTGTGAGGTCGACTCCCCAGGATAATTTGGCCAATCCAAAATCCATGATCTTGGCAAGCCCCTCTTCTGTCAGCATAATGTTCGCCGGCTTTATGTCACGGTGAATGATGCCTTTTTTGTGAGCGGCACGCAATCCTTCAGCAACCTGAGAGGTAATGTCTAAAGCTTCATCTAGTTCAAGTTGTCTGGTCTTCATTTTTTCTTTAAGGCTGTGACCTTCCACATAGGCCATAGCGATATAGGTTTGATCCTCGGATTCGTTGATCTCATAGACCGTGCAGATGTTAGGGTGATCGAGTGCAGCAGCAGCTTGCGCCTCCTGGACAAACCGCTCCTTGGCCTCTTTGTCCTTCATCAATTCCGGTGGTGGGAATTTAAGTGCAACAGTCCGTTTGAGCTTCGTATCCTCGGCCTTATACACCACGCCCATTCCGCCTTCCCCGATCTTTGCGAGGATCTTGTAATGTAAAACGATTTCTTTATTCATTTGATCAATCCGTATTTTTTGAATAAAGGCCTTAGCCGCGGCTCGTTATAAAGTTGATATTCTTCAATGGGGATAATCGCGCACCAGGGGAGAAAACTGTCCCTTTCTTCACAGGCTCGCTCTAACCAGTAATAGGTTTTTTCCAGGTCGTTGCGCACAAAATAAATGTAGGCAAAACCCAGTGAAGGCATATACTCTTGATGGGCTCTCTGCTCCAGACTTTGCAGGAGACTCTCTCCTTCATCGATCCGATCAGACTCAAAATAGTTTGTGGCTAAAATTAGCGCAGGCCACGGTGCCCCACCCGATAACTCAACCGCCCGCTCATACTCGATAATGGCCTCCTTACGCATCGATTTTGCACGATAGGCCATTCCCAGATAGTAATGCATCAAGTGGAAATTTGGAGCCAGGATCATCCCCGCCTTTAATTCGTCTCTGGCTTTATCAAACTGACGACCCCAGATGCAGGCAAGGCCGATGTGTGAAATGATGAGAGCTGAGAGCGGATCGAGATCCTGAGCCCGTTTGGCTTCGATTATGGCTTCTTCGGGCCTCTTTGTGAGAGATAAAAACCAGGAATAGCTCACATGGATGATGGCAGAGCTAGGATTCAACTCGAGAGCCCTGGTTAACTCCTGCTCAGCTTCGGTCCAGTTCCAATCATAAAATGTATAGACAAGGCCCAACGCAGCATGAGCTTCTCCAATCTCTTCGTCAATTTCTATGGCTTTTTTCGCATATTCTTTAGCCTTAGGATAAGCTTCGTGTGGAGGGACGTTTGCCCAGTATGAGATGGCATAAAACACTTCACTCAGGCCGTAGTAGGCAAGTGCATAGTTCGGGTCCTTCTGAAGTGTGAGCTCGAAATATTTGATGGCCTCCTGGAATCCCTCGGCCGTGTACATCCTCAAGAAGTAAATCCCTTTCAGATAAAGATTATATGCCTCCAGATCTTCGGTATACCGCTTCAGTAACGCTTCTTCTTCCTTTTTCAGAAGGGTAACTTTAAGGATATCCACGATAGCTAAGGAAATTTCATCCTGAATCGCAAAAATATCTTCCATTTCGCGGTCAAATTTTTCGGACCAGAGGTGGTAGCCGTCTGCGACATTGATAAGCTGTGCTGTGATTCGAAGCTTATTTCCAGACTTACGGACGCTGCCTTCAAGTACTTTTTCGACATTCAGCCTCTGGCCGATCTCACGGACATCGATAGTTTTGCCTTTAAATGCAAAAGCGGAGGTTCGAGCAACCACTTTAATATCTTTGATCTTTGTCAAAGAATTGATGAGTTCCTCGGCTAAACCATCGCAGAAATACTCTTGCTCTGGGTCGGCACTCATGTTCACAAAAGGAAGAACCGCGATAGAGGGAGCTACCTTCCTGATGGGAAGGGGACACATTGTCCGAGTCCTATCCGTCATATCCACGAATTTCACGTCCGATAATAGAGCCTCCATATCCTTATAGCGATTGAGAGGATCTTTCTGCAGGCATGTCTCCAATATTTTCTCCACGCCGACTGGTAGATCTTTCTGCAACCGTAAAATCGGCTTGGGTTCTTCGTTTAAAATGGAATAGATAGCAGCCTGATCGTGAGTACTTTTAAAAGGTCGTTGGCCAGCAAGCATTTCGTAAAGAACACAGCCTAATGACCAGATATCCGTTCTGTGATCGATCTTTTCCCCAGAAGCCTGTTCTGGAGACATGTAGGCCACAGTTCCCATGATCGTGGCTGTTTTTGTGAGGTCTACACCCCACTCCAGCTTGGCCAGGCCGAAGTCCATAATTTTCGCTTGGCCTCTCTTTGTCAGCATGATGTTGGCGGGTTTGATGTCCCGGTGGATGATGCCATTTGTATGGGCTTCCAGCAGACCCTCGGCGACCTGGCTTACTATATCTAGAGCTTCATCGATTCCCAGCGGGCCGGATGCAATTTTTTCCTTAAGACTATGGCCTTTAATATACTCCATGGCTATGAAGTTGTGCCCATCGGCCTCATTGATCTCATAAACCGTGCAGATATTCGGGTGATTGAGTGCAGCAGCGGCCTGCGCCTCTTGAATGAAGCGCACCTTAGCCTCTTTGTCCCGCATCAATTCTGGCGGAAGGAACTTGAGGGCGACTGTCCGCTTGAGCTTTGTGTCCTCGGCCTTATACACTACGCCCATCCCACCTATACCAATTTTTTCGAGTATCTTGTAGTGCGAGATAGTTTTGCCGAGCATTGCTTATCCGTTTATATCTCCCAGATTTTAAGGGGAAAGTGACGGCTGATTCTTGTGAAATCTTTATCATTATGAAGTAAAAATAGATCATTCTCTAAAGCCACTAGTGCAATTAAACAATCAATCGTAGAAACTGTCACGCCCTTCTTCCTCAATTTCAAATACATCTGGGCCGCTTCTGCATAGGAAGCCTTGCCATTTTTCAGTTCGTAAAAAACCTGTGTATCCAGATATTTTTTTAATGATTTCTGATCTTTTTCGGTGCGACTGCCCTGCAAAACTTCGAGGTAAATGAGGTGACTGATACCAAAGGGTAGGTGTTTATCTAGAATTGTATTGAATGATTGAATTGCCTTGTTTTCAACGCCGCGGAGATAATCGATCAATATCGATGTGTCTACCAAGATCATCGATTTCTCAATTCCTTGTAATTGTATTTTTTATCAAACTTGATTTTGCCCTTTAGTTCTCTCAAATCGCGCCTTTTTCTGTTCTGGATAAACTCCTCGAGAGCCTTATGTATCAGTTCCTTTTTGGTTTTATACCGGGAGAGCTTCAGGGCTTCCTCCATCAAACGGTCGTCAATCACAATGTTTGTGCGCATCTATAAACACCTCCAGATACACATTGTTATATGCACAGATAAAAATGTCAATCCCTATTCCCACTTACCCGATCATCTCTAACATATGATAGTGCGAGATGGTTTTACTGATCATGGAATAACCTTTAATACAGATTGCTCTTATATAAATTCCCATAGAGAGAAGTATTAAATCCTATTGAACGCATAATATCCCCTGTTGAGGTAATTTGTTTTATATCAGAGGTAAAAATCGAAGTCAAATAAATCCTGGCAGGCATTTCTGAATTCGCACGGTTTTCTCCATTATGAAATATGAGCATTCAACAGGGATAGTACGTTTTCAGGCCCACAGGCAGTCAAAGAGCCACCCTGAATCCCAAGACTCTTTAAGATTAGGGTATTGGTGAAAACGAAAACCCGAATAGGGACTTTTCCGTCTATATTAATAAATGGTTGATTTCTACCCAATAATATTATTTCATCGAATATGTGAGGAGGGATTTCAGTGAAGTCAAAATCTATTTTAAATTATATGGTTAGTCATACAGTCATTGCCTGTCTGATCCTCCTTTTTGCTTCATGTGCCAAAGAGAAGAGCTTCCCGGAGATGGATTTGGAAAACCGGGAGTCCATCCTAGACAGAGTCGTCTATATCGAGCCGGAGCTTATCACAGAGATTCCTTTCGTTGAGAGATGGTGCGAGAGGCTCGACTTGAAGAAACACCGTATCAACGTGGGTGATGCGGAATTGTATGTGGAAGAGGAAGGGAAAGGAATGCCGGTGGTCTTGATCAACGGAGGACCGGGCGGAACGCATCACTACTTTCACCCGTGGTTTTCTAAAGCCAAAAGGTATGCTCGAGTAATCTATTATGATCAACGCGGATGTGGTCTGTCGGATTTTGAACCGGGAGAGGATGGGTACTCGGTCCATCAGGCTGTGGAGGATCTGGATGCCATTCGCAAAGCCCTGGATATCGACAAGTGGGTGGTCCTGGGCTATTCCTATGGCGGATTTCTCGCCCAGTTCTACACAGTCAATCATCCGGAAAATGTGGCGGGTTTGATCCTGTTGGGCTCTTCGACAGGGATGCACGTGGACACAGGCAAATCCCGTCAGAGCCAGTATATGTCGGAGGAAGAAAGGGCCAGGCTCGGGGAAATTCGTAAGGAACTGCAACATATGTCTATAGAGAAAAAACTCCCGCGAAAAAAAATCATGCAGCTGCTTTTGTACAATAATTTTCTCAATGGCGACTGGAAACGGCAGAATTTTTATAAGCCCTCTAAAGAACGTCTGTCTGAGATCGCCCTTTATGAATGGGACCAGGACGTGAATTTTAACGGTATCATGAACAGCAGTGAGGGAACCATTGATCTCACGGGCACCTTTGAAGGCAATCCGATCCCGACACTCATTTTGGAGGGGAGGTATGATCTGACATGGGGTGAGATAAAGCCTGAAATTCTGCAAAAGAATCACCCCAATGCGAAGATGGTCATGTTCGCAAATTCAGGTCATGGGATTTATGATGAAGAGCCTGAAAAGTTCTTTTCCGTCCTTAAGGATTTCATCAAGAATTTGCCTGATGTGCCGGACGAGGAGATTACCGCATATAAGGCGACCCTCGGGACCTGGGAGAAGGAGCAGCCCTATGAGGCAGTGGCCCTGATTTGGCAAGGTCATATGCTCGACCTATTGGGGAGACGCGACGAAGCGGTCCGCCGATACGGGCAGGCTGCAGAGATGAATCTTGATGACACATGGATGCACGGTCAGTATGGGTTGAGGTATTCTCTGAGTCCTTATGCAAGAGAGCGGATGAAAGAGCCCTTCCAGCGTATCGACAACAGCACGACGGATTGATTTTTTTGGGTATATCTCCTAACATCATAATCGCATGTACCATCAAGGAGAATTCCATGAAGCATCTAAAATGTCTGTCTCTCATCGTGTTAATTTTAGGAGTTGTGTTGATGGCATCTGAAGAACGTCCGCGCGTGAGGGAGTTTGGGATTAAGATCGGAATAATGGAGCCCGGCAAGTGGAATGCCATCACAGATGTGGAAGGTGTGAAAGTTGGGCATGTGACTCTGATTGAAGGCGACAATGTCCGGACTGGAGTGACGGCCATTCTTCCATTCGATGGGAATATTTACCAGGAAATGGTTCCTGGAGCAATTTATGTAGCCAATGGATACGGAAAATTGATGGGCTATACGCAGGTGGAAGAATTGGGGATTATTGAAACGCCGATCATTTTAACGAACACTCTGAGTGTTCCGACAGCAGCCAACGGGCTGATCACTTACACTTTGGCCCTTGTTGGAAATGAAAGCGCCGGATCCGTAAATTCTGTTGTGGGAGAGACGAATGATGGCTATCTGAATGATATTCGTGGAAGACATGTCAAGGAAGAGCACATCATCGAAGCCATCAAGAAGGCAGAATCTGGACCTGTCGAGGAGGGGTGTGTCGGTGCTGGAACAGGAACAGAGTGTTTTCGCTGGAAAGGGGGGATTGGCACGGCATCCCGGAAGCTCCCTGAATCAAGAGGGGGATACACAGTGGGCGTTCTGGTTCAGACAAACTTTGGCGGAATCCTCCAGATTAACGGTTATCCAGTGGGAGTGAAATTAGGGCAATATTCATTCCAGAGGGATGTAGAGATCGGTGGAGATGGCTCCTGTATGATCGTTTGTGCGACGGATGCACCTCTGGACAGCCGGAATTTGAAACGCCTGGCGAAAAGGGCCCTTTTGGGCATTCCACGGACAGGTGGTTACTATTCGAACGGAAGCGGTGATTATTGCATCGTTTTTTCGACGGCTAAAGAGGTCAGAGTCGTTCGCGATTCAGAAGAAAGGACGCAGAAGATCGAACTGCTGAGGAACAGGCACATGTCGGCGCTTTTTCTGGCTGCTGCGGAAGCGGCAGAAGAGGCCATTCTGAATTCCATGTTCAAAGCGACGTCGATGGAAGGATACAGAGGGCATAAGATCAAGGCTCTTCCCCTGGATAAGATCAGAGAGATCATGAACTTGAATGAAAAGTAAAACCGACAATGGACTTTTGCGTTAAATGTCAAGCCTACGATTATATCAATTGAAGCGAAAAAATGAGCTGTAAGAGGTGAAAAAACTCAAAGGAAAATAGGATGAAAAAAGTGATTGGTATATTGGGTGGGATGGGGCCTGAGGCTACTGAATACATGTTCGATCTTATCATCAAGAACACAAAAGTAGAGATAGACCAGGACCACATAAAGGTGATCATTTACAGCAATCCCAAAGTCCCTCCCAGGACAGATGCGATCCTGGGGACAGGGCCATCGCCAACACCGTATCTTGTTGAGGGCATCGAGGTCTTGAAGCAAGCAGGAGCGGATTTTATCATCATGCCCTGTGTGACGGCTCATTTTTTTATGTCTGAAGTCTTGGATCAGGTTGACGTTCCATTCATCAGCCTCCTGGACGAATCCTTGAAGTGGGCCCAAGAACACATTCCCGCACTCAAAAAAGTGGGTTTGGTCTCGAGCACGGGCACTTTGATATCAGGGCTCTTTCATGACACGTTTAAAAAGGCCGCGATTGAGGTTTTCGGCCCGACAGAAGAAGAGCAAGAGAAGGTGATGGATGCTATTTTCGGCGAAAAGGGGATCAAAGCGGGATTTACATCCGGTTATTCCAAGGAGACGATCGTCAACACAGCCAGAATCCTTATAGGCAGAGGTGCCGAAGCCATCATCGCAGGTTGTACTGAAGTTCCGCTTGTCCTCAAAGAAGAAGATATTGCCGTTCCGTTTATCGAGCCGATGAAAATCGTAGCTTTGGCCAGTATTATTGAGGCCGGATACGTAACAAAATAAAAGGAGACAGTCCCCTTTTTTTCGTTTTTTCGTACCCTTGTCTTCTTCATTTAGGGCCCTTTCCCCGAACGAACCGATTGGTTTCTACATGTCAAGTTCGTTCTCTGATCGGGCCGTTTGGGAAATGGTCTCTACAAATTAGTATCGTGCTCAGTGTATTCGTTCAAAAGAAGACAGAAATTGTCCGGGAAAAATTTTTATATTAATCCTATAAAAATGTATCCGATAAAATTATTTTAGAATTGACAGACAGGACCAAGTTTGATTTAATGAGCCCCTAAAAGGCCATTCGCTGATCGGGCCGATTTGAAAGTTGCTATCTTGATCATCCATCCAGCACACAACATTTCCCCATCTCATCTGCCTCGATTTTTCTGTTTTTTTATGGCAAGTGATGGGCGGAGCGAAGGTGAGAGGAGGTAGGGTGAAAGTCAAAAGGCTAATTCTTATTCTTCTTGTCCTGTCAATGAGCTATGTACTTCCGAGTGCGCTCATCCTTGACGGACAAGAGTGTGTTTCTGAAAATGTGCGCTGGCCAGACGAACCGGAAGGCTGCACCACTATTCTTGTCGGAAAAGAGGCCTCTATTGATGGGTCCGTTTTTGCCTGTCAAACCGCGGATTGCGGGGTGTGTGATTTCACCTGGCATTTGATTCCGGCTGCCGACCATCCGGAGGGCTCCATGCGAAAGATCTACCACATCAACCAGATCAGGACATGGCCTCCAGAAGTCGGAGGTAAATGGGTGAAATACGTGGAGGGAGATACAGGCGTTGAAATCCCTGAAGCGGCGCATACATATGCCTATCACCATGCCGTATTCGGACACATGAATGAGCATCAACTGGGTATTGCCGAGTCGACGATTGGGTGTGTGCGAAAAATGCGAAACCCTACACCATCGGCAATAATGGATATAACAACCCTTACTATGCTTGCCATGGAGAGATGTAAAACCGCCCGAGAAGCCGTCAAGCTCATGGGCTCGATGGCAGAAAAGTATGGGTACGGTTTTCATGACAGCGGAGAGATGCTGGCTGTGGCAGACCCGAATGAGATCTGGCTCTTCGAGATCATGCCCGTGGGACCTCTCTGGACACCGGAGAGCGGAAAATCCGGGGCTGTGTGGTGCGCCCAGCGAGTTCCTGATGACCAAGTGAGTTTCTGCCCGAACGAATCCCGCATCGGCGAGATCGATCTCGACAATAAAGACTACTTCATGGCCTCGCCAAATGCGGTATCCTATGCCATCGAAGCCGGTTTATATGATCCAGAGAGAGGCAAGCCTTTCAGTTGGAAGATGGCTTATTCGCCCAGTCCCGGCAGCGCCGCCGCTTCCCAAGGACGGCGAGGAAGGCTCTGGCGCTTGTTCAGCCTGGTCGCACCATCCCAGAATTTCAGTCCGGAAACCGAGGGAATGGATTTGCCATTTTCTGTAAAACCGGATAAAAAACTCTCAGTGAAAGACATCATGGACATCACTCGGGATAAATATCAGGGAATCCAGTATGACCCAGCGGCGGGATTGAAGGGCGGGCCTTTCGGTAATCCCAACTATTTCCGGGGATTTGAAGTTGACAATCAAAGATACAATGGCTCCAGGTGCATTAGCGTGTCGGGAGTCGAGTACACAACCATTACTCAATCGCGGGGCTGGCTGCCGGATCCGATTGGCGGAATCAATTGGATCGCTTTCGGTTCGCAGGACACATCTTGTTTCATTCCCCTTTACTGTGGGATCACAGAGATGCCGGAATCCTTCACCAAGGGAGACCACTACGTTTTTAACAGGGAGTCCGCCCGATGGGCGAGTGATTACGTCGACTTTCACACCCAGGTGGTCTATTCCTATGCCATTGAGGATGTGAAGAAAGCCCAGGAAAAGCATGAGGGGGGCGCACTGAAAAAAATTCCGTTGATGGATAAAACCGCCTTGGAGCTCTACGAGAAAGAACCGGCTGAAGCGATCGAATTCATCACGGATTTCACTTTGAGCAATGCGAAAAGTACAGTTGATGGCTGGTGGAAATTGGGAGATAGTTTGATGGTTAAGTACAACCACTTCGGGATTTATGATACTGACCAGAGAAGACCAGGGCGGGTGCAGACACCTGAATGGTGGAATAGGGCGGTTATCGAACATGACAACCTTAAGCCCGTAGCACCACCTCCTCCTCCACCGCCAAAAGCAAAAAAAGAGAAAAATGATAGCTAATATAATTTTTAGACATTATTTGTTATCAAAAATTTGTTGTTCGGATTTAACTAAATATTTCACCCAGATTTTTTGATTTAATATTCGCATT
>CAYOSH010000028.1:0-50886 GCA_964406575.1 uncultured Eubacteriales bacterium | reverse complement strand
ATAGATCAACGATTTTGGAAAGGAAAAAGAAATTAGGCCTTACGAACGAGGCGAGGATTGAGTTGTTCCTTTGGGATTTGGAGATTTTTTGTCAAATTCAGAAAAGGCTAAAAAATCGCATCATTTTAAAGGGGGGAGCTGCCGCTCAATTATACTTTCCTGTTGATAGGCAAAGAACTAGTGTGGATATCGATATGATATGCAGCGCGAGAGAAAGCGAGATAAAAGATTGTTTAAATGATATCGAGAAAGCCTTTAAAGGAGAAGAAAATCTTCTGAAGTTTCGCCCTCACAAACCACGAGCAGCAAAAACTGAGCTTCCTCTTCGGACCTTTTTCCTGACAATCCCGTCAGAGGTCAGTGCAGGTATTGGGGAAAAAGGGGTACAGGAGATTAAGGTTGAATTCTTTCTAGATAACATGGAATGGCCAGCAAAACAATTTGAAAGTCCTCAGGTCTTTGCCATGGAAACAGATCAAAGCTATCGAGTGCTTACCTTAGAGGCAATAATTGCTGATAAGTTAACGACTTTGGGTCCCAATACCATAGGAATACCTGATTCAAGAAGAGACGAGTTGTGCAAACAGATTTATGATATAGACGGTTTGCTTTATTATCCGTATGGAGGAAAACATAATATTTTGGAAATACAAAAGCTGTATAAGAAGAGAGCTGAATTTGAGTGTGCATCTAGAAAAGTAGGATTTGACTTGGCGCAAATTTCTGAGGACGTGATGAGTTAGCTTCGTATGCTTTTTTCAATTGACTTTGAAGGTGATCCACTTCTATGGAAGGACTTCAATGATTTTCAAAGCCTTTATCTGAGAAGGGCCATAAATAGAGGAAAATGGCAATGGGCTACAATTGGAGAGAAACTGCGGTTTTATTTGACCACCTATATGCAGATAAGCCTTTAAATGATGTATGGGAAAAGGCCATAAAGTTAGAAGATTATTTTTTGTTTAATGAATTAGAAGGAAGGGCGAGAGGAGAAATTATTAGAAAATTTAAGGAATCTTTCTCGAGGGATTTCGCAGAGTATTCTGTTTTTCCGCTAAGAATGTTAAAAGGAAAAAATCCTGTAAGACAATTGTGGCATGTTTTAAATCCAAGCAATATTTTGGTAATCAGAAGGTGGATTATCGATTTCAAAAAAAGACAGCTTTAGGATTTGTCAGCTTAAGCTGACGATCTTCGATCCGAAGACAGAAACAACAGCGGTTTTGCCGATCATGGTGCCGATGGAGGAATGGACGTGGCCGTGGGAGACGTATCGGGGCTGTTTCTCCTCGACGTAGCGGAGAAGGGCTTCGCTTCCGGTGTGAGCATAAATGGCCTTAACCGGCGATGACGAGGACTTTGGAAGGGAATGCGATCATGGATTATTCTTTAACTAGGCGCGCTGCCAACTTGTGGAGATCCGAATTAGCCAGGGCTAACACTTTCTTTTTAACGACGCGGGAATAATATTCCCTTTCTGTTTTAGCCAGTTTTTCCCCTTTGAGTTTCTTTAAAAATAACTCCTTTTGCTTTTTTGAAAAAACTTGAGACATGGCGTGTTCGAGTTCGAACTCGTCTTGTTTATCGGAGTATTCTAAAAGATCGATCTCAACTCGTCTGAAGTAGTTCTTAAAGGTGTTTTTGCTTGAGAAACCATATAGATGTCCGGAGGAGATCCGGGCAATGGCTGATGCATACTGTGGAAAAGAGCTCGATGTGGATTTAGTGAATGGGGCGATTGCTGAAGGTATTATCAAAATCAGGAAATCTAAGGAAGGGCAAGTGCATGGGGATGTGGAGGATGAGATTTGAGATTTGTTGAGAAAGGGCTTTGAGAGGAGGGAGATTGAGAAGGATGTAGCTTTGAGTAAAATTGTGAATTATTAGAGAAAATGCAGAGGAATTTCGGAGAGGGATTATGAAAAGATTTCCAGATGAAATAAAGGAGTTTATAAATAGTGTGCAATGGACGTTTGCGAAAACTTATGCGGACACATGGCCTCATCATTATATCGTCAGAGATAGAGTCGACGAGGAGCTCTTTGTAAAAACGGTTCAGCACATCCCCGGCTTTGGGTATGAAGGGCGGTTTTACAAGAGGAAAATCACCTATTTTGATGAAGATGGATTAGTGTATTGGACAATGGGTGCTCCTCTTGAAGAAACGACGATCATTAATAGATGCCCAAAAGAGAATACGTATGAATATCGACTGAAAAAGGGGACGCTGCCATAGGGCTTCTGGAGCATAATCATTGGGGATGAGGTTTATCGGTGATTTTCCTGTTTTGAATGAGAATAAATGTGTTAGATCTACGTTTTATAAATTGGAGAAGAAATTTCATTGGAATGGATAAATATTTATCGAGAAAAATGTTGACACGACCTCCTTTGTGGTATATATTTACCACGTGGTAAACAATTACCACAAGGAGGATTAAACATGATAACTTTTGGTGAATTCATCAAGAATCTGAGAATAGAGAGAAGAATGACTTTGCGAGAATTTTGCCGAGCAGCAAAACTCGATCCGAGCAATTGGAGCAAAATCGAAAGAGGCTTTGCACCTCCACCGAAAAGCAAAGTTGTCCTTCAGGGGATTGCAGAAGTGCTAAATATTGAAGAAGGATCAGAAGAATACATTACGCTCTTTGATCTTGCAGCCATAGGTCATATTCCCACTGATCTTTTGTCTGATGAACAAGTTTTAGATAAATTGCCTGTATTTTTCCGGACAATTCGGGGAGAGAAACCAAGCCGTAAGGAGCTGGAAGAACTTATAAGGATCATGAGAGAAGAGTAATTGCCAAGACCAAGAAAGCGGCGTATTTTTCTTGAACCTCCGAGGTTAAAATGGGAATTTATTCGTCAAAAAGCCGAAGATTTCAGAAGAAATTACGTTAATCCCATTGATTTGGTTCCTGTGCCGATTATTGAGATTGCTGAATTTGATCTTGGTATTCAGCCTGTTCCTAAAGCTGGTCTCAAAAGAAATATAGATGTCGATGGTTTCTTAACAAGAGATTTGAAGAACATTTGCATCGATCTTGATGTTTATGAAGACGAAAGGCAAATCAACCGATTGCGTTTTACCTATGCTCATGAAATTGGCCATCTAATACTCCATGAGAAAGAGATTAGACAATGTGATTTCCGGACATCCGAAGATTGGATTCATTTTCATGAAGACTTTCTAGAAGATGATTTAAACTGGTTTGAACAACAGGCATATGAATTTGCTGGTCGTTTGTTGGTTCCAAAAGAAAAGCTTCAAGATGAGATTAAGATCCATCATAAGAAAATAGATGAATACAGGTCCATAATTGGAGAAGGGGAAGAGGAACTCCTTGAGGCAATTTCGAGAATGATTTGTGATAGATTTAAGGTGTCTCCGATTGTCGTCCAGAAGAGAATAAGAAAAGAAAAGATAAGGATCTAGATTATTAAGCGCAGGTCTATCAGATGAATCATATGGAGCTATCGGTTGAGGCCAGAAAGGTCATTGATAAGCTTGGGAGAGCGGAAATTGCGTCGTATGTCGATGCATCCCTCGATCCGCCCGATCCTTTTCGTGGGAGAGGGAAGATCACCTTTTAGACAGAGAGGTGATACGTCCGACTGAGAAAAACAACAACTATTCTTCGTCTATATATGAATTGAAAATCAGATTCAACGGTTTATTTTTTAAGTTCAAACAAAAATATGCTTGACGTATTACGTTTAGCGTAATACCATATATTATATGCTATATGATCAAATCATTTGCTTGCCGAGATACTGAAAAACTATTCAAGGATGAACAAGTTCTTCGTTTTCAGTCGTTTGAGCGGCAGGCGAGAAAAAGGCTTATGGTTCTTCATGCTGCTCCAAGTCTCAAAGCGTTAATGCTTAATCCGGGTAATAAATTTCATGCTTTAAAGGGCTATCGAAAAGGACAATATGCCATTCGCATAAACATACAGTGGAGAGTTTGTTTTGAGTGGCATGAAGGCAATGCATATAATGTGCAGATAATCGATTATCACTGAGCTGCTATGATGAGTAGGAAAAAACGACTTGATCCAATTAAGCCAGGTGAAATCCTGCTTGAGGATTTTATGGAGCCGTCAAACATCAGTATAAATCAGCTTTCAAGAGACCTTGCTGTTCCTCTGAACAGGATAAGTGAGATTGTGAATGGCAAACGAGCCATAACAGCTGATACCGCTTTAAGATTACAGCGGTATTTTAAGGTTGAAGCGCAATTTTGGCTTAATTTGCAGTCTGAATATAACTTAAGAATCACGAAACGAAAAATCTGGAATGACATTCGACGACGAATTATTCCTTTACAAAATCCTTGATAAGTGACCTGCCCCCAATCATTGTACCCCCCCAGAGTTAGAATCCTAGGACAATGGGATATTCGATCAACAAAACCACGATTATTAATAGATGTCCAAAAGAGAATGTGTATGAATATCGATTGAAGATGGGGACGCTGCCATAGGGCTTTGTAAGCCCTCTAAAAAGTCTGTGGCGGTGTGATTTAAATCCCCCCATGTTTGGGCTCGAGAAAGCACGAATTTTCAATCTAATGTGACAAGCTTCGACCCGAAGACGGAAAGGACGGCGGATTCACTGATCAGCCAAAGCACAAATTGAAGATTAAAAGATTAAAGAATAAAAATTACGGCAATTGGGAGAGCCATTGATAGGCCGGTGCTATGAGGATTTGTTGGCCGTCATTGGAAATCATTTTGTAGCCCTCATGTTCACTCACGAGCTGAACGGCGGGCACCTTTAGGGCCATTTGAAACTTTCTCAGGGCCAACGGATGGTAATTTTAATTTGTTAATTTGGGGACGGGCCACAGTAACTACTTCAATATAAAAAAGTTATTTCCATTTTTGGGGCTAGATTAGCCCTTAGAGGCACCATTTTGGGGGCAAAAAGCAGTATCTAAGGAAATACTATAAATTCACTTTATTTATCTTGTTAAAACGAAGTTTTGGTCCCCAAAATGGTGCGTTTAAGCCGATTTTTAGGGGGATTATTTGAGTTAACTTATTTATTTTCAATCAAATGCTGAGGCCCGTCCCCATTTTCATAGAAATGTTTGGCTGAATTTGAACGACCTGAACTGAGCTTGACAGCCTGTGTCAATTGATATCTAATTTATGCATCACTCTAACAGGAGGGGTAAATGAAAAAACTACTTATGGTCATTCCTTTGGTCTTTCTGCTTTGTTTTGCTTTTGCATGTCAGGACAAGGAAGCGATGGCAGAGCTTGAAGCGATGAAAGCCCAGGCAAAGGTTGAGGAGCAGCATAAGGCCGATTTGAAGAAGTTGGCGGAAAAGTATCAAGAAGCTTTTGATAACCAAGATATGGCTGCATTAGCACAGCTCTATGCAGAGGATGCCACAATGATTATGCCAGGTGAGCCAGAACCAATAAAAGGCAGGGAGGCTATTGAGAGAAACCAAGCAGCCATTTTTCGTGCTATGCCAGATTTCAGCGCAAAATTTACTCAAATCCTAATTTCCGGAAACTATATTGTCTTTGAAGTTGTTTCGCATGGCACATTTACTGGACCTTTGGCATCCCCAGAGGGAGATATTCCACCAACAGGAAAGAGTATGATAAATAAAGTTGCATTTATCGCGAAAGTAAATGCTGATGGATTGATAGAAGAAGATAGAACTTATTATGACACCGCAGCAGTTATGAGACAATTAGGATTAATTGAGTAGCAGAGCAGAGGATAATGTAGCAAGCTTCGCCCGAAGACGGAGACGACGGCTTGCGCTCTTTTGCCATTGACCCCATCATAACCCAAATCAGCATAGGCAAACCATATTTTTCTCATTGCTCTGTTGATATGAAGAGGATAATTCTCATTAGAATATTCATGTCTGCTTCGATGATCGCCAAAATGTGCGTTATTTCGAGCGGCGTCTGCCTCTATCAACTGTTCCACGACTTTTGTACCCAAATCTCCCACAACTGTCATGTGATTATTGGCATAAGCAATTGCGGTCGCCTGAAATTTTTCTTTCGCTAATCTTAAATGTTTGTTGAAACTTCCTATTTTAATTCTCCGTTATTGTAACGAATTCGAGCCAATTTATCCATCCTTTCGTTATCGTAACGAAATAATTTAAATGGTGGGTGAGTTACATTGTTTTACATTGAGGTTGTTATGCATGATAATTTAAGACGAATGGATGAGGGATTTTTTTCTCGAATATTGGCGGCGGAAAGGATCGCAAAGAATGATTATCCCTGGACTTCATTCAATTTTGTCGTATATTCTGATATTGTGACAGGCGCGGAGGCAGAAAAAATTTTCCTTTAAATAAAGAGGGGTTATCAGATGAACGAGAATGAGCTATCGATCAAGGCCAAGAAGGTCATTGATAAGTTGGCGAGATCGGAAATCGGTTTGTATGTCGATTCGTCCCTCGATCCGCCCGATCCTTTTTGGGGAAAAGGCAAAATCAAGCTGATTGTGCTGGGGCAAGATCCCACTGTGCAAAATCCTGAATACAGAAAAGAGATCAAGGTAGTGCTCCTTCTGAATCAGCCGGGGAAACTGAGGACATACCTTGGGAAGGTCTGCAAAGGATTGGATATCGACCTGGACGAAAACATTTATGCGACAAATCTTCTGAAGAATTTCTTTACTCGGCCACCGGATAGGATAAACAAAGAAGATCCACAATTCTATCAGAAGGCGGCGGATTATTGGATTCCATTGCTCAGTGATGAAATCGAGGAATTTAAGAATGTCCCGGTTTTAACGCTGGGTCAGCCGGTCCTGAATTGTTTGACAAAAGGTCCGGATCAGGTATTGATCAGATATTCCTGGGGCTTTGAAGGACCTGGGCAATATGGACGGAATTTCGGCTATATAAAGCCATCAGAAAATGTATTAGGGAGAGTCGTTTTTCCGTTTCCACACTTATCAGGTTTGTCTCATAAGATATATGGTGGGCAGCGGCTGGATGGATATTTAACGTTCATGAGGGAACATATCAATCCGTAATCCGTAGAATTTCTGATTAAGCTAAGGTGACGATTTTCGAGCCGAAGACGGAGACGACGGCTGATTTGCCGATCATGGTGCCGATGGAGGAATGGACGTGGCCGTGGTAGACGTATCGGGGCTGTTTCTCCTTGACGTAGCGGAGGAGGGCTTCGCTCCCTGTGTGAGCATAATCCGCCTTGTCTGTCTGCCCGTAGAGCGGTGCATGACAGATAAAGATATCCACATAGGGGAATTTACTGAGCTGTTCTGTTGCCCCGAGATCGTCCCATTCGTAGGGGCCTGAGGATTTGTAGGTGGGTACGCCCTGCCATCCCCCGATGAGCCAATTCCTGTGTTGGACCATGCGGTGGTGGACATCTTCGACGCATATGGGGAAGGGTTTGACCGGGTCGTGGTTTCCCTTAACGGCAAAGATGGGCTTTTTGTAGAGGTCGTAAATCTCTTCGAAAATGTGGAAAGGGACGTCGCCGCATGAGAGGACAAAATCGAATTTAGAGCGCAAATTCTCTTCGAAGTGATATTTCTCGTAATCGGCGATAACGAGGACTTTGGAAGGGAATGCGATCATGGATTATTCTTTAACTAGGCGCGCTGCCAACTTGTGGAGATCCGAATTAGCCAGGGCTAACACTTTCTTTTTAACGACGCGGGAATAATATTCCCTTTCTGTTTTAGTCAGTTTTTCCCCTTTGAGTTTCTTTAAAAACAACTCCTTTTGCTTTTTTGAAAAAACTTGAGACATGGCGTGTTCGAGTTCGAATTCGTCTTGTTTATCGGAGTATTCTATGAGATCGATCTCAGCACGTCTGAAGTAGTTCTTAAAGGTGTTTATCATGCGGGCAGAAGATAATGTCTTGTCATTGAGGTCTAGATCTTTTTTACCTCTAAAATCTTTTATAAATTCTTCATGCAAGTCCCTATCGAAATATTCGGATTGGACTAATCGATCCACAAATACAAACTCAAGTCCAAGGTAGTAATAGAGGGCTAACGACATGGCGACAAGAGTCCGAAAATATTCGCGCTCTTTTATATCATCAAAGTGACTCAATACCTCATCGTAAGAAAATTGCCCGGTTTCCAGAGTGTGGGCGAGCATTACAGAAAATCCCTCCCACAGACGGAGGTCGTGGCTTTTAATAACTTCAGCGAGCGTTTGATTGACATCGATGACTTCGTCTGTTTCGAGCAAAGGATATCCCAGATTCTTTACTTTATTTAGTAATTCGCGCTGGTTCATTTTGTTTGTTTTTCCTTTAAGAGTCCTAAGAAAAATTCAAAATTCTTCTTATTTTTTTCATCAGAAATATCATAGGACTAGTAGTGTTAAAGCAGTTCCCCCACATGCAATTAGGTGAACCCTTCTTTTTAAGTATCTGTTCCATATAGAAAGAGTGTGCAAAAGATCGTATTTATTGATTTTATGTATATTATCATACAATTTATTGTATCTATTTAATTAATTCTATGTATTTATTAATACAATAACATAGCTGATTTGTCAATATATTTTTTTACTTTTTTGGAAGGCTGTCATATAAGACACCGGTTTTTTGCAGCCGATTGAGAACTTCAAGACACAAATCGTAGATCTTTTCCATTCAAAACCTTTTTAAGAAAAGAGATTTGCTTATTCGACTGAGAGAGAAGTTTTTTATATTTGGCGCGCATTTCTTCCAGCTATTAAATATTAAATAATATTATTTATATTAAAGGGGACGGACCATAATAATTATTTTAATATCAGCAAGTTAAGTACTTTTTTGGGTCCAAATGAATCCTTAGAGGCACTATTTTGGGGGCAAAAAGTTATGTTTAAGGATAGATACTATAAATTGATATTATTATTCTTCTTTAAAAGGCTGTTTTGACCCCTAAAATAGTGTTTCTAACCCAATTTTTAGGAGGATTATTTGAATTAACTTATTTATTATGAATTATTTGCTGAGGCCCGTCCCCCTTTTACTTTTATCTTTTACTTTTACCTTTTACCCTTTTACCTTTTATCAAAATCAGCAAGATATTTCTGCTGTTGTCATGCAAATTTCAGTAACAATTATCGTAAAAAACCGAATTAAAGCTGAAAAATGAGAATCACAGACGTTTCCTGCGTCTATACAATTGAAATTGCAGAAATGAAAGTCAGAGACGCCGTAAAAATAATTGAACAGGACGGCTGGTTCATGGTAAGAAGGAAAGGGAGTCATAGGCAATACAGCCATGATAAGAAAAAGGGTGTTGTTACTATTGCAGGCCACACAAATGACGACCTTGCTAAAGGAACACTCAATAGCATACTCAAACAGGCGGGTCTAAAGAATGGAGGGCAAAAAAGTGTTTAAATATCTAGTAATAATAGAGAAGGCCAACGGCAACTATTCTGCTTACAGTCCAGACTTACCTGGGTGTGTAGCCACTGGCGTAACCATAGAAAAAACTCTGATCCGCATGAAAGAAGCGATCCAATTCCATATCGAGGGATTAAAAACGGAGGGATTGGCCATTCCTGAGCCGTCATCAAAAGCAAAATATATAGAAATATCGATATGATAGTTTATTGAAGATCGGGATGGAAATCGGGGGGAATTTGCTGAGCTGTTCTTTGGCCCCGAGGTCAAGATTTTTATAAATAAAGGCTACTTTTTCAATGCTGCCAGCCGCGCCCTCGCATCATCAACCTCAGCTATTCTAGGATCAGCGTCCTTCCACAGGTCGAGGAATTTCTCGTAATGCTCGATGGCTTTGGCGGTGTCACCTTGCTGTTCGTAGATCTTGCCGAGCATGTAGAATGACTTGGTATAATGATAGCCATACCATAGCCTTCCATAAGTAAGGGCTAATATTTTTTCATAATTTTCTTTGGCTTTATCTAAATTCTTTGATTCATAATAGGCTTGTGCTAACAATTCAAGAGCAGGGGCAGATTTCCCTAGTGGCCCAAAGGATTCCAAGGCTAAACCTTCATCTAAATACTGCATGGATTTGGAGAAATTCCCCTTTTTGAGTTCAATTATACCCAGGAGATAATCATAAAATCTGATTCCCTTTTGATACATCGTCTTTTCAAGCTGCGTTTTATATTCAGCCGCGAACTTTTCAGCCTCACCAAATGATTTATTCCTTGCATAAAGAAATCCTTCCCAAATCAAAATAAATCTCTGATAAATGGTTGCTTTGGCTGCAAAAGCTGTTTCACTGGCCAGTTCATATTCCTTTTGAGCCTCCCCATCATTACCCAATAGGAAATGTATCCATCCCAGATACACATGAAGCCAGATAGTCCATCTTTGTTCGCCTGCTTCTTCTGCTAAAGCCAGTGCCCTACGCATGTGCTCTTTCGCTTTTTTAAATTTCCCTTGAGTGAGATATAACACAGCCAGTTTTCTCATGCCCTCATATTTAAATCTGGGTTTATCTATTTTAAGGAGGTTCATATATTCTCTTTCGGCTTCAATCAGCTTCCCGCTTATATAATAATAATCCGCTCTACTTACAACTATATTAAAATCATCAGGCTTCATAAGAAAAGCTTTGTCTATTTCATCCAAAGAAAGATCAAGTTTCCCTTGATAATAATAATTTTGTGCTATGTATCCCTGGATCCAAGCCACCTCACCAAAATTATTTTGATATTGCTCAAGAACTTCTCTTGCTTTATCAAACATTCCTTTGCCTTGATATGCTAGGGCTAAATTTATATACGGATAGACATTTTCTTCTTTTCTATCCACGAGTCCTTTGCACGTTTTCTCCGCCTCATCCCATTCTTCGAAGTCATTGTAGATTGAGGCTAGATTGTTGTGAGCGATCCAAACTTCCGGGTAAAGCTCAATGACTTTTTCATAAGCTGCGATAGCCTGTGGCAAGGTTTCCTCCGAATCGCTTAAAAAGCCTGCTTCAACCAAATATCGCTCTTTGTCGGACAGTCTATCTCTATATTCAAACGCTTTTTTCATGTACTCTCTGGATTTATTGTAATAGCCAAGATTACCATACGTCACTCCTATGTCTCGATAAGCCATAGCAAACTCAGGATCTATCTCCACGGCTTTTAACATCAGTTGATTAGCCTTTGAATCCTCTCCCTTAAGAGCTAGTTCCCTTGCCTCTCTGTAGTACTTATATGCCTCAGGGGAACTTGTTGTTATCTTCCCCACTTCTTGATCAGCATCACTTGAAATATCTTCTTCTGATAGTTTGAAATTCCTCTTTATTTTGAGGGTGAGCTCATCCACAGCAGAAAATATTCTTTCCTCACCTTGACATTCCACTCTTTCTGTGCCGAGTAGCTCTCCTGTTTCCATATTTTGGAGGACAGCATGAATACGGATAGTTTCTCCTGCTCTGGTAAAACTCCCTCTCAGTATGTTTTTTACTCCTCCTTGTGATGCAACATTTTTAAGATCCTCGGAAGAATAATTTTTAACGTCGAGAAGGTTTTCTTCTTTTAAAACACCAAAAAGTTTATCCACACCTAAAACCGTCAAGTGCCTGGATTGAGAAAGATCGTCGGTTATTAGTTCAGATAGTGCTTTTCTCCAATGGTCCATATTCTCGTCCCCGGTGTTGTTTTCGAAATGCATAACTGCAAGTGAGGGTTTATCTGATGAAGCTGAGGGAACAGCTTGTCGCTTTGGCACTAATCGCCAGAGAATTAATCCGGTGATAACGACAGCGATGATTACTAGGGCCGGTATAAGAAGCTTCTTTATGCCAAAGGTAACCGTTATCTCTCTAGATGTTAGGGGCTTTCTTTCTGGAATTATGCGCTCTGTGGTTGGGATGCCTTTCTCGATACTTTCAAGTTCTGATCGTAATTCGCCTGCACTCTGGTATCGTTTATCCTTCTCTTTCTCCAAGCATCTCAGTATCACACGGCTGAGATCCTCGGATATTTGAGAATTGAAATCTCGTGGATCTTTGGGCTCTTCACCCTTGTGCTTCATCGCGATGCTGAGTGCGGTGTCTCCCTCAAATGGGACTCTTCCGGTGACCATTTCATAAAGGATGACGCCCAATGAATAAATATCCGAACGTTGATCGACGTCCTTGGCTTCAGCCTGTTCCGGAGGCATATACTCGGGCGTCCCGATCATGACACCCGCTCCTGTTAAGCCTTTCGCCTCCACAGACCTGGCTATTCCGAAGTCCATGATCCGGGCATTCCCATCTTTGTCGATCATGATGTTGCTGGGCTTTAAATCACGGTGGATAACCCCTAATCTGTGCGCTTCTGCTAGACCCTCAGCCACTTGTTTGGCTATGGAAATCGCTTTTCCTGAAGGCAATTGGCCCACTCTTCTGATGATGCTCTTTAGATCTTCTCCCGACACATATTCCATCGTGATATAGTAGGAACCTTCTTCCTTGTTCAGGTCATACATCCGGCAGACATTTCGATGGCCGATCTTCCGGGCGAACTTGAGCTCGTTCTGGAAACGCTCGATCGTCTTTTTATCTGCAGAAATCTCAGGCTTTATGAGCTTGAGGGCAATTTTCTCTTTGATCTCCGTGTCATGGGCCTTGTAGACTTTGCCCATCCCTCCCTTGCCGAGCTCCTCGATGATCTGGTACCGCCCAGCAAATGTAGATCCCGTAGTTAATTCCTCTCTCGGGGCTTCGATGGTTTGGGTGGGAAGAGGTTTCTCCTCGGTCTCACCAATTTGGGTGCCACACTTGGCACAGAAGACAGACTCGTCCGGATTATCTGTTTTGCATTTGGGACATTGCATGTCTTTACTCCCCAAACTTTGCTGAGGATAGCATATAAATTTGTGAGAGAAGAGTCAAACGAAGATATTTCTCATGACCTGAACTTGGCTTGACAGCCAGTTTCAATTGGTATCTAATTGATGCATTACCAATACGGAGGGGTAAATGAAAAAATTATTCATGGTGATTCCTTTGGTTTTTCTGTTTTTTTTCACTTTTGGCTGCCAGCAGCCTGCAGAGGTTGCTGAGGCAACTAAACCTGGAGCAGATATTGAAGTCGAAAAAGCAGCGGTTAAAGCGTTGATCGATGATTTTGTTACATGTTGGGAGACGGAAGATATGGAGTTATTCTCGAAAATTTTTGCTCATGATGATGACATGGTCATGTTTGGCACGGACGCTGCCGAACACTTTGTCGGTTGGGAACCGATGAAAGAAGCGATGCTGAAACAATTTGATGCCGCTGAGAATGTTCAGGTTGAAACCAGGGAATTAAGCATCAAAGTTCACAAGTCAGGCGAAGTCGCCTGGGTTTCGTTTCTGATGGATTTAAAAGGAGAGTCGATGGGTGAGCCCTTCAGTTTAGATGGAATGAGGTTTACAGCAGTCATGGAGAAGAGAGACAGGAACTGGCAAATCGTACAGCTTCATGCATCTGTTCCTGTGGCAGGACAGGCCGTCAAGTATTAGGTAAATTGTAAATTGGGGACGCTAATTGAAATTGGGGACGGGCCACAATAACTATTTTAATATAAAGAAGTTAAGTCCTTTTTAGGAGCCTAATTAGCCCTTAGAGGCATCATTTTAGGGGCAAAATCACAACTTTAACGACTAGTATCAGCCGGATACGACTCTTTTGAGCACTTTTACAACAAAGGTGTTCAGACTCTCCTCAGCGTTCAAGGCTTTGATCGTCAGCGCCTGATGCAAATCCGAGCCCGTACGCAAAACAAATTTCCCTGAATATTTTTTATTTGTAGGCGGAGGCAAAATCCGACCGTCTTTTTTATAGATATCTATCCATTCATCAACGATCTCACAAAGTTCTTTGTAGACGTTCATTTCATCGATCCCATGACAGCATTTTCCGATCCATCCTGGTACAGATCCGACATAACATTTGTCTTCATCCGACCATTCAACAATTTTTAAGTATTTATCTCTTTCTTTCATCGTTGGGCTTCTCTAATTTTTTGTTTGATTAGTTTTTCTTGATAGGATTTGGCATCATCTCCTGGTTGACCTGATAGCGTGAGAACGACACCAGAGGCATGTAGGAAATTGCGATGACTTCCCTTTCCTCCACGATTAATAAATCCAGCCATTTCAAGATCCTTTATCAATTCACGAATTTTTCTCGGCATTAATATAGTACTATTATGATACTAATTTGTCAAAACTTTAGGATAATTCCTTATTCAGAGTTAAAGAGTTAAGATTTCGCTTCAGGAATGTAGGGTGTCACATGCGCTTATGCGAAAGCCAGATTTGGATTCTCCTTGCCTTCTTTAGGCTGCAAGAAAAGACATACCATCAAGGCAACAATGCGAAATCCAAGAAGAAAATGACAGCAATGAATTCATCCATATAACGATCTGGATACATAAAAAATCTCACTTGTAAGATATAGTTTAAAAATGCAATTCTCCTTAGATGTTGCTTTTGACCCCCAAAATGGTGAGTTTAAGACGATTTTTAGGGTGATTATTTGGGTTAACTTATTTGTTATGAATGAGTTTCTGTGGCCCGTCCCCCTTCTTCTCTTCTTGTGGCCCGTCCCCCTTCTTCTTCTTCTACCTTCTTACCTTCTTACATAATCTCTTCTGAATACTATTCCACAAAAACCTTCAGGCATATATTCGTATTTTTACAGGATTTAATCGTCACCAGATCGCCCCAGTTTTTACCGTTAGAGCTGACAAAGCCCTGTCCCCGCTTGGCCTTCACATTTTTAGTATACCCTTTTATTGGCATTTCCACTGGAATGGGATATTGCCAACCCTGAGTTTCGAGCTTTACAACAACAGAAAATTTTTCGTCTTGTTTGAGAGGCACTTTGTTGAAGCGGAGTGTATAGTATCCGGGAGAAGTCAGCCTGCCCGATTTTTTGTGGGCCAGGGTTCCACTTGCAGGATCATTAGCATCAACATTTTTATAAATATAGATTTTGTATCTGGTCGTCACACCTAAGGTATAAAAACTCACAGCTTTCAGAGGAGTGTTCGATCGGGCTTTAAAAATGTTCGCAAACCAAGCTTTATTGGAAGGAGGATAACCCAGACAACTTGTGAATCCACTGGGGTCGTATTCGTAAATCTCTTGATAATTGGTTGCGGATTCCGGCTTTTTGAAGGCTGCATTCCAATAAGTCGCAGCAAAATAGGGATCATGATAGGACACATAGAAATATCCGTCTTCTCCCCAATCAGGCCCCCAGGAGTTTCTGACAATGAATGCTCCATTACCCGGGGGGATTTCTTTGAATTTGTTCTTATCGAAGTTGTCCTGCCACCCTACAATGGCAACACCATGGCCTCCCTCTTCCTCAGAGGGATTGTAGAAAGAGTAATAAACTGGATCATAATAAAGATCGTCATAATACATCGAAGCGTACACCGCACCATATTTTTTAACAGCATCTTTAATTTTGTTATTATCGGAGGGCCCTGATCTTGGAGGAATATAAATGACATTTTGGACATGTTTCTCAGCATCGGTTTCGCTCATGGAAGCGGCATACTTGTACGGCAGGTCAGACTCATTCAGGGGTCCAGTCCATCTCGCTAGATAAGCCACCGCTATATCGATATTCCCTCCCTTGCATGGCCCCCATTTAAACCCGTGCTTCTCCATGAGGTGTTGCTCAGAAAAATCCCTTTTTTGCGAGGGAAGGAGACTGGACTCGACTGAAGCCATCGATGCAAATGCCCAGCACGATCCACAGGAACCTTGATTTCTAACAGGCGGGAGCTTGTTCTTGGTGCGGAGGTCGTATGATTTGGGAAGAGCGGAGGCGTCAAAATAAGATTGTTCATCCAAATCACTCGTATCCAAATATCTAAGGTCTAAAGGGCCTGGGATGAGGCCGAGCGGATGGCCGTCAGATGTGTACGTCATCCAGTCTATTCCTCTCTCTTGATCTTCAAGGTATTTCAGAAATTTCTCACTCATCGGTGCTTGGAGGAGTTGTGGATCTTGCCCGTCAAAATCTTGTTGTGAGAACACGCCAATGGTGAAAACAATTATGGAAATGACGAATACGATGGCAACACGATTTCTTTGGTTAGAAAAGTTCGAGAATTTCATCATTCTTACTTGCTTCCTGTTTTTTTGAATTTACTTGAGAATAGTCATTATATCCCATTCTTGCAAGTGAATAAATATGAGGACCGGATGAACATGGCGTTAACGCCGGCGATGGGAGTGGTGAGGATTGTAGGGGCGGAGGGTGAGATGGAGAAGGATGAAGTTTTGAGTAAGATTGTGAATTATTAGAGAAAATGCAGAGGAATTCCGGAAAGTGCTTATAAAAAGATTCCCAGATGATATAAAGGAGTTTATAAATAATACGCCATGGACATTTGCGAAAACTTATGCGCACACATGGCCTCATCATTATATCGTCAGAGATAGAGTCAACGAAAAGCTCTTTGTAAAAGCGGTTCAGCACATCCGACGCTTTGGGTATGAAGGCTGGTTCTACAAGATGAAAATTACCTATTTTGATGAAGATGGATTGGGAGAGTCGTTTTTCCGTTCCCTCACTTACCGGGTTTGTCTCATAAGATATATAGGGGACAACGGATGGATGGTTATGTCGCGTTCATGAAGGATCATATCAATCCTTAGCATTTCTGGACTAAGTTAAGGCGACGATTTTCGAGCCAAAGACAGAGACGAGGGCAGATTTGCCCATCATGGTGCCCGCATCAAGACATCATAAATAACGCACTAAATCAACATTTATTCAATCTCATCGCACAGATATCTGTTCGGGATCGCCTTCTCTCCCCTCATTATTTACAGCGACGAGGATATATGTATACGTCTTATCCTTTCCACTTGCCGGTGTAAATATTGATGTGTATTGGCAGGGAATTCAACCAAAAGACTCTGCGTTTCTCCTTCGATCGAGTAAATCCTGTATTTC
Source organism: uncultured Eubacteriales bacterium (assembly GCA_964406575.1). GTDB lineage: Bacteria > Acidobacteriota > Aminicenantia > Aminicenantales > Aminicenantaceae > WTAW01. Next base: position 33,992 of record CAYOSH010000028.1, on the reverse strand, counting down.
GAGATACTCACATTGTTGGGATGAGGCTGCCAGGTCAGAACATTAATGTATTCCACTTGTGTCAGAGAGCGATTCGAGACTTTTTGGCCAGAAAAATTGAGGGGGGCATAGATAATTCGTGAGAAATTAGCTGTAATGGACTTATCCTTATTCATGGTTATTGTAGCGGGATTAGAGGTTCTGGATAAATCCCCGGTCCATTGAGAAAATCTATAATGGGCAAGAGGGGCAGCGTGATTGTTACTTTGGCCCCTTTATCATATGGGGAGATTCCTTGAGGAGGATTGGTGGTTCCTCCTGTGCCTGCGTCTAGGGTTAGATTATATTGCCGAACAAAGTTAGCTGTTATTGACATATCGGAGTTCATTTCAATGGTTAATGGATTCTCTGTAGAGAGCACGTCGCCAGTCCAATTGGAGAATCTGTAGTTGGATTCAGGGATGGCTGTAATGGTGACTCCTGTTCCATGGTCGATAGTGTGATTTCCGGGGGATGGTCTGGTGGTCCCTCCCTTTTGAGATCTTAAGGCCAATGTGTGCTGTTTTATGAAATGTGCTTTGATGGTCTTGTCCGAATCCATGGTGAATTTTATCGGATTTTCAGAACCTTCGACATCGCCACTCCAGTGGCTGAATTTGTAATCCTTGTCGGCGAACGCCTTAATCTTTACTTTTGTTCCTGGGATATGGGAGTGCTCGCCTGGCTTTGGACGAACAGTCCCCCCTTTACTTGCAGATATCGTTAAAGCGAAAGTTGAAGATATATTGGAGTTGAAGTAGATGTCATATAATCCATTTCTGCTATCTTGCCATACTACATAGACATTTTCTCCCGAACAAGCTATTTGTGGATATTGAGCATGATAATCTATAGGCAACTTCATTGAATTAAGTCTTATATCTTTTGTTCTCCAGTTCGCTCCCTCTTCTGTTGAGTAGTTAAAGAAGATATCGGAAATATGGCTACCTCCTCTTCGATCTGTCCATACTGCATATACATTTCCGTTCGAACACGCTATTTGAGGTCCCCACGATTCACTAGCACCTGGCAGATCGCCAGTGTTAAGACGGATATCAGGAGTTTGCCAATTTGCACCTCCATCTGCAGAATGATTGAAATAGATGTCTGTATAAGTATTGGGAGCGTTTCTGAAATCACTCCAGACTACATAAACATTGTCTCCAGAACAAGCAATTTGGGCATCCAAAGACTCACTGACGCCAGGCGAATCCCCAGAATCAATTCTTTGATCTGTCGGAAGCCAACCTCCGCGGGCCAAAAAAAGGAAAAAGAAAAGAAACAGTATAGAAAATGTGAACTTCGGTTTCATCATTGCCCCCACTGCTCTGATGAATTATCGATATATAAATTTTGTATTGGTGTCAATGAGTTGCCATCGTCTTGACTTATATAAGTTATAGTGTCCCTCGTTTTATCACTGCGTTTTGTGCATACAATTCTGTTCATTTTGTGTGAGAAAAAGGATCGATGTCTTTCGTTTTCGAGGTAAGACCCGGAGTATGACTTACAATCCAATTTCGAGGGATTTTAAAGCGTATTGACAGTGATGACAATTGTCATTATAATTATGACAAATGTCGCATTCCAAAAAAGGGTCTCCTAATATGGAACTTCAAGGCATGATTGAGGTCCTGGGCGGAGAGAGAACTTTCCACAGAAGTTTGCGTAACCGTATCGACCTGATAGAGCTGGGTAAGATTGGTTTAACAAAAGCGGCACTGCTTCATCTGGCAGATTATCTGGATCTTACTCTAAGCCAAATGGCCAATCTCCTCCCTATTACCGAGCGAACGATCCAGCGATACTCTGATGACCGACATTTCAGCCCATCTGTTTCAGAGCATATCCTCCAAATCGCCGAATGCACTGCCGCGGGAATCAAAGTCTTTGAAGATAAGGGAAAATTTCTAGCCTGGTTACGCCACCCAAACAGGGCATTGGGACAACAAACACCGATGAGCATGTTGAGCTCCCGGTTCGGTTCAGAAATGGTCCTCGATGAGCTCGGCCGGATCGAATACGGCGTTTTCTCCTGATGTTTGTTTACCGGATAGCTAAGAAAAAGCACATTAGAGATTTGTCTGGAATTGGGGCTCGTTTGTATGGGGGCCGATGGAACCGCAAAGGGATCGGCATTATTTATACATCGGAGAGCAGGGCTTTGGCTCTAGCCGAGTTCTTGGTGAATGTCCCTTTTTCAATACTTCCGAATAAATTGTGTATTGCAACGGTGGAGATAGACGATCAAATCCGTCCCATAGAAATCCCACTTGGTGATCTACCAAAAAATTGGCGTAAATTTCCTGCACCCCAGGACTTAGCGGAGATCGGGTCAAAGTGGGCTGTTTCGAATGAATCGTTGGCTCTTCGTGTTCCCTCGGCAGTTGTGCCCCATGAATTCAACATCCTCATCAATCCAAATCATCGGAATATGAAACATGTAGCAATTATGACTGTGGAGGGATTGGAGCTGGATAAACGGCTGTTTTGACCCCCAAAATAGTGTGTTTAAGCCGATAAACTGCTGTTTTTTATTAGTTAATTCTATTATTATCAGTATGTTATGCCAGCCAAAGCACAAAATTAACCCGTCTGAAGCTGTCCGATCTATTTTTTTCTTTTTACAGTTCGGTCTTCGTAGGGCGGCCGGGCAGGCTTTTTGAACGGCTGTTCTTCGAGCATCCGGAGGACCTCCTCGACTGCGCGTTTGAGCTGCGGATCAGTCCCCTCAGCCAGAATTGCCGGATCTTCTTTGACCTCGATATCAGGATCTACGCCATGACTTTCCTTGAACCACTTGCCGTCAGGATCGTACATGCGGAATGTGGGGACAGTCACGAAACCGCCATCGATGAGCTGGGGTGCACCGGATATGCCGATGAGACCGCCCCATGTGCGTGTCCCAATAAGCGGACCGAGTCCTGCCTTACGGAAGTAATCAGGAAAAGCATCCCCCCCTGAACCGCTCCATCCATTGATGAGCATGGCTTTTGGGCCGAAGTGAGCCACAGGCGGCCACTGCCAGTCTTTGCCGTCCCGTACAGCCCAGAAGGCCAGGGCAGGCCTATTGAGAAGCTCGATGAATCTGTCCGGGATCTGACCGCCGCTGTTGAAGCGCTCATCAACGATGAGTCCTTCTTTGTGGAATTGGGCTGAGAACTGACGAACAAGATCGTTCTGTCCGCCTAAACTCGTATCCTGCACATAGATGTATCCTATGCGTCCGTCCGAGTGTACTTCGACATACTTTCGGTTTTGTTCGATCCAGGCCAGGTTCCTCAGGCGTGTTTCATTCTTAAGAGTCTCAACGATGACCTTCCGGGCATTTTCTGTTGTCGGCTTGCTGTTAATCGTGAGTTCGACAATTTTCCCCCCTAATCCCTGGAAAGCTGCCCAAGGGCTTTTCGAGATGTCAAGAGGCACGCCGTTGACAGCAAGGATATAATCCCCTTCCTTGACGTTCGCACCCGGCATGCTAAGGGGCGACCTTACTTCACTATCCCATGGGGCTGCATCGATGATTTTAGCGATTCGATAGAAGCCGTTATCAATTTCCCAGTCGACGCCGAGGTAACCTACCCCGATATGTGCTTCTTCCTCAGTATCGCCACCCCCGCGGTAAGTATGGGAAGAACTGAGTTCGGCGATAAGTTCGCCGATGACATAATTCACGTCCCAGCGGGTAACAGCATCTTCGAGTAAATCCCCGTACTGCTTCCGCATGGCTTCCCAGTCGACGCCATGCATGCCAGGATCGTAGAAGAAATCCCTGCACAGCCTCCAGGCATCCGTGAAAATCTGACGCCATTCTGCCCGGGGATCGACCGTCATCTCGAGCTCACCTGTCTGCAGGGGCTTTTCCATTTTCTGGTCAGGCTTCACATCCACGATAGCAGCACTCTGCTTCTTCCAGACAAGTAATTTTTTCCCGTCAGCAGAGAGCCGGTATCCATCCACATCACCGAGAATGGTTTTTTCCTCTCGCTCCTTGAGGTCGTAATAGACAAGGGAACTTGCCTCCTCGCCCGATCCAGTGCGCGGGAACCTCTGGTAGAGTATCTTGCCCTCCGTCGCTTGAATATTGTTATAATTCCCAGGTTTCGGAGGGAGGACAACCAGCCGGCTCTCGAAATCCTTGACAGTAATCTCGACAGGTTTTGCCTCTTTTTTATCCGGCTCTTTTTCCTTATTCTTATCTTTGTTTTGATTTTTATCTTTGTTCTGTTCTTCCGGTTCCTCTTGTTTCAATCCCTCATCGTCATTGCGTGGCGCCAGGGGTGATGGAATATCCGGTGTTAGCGAAACGGCTACGATGTTTGTCGTGTTGGCATACAGGAAGGAATTATCCGTATCGCCATATATAGGATCGAACGTCCTGTTGGAGAGAAAATAGAGGTACTTCCCTTCGGGATCAAAGACTGGCTGAAAGTCGTTGTAATGGCTGGATGTCACCTGCTGCCGCTCGTTATTCTTGGTATCGTAGAGGTAGATGTTGTCGCTTCGGTTCGCTTCTGCTCGGGAGTAAGCCAGCCATCGGCTGTCCGGTGACCATCCGGGTTTGAAGTTTTGGAGCGCGCCTTCGTACTTCCACAGACCCTGATCAACTCTAATCGTCTTTTGTGTCTCAATATTGTAAATGTATATGGTCATGGATTTGTCGATGAAGGCGATCTTTTGACTATCTGGCGACCAATAAATATGGTATCTGAAGCCTGGTCCGTATGAGGTCAGCTTTTGTTCTTGGGAGCCGTCACGAGCGCTGCAAATGGTGAGCTCATACTCGCCGGAACGGTCGCTCCAGTAGGCGATGTGCTTTCCGTCGGGCGACCAAACAGGGAAGCGTTCCGCAACACCCGGACTTGTAGTGAGGTTGCGGATGACCCCATGCTCGGCTGGAACAGAGAATACTTCCCCACGCGCTTCGAACAAAGCCCTTTTTCCCTGGGGAGAGATCTCGGCATTATGGACCAGCTTGGAGACATTGACTGCGTGAGGTTTGAGGGTGATTTGGTCCGTCACAAGATCGATTTCCACTTGCGTTTGATTTTCTGTCTCCAGGTCGAGCAGAAAAAGTTTTCCTCCCGCCTCGAAGACGATTTCAGAAGGTCCTATGGCTGGAAAGTGGATGTCGAAATCTTCGAAGTTGGTGATTTGGCGTGCTTCTTCGCTTTCCAGGTCCATGGCCCAGATGTTGTGCCGCTGGTTTGGGCCTCGGTCAGAAAGAAAGTAGAGCGTCCTGCCGTGCCACATGGGCTGTGAGTCGTTAGCAGGATTGTCGGTAATATTTTTAGCTTTTATTTGATTCAGATCGAAGAGCCAGATATCAGGAGCCATGCCCCCGCGGTAACGCTTCCAGGTGCGGAAATCCCGTGAAATGGGCATGTAGGCGAGGATATTACCGTCGGGTGATAGAGATCCAAATTCGCCGTATGGAACAGGAAGCTTTTCAGCGAGGCCGCCTTTTTTGGCTATACGGTAGAACTGGCGGTAGCGCTGGCGGCCGCTCTCCATTGAGGAGACGTAGAGGATGGCCTCGCCGTCCGGATACCAGTCGATCATGAGGTCGGTCATGCCGTGGTGGGTGAGTCTCTGGAGTTCGCCTCCCATGGAGGGGATGAGGTAGATGTCTGTGTTCCCATCGTAGTTACCGCTAAAGGCGATTTTTTCCCCGTCCGGAGAAAATCTGGGGAACATTTCCTCACCGTGTGGGGAACTGAGCCGGAAAGCCGTGCCTCCTTCCTTTGCCACAACCCAGATGTCGCCGGCATAAACAAAGCAGATGTGAGTGGCGGAAACGTCCGGGTACCGGAGCATGCGGGCATTGACCTGACTGTACAGAAGTGATGTGCCGACCAATAGAATGAGTGTGGCTAAAAACACAAAAACAGTTTTTTTCATTTTTCTCTCCTCTGGATTGATTCCTGTATTGTATAAAATCAATGATAGCTGAAAATGACACAAAATATCCAGCCATGTTTTTCGGACGTAAGCATCCTTATTTCCGTGACAAGGGCATTAGAGGCAAAAAAGAGCGATTCACTGTCCTTATGAATCGGATGGTGGTAAAATTGTAAATATAAATTAAATTGTAAATTGTAAATTGGGGTCGGACCTCAGTAATTATTTTAATATCAGTAACTTAACCCTCTAAATGGGGTCCAATTTGGCCTTAAAAGCACTATTTTGGGGGCCAAATTAGCTATCTAAGCTCGATTCATTCCCATCTTTTCAATATGACACCTTAGCCTTTCTTGACATAGTGATAATTGCTCATTATCATGAACGCATACTCTTTATAATGAGCGATCTATGAATGCAACAAATTATCTAATCATGACCAATCATCAAAAAGTCCTCAGTTTTATGGCAAAATTCTCTGACAAAGAATTCTACGAAAGAGAAACCGCTAGAAAAACTGGCATCAGTTATGGATCTGCAAATAAAGTCTTGAACGACCTCTATTCGGCTCATTTGTTGACACGACAACAAAAAGGAAAAATGTTCTTTTACAAATTAGATCTGAGAGAGCCGATAGTCCGGCAATATAAAATCATAAATACAATAGCTCTCCTGCGTCCCTTAATTCTTAATCTCAGAGAACTGACAACACGAATAATCCTCTTTGTAAGCTGTGCCAGAGGAGATGACATATCAGAGAGCGACATTGATATTTTTATCGTTTCTGAGCAAAAACAAAAGACACTTCGAATAATCGGGAAGATGAATTTTGGAAGAGGGTTCGAAGAAATACGAATTCAGCCCGTTATTTTCTCCCACGATGAAATGCTCAACAGTGAGAGAAATGATAAAGAATTTCTGTCATTAGTGAGAGAAGGTATTATCTTGTGGGACAAGACTCTTGAGGGATCAGGAATTTATTGAATGCTCAAAGAGAAAGAAAATCGTTAAGTTCCCAAAAGCCCCGAGATTTATCAATAAAGAATTATCATCTGCTGGTGAAGAATTTGAAGAAGCAAAGCTTGGTATATCAAACGGGAAATTCAAATGGCCTACTATCCAAGTGTATTACTCGATGTATCATGCAGCAAGAGCTCTCTTTTTTCTCAAGGATACAGGGATAAAAGCCACCACTGTCTCTATGCGGCATTAAAAGCTTTATATGTCCGGAGGGGATTAATGGATTCAGAACTAGCAGAAGCCTTCTATCATGCAATGATTCTAAGAGAAAACGCAGATTACAGGAGCAGATTTTCAAAATCTGGAGCAATGGCTGTTTTAAAACGAGCTGAGGAATTTTTAAATTGTGTAAAAAAAATTATCCTTAGAAGTAGCTTTTTACCCACAAAATGGTGTGTTTAAGACGATTTTTGAGCTGATTTTTTAATTTAAATTATTGATTATAAATAAAATCTTGAGGTCCGTCCCCCTTCTACCTTCTACTCTTCTACTTCTACCTTACTTGCGCCAGAAATATGTGACCTTGACCATCAACGTGCGGTTGACGATCTCGGTATTGCCAGACCCCACCAGCCGTGCATCATTGTAGACCACATAGAGATTGCACGCCGGTTTATATATCCATCGCAGCAGAATGTCGCTAACGATCCTTTCCTTTCCCGCATTGTAATATTTATCGTCGTTCCACTGCAGATAGGCTTTCACATAGAGGTCCGTGGAAAAAAAGTAAAACATGCGCAGTCCTAACGTATTCGTGTGAAAATTTCCGTCAGGAAGACGGATGTTGTTATGCCTGAACTCCAGCTCCGTTCTCATCCGCCGGATGCGCGTAATGGTGCTGTTGAGACCGATGCTCATTTGGTGACCGCTATAATAATTTCCGTAATCGATATCGATCCCGCCGGCAATCGCCCGGCTTTTGTCGCTCTCTCCACTCAAAGAATACATAAAATCGGTGTACGTTCCTTTTGGGATGAGGAAGCCTTCACGGACTTCCCAGTCATAATCGATAAACTCACTCTGCCGCTGAATATTGATGCTAAAGCGTGAGCTGTTTTGGAATTCGATGGAAAATGATGCTCCTAATTTATCGTCTAACATCCTGTTATCATGGTCAGAACGGTAGCTGCCTTCGAGTTGATATCCAAACTGCCGAATGACCGACGATTGTTTGGGTCGCGGCGCGTATTCAATGGAAGCGTTGGTTAAACGAAAATCCGTGCGGCGGATAAATCCCATTTCAGGATTGAATTGGGCCCCTATATCCAGGTGAGATAACGAGGCCCTCCAAAGATCACTGTTATAATCCAGACTGATTTTCCCAGCCAAGTTTTGTTTGTTCCGATCGATGGTCTGTCCATCTTCCGTTTTTTCAGGCCCGAAGGTCGCAGCGAGATAGCCCGACACTGTGAAGTAAAGGCTTAGAGGAAAATGCCCGTCCACTCCCAGGGAGCGGTTAAAGTATGAGGAATGCATGACTTCCTTGTTCAGCAACATCATTCCTATGGTGGCCCGTTGGAGAATATCGCGCCGGAAGCGAACAACAGTGAAGTTTGCTCCATTAACCGTGGTTGATAGATCTTCTTCCCGATAAGTAACATCATTCGTCAGTATATTCATCAGTCCGACTTGATATTTACCGACCTTTCCGACCATTTTTGCGCCGCCGAGGATGCGTGCCTCATGGCCATCGACAAGCCCGAACCGGCGGCTGTAAAAAAGATCCATATCCGATTCGCCCCGATGCCAGTGGTTTCCTCCTCCTCCTCCGAAAGCAAAGACCTCAGCACCCTCCAGAAAAAATTCTCGTTTTTCCGGATAATAAAGGGAGAACCGCGTCAGATTGACCTGTTCCTGGTCTGCCTCCACCTGAGCGAAATCCGTGTTCAAGGTGAGATCTAAAGCCAGGTTGGCAGTGAGGGCAATTTCTGCATCCAACCCGATATCGCTCATGCGATCCGTGGCGAAATTGGTGTTGGAATCGTTTTCCATGCCTCCCAAGAAGTAAGGCATAAGTTCCAGATTTCCTCCCATTTTTGCGTCGGCGATGCCGTGAAGCGATCCCGCCTCGGAGAGCCGAAAGATTCCTGCTTGTCTTCCAAATTCACGCGGGATGTGCTGCCAGTACACATGTTCGTTCTTGCGGCGAATCATTCGTGCGCAGTTGAATCCCCAAGCTGATGAGCCCTCCTCATCGAACCTCAGTGTTTTCCAGGGGATAGCGATCTCGACAAACCAGCCTTCCTCAGTGATTTTTGCTTTGCATGACCAGACACCGTCCCAGGCCGGATTGTAGTCGCGGCCCTCGTTAGCCATTTTCGCTTCGCGCTTAACACCGTGGGGATTTGTGATGAAATAGTACGCGCTCCGGTGGTCGTGATAGGTATCCAGGACGAACTCGAAATAGTCATCGTCATCGACAATGGCATCGCGCCGCATTTCTCTGGCGATAATTTTGCCCGGCTCAGAATCATAACACTTGATCCCGATGTAAAGATTGTTGTCGTCATAGAGGAATCCCAGTTCGGTTTTTTCGGATGCTGGGGCCCCCTCGTCTGGCTCGCGCTGGGTGAACTGGCCTTGAAACAGGGCATTTTGCCAGGCCGGATCGTTTAATAATCCGTCGACTTTTAATGGAGTTTCTCTCCGGACAGCAGTGATGGAGCGTTTACCGTCTGCATCGCGGAGGATGGAGTTATTCTGTTGAGAATTTTTCAAGAGACCTTCAGCCCAGCCTCTTCCGGGGAGCAAAACGAGACAGAGGATAAGTAGCGCAAGATGCGATTGGTTGAAGAGATTCCGATAAAACATAATTCGTTTTCTGGTAAATGGACCAAAAATGATACCACAGTGTGAACCTATATCAAAATGTGTATTTTTATATGGGCCAATTTGAAAATGAAAATAAAATGAAAATGGAAAATGAAAATGTGAAAATGGGGACGGGCCACAACAAATCTCTTAATATCAGCTACTTAATTTGTTTAAATGGGGTCAATATGTCCTTAGAGGCACTATTTTGGGGTCAAAATCATCACTTTAACAATTAGTATTAGCCGGATATGACTCTTTTGAGCACTTTTACAACAAAGGTGTTAAGACTCTCCTCAGCGTTCAATGCTTTAATCGTCAGCGCTTGATGTAAATCCGAACCCGTACGCAAAACAAATTTCCCTGAATATTTTTTATTTGTAGGCGGAGGCAAAACCCGACAACTTTTTTTATAGATATCTATCCATTCATCAACGATTTCACAAAGTTCTTTGTAGACGTTCATTTCATCAATCCCATGACAGCATTTCCCGATCCATCCTGGTACAGATCCGACATAACATTTGTCCTCATCCGACCATTCGACAATTTTCAAGTATTTATCTCTTTCTTTCATCGTTGAGCTTCCATAATTTTTTATTTGATTAGTTTTTCTTGATAGGGTTTTGCGTCATCTCCTGGTTGACCCGATAGTGTGAGAACGACATCAGAGACATGTAAGAAATTGCGATGACTTCCTTTTCCTTCCCGATTAATAAATCCAGCCATTTCAAGATCTTTTATCAATTCACGAATATTTCTAGGCATTCATATAGTACTATTTTGATACTATGATGTCAACGCCCTAAGATATTTCCTTGATAAGAGTGATAAGATTTCTCTTCAGGGATGTTGGTTTTCATACGCGGTCATATGCGCCCTAGCGAAAGCCAAGATTTGGATTCTCCTGGCTTTCTTCGGGCAGCAAGAAAAGACATACCATCAAAATAACAACGTGAAATCCAAGAAGCCAATGACAGCAACAGAATCATCTATAATAACGATCTGGATACTTAAAATTCTCACTCGGAAGAAATGGTTTAAAAGGCAATGTTCCTTAGATGTTGATTTTGACCCCTCAAATGACGCGTTTAAGTCGATTTTTAGAGGGATTATTTGAGTTAATTGATTGATTATGAAAGAGTTCCTGAGGTCCGTCCCCCCTTAATCCCTTAACTTAATAAAACCGGAAGTCATAATTCTTCTTGGCAGGGTTCTCTCCAATCTACGACGTTCCCTTGGGCGTCAATGTTACCGACCTTATCCAGATTCCCTTTTCTTGTATCGTAGATATTGCCTTTTTTGTCGAAACACCCGATCTTTGTGTCATCAGGAAGGAGGCTAAGTTCATTTTCAAATATTCTCCCTTTGTAATCCACTTCAATTTTTTGCACATCAAATAGATTGGCCACGCCCTCTTTTGTAGTCTCGGATTTTAGAAAGGGCCATATATTCTCAATAAATGTCTGCGACACACCATCAGAATGTTCGCTCAAAATCCTAAGTGATTTTTCTTCCTTACGGTTTTCAAAGATACGATTGAGAGCGAGCACAGCTAGTAACACACCAATAACTAAAAGAGCGAATAGAAGGATGATATATCCAAATGTTATAAAAATCAGGAAAAGAATTCCGAAAAGATAAAGATACGCAGCAATCCTTATCCCGGATTGCAGCCAAATATTGCTGATATTCCTGGTCAACTCGTTCATGGTGATTAATAAAGAATACAACGGCATCAAGGTAAATCTTGCGATTTTATTTCCTCCATGAAGAGCATTTGAATATTTCCGGTTAATCCAATTATCACAATCTTCTGTAAATTTACGAACGGCTTCCAGCTTTAATAATACTTGGGCAAGGCCAAGAAGAAACGGCATTACAATAAAGATGATCTCAATTAGCATTTTAATTCAATTATTGAATGTTTCTACCCATTTCGGTTTCAGAATCGAGTCATTATTCGACTCACATAAGATTGTCCTACTTTTTTAGTCGTATGCAATCACCAACTGATTCACAAAAACTTATTTTGGTACTGCCAACGTAATGAGAATTAAGTATGCTGTCCCTATATTTTCTAAAATGGGAGCTACTTCATTTCGTCTGTGGGTGTGAGACACGAAGTGTGTTTGACAAACCAATTTTGAGGCATTATAAGAATATAAGAGAGACAGATTCGAGATATGAAAACTTCGGTGACTTTCCGCGCATCCCTTCCCATTAAAATCACAAAGAAAGAAGAGCATTATGTATCGTGCTGTCTAGTGCTGGATGTATGGTCCCAGGGTGAAACAAAAGCGAGAGCCACAGAAAACCTGAGAGAGGCGCTCCAGTTGTTTCTTATCGACTGCTATGAGCGAGGAACTCTAGATAAAGTTCTCAAAGACAGTGGATTCACTGTGGCAAGAACCCCACCAAAAAAACAGATGCCTCCTTCGAAGCACAGAATAGACATAACCCTTCCCTTTATAATCGATGATCGTAAGGCACCATGCCAAGGTTAGCTCCTCAGCATTATCGAATCCTTGTCAAAATCTTTGAACGGGCGGGATTTCCTGTAAAACGAACTCATGGCAGTCATATCATTATGAATAAGCCAGGTGTGGATAGGCCATTAGTTATTCCTAAATATGAGAGAGTAAATGTTGACATTATTGAGGCTAACCTGAGAACTGCGAAGATGAGCAGAGAAGAGTATTTCGATCTCCTGAGGGAATGAGAAAAGTGTGGGAAACTGAAACTGGGGTCGGACCTCAGTAATTATTTTAATATCAGCAACTTAAATATCTAAATGGGGTTTAATTTAGCCTTAGAAGCACTATTTTAGGGGTAAAATTAGTCATGTAAGCCCAATTCATTGCCATCTTCCCAATAAGACACCTTTTCCTTTGCTGGAGATATGGAAGAATTAAAGGTTCGTATATTAAACGGGAAATTCAAATGGCCTATCCCCTATTATTTAGGGGTATTACTCTATGTATCCTGCAGCAAGATCTCTTCTTTTTTCTCAAGGATCCAGGGAAAAAAGCTACTCCTCCCTTATTTCCTTATCCCACTTTTCATAGAGCTGGAATGCTCGTGTTCCAGATGTCGATGTGAAGCTTCCAGGTCTCATCAGGGGCTTTTTTCCAGACAACCAAGTATTTGCCAGTATCTGCGATCGCGTCCTGTCCTTCGGGCTGAATGGTCAGATCATACTTACCGATCTCACAGACCATATCGCCCATCCCGAGGACTTCCACAGTTGTTAGGATGACATCCTTTATGCCCATCTGAAGACCTCCGCCCCAAAAGGCCTCAATGCCTTCACTCCCTGCAATCATCTCGCTGTTTGGGGGCAAAAGTTTGGCATCCTCTGTGTAGAGAGCGGCTAAAGCGGCTGCGTCCCCCATACGGACTGCCTCACCGAACTTGACATTGGCTTCCTCGATGGCTTGCCGCACTTGAGCCATATCCATGGCCGGTTGCTCTGCCATCACTTCCTCTGCTGGCTCTTCAGCCTTTTGGCAACCAAAAGTCAAACAGAGCAAAAGAACGAGAGGAATGAGTGTGAGCGATTTTTTCATATGATCCCTCCTTCAAAGGTAATGCATAAATTAGATATCAATTGACACAGGCTGTCAAGTTGAGGGCAGGCAATTCCAAATAAGGTTATAGAAGCACATTTTTGTGTAATTGTCGTAATTGTGCTCAGCCCGAGGCAAGTATTTCAATCAAGTAAAGTTAAGCCATTTTTTCGGGTTAAATAAGACCTTAGAATCACCTTTTTGAGGACCAAAAGTGATGTTTAAGAATAATTACTTTAGATGGATTATAATTATTTGCTTAGACAATTGTTTTTGTATAGAAAAAGGAGCCTCTAAGAGGAATAATGAGCTATTTTTTTAGGCTAATTCTTTTATTATCAGTAATTAACGCCAGCCAAAGCATAATAATATAATAATAAATAACTGATTATTTCGCTTGCGGTAGGTTTAAAAGTCGCAGAAGTTCCTGGAAGCGTGAGTCTTCGCGCAGGCCGTCAAAAATCGGATCTATACAGATATAAGAAAAGTTGGGATCACGCTCTTCGTAGGATTTCTCCAGCCATTCGAGGGCTTCTTCGTTCTTCCCAGCCCGGGTGTACAGCGTCGCGATTTGCCATGGCGATACAAAGGTCGTTTTTCTTCGTTCGACTTTCAAATCCGCTACGTTACTTAGCGCTCGATAATAACCTCCTTCTTCGTAACCGCGGATTAAAGCCTCCTCGTCCTCAAACTCGCCCCTCGAATTAAACCATGTCTTCCAGACGTCTATTGCTTTCTCATGCTCACCCGTTAAGTGATAGGCGGACTTGAGGCCCGAAAGTGCCATTTGGCCAGTTGGGTCTGTTCTTATTGTTTCTTCGAGAAACTCGACGGCTTCGTTATACCGGTGCGCGTACATCAAACACCAGGCGTATATAGTCCGGATGTTGGCGTGGAATGGATCCAATTCTAAAGCTCGCTCGATCTGGGCCATCGCTTCCTCCGGCCGATTCAAATAGAACAATAAATACGCGTAATAGGCACGCCCCATCGCAAAATTAGGATTGAGTTCGATAGCACGAAGATAGGCCCTCTCTGCAGCCTCCCAATCCCATTCTCCCGTGTCCCATGCATTCCCTCCCGCAATCGCGAATTGAACTTCAGGGAGATTTGGATTCAACTCCATGGCTTTTTGACCAGCTTCCATGCTTTTCTTATCCGCATCACTAGGAGGCATCAATCCCTGAATTGCGTATCCTCCATAGACTGAGGAGAGTCCTAAATAGGCCAGGGCATAATTCGGATCTTTCTCCAGAGCTAATTCAAAGTATCCACGTGCTATTTCGAGATCCTGTGCTGTCAGTTTATAATAGTGAAACAAGCCTTTGCGATAGGCATCGTAGGCCTCGGGATTGACCTGGTGAGTACTGGAAAGGGTTGTCTCTTCTTGTGCGGTCAACTCGACTCGAGCTTTATCGGCAATAGTGCGGGCCATTTCTCTATACATGACCTGCACATCGGCCATATCTCGGTCGTACGTCTGCGCCCAAAGGTTCCGTTCCTCAGGGAGAGCCTCAATCAACTGAACCCGAACGCGCACGCTCTCGCCAACCCGGAGTACCGTTCCCTCAACCAAGGCATCCACATTTAACTCCCGGGCAATCTCCGGCAGGGGCTTCTCCTTACCTTTATACATCATGATCGACGTGCGGGAGATTACACGCAGTGAGGAAATCTGCGATAAATTACCGATCAATTCATCGGTCGCTGCATCCGCAAAATAATCCTGCTCTGTATCACCTGTAAGGTTCTCAATCGGCAGGACCGCGATCGCATCGATCGCTTCCGCATGTCCAGTAAATACACTTAAGGCAACAATAGTCAATATGACAAGAAGGCCTGCCACGCCACTATACAATATTGCTCTCTTTCTCTTGAGCAGCTTCGACTTCCTCAGTCTCGCCTTGATTTCTTCCGGGACTATTCCCGCTGATATGGACCTCAGATCATCTAAGAGTTCCGCGATGTGCTGGTAGCGATTTTCCGGATCCTTCTCCATCGCCTTGTCGATCACTTGCTCTATGGATACCGGAATCTCAGAGCGCAAATCCGTAAGACGGTTGGGCCTCTCATTCAAGATGGAATACACAACAGCCTGGTCATGCTCCCCTTTAAAAGGCAATTGACCGCTGAACATTTCATACAGAACCACACCGAATGACCAGATATCCGTGCGAAAATCGACCACTTCCCCGCGTGCTTGTTCGGGAGACATGTAGGCGATTGTCCCCATCATCATCCCTTCCTGTGTGACCATGGTCGTCCCCGTTACCCTGGCCAGGCCAAAATCCATGATCTTCGCCTGATTCCTCTCATCCACCATGATGTTGGCGCTCTTGATATCCCTGTGTACCACTCCTTTCTTATGAGCCTCCTCTAAACCCTCGGCTGTTTGAATGGCAATCTCAAGAGCTTCATCGAGCTCTATAGGGCTTGAATCAATCTTATTCTTTAAGCTCTGGCCTTCGATATAGGCCATGGAGATAAAAGTTTTATCCTCTGTTTCATCAAACTCATAAACAGTACATATGTTGGGATGATCAAGAGCAGCAGCAGCCTGTGCCTCCCTAATGAATCGCTCTTTGATCTCGGAGATGTGTGTTAATTCCTGAGGAAGAAATTTCAAGGCCACACCCCTTTTCAGCTTTGTATCATGAGCTTTGTAGACAACTCCCATACCCCCTCGACCAAGCTCTTCAATGATCTCGTATCTTCCTGCGAAGGTTGTGCCTTTGACTAAAAACTTAACGGGTGTCTTTATGGTCCTGGTCAGAGAGATAGCGGCCTCATCTGACAGAGGAAACCTGGACCCGCATTTCCCGCAGAACTGGGTATTTTCGGGATTCTCATACTGACATTCGGGGCATTGAATTCCCATTGCTCTTCCCTTGATCTGGTTAGGCAAAGAATATCAAGGAACAAGGAAGGTGTCAAATTAAAGAGGTTTGTGGTTAGCATCCTCAGAACCGTGAAGGAATGAATTCTCTCGTTGTTATTAAGTGTCTCGATTGTGTGGTGGAGAAAACCGTGAGAAGGGCTGGACGGGCATGGTACATCTCCCAGGGGGAGATGTGAGGGAAGCCCTGATCCGAGCGAAGTTTCCTCGCCGGGGAAACTGAGCGTGTTTTCGAACCACTAATTGAGACGTTCGGATGTTATTCATCATGGTTTTGGGGATGCTTCCAAGTCTGTGGATTATTTCGCCTGCGGCAGGTTCATCTTTCGCAGAAGTTCATTGAAGCGTGGTTCGTCGCGCAGGTTGTCGAAGATCGGATCTACGCTGATAGAAGGCATGTTGGCGTCGTGCGCTTCGAATGCCTTCTCAAGCCATTCGAGGGCTTCATCGTTCCTCCCGGCACGGGTGTACACCGTCGCGATCCACCAGGGTGTGACAAAAGTAGTCTTTGAGCGTTCGATCATCAACTCAGCAACGCTGCTCAATGCTCCAGAGTAACCCGCCTCCTCGTAGCCCCGTACGAGAGCTTGCTCGGCTTCACCATCGCCATGCACGTCATACCATGTCTTCCATGCTTCATACGCCTCCTCAAACATTCCCTTCGCGTGGTAGGCTGACCTGATGGCCGACAGGGCAAATTCGTCAGTAGGTGCAGTTCTGAGCGTTTCTCGGAGATCTGCGACTGCTTCGTCAAACCGGCGCGCATACATCAAATCAAAAGCATAAAGAGATCGAAACGCAGCATTGAACGGATCCAATTCCAAGGCTCGCTTGATCTGCGCCATCGCTTCCTCCGGACGCTCCATATAGAACAAATACCATGAGTAATAGGCCCGTGCATCCGGATAATTGGGGTTGAGTTCGAGAGCCCGTTTAAATGACTTCCCCGCGCTCTCAAAATCCCATTTGCCCCATGTTTGATTTGCTGCTAAAAAGTAATGGACTTCCGCGAGCGTGTCGTCCAATTCCAAAGCCTTCAGGCTGGCCGCCTCAGCTTTGGGCCCCGCCTCACTGTGTGACATGAGCCCCTGCTGAATCTGTGCTTGCCAGACGAACCCTATACCCACATAGGCCAGCGCAAAGTTCGGATCTTTTTCTAAAGCCAACTCGAAGTACCCGCGCGCGAGTTCTAAATCTTGTGAAGTCAGTTTATAAGCGTGGAACATGCCTTTGTTGTAGGCCTCGTAGGCCTCGGGATTGACCTGGCGGGTACTGGCGAGGATCGCCTCTTCCTGCGCGGTCAACTCGACTCGTGTTTTATCCGCAATGGCGCGTGCCATCTCTTTATACATCACCAGCACATCGGTCATGTTCCGGTCGTACGTCTGTGCCCAAAGGTTCCGCTCCTCAGGCAGTGCCTTGATCAACTGCACTCGAATGCGCACGCTTTCGCCGACCCGGAGCACTGAACCCTCCACTACCGCATCCACTTTTAACTCCTGCGCGATCTCAGGCAGGGATTTCTCCACACCTTTGTACTTCATGACCGACCTGCGGGAAATCACACGTAGCGCTCCAATCTGAGATAGCTGCCCGATCAACTCATCGGTCGCTGCATCGACAAAAAACTCCTGACCCGCATCACCCGTGAGATTCTCAAGCGGCAGGACCGCAATCGCATCGATCGCCCCCCCCGCATGTCCCGTAAAAACACTCAGCGCTATGACAGTCAATAAGATGAGAACACCTGCCGTGCCTGCATAAAGGATCGCTTTCTTTCTCTTAAGCAGCTTCGACTTCCTCAGTCTCGCCTTGATTTCTTCCGGGACTATTCCCGCTGATATGGACCTCAGATCATCTAAGAGTTCCGCGATGTGCTGGTAGCGATTTTCCGGATCCTTCTCCATCGCCTTGTCGATCACTTGCTCTATGGATACCGGAATCTCAGAGCGCAAATCCGTAAGACGGTTGGGCCTCTCATTCAAGATGGAATACACAACAGCCTGGTCATGCTCCCCTTTAAAAGGCAATTGACCGCTGAACATTTCATACAGAACCACACCGAATGACCAGATATCCGTGCGAAAATCGACCACTTCCCCGCGTGCTTGTTCGGGAGACATGTAGGCGATTGTCCCCATCATCATCCCTTCCTGTGTGACCATGGTCGTCCCCGTTACCCTGGCCAGGCCAAAATCCATGATCTTCGCCTGATTCCTCTCATCCACCATGATGTTGGCGCTCTTGATATCCCTGTGTACCACTCCTTTCTTATGAGCCTCCTCTAAACCCTCGGCTGTTTGAATGGCAATCTCAAGAGCTTCATCGAGCTCTATAGGGCTTGAATCAATCTTATTCTTTAAGCTCTGGCCTTCGATATAGGCCATGGAGATAAAAGTTTTATCCTCTGTTTCATCAAACTCATAAACAGTACATATGTTGGGATGATCAAGAGCAGCAGCAGCCTGTGCCTCCCTAATGAATCGCTCTTTGATCTCGGAGATGTGTGTTAATTCCTGAGGAAGAAATTTCAAGGCCACACCCCTTTTCAGCTTTGTATCATGAGCTTTGTAGACAACTCCCATACCCCCTCGACCAAGCTCTTCAATGATCTCGTATCTTCCTGCGAAGGTTGTGCCTTTGACTAAAAACTTAACGGGTGTCTTTATGGTCCTGGTCAGAGAGATAGCGGCCTCATCTGATAGAGGAAACCTGGACCCGCACTTCCCGCAGAACTGGGTATTGTCGGGATTCTCATATTGACATTCGGGGCATTGAATTCCCATTGCTTTACCCTAAATTCGATCAGGCAAAGAATATCAAGGAACGGGGAAGGTGTCAATAATCAACACAATCAACTAAAGCAACGAAAATGATGGACATTCCAAATCAAATATGGTAAAAAAAAACTGAGCTGAACAAAACTTCTAAATCAGTTTTTACATTAAGATGGAGGGAAAAATGAAACGTCTCAGCATTATCAGTTGTGTCCTTGTTTTAGCCTTTCTCCTGATGTGGCCTTCAACCACCTTCGCCCAAGAAAATCAAGTCCGCAAAAGCCTGAAAGCCAGTGTCATGCAACGACTGGGAGTTGACACCGACATCACCATCGAATACAGCAGGCCTGGGGTTAAAGGCAGAACAATATGGGGCGAACTCGTGCCTTTCGGCATGGCACCCGGAAATAAATACTCCAATGATAAGCCTTTTCCATGGCGGGCGGGCGCCAACGAAAACACAACCATCGAATTCAGTAAGGACGTCCTTATCGAGGGCAATAAACTGCCGGCAGGCAAATACGGCATCCATATGATCCCTTCGGAAAAAGAATGGGTCATCATCTTCAGCAAGAACAACTCAGCCTGGGGAAGCTTTACCTATAACCAGGAAGAAGATGCCCTCCGCATAACCGTGACTCCTGTCAAGGCTCCCCACGAGGAATGGTTGACGTTCGGCTTTGACGATCTGGCAGGAACATCTGCAACCGCTTTCCTCCACTGGGAAAATTTAAAGGTTCCGTTTAAAATCGAGCTGCCCAAAGAATAAACAAAATCTGAGTTAGGGTTCTTTCACTAATTTTCATGATTGTGTCTATTTGCTTTTGATTAGATCAGATCTCGTTCTCATTATTTAGGATTAGACATTCAATGACAGGCAATTAGGTACCCTAATTCTATCTAGCCTGAAATGGATGGAACATTGAAAAAGTATATTGCTATCCTTTTTGCATGTGCGGTATTTCTCAATTTGAATGCAACTCCCACACAGATTGAAGTCCTCAATGCTGGGGAATTGCAGATCGCTCTTCACAAACTGAACGTTCTCGGCAGTGTTCTTTGTATCGAAGCTCATCCAGATGATGAAAACGCCTCGGCCCTGGCCTATTTTTCAATAGGCCGAAAATATCGCACCGCGTACTTGTCCCTTACGCGCGGTGACGGGGGGCAAAACCTGATCGGTTCTGAAAAGGGAGCTGAGATCGGGATCATCCGAACCCAAGAGCTCCTGGCCGCCCGCCGCAACGACGGGGCCGAACAATTCTTTTCGCGCGCCATCGATTTCGGTTACTCCAAAACACCCGAGGAAACCTTATCTCTCTGGGGAAAAGAAGCCATCCTGGCCGACATCGTCTGGGTCATTCGAAACTTCCGTCCGGACGTTATCATCGCCCGTTCTCTTGGCGAGGGGCGTGGTGGCCATGGCCACCATGCGGCCGCCGGCATGCTGACCAGGGAAGCTTTTCGTGCGGCCGCAGACCCTGAAAAATTTCCGGAACAGTTGCAGTATGTGCAGCCCTGGCAGGCCCGAAGATTGTTCTGGAATAGATGGCGGAGCGGTCAAGAAGAGATCGCTAATACCCTAACGATTAACACGGGCGAGTACAATCCTCTGCTGGGCAAATCCTACCCGGAAATCGGTGCGGAAAGCCGGTCCATGCACAAAAGCCAGGGATTCGGCTCAGCCGGTCGACGGGGAGCGAGCAACGACACCTACCAACTCATAGAGGGCACGCCGGCGACCACGGACCTATTCGACGGAATCGATACAACATGGCAGCGAGTCCCCGGCGGCCAAAAGGTCGGGCTCACGCTGGCAAAGGTTATTGACACTTTTGATCCTCAGCATCCGTCAAAATCTCTCCCAGGCCTGCTGGCTGTCTATAATCAACTGACCGAGTTGGATGAGACATATTGGGTCAAGATCAAAAAAGAAGAATTGTTGCGGGTCATCCAGTCCTGTGCCGGACTCTGGATTGAAGCAATTTCACCCGATTTTTCTGCCGCTCCCGGCGATGAAATTAAGATACAAACCACAATCGTCAATCGATCGGATTACCCCTTCAGAATTCAAGGAATAGATTTTTATGAGCTTGCCGCTGATTCTGACCTGGATATCCTCCTTAAAAACAACAATCCCCAAACTTTTGAGAATTCCATCCGAATTCCCGAGGACTTTCCGATCTCACAACCCTACTGGCTAAAATACCCCCCAAAAAAAGCAATATTTTCCATCCGGGAACAAAAACTTATCGGATCGGCTGAAAATCCTCCTTCGATCCGCGTGAATATTAAATTTAAGGCCGATAGTAATCTTTTTAAGTATCCTGTTCCCCTGCTATATCGATGGACCGATAGAGTCGATGGTGAATGTTATAGGCCTTTTGAAATCCGGCCCCGGGTGACAGTTCATATAGAAGACAAAGTTAAAATTTTCACAAAAGATGAAACTCAGGAACTTCAGGTCAAATTAAAGAGCCACACTCCGAATGCCGCAGGCACTATTCGCCTCAAAGGGCCTGTTCAGTGGCGGGTTACCCCGGAAAGCATTCCATTTCTTTTGACCGGCAAATATGAAGAAACGAAAGTCGCATTCAAAGTCACTCCGCCAAAGAATTCAGATGAAGCCAGTTTGACCGCCGTAGCAGATATAAACGGCGAAAAGTTTGACCGTGATATCGTGGAAATTTCCTATCCCCACATCAAAAGACAGGTGTATTTCCCCGAAGGCCGCGTCAAGGCCATCAAAATGGATATTAATCACACAGGAACTAAACTCGGTTATATCATGGGCTCCGGTGATGAAGTCGCGGATAGTCTGCTCAATCTCGGCTACGAGGTGACATTCCTGAATGATGATATGCTGGAAAGAGCGGATCTTAGCCAATTCGATGCCATCATAGCGGGTATAAGAGCCTACAACACCAGGGAACGTCTAAAAAACACCTCCTCGCGACTTCTTCAGTACGTCAAAGATGGTGGGACTTACATCGTCCAATACAATGTGTCTCGCGGTTTACAGACTGAAAACATCGGTCCTTATCCTTTGACTATCGGGCGGGATCGGGTGTGTGAAGAAGCCGCCCCTGTCGTTTTCCTCGATCCACAGCATTCTCTTTTGAATTTTCCCAACAAAATCACACAAAAAGATTTCGATGGCTGGGTGCAAGAAAGGGGTTTATACTTTGCTACGGAATGGGACGAAAGATATGAACCAATTCTGACATCCTCCGACGCCAATGAATCGGATAAGAAGGGAGGCCTGTTGTATACACGCTACGGGAAAGGCGTTTTTATCTATACAGGATATTCCTGGTTCCGGCAACTGCCGGCGGGTGTTCCGGGTGCGTATCGCCTTTTCGCCAACTTGATTTCGTCAGGAGATGCCGATGGAAAATGACCGGATCGAGAACAAGGACACAGATCAGGAAAAGCCGCCCATCCTCTCGTCATGGAACCGGCTGTACACGGTGGTCTTGCTGAATCTGGCCCTGCTCATAGTGCTATTCTATCTTTTTACCAAGGCATTTGATTAGAGGACGAAAGAGATTCAGGCTATGTGTCCGATATCCATGGTATTTGAATAGTCCCCGATGGTAATACCGATAAATGAGCTGCCCAAAATATCATCTCTTGTGTTTGATTATTTCTATGAGTACGACAAGGTCAGTGAATTTTTTGCAGGAAATTTTCGCGACCCAACCGCATACTCCCTGCAAGCCGAGAAAGTCAGAGCACGCGACCTGCCGCGGGAACAATTGGCCGCCATATTAAAAGAGTTAAATCTCAGTTACGGATGCGGGGCTCAAACTGTCGGGAATATCAAAAAGCTCTTTCAGGATAAGGCCTGTGCAGTAGTCACCGGGCAGCAGGTCGGACTATTCTCAGGTCCCCTTTACACGATATTCAAAGCGCTGACAGCGATCAAACTCTCCGAATCCCTCAGCCAAAACAATCCAGGAGGGTGCTTTGTGCCGGTCTTTTGGCTGGCATCGGATGATCATGACTTTGAAGAGATAAATCACATTTCCCTCCTCAACAAAGAAAACCAGATTGAAGACATTCAATACCAGGGGTATTCGCCCACCCTCAAAAAACCGGTTTCGAAAATCGTACTCTCAGCAGAAATTTCGAATTGTATTCAGCAACTCAATGATCTTACCCGTGATTCCGAATTCAAACCGGAAATCCTGTCGCAATTGGGCACGGCCTATCAGTCCGGCAGATCGTTTGTTGCAGCTTTTGCCCAGTGGATGACCCGATTGTTCAAGTCCTATGGTCTTATATTCATCGATGCCATGCATCCTGATCTGAAGGTCTTGGGGAAAGATGTTTTTTATACCGAGATCGCCCAAAACTCACCCTCGACAGAGTGCGCCCTGGAAACTTCACGAAAATTGACGCAAAAAAACTACGATCCGCAAATTCAACTTCATGAGGGGATATTGAATTTGTTTCTGGTGGAGGACGAAAGACACAGCATCCAATTTGAGGATGACGAATACTTCATAAAAGGCAGGCAGCAAACATTTCACAAGGATGAACTCCTCCAACTTTTAGAGACGCACCCTCATAAATTCAGCCCTAACGTCCTGCTTCGTCCCCTTTATCAGGACACACTATTGCCGACCGTCGCCTATGTGGGGGGGCTGAGTGAGGTCGCCTACTTTGCGCAGATGAAAGAGGTTTACGAAAGATTTAATTTGCCAATGCCGATCATCTATCCGAGGAAAAGTCTCACTCTTATCGAAAAAAATGTGGACAAAGCATTAAAAACTTACAGCCTGAAAGTTGAGGATATCTGGCGGAACGCGGATGCCAAAATCAATGAAATCGCTAAAGATCAATTCCCTCAATCCCTTGATAAAGCTTTCCAGACCACGGCCTCTCATCTTGATGAGGATCTGAAAGACATCAAGCAGGAGACGTTGGCTTTTGAACCTACGCTGGAAAAATCAGTCGATCTTACTATCGGGAAAATCCATCACCAAATAGGGCTTCTGGAAAAGAAGATTCTCAAGGCTTCTAAAAAACAGAACGCCATTTTAACGCAGCGAATCACCCTAACTAAAAATAGTCTTTACCCAAATCAGCGCTTACAGGAAAGCGTATTCAACATCACGCCATTTCTCATAAAATACGGTTTTAGACTCATGGAAAGGCTTTATCAAGCCGTCGATATAAAACATCACGATCATCAGCTTTTTAAATTGGGAAAGATGTAAATACTCGAACTGGAGATTGGAATGAAACTCGATGCTTTAGCTTTCGGAGCTCACGCAGACGATGTGGAGATGGCCTGTAGTGGCACGATCATTAAATTGGGAGCCTTAGGGTATAAAACCGGGGTCACTACGCTAACCCGGGGAGAGATGGCGACCCGGGGCAGCGCCAAGATCCGCGCTCATGAGTTCGCCCAATCCGCTAAAATTATGGGTCTGGCTTCTCACAACATGCTGGATATCCCGGACGGTCGGATTGAAGTCTCATGGGAGAACAAGATTAAAATTATAAAAGAGATCCGCGCTTATAAACCCAGAATCGTTTTTGCCCCCTATTGGGTCTCCCGCCATCCGGATCACGAAAAAGCGTCTCATCTCGTTCGTGAAGCGGCCTATCTCTCCGGACTAAAAAAACTCAAAACGGATCAAGAATCCTACAGACCATATAAAGTCGTTTACTACCAGACACGTTTCGGATTCAAACCGTCTTTTATCGTTGACATCTCGGATTTTCACGCCCGGAAGATAAAATCTATTCTCTGCTACAAATCACAATTTCACCACAAGAACAAGGCGAAATTCGGAAAGGATGAAACTCTGCTCAGCAGACCTGAATTCCTGGACAGAATCGAAACCCGAGACAAACAATACGGTATGTATATCGGCGTAAAATACGGTGAGCCTTTTCTGGTTCGGGAAGCGATAAAAATTTATGATCCTGTTGATTTTTTCGACGCGGGATATCTGGAGGCAATTCCATGAGGATCCACGGTTTAATGAATATTTCAGGTTAAGCATCGACCATGAAAGTCGGAATAATATGTTACCCGACACACGGCGGCAGCGGTGTCGTGGCTTCGGAATTAGCGATCGGACTTGCCAAAAAAGGCCACGAAATACACGTTGTGAGCTATGCGACTCCCTTTCGCCTGCAATCTTTTCATAAGAATATCTTTATCCATGAAGTGGGAATAGCGAGCTACCCGCTGTTTAAATATCCGCCGTATGCCCTCGGGCTGGCCACAAAATTGGTGGAACTGGTCGAGGCCTATGATCTCGAGCTTATCCATGCCCATTATGCTGTCCCCCACGCAGCCAGTGCCTATTTGGCCAAACAGATCTTGAATTCGCAGGCGATAAAAATCATCACCACACTGCATGGAACGGATATTACACTGGTCGGGGCCGATCAATCGTTTCACCGGGTGATAAAATTCACTATCGAGAAATCCGACGGTGTCACTGCCGTTTCTAACTATTTGAAACTGCAGACCGTCCGAGAATTCGGCATTCAGCGCGAGATACGGGTCATCTACAATTTTATCGACCCGATTCGACCAGAAAAAAGCCGCAACCAGTGTGATCGCGAGTCCTATGCGCCTCATGGAGAAAAGATTCTCATGCACGCTTCCAATTTCCGCCCGGTTAAAAGAGTGGGAGACGTCGTCCGTATTTTCGCGCAGGTTCATACCGGAATCCCGGCAAAGCTCATACTGGTCGGTGACGGACCGGAACGGCCGCTCATCCAGCAGATGGTCAAAGAGTTGAAACTCAGTGCCGATGTGTATTTTCTAGGGGAGCAGGATCATTTAGAACCATTGTTCTTTTGCGCCGATCTTTTTCTTTTACCCAGCGAACAGGAGAGCTTTGGATTGACGGCGCTCGAGGCCATGAACTGCGGTGTTCCGGTGATCGCCTCGGAAACCGGGGGTTTGCCGGAAGTCATCACACACGGCGAGACAGGATATCTGTATCCTGTGGGTGAAATAAATAAAATGGCGGAAGGATCCATCGAGCTTTTGAACGATCCGCCAAAACTTGGGTTATTTAAACGCCAAGCAAGGAGACGAGCCACGGAGTCTTTCAGTGCAGATCAAATCATCCCTCAATATGAAGCCTATTATGAGGAAATATTGAAGGCCTAGAAGAAAAAGTCAAAAATTAGCGGCCTTAAGATCGATAAATGTGTAGATCATGAGCAACCTCGACTGGATCGTGATGAGTTCTTTTCTCGTGTTTGTCGCTGTCTATGGCGTCTGGAAGACCCGAGGGAAAAAAGACATCAACGGTTACATTCTGGCGAATAAATCGACTCCCTGGTACACAATCACGCTTTCCATCATGGCGACACAAGCCAGCGCCATTACCTTTCTTTCCACTCCGGGACAGGCCTATACGGACGGCATGCGTTTTATACAGCTCTATTTAGGCCTCCCCATCGCCATGGTCCTCATCTCCATTGTAGTTGTCCCTCACTTCCACAAATTAAAAGTCTACACGGCCTATGAATTTTTAGAGACGCGTTTTGATCTGAAAAACCGCACGTTTGGAAGCATCCTCTTCCTCATGCATCGAGGCTTGGCTTGCGGATTCACCATCTTTGCCCCGGCCTTGATCATTTCAGTGATTCTCGGGTGGGATATTCGTCTCACAATTTTTATGATCGGCGGCCTCGTCATTGTGTACACCACCACCGGCGGTACCGATGCCGTGTACAAAACCCATCTCTTGCAGATGGGTATCATCACGGTGGGGATGGGTGCGGCGTTTCTCATGATTTTTCGCTTGCTGCCCTCCGACATTTCCTTTCTGGATGCCGTCCGTGTGGCGGGTAAAACAGGAAAATTAAACGTCATAAATTTCGCTTTTAACTGGAGGGACGAATACAATATCTGGTCTGGCCTGATCGGGGGAACATTCCTGGCCCTCTCTTACTTTGGAGCGGACCAATCCCAGGTGCAGCGTTATCTTTCCGGACGTTCCATAGCGCAGAGTCGTTTGGGGCTACTGGCGAACGGAGTTGTTAAGATCCCTATGCAGTTCATCATCCTTTTCACCGGAGCCATGATCTTTGTTTTTTACCAGTTCGTGACACCTCCGATATTTTTCAATCCGGTCCAAACAACCAATATCAAAAACAGCGCCTACTCCCAAGCTTATCAGGGACTCGAAACCGAATATGAGCGCGTGCACAAGGAAAAACAAGCTCACATTCGGGATATGCTGGCCGCCACCAAGAGCCATGCGGAATCGGAATTAGGCCAAACCATCCAAATGCTGCAGAGATCGCGAGAATCGGAGTCAAAGATTAAAGAAGAAGCCACAGCACTCATAAAAAAGGCCGATCCGAATGCCGACACCAACGATGTCAACTATATCTTTTTAAGTTTTGTCATAGACTTCTTACCGGTAGGACTCATCGGGTTGATTCTCGCAGCTATCCTCTCGGCTTCGATGTCCTCCACTTCTGCTGAATTGAATGCCCTGGCTTCGGTCACGATCGTCGATATTTACAAAGGTGTATTCAAGAAAAACGCCTCGGATCGGCACTATCTCCTCGCATCCAAACTAGCCACAGTTTTTTGGGGGATCTACGCCATTAATTTTGCGCTGTTTGCCAACCGCCTGGGATCGCTCATCGAAGCTGTCAATAAACTGGGTTCTCTTTTTTATGGAACGATTCTGGGAATTTTCTTAATAGCCTTCTTTTTCAAGAAGATCGGCGGAAACGCCACTTTTATTGCGGGTCTCATCGCGGAGCTAACCGTTTTGGGTTGCTATTTTTTTACCGACATTCCATACCTGTGGTATAACGTGATCGGCCCTGTCGTGATCATCACCCTCGCTCACCTGATGAATCCGCTGTTTGCGGAAAGAAACAATTGCTAATTGTGCTCAGACCGGCACAAGTGCCTAAATCTAAAAAAGATAAGCCATTTTATCGGGTTAAATAAGGCCTTAGACACACTTTTTTGAGGGCCAAAAATTATCATTTAAGCGGATATTGATAGCCGGGATACTTTGGCTTTTGCTACTATCCTTAAATGCCTATTTTGACCCCCGAAATAGTGGGTTTAAGCTAATTTTTAGGGCTATTATTGTGATTAACTTCTTGATTATAAAAGAGTAGCTGAGGTCCGTCCCCCTTTTTCCCTTTTTCAATCGCTTCCCTCATGAACGACAGAATAAAGGATAGAGGCTTCACGCTCGCCCTAAAATAAAGTTGTCTACTGAGCATCTCATAGAGACCAATTCCAAATGACCAGATGTCAGTGCGATGATCAACCTCTTCACCTCGTGCTTGTTCTCGAGACATATAGGCGACTGTACCATCAAATCCACATGATGAGCAGCGATTTGCGAACTATATATTCCGTAACTCAGTCAGCCTCTCCCTCGCATCATCAACCTCGGCTATCCCTGGGTCAGCATCCTTCCAGAGGTCAAGGAATTTCTGGTAGTGTTCAATAGCTTTTGCTGTGTTTCCTTGTTGTTCGCAGATCTTTCCGAGCATATAAAAACTTCTCACATAAATCTCCCCATTGTTAAGTCTTCCTGTATTCAGCTCGGTTATTCTTTCATATTGCTCAATCGCTTTATCCAGATCTCCGGACTCATAATAGGCTGTAGCTAACGAATCAATAAAATCCGCAGACTTGCTGAGAGGGCCATAGGATTGAAGAGATAAAGCTTTCTGGAACTGTTCTATGGCCTGAGAAAAATTCTTTTTTTTGAGCTCAATGCAGCCCGCAAGGTGAAAATAGAGCCTGATGATCTTTTCGTCCAGTCCCTCCTCGATCAGTTTTTTTAACTCTTCTGCGGTCCTCTGGGCTTCAGTGGGAAAATTCATTTCTAGGAGAGCATGCCCCTTAAGAGCTAAGACAGAGCGTTCGATGCCTAAAAAATCTGTTTCTCTAACGATATTCAGAGCCTCCTCGCACTCTTTTTGAGCTTCTTCTGGATGTCCTGACCTTAAATAGACATCTGCGAGTCCTGAATGACACATCGCCTCCCACGTTCTTTGCCCCACCATTTTGGCAAGGGCCAAAGCCTGTTCAAACATCTTCAAAGAATCTCCGAATTTTCCTTGATATTTATACAGCGTCGACATCCTCTGTCTCCCCCATGCCTGACCCAAAGGTTCTCTCCCCTTCAGCATGTTCTGGTATTCCTCTTCAGCCTGCACCAAGTCTCCCTGATAAAGCAAAATATCCCCCTTTAGCTGATAATTATTCCAACTGTCCGGGTCAAGAATGAAGGCCTTGTCGGCTTCAGTCAGGGCGAGGTCCAGCCTTCCCTGATCAATATAAAGATAGGCCAGGCCCCGATGGATACTATCGTGGTCTCTAAAGTTGGCAAGATAGTTCTCGAGCACCTCCTTTGCCTTCCCGTACATTTGTTTTGCCCTGTATGCCCCTGCTAATGATATATATGTCTCATAGAACTCGATATTATTTTTTTTGGCAATCTCATATCGTTCAATAGCCTTATCCCATTGTTCAATATCATGGTACCTTATTCCCAAATTATGGTTTCCTGTCGTATCTTCCGGGTAAAGTTCCAGCAATCTTTCATACGCCTTTATGGCCTTATCGTAGGTCCGCTCTGTTTGGCCGTAGAAATCACCCATGATCTGAAAGCGCTCTCTCTCCGGCAATCGGTCCGCCAGCTCCAATGCTTTAGTTATATATTTTTGACTCTCATTATACATAGCAAGATTGCTGTAACTCATCGCTAACGACCGGAGAGCCATCGCGAATTCCGGATCGATCTCCACAGCTTTTTCCATGAGCTGAATGCTTTCCCTGTAATCTCCACTGTTATGGTATTTTCTTCCCTCGCTGTAGTATTTCAACGCCTCAGTCGAACTGGTTGTAATATTTTCGATGTTTTCATCGATATCGCGGGCCAGATCCGCTGCAGAAATCTCAAAATTCGATTTTATCGTCTTTGTTATTCTGTCCACCATTGAAAAGATGCTTTTTTCGCCTGTTCCCTCGAACATCTCGGAGCTCACCCGTTTCATCGTGCTGGCTTCGTGCAGCATCACGCTGATTCGAAAAGCATCCTCTGCCTTCGTATAGTTGCCCTGTAGGATATATGAAGCTCTTCCCCGGGATGCGACATCCCTCAACGCCTTGGAGGAATAATTCTTCGCCTCCAAGAGATTCAGATCTTCCAGTATATTGAAGAGTTGGTCTCCCCCGATAACGTCAAGATACCTGGATTGAGAAAGATCCGTAATCAATAGATCAGAAATAGCCTTCCTGTAATGATTCAAACTCTCATCTCCGGTGTTGTTTTCGAAATACATAATGGCAAGACGGGGTTTGCCTGTGGGAGGAGGAATGGCTCCTTTATGAGGAAGGAGCTGCCATATCACCATCGCAATGAAGACAAACGCGACAATTATTGAGGCGGGGATGAGCAATTTTTTTAGGCTGAACTGAACGGTGATCTCCCTTGATGTGAAGGGCTTTCTTTGAGGAATCATTTGCTCGGTCATCGGAATGCCTTCTTCGATATTCTTTAGCTCAGCTCTCACATCTTCCGCACTCTGATACCTCTTTTTTTTCTCTTTCTCCAAACATTTTAGTATCAGCCGGCTGAAATCCTCTGAGAGTTGTGTATTGAACTCTCGGGGATTCTTTGGTTCCTCGGTTTTGTGCTTCACCGCTATGGTTAGTGCCGTTTCTCCTTCGAAAGGCACTCTTCCCGTGACCATCTCGTACAGGATGACACCCAGCGAATAAATATCCGTGCAGTGGTCTATGTCTTTTCCCTCCACCTGCTCAGGAGACATGTACTCAGGGGTTCCGATCATCACCCCTGCTCCGGTAATCCCCTTCTCTTTAAGGGACCGGGCAATGCCAAAGTCCATTATTCGGGCATTTCCATCCTTATCGATCATAATATTGCTTGGCTTCAGATCGCGATGGACAACACCCAATCTATGGGCCTCTGACAATCCTTCACACACCTGTTTGGCTATAGAGATGGCTTTTCCTGAAGGCAATTGGCCGATTCTTCTAATAAAGCTTTTTAAATCTTCTCCGGACACATATTCCATCGTGATATAGTATGAACCCTCTTCCTTGTTCAAGTCATACATCCGGCAGACATTTCGATGGCCGATTTTTCGGGCGAACTTTATCTCATTCTGGAATCGCTCAATGGTTTTTTTATCAGAGGATATTTCAGCTTTTATGAGCTTCAGGGCAACTTTCTCTTTTATCTCGGTATCATAAGCCTTGTAGACCTTGCCCATACCCCCTTTCCCCAGCTCCTCTATGATCTGGTACCGGCCTGCGAATGTGGAGCCGGTGGTGAGTTCTTCGCGGGGTGCTTCGATTGTCTGAGTGGGAATAGGGATCTCCTCGGAGGGCTGGAGGGGGGCTGCACAGTTGCTGCAGAATCGTGCGGTATCCGTGTTTTCAGAATGGCATTTAGGACACAGGGTTGTCATTATCCCCTTCCGTGCAGAGGATATCATATAAATTTACAGGGACAGAGTCAAATCAAATGATAGAATGATATTTTACGCTGCCGATACGCGGGTAAGTTTTTATCTGTGTTATTCATACCGGAGGGAATCGATCGGATCAGAAAGGGCAGCCCTCACTGTGTGCCAGCTTACGGTCGTGGCTGCGATCAAAAGGGAAAGCAGAGCAGTAACAAGGAACATCCACAAACCGATATCGATCCGGTAGGCGAATTGTTCCAGCCATTTTCGGGTGGCAATCAGCGCTATCGGAGCTGCGATGATGTTGGAAATGGCCACCCATTTCAGCACATCTCTTGAAAAGAGGAAAATGATGTCGACCGAACTCGCTCCAAAGACCTTACGGATACCGATTTCCTTGGTTCACCGGATAACAGCCACGGCAGTCAGCCCAAAAAGCCCGATAGCGGCTATGATCAGGGCAAATCCTGTGGTCGGTAATTGTTCGCTAATTGTGCTCAGACCGACGCAACTGCGTCAATATAAAAAAGTTAAGCCAATTTATCAGGTTAAATAAGGCCTTAGACACACTCTTTGGGGGCCAAAACAACCATCTAGCGGTCAACTCATCTCCTTTTGATCAGCATAATGTTCCTGGCAGTTGGGATAGTGCCCCGGAAATCCAGATCCTCCCCGTTATAATTAAAGAACAATCCGGGGAGATATTCATGACACCGGGCCCCGTTCCAAGTTAAATAACCATCCTTTATCGCGACTTTCACCATTTCTCCTCTCATCCTGCCCCACATGAGCATTCCATAAGAGCCGAGATATCTTTGCCATTCCGGCTTGTTTGACCCAGGCTTATCCTGAGAGGCATCAGGCTTATGAAAGTCATAATACCTGCAGTCGCCAGATTTTCTATGGAGGGTGACAATCGTGCCCGGTCTCCCATTGATAAAGGGTTTAAAGCGCAGCTCGGAAAATTGTCCTAATGTCCCGACAAGCCCATCTTTCCCGAGGAACATTTCTAGGGGATAAAAATCTATTCCAAGGGCAATTCCAAACTCTTCGTTTTTGTATCCTATTTTTGTATTCACTTCGTAAAGGCCCATGATTTTTTTAACTCTCTCATCATTGGGATCGATCGATGTGTAGACACTCTCAACGAACTTCTGGGGCAATACCTGTGTTGGGCCGAACTTCTCCTCGATTATTGTGTTTATGACCTCTTGAATTCTTCCTCCGTGGATACGGCTAAGATTCGAGTTCGTCAGTGTCACAACTCCAATTTTTAATTCCGGATACATGGTCATGGAAGTGATAAATCCATACCCCCCTCCGCCATGATGGAGGAAATACGTCCCGCTGACAAAGGATTTATTCAAGCAAAGACAATAGCCGGCCTTCTGCCTCGTTTCGGGAAATTGAACAGAGTGCATCTCTTCGATAAGATCTTCGCGCAGGATCTGCTTCCCGTTAATTCGGCCTTTGTTAATGTGAAACTGAAGATATTTCGCCATATCCAGAATGTTTGTGTACACTCCGCCCGCGGCTATCATGGGGATATCGACTGGAATCCCATCTGGGACGTTGACATGAGAAGCGACATGTCCAATGGCCCGGTTTGTTGTTTTCTTTATCTCTTCAAAGTTGAGTGTCGTCGAAGTCATCCCCAAAGGATCCAGTACTATTCTCTTTATGTACTCCCAGAGAGGTATGCCGGCCTTTTTCTGAAGGATGTAGCCAGCGAGGTCAATCCCTAAGTTAGAGTATGAATAACGGTAGTTCACAGGATAGCGCAGCCAAGAATCGGATATGCTCAACACATGTTCCTCGAAGGTGTGTGGACGGCAGTCGTAGTTGCTTCCGAGGGGGGCTTCATGAGTAAAACCTGCCCGGTGGGCGAGGAGAAGGCGAAGAGTCATCTTCTGTTGGGGGTGCTCTTCATAGGGGCTGTTGACTGTAAAATCAGGAAGATAGGTCGCGTGATCGGTTCATCGAGGTCTAAAAGACCGTCCTGGACGGCAAATAGGACACAGAGGGCTGTAAAGCTTTTGGACATGGATTGGATGCTGAAAATGGTTTCGGGATCGATTAGTCTGTCTTTATTCCGGGTAGTATGGCCGTAGACTTGCTGCCAGAGGATCTTCTCATCATCCACGACGGCAATGGCCATGCCCGGGATGTCTGTCTCTTCAAACCAGGTCGGAATTTTTAATTTGAGCTCTTCGACGGTTCTGATTATTAAAGAAGGATCAGAGAGGTTTTTTCCTATTTGGGAAGGCTGGGATGGATCTGCCGTTAAAATGCGCGGGATAATGAATAAAAATAGAAAGATCAGTGTTATGAGAGTTATGTTTTTTGAATGTTTCATAGATTCCTTTTCCTTTAGTGAAATTGGTTCTGTTGAGAATATTTATATTATGAGAATATGTAAATTTAAAGGACATTTATATTTAACAGACGATACATTTATATATGACAGACGATTATATATAGAATCACTGCTGTCCTGTTAAAAAATGCAAAAGTCTTGTAAGTTATTGAAAATAA